>JBEKEK010000114.1:0-25341 GCA_050013875.1 Trebonia sp. | reverse complement strand
AAGATCATGCTGGCCGAGGAGGCGAACCACTGGGAGCCGATCGGCGTCGACTGCGTGGCCAACAACGTCAACGACCTGATCTGCGTCGGCGCGGTGCCGCTGGCGCTGCTCGACTACATCGCAACCGACCGGATCGACGAGGCCGTCCTCGACGAAGTGGCCCGCGGCCTGTTCCTCGGCGCCGAGCTGGCCGGGATCGCCATCCCTGGCGGTGAGATCGCGCAAATCGGCGAGATGCTCGCCCGCTCGCCCAGCGGCGGCCCGATGCTTGACCTGGTGGGCACCGCGATCGGCGCGCTGCCGCCGGCCGAGGGCACCGCGGACGGCTACCGGCAGGCGCTCGACGGCAGCGCGGTCGGCCCGGGCGACGTGGTCATCGGGCTGCCCAGCTCGGGGCTCCACAGCAACGGGTACTCGCTGGCCAGGCACGCCCTGTTCAAGAAGGCCGGGCTGACGCTCGACGCCACGGTGCCCGGCTCCGGCCGGAGGCTGGCCGACGCGCTGCTCCAGCCGACCCGGGTGTACGTGACCGCGGCCGAGGCGCTGTGGGCGGCGGGCGTCGCCCCGCACGGCCTGGCCCACATCTCCGGCGGCGGCCTGCTCAACATCACCAGGCTGGCGGCCGACGTGTCCTACCAGCTGGACTCCCTCCCGTCCGCGCCGGAGATCTTCGCCCTGATCGCCAACGCGGGCGATATCGACGCGGCCACCATGTACGCGACGCTCAACATGGGCATCGGCTTGTGCATCGTGGTCGGCGCCGACGACCAGCAGACCGCGCTTGACGCACTCAAACAGGCGGGCGAGGACGCGGTCCGCATCGGCACCGTGACCGCGCGGCCCGGCCGCACGGTCGAGATCACCTCGGCCGGGCTCATCGGCAAGGGAGACGTGTTCCAGCCGGTACGTTAGGGGCCATGGACGTCAGGGATTACATCGCGGCCGGCGCCGCGGATTTCTCGCGCGCGCTGCGCGAGTGGCTGGCCATTCCGTCGGTCTCAGCCGACCCGGCCCGCCAGGGCGACGTGCGCGCCTCCGCTGAGTGGCTGGCCGGCTACCTGCGGGAGACCGGCTTCCCCGTCGTCGAGGTCTGGGAGACCAGCGGGCTCCCCGCGGTCTACGCGCACTGGCCCGCCGCCGACGTGACCGCCGCCCACGTTCTCGTCTACGGCCACCACGACGTGCAGCCCGCCGCCCTCGACGACGGCTGGGACCACGAGCCGTTCGCGCCGCGGGAGAAGGACGGCAGGATCTTCGGCCGCGGCGCCTCGGACGACAAGGGCCAGGTGCTCTTCCACGCTCTCGGCCTCCGCGCGCTGCTGGCGACGCGCCACGACGACGCCCCGCCGGTCTCGGTCACGATGCTGATCGAGGGCGAGGAGGAGTCCGGCTCACCGAACTTCGCCGCCCTCCTGCAGGAGCGCAGGGACCGGCTGCAGCCCGACGTGATCGTGGTAAGCGATACCACGATGTGGGCGGCCGGCACGCCGTCGATCTGCACCGGCATGCGCGGCGTGGTGGACGCCGAGATCACGCTGGCCGGACCCTCCCGCGACCTGCACTCGGGCTCGTTCGGCGGCGGCGTGCCGAATCCGGCGCACGTCCTGGCCAGCCTGATCGCGGGGCTACACGACGCCGACGGCCGCGTCACGCTGCCCGGCTTCTACGACGACGTCGTACCGCTCACACAGGAGGAGCGCGCGCTGCTGGCCAAGCTCCCCTTCGACGAGGGGAGCTGGCTGGCCGACGCGGGCGACAGCGGCGCCAGCTACGGCGAGGCGGGCTACAGCACCCTCGAACGGATCTGGGCGCGTCCGACCGCCGAGGTCAACGGCCTGTGGGGCGGGCACACCGGCCCGGGCGGCAAGACGATCATCCCGAAGGCGGCGCACGCCAAGCTCTCGTTCCGGCTGGTTGCCGATCAGGCACCCGGCACGGTAATCGAGTCGCTCGAGAAATACCTCAAGGCCAACACTCCGAACGGAATCGTGACTACCGTCTCCGCTGGCCACGGAGTCCGCCCCTGCCGCTCGGCAATCGACTCGCCGGAAGTGGCGGCGGCCCGCAGGGCCATGCAGCGGGCGTTCGGCACCGAGGTGCTCTTCACCAAGGAGGGCGGCAGCGGCCCGGAGGCGGACCTGGCCGACATCCTGGGCGCGCCGCTGGTCTTCGTGGCGGTGGGGCTTGACGCGGACCGCATCCATGCACCCAATGAGTATGTGGATCTTTCCCGGCTGCTGCTCGGCGCGGAGTCGATCGCGTACCTGTTTGAAGAGCTCGCGAGCGTCAGCGTGGAGCAGGCGTGAGCGTTCACGCGGAGGTCGACGGGCTGGACGACGGACCGCTGGGGCGGCTGGCGCTGTCCCGCTCCACGGTGGACCGCGCGACCCAGCGCCGGGCCGACACCGAGTGGATCGAGGCGGCCTGGGCGGACCCGCGCAGCCGGGTGATCGTCGTTTACAAGTCGCAGGCGCTCACCACGCAGGCCGATGGGCGGCCTGAACTGGTCTTCGTGGCGCCCGCCGACGCCCCGGAGGGCACCAGGTTCTTCCTCGGGCTGGACGCTGACGAGGTCGCCTACTTCGGGGTCGCCGCGACGGTGGAAGGCGAAGCATGGGACCGTTCCCCCGAGTCTGATGTCAAGCCGGCCCACCTCCGGCAGGTGGGCGCGGCGCTGAGCGACCGCGACGCCGGCCTGCTCACCCATGCCGTGGCGCTGGCGAACTGGCACGAAACGCACACGCACTGCCCGCAGTGCGGGGCGGCGACGGTGCCGGCCCCGGCCGGCCATCTGACCGTCTGCCCGGTGGATGGCACCGAGCACTTCCCGCGGCTCGACCCGGCGGTGATCATGCTGGTCATCGATGCCGACGACCGGCTGCTGCTGGCGCGGAACGCGCTGTGGCCCAAGGGCCGGATGTCGGTCGTGGCCGGGTTCGTCGAGCCGGGGGAGTCGGCCGAGCACGCGGTGGCCCGCGAGGTATTCGAGGAGACCGCGATCACCGTCGGGCAGGTCACCTACCTGGGCAGTCAGCCGTGGCCGATGCCGCGCAGCCTGATGCTCGGCTACCAGGCGATGGCCAAGTCGGGACAGTCGATCGCGGTCGACGAGGACGAGATCGGCGAGGCGCGCTGGTTCAGCCGGGCCGAGCTGCGCGCCGCCATCGACGCCGGCGATCTTGGCATCGCGCCCACCTCCTCGATCGCGCGCCGGCTGATCGAGCACTGGTACGGGGCGGAGCTTCCTGACGGACCGGCCAGCTGGACCGCGCCGGCCAGGTAGTGTGGTTGTTCACAGCTATTTCACAGCTTTGTGACGCTATTTTCTTGACTAAGTCGACCTATTTAGTAGACTATGTATGTGGAGATCGGAACGTGGAGGAGGTGGCGGGGCACGTGCAGATAGGAGCACAACTGCTTGGCCGCGCGGACGCCGGGCCTGAGGCCCTGGACGGCCCCGAGGCGCCTGAGGTCCTGCACCCCCTGTTCCGGCAGAAGTCGGACGGCACGCTGCTGGCAGTGGTCCCGATCCCCGGCACCGGCACGTCGATGGCGATCGTCGGCTACCCGGTCACCGCGCCCGGCCCGATCAGCACGCTCCCGCCCGCCGACACGGCGCAGCGCCCGTCGGGCGGCCGGGCGGGCCTGCTGCTCGACCACGATCAGCGCCGGGTCTGGGTGGACGGGACCGAGGTCACGCTGACGTTCCAGGAGTTTGAGCTGCTCGCCTTCCTCGCGGCGCACCCGTCGACGGTGTTCACCCGGGCTGACCTGGTGCGCCAGGTCTGGCAGCGTGACTTCGCGGCCGACAGCCGGACGGTCGACGTGCACGTCAGCCGGCTCCGCCACAAGCTCGGGCCGTCCTACGGCCGCTACCTGGTTACCGAGTACCGGGTCGGCTACCAGTTCCGCCCTGCTATCGGTTTACCGTCGAAGGGTGTCAAGCACCCGGGATTGGTTCGAGTCGGTGGCCGAGGCCCGGCGGCGCGCCCGGCGGCGGCTCCCCCGGCCGGTGTTCATGGCGATCGAGGCAGGCGCGGAGGCGGGCGTTACCCGTGCCGACAACGCGGCCGCGTTCGGCGAGATCCGGTTCGCGCCGCCCCGGCTGGCCGACTTGCCGCCCGCGCGTGATCAGCGCACCTCGGTACTCGGGCTGGATATCGGCCTGCCGGTGCTTGCCGCCCCGGTCGGAGCGCAGGCGGTGCACCCGCTGGGCGAGGTCGCGGTCGCGATGGGCACCCGCGACGCGGGCACCGCGATGGGGCTGAGCGAGTTCGCGAGCAGGCCGGCGGCCGAGGTGACGGCGGTCAACCCCAAGCTGTTCTTCCAGGTGCACTGGTCCGCGGACCGTGACACCCTGCTCGCGCGGGCCGAGGCCGCCCGCGCGGTGGGGGCGAAGGCGCTGATCGTCACCCTCGACTGGTCGTTCCCTGGCGGCCGGGACTGGGGCAGCCCGGCGATCCCCGAGCGGCTCGGCCCGGCGGCCCTCGCCCGGCTTGCCCCGGCCGGGCTGGCCCGTCCCGGCTACCTGCTTGACTGGTTCCGCCAGGGCGGTCTGCCCGACCTGACCGTGCCGAACATGGCGCTCCCGGGCGAGCCCGCACCCGGGTTCTTCGCCGCCTACCGCTCATGGGCGGCGGTGCCCCCGCCGACCTGGGGCGACATCGCCTGGCTGGCTGCCCAGTGGGGCGGGCAGTTCCTGATCAAGGGGGTGATGCGCCCGGACGACGCGCGCCGTGCGATCGATGCCGGCGCGACCGCGGTTTCGGTCTCTAACCACGGCGGCAACAACCTGGACGGCACGCCGGCCTCGATCCGGGCGCTGCCGGCAGTGGTGGCGGCGGTCGGAGGCCGGGCCGAGGTGCTGCTCGACGGGGGCATCCGCCGGGGCGGCGACGTCGTCAAGGCGCTGGCCCTCGGCGCCCGCGCGGTGATGATCGGCCGCGCCTGCCTGTGGGGACTGGCGGCCGGCGGCCCGGCGGGCGTCCGCAACGTCTTCGACGTGCTCCGCTCCGGCATCGATTCGACCCTGCTGGCCCTGGGCCGCGAGTCAATCCACGACCTTGACCCGGCCGACGTGATCGTCCCCGATCGGTTCGCAATGTGACCCATGCGCGGCATGGGTATGTTTCCGCGCGACGGGGTAGAGGGGACGCATGGACGAGAGCAGGGCGCGGGCTTTGTTGCGGGCGGAGCGGGCCGAGGTGGCCACGCTGTTGCGGCAGACCGAGGAGGAGGCCACGCTGGATGACCAGGCCTCCGACATCCCCCAGGACTTCGGTGACGCGGGTTTGCCGCTGACAGAGAATGCGGATGACGAGGATGTCGCCGCGACGCTGCGGGACCGGCTGGCGGCGATCGACCGGGCGCTGGCGCGGATCGAGGCCGGGACCTACGGGCGCTCGGTGCTCAGCGGCAAGCCGATCCCCGAGGCGCGGCTTGAGGCCGACCCGGCGGCCGAGCTGACCGTGGAAGAGGCCAGCGCCCACCGGTAAGGGCTGCCAGTTTCCTGCCAGTGCCCGGGTGCTTCTCAGCGACACCCGGGCGGAGGCCTGCCTGGGCCTAGATGCAGGAACCGTGCGCGGACGGGGCGACCGTCAGCCGGGTAAGCAGGGTGCGCAGCTGCGCCTGCTCGTCGGCGGTGAAGCCGCTGAGCAGGCCCGCCTCGACGTGGTCGCGTGCGCTGGTGACCTCCGCCTGGACCCGCTCGCCCTCCTTGGTCAGCTCGGGGATGCGGGCACGCCGGTCGTGGCTGTCGGTGCTGCGGGTGATCAGGCCGCGCGACTCCATGCGGTCAAGCAGCGAGGTCATGGTGGTCTTGTCGAGGCCGAGCGACTGCGCGAGCGAGAGCTGAGTCTGCCGCGGGCCTGAGGCAAGCGCCGAGAGTACGATCCAGTCGCGCGCCCCGGTGAGCCCGTGCGCCCTGGCTGCCTCGTCTAGCCCGGTCCGCATGTGCTGCGCCGCCCGGTGCAGCAGCCAGGTGAGGTCGGGGCGGTCGGGGCCGGAGACAACCGCCGCCGCGGCGGCCGCCTCGGCGGTGGCGGCGGCGGCGCATGGATCGTCGGCGGCCGCCAGGCATGCGCTGATGGCGTCGCTGTCGTCCGCGCCGCCCTTCCGCGCCATCTGTCCCGCCGTGCCCACGCTCACAGGATACCTGTCGCCGAGGTGTTCTCAGATGAGATATTCTCGTTTCAGATCATCTTGAAGTAAACTAACGCTGCGGAAACGCCAACGCCGCACCTGACCTTGGAGGACATTGTCATGAGCCTGTTCCGCCTCGACGCCAGCATCAACCCCGGCACCTCGGCGAGCCGCGCCATCGCGGACATCGTCGAGTCCGAGTGGCTGGCCGCGAACCCGGCCGGCACCGTCGTCCGCCGTGACCTGGGCACCGAGCCGCTCGCGGCCGACGCCTGGACCGGCGCGCTGCGCGCGAGCTGGACCCCGGAGGCTGACCGCACACAGGAGCAGACGGCGGCCATCGAGCTGGCCGCCGGCCTAGCCGAGGAGCTGCGCTCAGCCGACGCCGTGCTGCTGGCCGTGCCGCTGTACAACTTCGGTATCCCGCAGCACGTCAAGACCTGGATCGACGTGGTCCTGGCGGGCGCCAAGTCGGCCAGCGAGGCGCTGCTGGCGGGCAAGCCGGCCGTGCTGGTCGTCGTCCGCGGCGGCGCCTACGGCGCCGGCACCCCGCGTGAGGGCTGGGATCACTCCACCGGCTACCTCCGCCGGATCATCGCCGACGTCTGGGGCGCTGACCTGACGCTGGTCGAGCGCGAGTTCACCCTGGTCGGCGTCAACCCGGCGCTGGACGACTTCAAGGAGCTCGCGGACCAGTTCAAGGACGCCGCCCACGCCGCCGCGGCCGAGGCGGGCAAGGCCCTCGCCGCCGTCTAGAGCAGGTTGGCGGCGACGGTGGCGCCGAGGTCGTAGCACTGGCGGACGGTGTCCTTGCCGACCGGGCCGGTCGAGATCACCGGGCTCATCACCTGGGCCCAGCCGAGTCCCTTGGCGATGCCGGCCACCGCCCGCACCGCGCCGGTGGTGTCGCTGCCCCCGTGCACGTAGAGCCCGTAGGGCGCGCCGGTCTTGGCCTCCAGGCACGGATAGTAGATCTGGTCGAAGAAGTGCTTGAGCGCGCCCGACATGTAGCCGATGTTGGCGGGCGTGCCGAGCACGAACCCGTCCGCCGCGAGCACGTCGGGGATCGTCGCCGCCAGCGCCGGCATCACCGTCACCTCGATTCCCTCCAGTTCGGGGTCGCGGGCGCCCGAGACAACCGCCTCGAGCATCGCCTGCAGCGCGGGCGACGGGGTGTGGTGGACAACGAGCAGACGCGGCAACGCGCGCACCTCCTGATCTGGTAAACGGCGCGGCCGCCAGCCGAGCGCCGGGCCGAGTTTGGTCGCCATGTCGGTGAGGATCTGCACGTAGTCCTCGGGGGCGAAGGTGAACGGCAGCGCGAACGCGACCTCGGTGACCTGGCGGAATCCCGCGTGCTTGTACAGGGCCGCGGCGACCTCGTCCGACGAGCCGATGATGTCGCGCGCGAACATCATCCTGGCCGGGCCGGCCGGCCCGGCGGTGCGCGGCGTACGGGCCGCGACGTACGCCTCGTACTTGGCGCGCTGCTCCGCCGACGCGCTGTCGGTCGGGATCACGACCAGGCCCTGCGACACCCGGGCGGCCGCCCCGGCCGGGTGCGCTTCGCGGAACGCCCGGATGTGGGACTCCTGCACCGCCGCGAAGTCCTCCGACTCCTCCGCCCGGACAACGGATGACGTCAGGAAGTTCACCCCGTTCTGGCCGGCCCACCGCGCCGACGCCAGCGAGGCGCCGCCGTACCACATCCGCGCCCGCAGCCCGGGGGAGTGCGGTTCCACCCGCGAAGAGAACTGCTCGAATCCCTCAGTCCCCGCGAACGCCGCCGCGGGCTGGCCGGCCACGAACCGCAGCAGCCGCGCCACCCGCTCGTAGGAGAAGTCCTCGGCGTCGGCCGTGTCGGGGTAGAGCGCCTCCCGCACGTCCGCCCAGTGCATTGGCGGCCCCACGCTGAACCCCGGATTGACCCGCCCGCCCGACAGCACGTCCACCGTCGCCAGGTCCTCGGCCAGCCGCAGCGGGTTCTCCCAGCCGAGCGGGATCACCGCCGTGCCGAGCTCGATCCGCGAGGTCCGCTGGGCAGCGGCCGCGAGCACGGCGACCGGGGAGGAGATGCCGTACTGCAGATGCCGGCAGCGGAGCCACGCGGAGTCGAAGCCGAGCCGCTCGGCCAGCTCGATCATCTCCAGCGTGTACTGGTGCCCGGGCCCGGGGTCCTGGCCGTCGAATAGCCCGATGGTCAGAAAGCCAAGCTTCTCCAGGGCCGCGCCCGGCTCCGGCATGTGTCATCCCCTCCGCAATTGATTGATCACAAAAGTAATTGATCGGAAAGTTAACAGAGGCTCGGCCTGCGGCGGGTCGTCTCGCCCGACGAATTCAAAGGTATGGAACGGACGCGGCCCACTGCCATCTGCATACTATTCCTGCCAGCCTTTATCGCCGCGAACCGGCCGATCATCTGGCATAATGCGACGGATAACGCCCACGATGGGAGGGGCAAAGGCGGTCCCGCCGCGATCCGCCGCCGTTGTCTCCCAGGGTGCCGTCCATACCCAGTCGGGGTGACATGATCCGCTTCAGCCACGGCGTCGACACCTCCGTGGGCCGTGTTCGCCGGGTAAACGAGGACAGTTATCTGGCTGTCCCGCCGATCTACGCGGTGGCGGACGGCATGGGCGGGCACGGCTCGGGCGACGTGGCGAGCAGGCTCGCGGTCGAGGCTCTGGCGCGCTGCGTGATGCTGCGCCCGCTGTTCACCGAGGCGGTACTGCACGCGCTCGAGGAGGCCAACCGGGTCATCCTCGAGCACGACGGGCCGGACCGGATGGGCACCACCATCACCGGCCTGGCCGGGCTCGAGACCATCGGCGGGGACCGCCTGATGATCTTCAACGTGGGTGACTCGCGGGTCTACCGGCTGGCGGCCGGCGGCGTCGAGCAGCTGACGCAGGACCACTCGGAAGTTCAGCAGCTTGTGCTGGCCGGCGTGCTCACCCCCGAGCAGGCCCGCACCCACCCCCGCCGGAACGTCGTTACCCGCGCCCTCGGCGGCGGCTCCGAGCTGGCGATCGACCACTGGCTGGTGCCCGCGGCGGCCGGCGACCGGTTCCTGGCCTGCTCCGACGGCCTGTTCGGGGAGCTGTCGGACGAGGCGATCGCGGCGCTGCTTGCCATTGCCCACCCTCAGCAGGCGGCCAGGGCCCTCGTCGCGGCGGCCAATGACGCGGGCGGCCGCGACAACATAACCGCGCTGGTGGTGGACGTCGAGTCCGCCGATTCACCGGAGTTCCACCCGGTTCAGGCACCGGTTCAGGCACCGGTTCAGCCAACGGCGCCGCTCGGTGAGCCGGCTGGCCGGGCGGCCAGACCGGCTGGGCCCGCCCAGCGGGGCGGGCCGGGCGGTGCGGTGGACGGGCCCGGTGCCGGCCTGCGGGCCACCTCCGAGCTTCCCGTCGATGTCGGCCTGCTTGGGCTCGGCCTGATTGGCCCCGACTCCGACGGCCGGCCGAGGTAAGCCGGCCGGCCGGCCCGATCTCCCGCATCGGCCGCCATGAGCGCGGGCGCGGTCACATCGGGCGGGTGCGGCCCGTCATGGGTATGACCGATTCGAGCGGGAGCGATGCGACGGTGATGGCGTGACGGACGACGAGTGGCTGGCCGGGCGGTTCGAGGGCAACCGCGCCCGGCTGCGCGCGATGGCCTATCGGATGCTCGGCTCGGCCAGCGACGCCGAGGATGCGGTGCAGGAGGGATGGCTGCGCGCCAGCGGGGCAGGAGCGGACGGAGTCGCTAACCTGGACGGCTGGCTCACCACGATCGTGGCGCGGGTGTGCCTGGACATGCTCCGTTCGCGGAAGGCGCGGCGCGAGGAGTCGGCAGGCGGTGGCGGGGAGGACTTCGACCTTGCCACGAGGGTGGGTGCGGTCGCTGGCGCGGGGGCCGGCTCAGCCGACGGCGACCCTGAGCGGGAGGCCGTGCTGGCCGACTCGGTGGGCACGGCGCTGCTCGTCGTCCTCGACCGGCTGGCGCCCGCCGAACGGGTGGCGTTCGTGCTGCACGACATGTTCGGGGTGCCATTTGCTGAGATCGCGGGGATCACGGGGCGCTCCGCGGATGCCGCGCGGCAGCTCGCGAGCCGGGCCAGGCGGCGGGTGCGCGGTGCGGCGGGGCAGGACCGTGACTCGGGGCAGCCGGAGAGCGCGCCATTTGCAGCCGGGAAGCTGGCCAGGCAGCGGACGGTCGCCGGGGCTTTCCTCGCTGCCTCCCGGGCCGGCGACCTCGGCGCATTGCTCGCCGTGCTCGACCCCGACGTTGTCTTGCGCGCGGACGCGGTGGCGGTGCCGTCCGGCCATCCGGTCGAACTGCGCGGCGCGGTGGCGGTCGCGAACGGGGCGCGGCTGGCCGCCGGCCGGTCGGCGCACTCGGTCCTCGCGCTGGTAAACGGTGCGCCCGGCGTCGTGTACGCGCCGGGGGGCAAGGTCGCGGTGGTGCTGGCCTTCAGCTACCGCGACGACCGCATCTCCGGCATCGAGGTGATCGCCGAGGGGAGCCGCCTCGACGCGGTTGAGCTTGCTGTTCTTGCCTAGCCGCAGAACTCGGCGATGATGGCGGGCAGCACGGGCGAGTCGAGGATGTTGTAGTGCGTGCGGCCAGGCACGATCGCCAGCCGGGACGTGGTGGGCAGACCGCCGTCCCAGCCCGCGTCGCGCTGCCCGCCGCCGAGCAGCGCGTAGAACTCAGCGGCGTGCGACGGCGGGATGCTGTCGGAGTCCCCGTACACGAGCTGGGCAGGCACTTCCAGCTGCCCGACCTCGGCGCTCCAGTCGTAAGGCCGGCGCAGCAGAACGCCGGTCTTGTCGATCAGGGTCGGGAACGACGAGGGGTCGGGGGCGACCTTTGACCACTCCGCGTACAGCGGGCTCTGGCGCATCATGTCGAAGAGGGTGGCGCCGCTCATCTGGTCGAAGCCGGCTATCACCTCAGGGAACCACGCGGAGCGGCGGCAGGGCGAGGAGATGACCACGAGCTTGCGCACCGCGGCCGGATGCCGGATCGCGCAGCGCAGGCCGGCGCTGCCGCCGAGTGAGTAGCCGAGCAGGTCAACCGGACCGAGGCCGAGGTGCGCGATCACCGCGGCGACGTCGTCGCCGAAGTCGTCCCAGCTGAACGGGCGGTCGGTGTCGGCCGTGTGGCCATGTCCCCGCAGTTCGAGCGCGACGACCTGGCGGTTGGCCGCGAGTTGCCCGGCCAGCCCGTCGAACACGCTCGCCAGGCCGTACCCGCCATGCAGCAAGACCAGCGGTGTGCCGCCGCTGCCACGGCTTTCCCAGTAGATGCCGGCCCCGTTGGCCGGCGCGTACCCGTTCGCCTGCTGCTGCCCCGTCTGCGTCATAGCGCACTCCTCATCGTGGTCCCCGCTGTCTTCTACTCTGACGATCCGGCCCGGCGGGAGTCATCGGCCGGGGCGGGCGGGCTTACCCGCGGTGGCCGGCCCCGGCCGCCGGACCGCATCCATCAGCAGGTCGAACATGCGCTCAAGCTGCTCGTGCCCGCCCGCCAGCGAGGTCGCGGTGAACATCCCGATGATCATGGCGACGATATCCTCCGGGCGGACGTCATCGCGCAGCGTCCCGGCAACGCCGTCGGCGTCGAGAATGGTCCGCACGGCGGCGGTGAGCTCCGCGCGGGCCTGGGACACGGTCACCGTGCCGGCGGCGAAGACCGCCCGGAGCGCGTCGGCCATCTCCCGCTTGGCCGCGACGTAGCCAGCGAACCGGTCCATCCAGGCGCGCAGCGCCTGCTCGGGGGACCCCACCGCGAGCAGACCGTCCACGCTGGCGCACAGTTCGGCCAGCTCCTGCCGGTACAGCGCCTCGACTAGCGCTTCGCGGGTCGGGAAGTGCCGGTAGAGAGTGCCGATGCCGACGCCGGAGTCCCGCGCGATCTGCTCAAGCGTCACCGGTTCCCGCCCGGTCGCGAACGCGGCCCTGGCCGTGTCAAGCAGCCGGGCGCGGTTCCGCTCCGCGTCCACCCGCGGACGCCTGGGCTGGCCAGAAACCGGCATGATACGGAGGCTCCTCCGTTTTCTGCTACGATGGGCTTACCGGAGGTCCCTCCGGTTCGGAGTTCATCATGTCACGCCCGGAGGATCACCGATGACGACAGCAGGCCAGCACACGGATTCCGCCGCCGGCCACGCTCCCGGGGGTACCGCGTGGCTGGCGGGACGGGTGGTCGCCCGCATCGGCTTCGGCGCGATGCAACTGGAGCGCCGGACCGCGGACCGGGGCGCGGCGCTCGCCATCCTGCGGCAGGCGGTCGAAGCGGGCGTCAACCACATCGACACCGCGCAGTTCTACGACGGCTGCAACGCCCTCATCCGCGAGGCGCTGTCGCCCTACCCGGCCGGCCTGGTGCTGGTGAGCAAGGTCGGGGCCGAAAGGGACGGCAGCGGCAGGCTCGTCCCCGGGCAGCGGCCGGGGCAACTGCGCGCCCAGATCGAGGCGAACCTCGCCGCGCTCGGCGCCGAGCAGCTTGACCTGGTGAACCTGCGGCGTCTCGACGCCGCCCCCGGCATCGTCGCCGAGGGAGACCAGCTAGTTGACCTCGACGACCAGCTGGCGGAACTGGCCGCGTTGCGGGACGCGGGCAAGATCGGCGGCGTGGGCCTCAGCAGCGTCTCGGCCGGCCAGGTCAGCCAGGCGCTGCCGGCCGGCGTCGCCTGCGTGCAGAATCTCTACAGCGTCCTCGACCGGACGGCCGAGCCCGTCCTCGAGCTGTGCCGCCAGCACGGCATCGCCTGGGTGCCGTTCTTCCCGCTCGGCTCGGCCTTCCCGAACCGGCCCCGGGTGGCCGACAACCCCACCGTGGTGGCGATCGCCGCCGAGGTGGATGCCACTCCGGCCCAAGTGGGGCTGTCCTGGCTGCTGGCGCACTACGAGGGCACGCTGCTGATCCCCGGCACCGCCAATCCCGCCCACCTGGCCGAGAACATCGCGGCCGGGGCCGTCAGCCTGCCGGCCGCGTCGGCCGCGGCGCTTGACCGTCTCGCCGCCGCCTGAAGCCCGGGCTGCCCTCCCCGCTCATGCCCTGCACTTTGCATAGCTGCCCGACAATTTTCCGTCTTTGCATAGCTGCCGGACGTTTTCAGGGCCACTGAAACGTTTTATTTTGTCCGGGAGCTATGCAAAGACGCCTGGTCGGCCCGGAGGCGCGCGGAGATGGAAATCCGGTGGCCGGATCTGCGATCCGGCCCTTATGGTGCTTGGCATGGCGGACGCGGCAGGGATCACTCCTAACGGTCGGCGGCTCGATCCGCGGTTCCGGGAGGCGGCCCTGGAGGACGCGCGCTCCATCGCCGGGTTGCACGCCGCCAGCTGGCGGCACCACTACCGGGGTGCCTACTCCGATTCATTCCTCGACGGCGATGTCGTCGGGTTTCTGCTGACGATGTGGACCGGGCGCATGGGCGCGCACGACCCGAGGACGCGGACGATCGTGGCCGAGCTCGGTGGCGAGGTCATCGGGCTCGCGCACACCCGTCTCGGTGATGACGCCACCTGGGGTGCGCTGCTTGACAACCTGCACGTTACGTACGAGCTGAAGAGGCTGGGGATCGGGAGCCGGCTGCTGGCGCTGACCGGGCAGGCCGTGCTGGACTCGGCGCCCGCCTCCGGGCTGTACCTGTGGGTGCTTGAGCAGAACGCCGCCGCCCGGGCCTTCTATACGGCCAGGGGCGGCACCTGCGTGCAACGTGTCGCCGTCCCGCCGCCCGGCGGTGACCCGTCCCGGCTCAACGGCACCCCGATGGCCCTGAGATACGTGTGGCCCGATCCTTCGACGCTGCTGTCGGCAGCGGAATGACGCCGCCGCGGCAGATAGCCCGTATTTGAGCTACCGTTTCACCTATGGGATTTCCGCTGCCAGGAGAGCCGGGCGTGCCCGATATTCCGGGGAGGCCCGGTGTGCCGGGGCTGCCGCCGACGCAGCCGCCAGGCGAGCCCGGGCCGGTTCCTGGCACGCGGGTCTGGCTGGACCCGCACGACGACTTCCAGGACCGGCTGTATGAGCGGCTGCTCGGGAAGCGGATCGTGATGGCGGCCGGCCTGCTCGACGACGCCGCCGCCACCCGGCTATCCGCGCAGCTGCTCGCCCTTGACGCCGAGGGCGACGGGCCGATCCGGCTTGAGCTGCAGAACGTGCGGGCCGACCTGCCCGCCGCGCTGGCGGTGATGGGCGTACTCGATGTGGTCCGGGCCCCGGTGCACGCGCACGCCAGCGGCGAGACCCGCGGCGCCGCACTGGGCGTGCTGGCCGCCTGCCAGCGCCGGCTGGCCTACCCGAACGCGTCGTTCGCGTTGTCGGAGCCGAGGCTGGAGTTCGGCGGCACGGTGACCGCGGTGACCGAACGGCAGCGGCAGACGGAGCGGATGGTGGATTCGCTCTACTACCGGATCGCGGAGGCGACCGGCCGGGAAGCCGACGAGATCCGCGAGGACTCCAGGCGCGGCCGCACCCTCTCCACCGCCGAGGCCATCGGCTACGGCCTGATCCACGCCCGCGCGGGTACCCGCGACGAATAGCGCCGCTCCGCCTGATCCGCCGCCAGAACGCTCCGCCTTATCCGCCGCCAGAACAGGTGTGAGGAAGGCGACGCTCCCGATCATTTAGTTACTAGTTAGTGACTAGTAACATAACCGCATGGAGCGGCGTCAGCGGATGAGCGGGCAGGACCGCAGGCAGCAGGTTCTGCGGATCGCGGCGCAGGAGTTCGCCGAGGGCGGCCTGCACGGCACGTCAACCGAGATGATCGCCCGGCGGGCCGAGATCACCCAGGCGTACATCTTCCGGATGTTCGGGACCAAGAAGGCCTTGTTCCTTGAGGTGATGATCGCGGCGTTCGATCGCCTGACCGAAGGGATGCGGGCCGCCGCCGGCGCCGAGACCGGGCTCGCCGCGCTCGCCCGGATGGGGACGCGCTACAACGAGATGCTGGCCGACCGCATCTCGCTGCTGCTGCAGCTGCAGGGCTTCGCCGCCTGCGGCGATCCCGAGGTCCGGGACGCGGTGCGCGGCAGCTTCGGCCGGATGTGGCAGACGGTCGCCGAGACGACCGGGCTCGACCCGGTGACGGTCAAGGCGTTCCTGGCCTTCGGCATGCTGCTCAACAACGGCGCCGCCCTGCAGATCGCCGAGCTGGACCAGCCGTGGGCAGCCGGCGCGCGGACCCGGATCCGTCCTGGCCTGTTCGACCACATCACGGCCGAGACGAACCGGTGAGCAGCCGGCAGACCCGGTCCGAGCCGCGCTTGCTGGTCCCCTCGCTGCTGTTCATCGCCTTGGTCGTCGCGGCGGTCGGCAGCCTCGGGGCGCCCCTGATCACCAGCGTGGCGACCACGTTCGGGGTGTCGCTCGCCAGCGCGCAGTGGACGCTGACGATCACCCTGCTCAGCGGGGCCATCGCCACGCCCGTCCTCGGCCGTCTGGGGTCCGGGCCGCATCGCCGGGCCGCCATCCTGGCCACGCTGGGCGTCGTGGTGGCCGGAAGCGCGCTCACCGTCGCCCCGCTGCCCTTCGCCTGGCTGCTGGCCGGCCGGGCCGCCCAGGGCGTCGGCCTTGGCCTGACCGCGCTGATGATGGGCGTCGCCCGGGACCATCTGCCCGAGGACCGGGGGGCGTCCGCCATCGCCCTGATCTCGGTGGCGTCCACCATCGGCATCGGGATCGGCTACCCGCTGGCCGGCCTGCTGACAGAACTCGGGGGCGTGCGGGCGGCCTACGGGCTCGGCCTGTTCGTCACCGCCGCCGCCTTCCTGGCCGCCCTGCGCAGCATGCCGGTCCCGCCCGCGGGGCGCTCCGACCGGGTGGATCTACCGGGCGCGCTGCTCCTCGCCTGCGGCCTGTTCCTGGTGCTGCTGCTCGCGAGCGAGACCAGCCTGTGGAGCAGGCACCTCGGCCTCGCGGTGGCGCTGGCGGCCATCGCGGTCGTTGTGCTCTCCAGCTGGGCGGCCTGCGAACGCCGCAGCGCGTCGCCACTGGTTGATGTCCGGCTGCTGCGGCACCGGGCGGTAGCCGGAGCCAACACGGCCATGCTGGCTGGCGGCGTCGGCATGTATCTCCTGCTCACGCTCATCACCCGGTACGCGCAGACGCCACCAGGGGCCGGCTACGGCTTCGGGCTCACCACCTTTGTGGCCGGCCTCGTACTCGTCCCGTTCTCGCTGCTTGGCTTCGTCGCCGGCAAGCTCACGCCCCGGCTGCGCGAACGGGTCGGTGCGCCGCTGCTGCTGGCGGGCAGCGCCATCGTCGTGCTCGGCGCCTTCGCCCTGTTCGCGCTGGCGCGGTCGGATCTCGCTGAGCTCCTGGCGGCAATGGCGATTCTCGGCTCCGGGGTCGGCAGCTTCTCCGCGGCGATGCCCGGCGTCATCCTGGCGGTCACCGCCAAGAGCGAGACCTCGAGCGCGATGAGCTTCAACCAGGTCGTGCGCAGCGTCGGATTCTCGCTCGGCAGCGCCGTTGGCGGCCTGGTGCTGGCCGCTGGAACCGAAACCGGCCAGCTCTTCCCGGCCGACAGCGCCTACACGACGGCGGCGCTGGCCGGAATCGGGGTTATGACGGTCACGGCGATCACCAGCATCGCCCTCGCCGGCGCGCCAGGGAAAACAGGCGCAACCGGGGAAAAGGGGTTAAGCGGGCGGCGGTTCAGGCGGGCGGCGGTTCAGGCGGGCGGAGGTTCAGGCGGGCGGCGCGGTAAGGGCCTCGTCCTCACCGAGCAAGACCCGCAACGTGGCCAGCGCGCGCATGCTCTGCGTCTTCACCACGCCGGGCGACAGGTCAAGCAGCTCGGCGACCGACTGCACGCTGTGGTCCTCCCAGTAGCGCAAGACGATGATGGCGCGGTCCCGCGGGGTGAGCTGCCCGAGGGCGTCAAGCAGCGTGATGCGCAGCTCGGCGGCATCGGCCGCCACGGGCCGGTCAGGGACCACATCGGTCTGCACCTCGGCCGAGCTCTTGAGCCGCTTGTGATCGAGGAAGGTCCGCACCAGCACTTGCTTGCAGTACGGATAGGGATCGTCGTGCTTGATGCGCCGCCACGACAGGTAGACCTTGATCAATGTGGTCTGGGTGAGATCCTGCGCGAGACTCCAGTCCCGGCACAACCAGAAAGCGGTCTCGCACAGCCGGCTTCCCGACTGTTCAACGAAAGCGGCGAACTCGCCGTCCTCTCGCACTGTCACCTCCGTCAGAACGCCTGCCACTACCCGGCCCGGGGACGCGGGCCTGCCCCGCGGATGGGGCAGGCCCGCCGCGGTCAGCTACCCGCCGACGCGCTGGTGTGGGCGTTCCCGGCCGAAGCGCCTGCGTGCGTGTAGCCCGTTGACGCCGCCGCGTGCGCGTTTCCTGGCAGGTCGGCGAACCGGCTGGCCGCCGCACGGACAAGGGCGGCAGCCATCTGCCCCGCCCCCCAGGCTGGGTCCGCGGCGATCTGCAGCGCCTGGGCAGCGGTTATCGCCAGCCGCGTCGGCGGGTTGCTGTGGCCGTTCCAGGCCAGGCAGGTGGCCACGTCGATCTCGACGACGGTGCCGTCCCCGTGGTCGACGTCGATCACCAGCGGTTCTATGCAGTTGTCGGAAATCCTGGTGGTGAGCACGTTCGCCCCGCTCGGCAGCGTGCCGCAGGTCCGCGTCATGTCGGAAGGGACCGCGCTGGTGCACGCGTCCGGGTTAAGCGATCCCCTGAACAGCGAGACCCTGATCATCCCGAGCCCTGACGCGCCGTCAAAGTAGGTCTGCGCACCGAGCCCGTCGAAGGCATAATTGCTCGTGGTACCGGGAGGCAGCAGCTTCAGCAGCTCGGCCAGGATGGCCGCGGAACTCGTCGGCGCCTTGGCCCCGGCCGGCTGCGGGATGTAGTGAGCAGGCGAGATCACGGTGGTCAGGACCGCCGCCGCGGGCACTGCCTGCGCGCCGCCGGCGGGCGCGGTCCGCGCGTCAGGCCGGCTGGGGCTGCCGGTTTTCGCCACTGTGCCCTGATCCGCCTGATCAGCGGTGGCAGGATGGCCGCCGGTGAGCGCGGGCATCGTTATCCCCGCCCCCACCAGGCCCGCCGCCACCAGAACGGTTGACGCGATCTTCGCCCTGCGCGCCCGCCTGGCGCGCCGCCCCTTGGCCAGTACCTCTTCCGCCAGGCCGTCAAGCGACGGCCTGGCCTGCGAGGACATCTCATCTCTGAACATGGAACGCACCCTCTGATCCATCTAGGCCTTCCGATTCCTTGGGGAGATCGCGCGCTCTCTACCCGTATAGACGTGTCTGGCGGGCAAGCCGGTAACGGCCTGCCTGATCGCACCGGGCACGTGGAAGACAAAGCGGAGTGGTGCCGTGGATCGCGTCCTGGTGCGCTACGCCACCCGGGCCTGCACCCATTCCAGGGCGGCCGGGGCGGAGTCGAGCACCGTGATGTGGCCGGCGTCAGCGATCAGCCGGAGCTCCGCCCCCGGGCAGTGCGCCGCAAGCCACTGGCCGTGCGCGGGCGGCACCATCCGGTCCGCCGTGCCGTGCAGGATGAGCACCGGCACCGTGAGATCCGCCAGCGCGAACCCCCAGTCCCCGGCGCCGGCCAGCAGGTCCTCCAGCATCCCCTCGTCGCCGTTTTCGAGGGCCTTGCCGACTACCTCGCCGAACCAGGACCAGCCGCCTTCCAGCGCCGCGTAGTCGGCCGGGGTGAAGGTCTCCGGATCGAACTCGGCCGACGGCAGGTATGCCGCCAGGGCGCCCCGCCCGCCCCTGGCCGCGCGCTGCTCGGCGACTCCGCTCGCACTCCAGCCCGCGAACCAGTCCAGCCCCTGCGCATCGGATGGGGCCGGGGCGGACGCGCTGACTACCGCAAGCACCCGGTCGGGCAGCAGTGCCCCGCACGCGAGGGCATGCGGTCCGCCGCCCGAGTGCCCCAGTACCGCGAAGCGGTCGATCCCGAGCGCGTCCGCGATGGCGGCCACATCAGCGGCGGCCGAGGCAATGTCCCGGTCCGGGTGCGGGCTCGAACCGCCGTAGGCGGGCCGGTCGTAGGACACCCAGCGCAGTCCGCTGCGCGCCGCGGCCGCGAACAGCGGCTCAGGCGGCGTGCCGATGTTAGGCGTGCCGTGGAGCCAGAAGACCACCGCCCGGCCGTCGCCGGTGTCATCGCGAGTGTCGTAGTAGTGCAGCGTCCGCCCGTCACTGAGCTCAAGATCGGCTTCGGTCACCATCCCCCAAGCCTAGAGCGAAGTCGGCGGGGTCACCGCTGCTTTCCCTGCCGGAACAGGGAGAAGGCCTTGTCGACCCGGCGCTGCCTGGTTTCTGCGGTCTTGGCGGCGTTGATGTTGTCGACGTGGTAGCGCTGCAGGCTGCTCGACAGCTTGGCGAAGAACGCCCCGGCGGCCGGATCGGCGGACAGGGCGGCGGCGAGATCATCAGGCACGGTGACCTCGCGGGGGCCGTCGGCGAGGGTGAGGACGACGCGGACGGGGTCGCCGGCCTTCAGGCCGGTGTCCTTGCGGACGGCGGCGCTGACGCTGATCATGTGCCTGCCGCCCATGACCCCGACGGTGTTCCGGTACTCATAGCCGTTCACGCTCACGACGACGCCCGGCCGTCGGCCCGCCCCGAGCCGCTCGATCATCTCGTCCGGGACCACGATGCCGGTGTTGTTGCCGGTCGCGCTCACTGTCGTGTCGAACGTGACGCTCGCTGTCATCGCTGTTGCCTCCCTTTCATCCCCATTCGCCGAGTTCGCTGGATCAGAACTAGACCGTTCAGTACTATCATTACCGGTCCTAGACTGTCCAGTACTATGCCTTCCGAGGAGGTTGCGATGCCGAGCCGAACCGCAGGGCATACCGGTGCCGATGCCAGTGACACTCCCCCCGGACCGCTGCCGGGCGGCGGCGCGCAGGTCCCGCCCGGCGATGCGGAGTCCGGCCGGACTGCCCGCAAGCGCCGGGCGATCATGGCCGCCGCGACGGTGCTGTTCCTTCGCGACGGCTACCGCAACACGAGCATGGACCAGGTCGCCGCCGACGCCGCCGTGTCCAAGCAAACCGTCTACAAGCAGTTCGCTGACAAGGAGCAGTTGTTCAGGGACATCGTGCTCGGCGTGACCGGCAACTCCGAGGCGATCATCACCGATCTGACCTCGGTCCTGCGCAGCACCACGGTTGCCTCGCCCGCGGCGCTTGCGACCGTCCTCACCGACCTCGCCCGGCGGTATATCGACGGCGTGCTCCAGCCGCACGTCCTCGCCCTGCGGCGGCTGATCATCGCCGAAGCCGAACGGTTCCCCGACCTCGCGCGGACCTACTTCGAACAGGCACCCGCCCGCGCCATCGAGGTCGTCGCGAACGCTCTGCGGGCTTACAGCGAGCGCGGCCTGCTCGCCGCCGCCGACCCCCGCCTAGCCGCCGCGCACTTCGCCTACCTCGCCCTGGCCATACCGCAGGACAGGGCGCTGTTCTACCCGGGCGAGCGCCCTTCCCCGGCCGAGCGGGACCGGCTGGCCACCGAAGCGGTCCGCATCTTCCTCGCCGCCTATACACCCCGCCCCTCGACCGCGTTGAGGTCGGGGGCATAGCCGGGCAGCCTAGTGCGCCCCCGGCGGGAGCACCTCGTCCGGTCGTCCCTGCAGGAACCGGGGAAGCGTAGTCGCCGCGAGCGGCGCCCCGGCCGCGGGCAGCCCGGCATTCAGGTCATGGTTCGCGGCCCTGGCGATCGCCTGGACCGTGTTAATTCCGTACTGCTCGCCCGGATTGCCGTAGGTGAGGATCGCCATCTTGTAGTCGCGCCCGTGGCCCTCGATCGCGCCGATGCTGTTGATGACCCAGAGCACTGGGTCGTTGAGCCAGCCATTCTTCACATAGACGGTCAGCCCGCTTGGCGCACCCGCCGGGACACCCCACCGCTCATACGACACCACATGGTTCATCAGGTTCAGCTCATAGGCACGCGATGAGTCGGTAAGCACCGAGTTGTGCTCCGTGAGCAGCCGCGTTAGTTGCAGCTCATCGCGTGCGGTGATCTCGCTGAGCCCCCAGTAGCCATCCGGGTTGAGTTCGGTCTCGGTCATGGTGGCGGCCTTGACGAACTGGTTCAGCCTGGTATGGCCGACATCATTCCACAGGTAAGTGGCCGCGTTGTTGTCTGAGTACTCGATCATCAGCGTCGCCTCGCGCTTCTCGGTGCTCGTGAGCGACGTGTGGGTCCGCTGCCGCCAGTACAGCAGTGCGGCCAGGATCGTCGCCTTGACCACGCTTGCCGAGTGGCTGCGGTGCCCCTCGTTATACCGGCACTCCACGCCGGTCCGCGCGTCCTCAACCCGAATGGCGATGTACCCGGAGCGTCCCCGGATGGCGGCCGCGATGTCCTTGGAGAGCCTCGTGGCGAGGGACGCGTACTTCGCCGGCGCGGTGCAGATGGCGCTGGACGCGGCGGCGGTGGCTGTCTGAGGGGCGCTGGCGTGGGCGGGTCCGCCAGCCGTGAGTGACGCCATGGTGGCGAGCGATGCGGCGGCGAGCGCGAGGGCCGCCGGCTTTCTTGCGAGTACCCTGCGCATTCCTGACGTCACGACGGACATATATATCGTTAGCGTGAGATTCCGCTCAAGCCCTCAACGTTAAGTATTTGGTAAATTCTTGTGGCCGCGCGGCGATAACTACTACCTCTGGCTCCCGATCCAGTGGCAGCAGTGCAGCCACGCACAGCGTCTCGTTTATGACGTGATGTCACTCACGGTCGGCGTGATCCAGTAGTCAATGCCGATGTCGGGGCCGCTCCAGCCCATGCCGTTGTCCGACCAGGAGGTGCCGTCAGGGCTCACGGTGATCGTGTCCCCGCCCCCTACGTCCCCGTCACTGTCGGTCGCGTTGGCGGAGTAGGTGTTGTCACCCAGCGAAGTGAGCGTGACCGTGACGGTGGCGTTGTCCGAGGAGTCGTAGTCGGAAGACGGCGCCGCCGCCAACGCTGCCTGCTGCTCGTTCGCGACCGAATCGGTCAGCGTATTCACGTTGTCGAACTGGCCTGACGCCTGCTGTGGCACGGTGGGAGTTGACGCGGCGAACTCGACGTACGAGTTATGGCCGCCCGTGCAGACCTCATAACCGGTGTCGCTCGGCGTGCAGTACATCGTGTAGGTCTGGTCGGTGACCGGGCTGTAGGCGGTGACAGTGCCGGAGCCACTGTCGCCCGAGGAGTTCCAGGCCGATTCAACGTTCTCCGCGAACGGGCAGCTGGTAACTGAGTTCACGTTTATCCCGCCGGAGGCGGCGTCACCGCCGCAGTCGGAGAACGTCACCGGGGCCGGCACGTAATAAGGCGAGGGCACAACGACAGGCGCTGGCGCGGCTGCTGCCCCAGGTGCCACGGTCTTGGCGACGCCCGGGGCTGGCTTAGCCGTCACGGTCTTGGTGACCACCGGGGTCGGCTTAGCCGGGGCTGACGTATGGGTAGCCGGCGCGGCCGCCGGCATCTCCCTGACGGTGGTCGTGCCACCGGCGCACCCGGCCACGGCGACAACTGCGATGGCAGCGCCGCTGACCGCTGGTGCGATGAACTTTCTCATGGTTCCCCACCTCCCGCCTTCACCGGAGTCGCTGCAGCGGGCGGCGAAACGTTTCCGTCTGCTAGCGACCAGGCGGGACCTTTGTCCCCTTATGTCAGACGACGTCGCGCGGGGATCCCAAATGCATCAGATGCGAACTCCTGCCTCATCTGTCCCTCCTGAATAACAGGCAACGAGCGATCCGACTAGGGTCGTTGGTCCTGTCGCAGCTCGCCAGAGTGAAAGGCGAGACGCCCGCCGCCTGATTAGGTGCTATTTGTCCGGAGGCGCCGCAACCCGGCTGCCGTGGTGCGTTCGAGGCCGCCACGTTCCCTAATTCCCGTTATGCTTTTTCCGTGCCGTTTCCGCAGTGGCTCGCCCGGCTGAACAAGGCCGGCCTCAATCGTGTCGTCAAGCACGTGGCGCCTGCCCTGCCGGGCATGGGGGTCGTGGTGCACAAGGGACGGCGTTCGGGCCGGACCTACCAGACGCCGGTCAACGTGTTCAGGACGCCGGATGGTTTCGTCATCGCGCTCACGTACGGGGCGGAGAAGACGGAATGGGTGAAGAACGTCGTCGCCGCGGGCGGCTGCGAAATCCGCACGGGCGGGCATTCCTACCAGGCGGATTCGCCGCGGGTCTACCACGACGAGACCCGGGCCGGCATCCGGCCGCTGGAACGCCGGGTGCTCGGCTTGATCGGCGCGGCCGACTTCCTGTCCCTGGCGATCGTCCGCTGACGGAGACCTGCTAGGCGGCGTCCCGCGCCCTACCAGGTAAGGCGGTCGACGCGTTCGACGGTGATCACGTTGTCGTCGACCACGTACATGATCCGGTAGCCCGCGGCTCGCAGCCGATGGTAACGGCCCCGGTGGAATCCCTCGGGAGGCGGGGGATAGGGGTCATCGGTCAGTGCCGCGACGGCGACGCCGATGGCGCGCATGCCGTCCTGGTCCTGCAGGTACCGGCGCGCAGAGGCGACGGCGGCCGGTGTCCACTCGATCCTCACCGGCCGGCGAGCAGCTCGACCATCACCTCGTCGTGCGAACGGGCGCCGGGCCGGCCGGCTCGCGCCCATTCGTCGTGCCCGGCGATCGTCGCCTCGATCTCCGCGTCCTCCAGAACCTCGGCCGGGGCATGCCGCTCGAGCGCGCGGAGGCGGCGGAGATCGGCGAGGGGAACGATGGCGGCGGCCTCGCCGCCAAGGTGGATCACCTCAAAAGGCTCGGTGCCGTCCACGGGCTGCGCGCTCATGCCGTCCACCGTAAGGCATCCAGCCGCGCCGCGAGGGGAAGCCGCGCGGGGACAGCAGATGATCTTGGAACCGCGCCGGCGTGCCGAGCGCCGCACAAATGCGCAGATGACGTCGGCCGCCTGGCTGACGGCCCCCTGTCGGATCGCCTGACGGAGCTAGAGCTGCTTTAGCTCGGCAGCGAACGCCCGCCACACATCGGCTGCGAACGCGAGGATTCCGCCGTCGCGATTGGTGGTGTCCCGCACCAGGATCACGCCCGGGCTGCTGGCGGTTTCTACGCAGGACCCGTTGGAACCGCTGTAGCTGGACGTGCGCCAGTCGTCGCCCATATCTCGCCTGCTCTCCTGATGATTGCCGCGGCTGCTGCCTGGGGCGGCCCAGCTTAGTTCAGCCCCCCGTCCAGGCCAGGTGCAGTCGCTCTCAGTACATCTCGCCACGCCGCCGCTTGGCCTCGCTGGCGCGCTGGACCTGGAGGTCAGCCGCCAGCCGCCAGCATCGTCAAGCATCGCGGTGACGGCCGCGTCGAAGGCCTCCTGGCCGCCTGCCGTCTCCACGGCCCGCTCCAGATGCCGCGCAGTGATCCCTGATGGGTGCGCGGCGGGCGGTTTCGTTACTCCGCGTATTCGGTGAGGTGAACGATGGCGGCGGTGCCGTAGGCCTCGACGGCGCTGCCGAAGGGCTGGCCGCCGGGCAGGACCGCGGGCTCGTAGGTCTCGGTGGCGGGGTCATAGAGGGCGAAGCCCCAGTCGTCGTCGCCGAGGTACTCGATGCGGCAGAGCCGGATTTCCTCGTCGGTGTCGTCCCGGGCCCGGCCCAGGCGGCCATGTAGCCGAGCGAGCCGCGCCACCGGCATGGGTTGAGCTCCGATCAGCGGTGCTTGTGAGCCAACTGCTCCGCTAGCCTGCAGATCAACTGCCGCGCTTCCGGTGGGCTGGTTACCTCTATGCGGTCGCTGAACTGCAGTAGCTGCCGTACCCCGTTGAGGTGCTCGAAGGCGATCGTGACGGTCGCGCGCCCGCCCGATTCGAGGGAGCGGCCAAGCTCGGCGGCGGTTCCCGCGAGGGTCGCAGCTCGGCGGCGGTTCCCGCGAGGGTCGCGCCGGCGCGGAGACGGCGTGTCTCGGCGAGTAGTTCCCAGTGCTCCAGGCGGGTGAGCGCGTACATTCGCGGGCGGGACTCGCTGTCGGCGATCAGGTACCACCGGTCTGCCCGCAGCAGCAGCCCGTAAGGATCGACAACGTACACCTGGGACTCCGCCGCGCCGCTGTGCCGGTACCTGATGCGCAGGCGGCGCGCCAGGCGCAGGTCACGGGCGAGGCTCGCCACATCGGGCGACTCGTCGGCGGCGAACCAGCCGCGGTTGTCCACGGTCAAGACGTCGGACAGGGCCAGCGGCGGGTCGCCGCGCAGTGGCGC
>JBEKEK010000113.1:0-25319 GCA_050013875.1 Trebonia sp. | reverse complement strand
TTTGTCCACTCCCCCAAACCATACAACCAATCCAGTTATATTCTATATACAGCTGTAACTATCTTTTTTTTGCATTTCCCCCTTTTTGAGCGGCGGCGGGCCCCCGGCCGGCCCCCCCCCCCACGGCCGTATTCAGGAAAGGACATTGATCTTGAACGGCCGGTGGTGCATGCCGCACACCTGCCCGCTGTCCCTCGGGCCGACGCAGCCCATCGGTTCCGCGTGGACGAGACATCAGGACGCCGGGCTCAGTTCCGCCAGCTCCGGGTCTCGCCGCAGGCGGGTAACGGCTCGCTGCCAGGTAGGCCCGATGCTGCCAACCGGGAGGCCGAGATGACGCGAGATATCGAGATAGCTGCAGCCTTCCCGTCCGAGCAGTTCGAGTAGCACGGTCCTCTGCCGGTGCGGCAAAGCGGCGATAGCGCGGTTGAGGCGCGCGTTGTCGTCACGGTGTGCGGCCTCGACGGACGGGTCGTGTTCTTCTTGGTTGCTGTCGATTAGCCGCATGACTGCCGATTCGCCGATCAGGGCTTCACGCCGTTCCCTGGTGGCCAGTCGGAGGCACTCCCGGCGGCAGATAGTGGCGAGCCAGGATAGGAGTCGGTCGGGACAGGTGAGCTGGTTGATGTGTTCCAGGCACCGGACCCAGGTGATCTGGACCGCGTCGTCTGTTTCCTGGGTCGACAGCCGGTACTGCCTGGTGATCCGCCGGAGGGTCGGCTCGTATTGATCGACCATCTCGGCCCAGGCAAAAGCATCTCTGGCACGAATGCGTTCGACAAATTCCGCCAGATTCCCATTCGACTCGTGTTCCATGGCCGTTCCCCACGTAATTATCGGTGCTGCCCGCGTTTGGATACGTACGCCTTGTCTTTGTTGGTGCATGGTCTGACAATGGACAGTGGGGGCTGACAGTTCGCTGACAGCTCTGGGGAGGGACGATGCAGGTACGCATGCTCGGCCCGTTCCAGCTGGAAGAAGGCGGCGGGCGGATCTCGGTCAGCGGGCATCGCCAGCGCGCTGTGCTGGCAAGCTTGTTGTTGCGTCCGAACGAGGTCGTCCCGAGCGAGCGGCTCTTGGTAGATCTGTGGGGCGAGGATTCGCCGCGCAGCGCGGCGAACTCTCTGCAGGCGGCGATCTCTCGCCTGCGACGAGTGCTTCCGTGCGGTCGCCTCGTGACCCGGGCGCCGGGTTATGCGTTCCGGATCTTCCCCGAGGAACTGGACGTCAGCCAATTCGAGCAGCTGCTCACCGACGGCCGTGAGGCTTTGACCGCAGGGGCCGCGGACCAGGCCGCCCGGACGTTGCGCCACGCGTTGTCGTTGTGGCAGGGGCCGGCGCTGGCCGATTTTCGCTACGAACCCTTTGCGCAGGCCGAGATCGTGCGGCTGGAGGAGCTGCGCCTGACCTGCGTCGAGGAGCGAGTCGAGGCAGATCTGGCTCTCGGCCTGGCCAGCGTCCTTATCGCCGAGCTGCAAGGTCTGGTCAGCGAGCATCCGATCAGGGAGCGTCTGCGCGGCCAGCTCATGCTGGCCCTCTACCGGGACGGACGGCAGGCCGACGCGCTCGGCGTCTACCGCGAGTTCCGGAGCGTCCTGCGGGACGAGCTCGGCCTGGACCCGTCGCCGCGGCTCCGTGAGCTCCAGGCAGCCATCCTGCATCATGACTCATGGGAGTCGCCGGTATCGACAGCGACCGGAGCACCGCTGGCGCGCCGACCCGTGACCACGGTTTGCGTCTTGCTGCGGGCGGCGTCCGATTCCGGCGCTGCCCTGGATCCGGAGGCGTACGAAGCCGTCAGCGAGCGCTCGGTCGCCTGCTTCACCGCGATCCTGGAACGGTACGGAGGAACGCTGGCGAACAGCGCGAATGAGCGCCTGTTCGGCGTCTTCGGTGCCGCTTCCCTGCACGAAGACGACGCCCTGCGGGCGGTTCGGGCGAGCTTGGAAGCGCGCCGCGTGCTCGCCACGGAGTTGGTCGACATGGCACGGCGATACGGCGTGAGCCTGACCCGCCGCTTCGGTGTCGCCACCGGCGAGGCGCTGGTCGGAGGGGCGGTACCGGTCGGGTCAGCGGGCCACGTCGGCACTCAGGCGGTGATGCTCGCGGAGGCCGCGGGGCCTGATCAGATCCTTATCAGCCGGCCGACTAAGGAACTCGCCGCGGCTGCGATCGAAACAGAGAATGCCGGTCCCGATCGGTTCATCCTGCAATCGGCGCAGGCGGCGGTGCGCCCGCTGCCGCTGCGGCTGGATGTTCCCCTGGTGGGCCGGGACAAGGAGATGCGGCAGCTCCTGGCGGCCTGCGGCGTGGCCAGCCATGAACAGGTGACCACGCTCGTGACTGTGATCGGCGAGGCCGGCCTAGGGAAGACGCGGCTGGTCTACGAACTTGAGCGCCGCCTCGGACAGGAGGCGGATGTCCTCACCGGCCGGTGCCTTCCCTACGGGGAGGGCATCACGTTCTGGCCGCTGCGGGAGGTGATCCGGCAGGCAAGCGGCGGCCACGATTCGGCGGAAAAGATCAAGGTCCTGCTCAACGGAGAAGCGGATGCCACGGAGGTCGCCGCGCGGCTGAGCTTGGCGCTCGGACCCGCTAAGCAGGGCCGGCTGGACGGTGCCGAAATATTCTGGGCGGCTCGCCGGCTGCTGGAGACGCTCGCGCGGTCCAGGCCGCTGCTCGTTGTTTTCGAGGATCTGCACTGGGCCGAATCGACGTTTCTTGACCTTGTCGAATCTCTCGCGGTCCAGCCGGGGCGGTCGCCCATTACCTTGGTCTGCGTCGCCCGCCCGGAGCTGCTCGAACAGCGTCCGGCGTGGGCGGCGGGAACAGAAAGGGCGTTCTCGATCGAACTCACGCCGCTCGCTGAAGGCTCGGCCGCGGCGCTCCTTGATTCATTGATCGGGGATCAGCGGATTCCGCCGCCCACTCGAGCACGGCTGCTCGAGACGGCGGCCGGCAATCCGCTGTACCTCGAGCAATTGGCCGCCTCGCTCAGCGAGGACGCCGGGAACGAGACCTGGCCGGTGCTGCCGCCCACGATTCAAGCACTGCTGGGCGCGCGCCTGCAGCGTCTCGGGCCGGGAGCAGGCAGCGTGCTGGCCAGCGCGGCCATCGTCGGCAAGGATTTCGGTGTACGGGCGATCCGGGAATTGCTGCCGCCCGCGGCCCGCGGACCGCTCAGCCGCAACCTCCAGACGCTCATCGCGAAGGGCCTCGTGCAACACGAGCCGTCCTACCGGCGGCCCGGGGAAGAATACAGCTTCCGCCACATCCTGATCCAGGAAGCGGCCTACCGGGCGATACCCAAGTCACTCCGGGCCGAACTGCACCACCGTTTCGCCGACTGGCTCGAGTACGTGCTCTGGGATCCGGCCACCGAACGCCCGGAGATCCTCGGCTACCACCTGGAACAGTCCGTCCGCTACCTGAGCGAATTGCGCCCGGCCGAAGCCCGGTCGAGCCCACTGCCGGCGCGGGCGGCCGGCCATCTGGAGACCGCCGGCCATGCCGCTCATGACCGCGGCGACGAGCTGGCGGCGATGAACCTGCTGACCCGCGCGGCCGCGCTCCTGCCGCCCGATGACCGCGCCCTGGCGCGGCTCTGCACGAGCCTCGGTACCGCCCTGACCGAGGTCGGGCAGCTCGAGAAGGCAAGGACCACGCTCGACCGGGCGCAAGCCATCGCCGCTGTCCACGGGGACGAGGGACAGCGCGCCCATGCCCGGGTTCAGGCGCTCCTCTTGGGCCTGAAACTGGCCCCGAATATGGCGGGCGCCGGGATCACCCAGTTGCTTCCAGCATTGCGCGACGAGTTCAGCCGGGGTGCGGATGAGGTGGGGCTCTGCCAGACCCTGCAGCTAGAGGCGGCCGTGCACTGGATCCATGGGAGATCCGCCGCCGCGGAAGAGGCCTGGCGGCGTGCGGCGGAATACGCTCGGCGGGCGAACGACCGCAGGCAGCTGACCGAGATACTCGGCTGGCTCGCCTCGGCCGCGTTGTGGGGCCCGACGCCGGCCCTGGAGGGGATACGGCACTGCGAGGACTATCTCGATGAGGTCGGGAGCCACCCTCGGGGACAGGCGGTGATCCTCAATCACATGGCCGGCCTGTACGCGCTGCAGGATCAGTTCGGGACCGCGAACGCCACCCTGAGCCGCGCCAAGTCTTACCTGGACATCCTCGGCCCGACCATGACGCTGGTAGCCAGCCAGCCCGCCGCCTTTATCGCGATGCTGGCCGGCGACCCGGCCAGCGCCGAGACACACCTCCGCTTCGCGTACGAATCGCTCGGCCTGATGGGCGAGAAAGGCAATCTCGGCACGGCGGCCGCGCTATTGGCCAGAGCCATCGCCATGCAAGGCGAAAAACGATACGACGAAGCCGACGAGCTGATCATCATAAGCCAGGAGGCGGCCGCGGGCGAGGACCTGGTCACCGAGATCATCGGCCAGGGACTGTCCGCCAGGACGCTGGCCGACCGGGGCCGCCACGCCGAGGCAACCGGGCTCGCATCCTCGGCGGTGGCCCTTGCCGCCCAGACAGACCTGCTGAGCCAGCACGCCGATGCCCTGCTTGACCTGGCTCACGTCCTCGCCGCGTCCGGGCGTTTTCCCGAAGCGCGGGCCGCGGCGGCCAAGGCCTTTGATCTCTACCAGCGAAAGGGCAACCTGCCGGGTATCAGGGAGTCGCTCCGCTATCTCTCACCAAGTACGCACACCTCTGAGAGGACTTACCGATGCCGAACAGCGCGGTCTCCAGAATCGAGCTTAATGAGGACGGCACGCTCAATCTCGCAGTTGCCGTCTACGGTTTCGCCCCTGGGGCACCAGTCGAGATATCCGGCCAGGCCACCCAGGAGAATGGAGCCGTCGCTTCGTTCTACAGTGTCCAGCCAATGCCGGAAGACGGACCCGTGTACGTGAAAGCCGTGGCAGCGGTCCCGGGGAGGAGCACCTTCACGGCGGGATTCCCGGTCACGATCGTTGCGCGAGCCGCGCAAGTCTGGATCACGACGCTGGAGGAGGACGCGAGTTCTCTCCAGAGCAACGTGGTCGACACTCCGCTGCAGACTGCGTGGGCAGAGAACAAGGCTCAATGGGCGGTTTCCTGGGCCGGGCAGCAAGCCGCGGCCAATTGGGAGTCCACGCCCGCGCAGCAGCCCGCGCCGACCACGACGTTAATACGCCACGGGACGTGGTGGGACCGGGTCAAGCGCGAACCGCTCGACACGGCGATGGGGGGCCGCTTTACCAGGCTGTTCCCCGACCTGCCAGCGGCGAGGTTCGAGCACGCTGACCTCGTCCAGTTGGCCCGCGCGATGACCGCGCCGCCGAGTCCGGTGCCGGTGAGCGGGGCCGATCCCGAAGAGAACAGGACGGTACCGGCGGCGTATACCTATCTCGGGCAGTTCGCCGACCATGACCTCACCTTCGACCCCACATCCAGCCTGCGTGAGTCCCTGACCAAGGCGCAGCTGCAGGCGCTGGCAGATTTCCGTACGCCCCGTTTCGACCTGGACAACCTCTACGGGCGCGGGCCGGACGACCAGCCCTACATGTACCAAGAAGACGGGATCCGCATGCTCTTGGGCGAGCCCATGTCGGGGGATCCCTTCGACCCGGATGCGGTCCAGATACCCCGGGGGCCGAACGGCCGGGCACTCACCGGCGACCCGCGCGACGACGAGAACCGTATCATCGCGCAACTGCACGCCATCTTCCTGCGGTTCCACAATAAGGTGGTCGATCACTTCGGCGGGAAGAACGTCAGCTTTAAGGAAGTCCAGCGGCAAGTCCGATGGCATTACCAGTGGATCCTGGTCAACGACTTCCTGCCGACAGTCATAGCGGAGCAGACCTACAAAAGCGTATTCCCGGATCCCTACAGCCGTGTTCCGACGATACCCAGGCTCCGGGAGCGGGGGCTGGAGCTCATGCCCGTGGAGTTCTCCGTGGCCGCCTACCGCTTCGGGCACTCGATGATCCGCCCCCGGTACCGTCTCAACGCGACGATCGAGCGTCCCATCTTCTCCGCCGATCCCAGCGCCAGCGCGGATCTGGGGGGATTGCGTCCCATTCCGCCCGACTGGGCCATCGACTGGCAGTTCTTCATCGACCTCGGCCGCGGTGCCGGGCCAGCGGCCGGGTCTTCCGGGTCCGGCCCGATCGCGGGCCGGACGCAGCTGTCCTACAAGATCGACACGTCCCTGGTGAATCCGCTCGGACACCTGCCCGCCGGGATTGCCACGGATCCGTCGAGCCTGGCGCTGCGCGACCTTGAGCGCGCCGTCACTTTCCAGCTTCCTTCCGGGCAACGGGTGGCCGAGGCACTCGGTATACCCGTGATCCCGGACGAAGAACTGCTGATCGGCAAGGCGGCCGCCGAGAGTCCGAGGAAACCCATCACCGAGGTCGCGCCCGGCTTCGCCAGAAACGCTCCGCTGTGGACCTACATCCTGTCCGAGGCGCAGGTGACGTCGTGGAGCAACGCTGATCCCGGCCTGGCCAAGGATGATATTCCAGTCAGACTCGGACCTCTCGGCGGCCGGCTGGTGGCTGAGGTCTTCGCCTCGCTTCTCCGCGACGACCCGGCGTCCTACCTCTACGCCGAGCGCCCGTTCAAGCCGATCGCGGCCTTCGCTCCCGGCGGAACGTTCGGGCTCGCCCAGCTGATCAACGTCGCGCTTGGCCCTTAACGCGAGGCGGTGCGAAATATCCAACATGAACGGAAGTCCGGTCGCCCGGCGCGTCACCGGTCGAGCAGGGCGCCGATCGCGCGGGCGGCGTCCTGGTCGTCGGGCAGGCGATCCGCCTTGACGACCGCGTCCAGCTCCAGCGGCCCGTACAGATGCGGGAAGAGCGCGTCGTCCCGCGACTTCTCCCAGCGCAGCGTGGACAGCCGCCTCGGGTCCACCGTCAGCATCACCAGGCCGGACTGGCCGGAGAAGTACTTCGCGGCGGTGCCGATCACCTGCTCGCCGTCGGAGAGATGAATGAACCCGTCCCGTCGGTCGTCGGCCGATCCGTCGAAGCGCCCCGCCCGCTTGGCGGCCTCCCAGTCGGCGACGGACAGGATCTTGTAAATCATGCTCGCTGACTGTGCCATGGCATTCACCTGCTCATCTCTTGCTCGGGAGGACGGCCGGGTGCGGGAGCCACGGTCGCGGGGTGGTCGGGCCACTGGACCGCGTAGGACGGATCGCGCCCGGCGGTGATCCGCGCGTGCCGCAGCAGCTCCCTGATCAGGCCGGCGTTGCCCATGGCCCAGCCCGGCCGCGGCTCAAGCTCGGGCGGGCTGGCCCGGTGCTCGTAGTTCGACCAGCGCGCGCCGGCCGAGTCCACCGTGGCCCGCCCGGCCAGGTCGGCCACGAGCAGGTCGGCGAAGGCGAGACCGTCGCCGTCCTCAACCGCCCGGTCGCACGCGAGCGCCAGCACGCCGCCGGTGCCGCAGCAGCGGCCGGAGTTGTCCCAGAAGCCGGGCCGCAGCCGCGCGGGCAGGCCGGAGGTGGTGACCGTGTGCCAGCACCGGTCGGCCAGCGCCCGCCAGCCGACCGCGTCGATGCCGCCGATGTCGTCGCTGAGCCGTGCGAGGAACCGGAAGACCTGCGCGTCGCCGGCCGGGCCATGGCACCAGCCGTAGGAGTACCGTTCCAGCCCGAACGCGGCCTGCTGCGGGTCGGAGTGCGGGACCAGGAACCCGTCCGGCCCCGCCTCATCGCGGGCGATCACATCGCCGACCCCGCCCAGGGCCGCCTCGGTCAGGTCACGGCGGCCGGTCGCCGCGCCGGTGGCGGCGAGGCCGTAGGCGATGCCGAGCGTGCCGTGGGAGATGTGGTGCCGCCTGGCGGGCTGCCCGCGCCGCTGCTCCCAGGTCTGACCGTAGGGGGTCGCCTCGGCGGTGCGCAGGTAGGGTGTCACCGCCGCCTGCGCCAGCTCGGCGTCGCCCAGTCGCAGCGCGGCCAGGGCGATGCCGGCGTTACCGCCCATCAGGTCGAACGCGTCGCCCCAGCGCTCGCCGTCGAACGCCGCCCGTACCCGCGCCAGGCCGCGGAATGCGGCCGCCCTGGCGTCGCCGTCGCCGAGCTGCCCGGCCGCCTCGTGCAGGGCGAAGGCCATCCCGGCGGCGCCGAAGTAGAGCGCCGGATAGCGCGCGCAGTCGATGGTGTCGATAGCGGCGGCGAGCCCGCGGGTCCCGCGCAGCGCCAACTCCGCCCAGCGGGAGCCGCCGAAGTGCGCGTCCGCCTCGAGCAGGGCCAGCACGATGCCGGCGCCGCCGTGGTAGAGCCCGGGGTCCGGTTCAGCAGCAGACGGCCGTGAGCTCCACCACACACCGCCGGAGTCGCTGGCGGCGGACGCCTCGAGCCATTCGAGCGCGGCGAGCGCGAGTTCCTCGCTGGCAGGCGGTTGCACGGCAGCCAGCGTACCCAGGCCCCGCCACTCAGCGGCAGCCCCCCGTGGGCAGGACGGTACCGGGGAATAGTTGCCTCGGCTAACGAGTTTCAGCCGGGCGTTGCCGGGCACAGCGCGGGAGGGTAACGGGAGGGCAATGAGCGGGCATCAGGACACCGGGACCGAGGAGCAGACAGCGGGCGAGGGACTGATCAGGGACAGGGGAGCAGCCGGCGCATCACCGGCCGGGCGCCTGTCTGCCGGCTTGGTCCGCCTGATGGCGGTGACCTGTGCGGTCACGGTGGCCAACCTGTACTACGCCCAGCCGCTGCTGCACTCCATCAGCACCTCACTGCAGGTGACCGAGGGCAGCGCGTCGCTGCTGGTGACGGCGGGGCAGCTCGGCTACGCGGTCGGGCTGCTGTTCATCGTGCCGGCCGGCGACATCATGCGGCGCCGCCCGCTGCTGACCGGGCTGCTGGCCGTCTGCGCGGTGACCCTGGTCGGCTGCGCGATCGCACCGAACCTGGCGGCGCTTGGCGCGGCCGCCGCGCTGGCCGGCATCACCTCGGTCGTCGTCCAGATGCTGGTCCCGTACGCCGCGACGCTGGCCAGCGACGACGAGCGGGGCAAGGTGATCGGCACGCTGATGGGCGGCCTGCTCATCGGCATCCTGCTCTCCCGCACCTTCGCCGGGGTGGTCGCCGCGCTGGCCGGATGGCGCGCCGTCTACGCCGTCGCCGCCGCCGCGATGGCGGTCACCGCGGTCGCGCTCGGCCGGGCGCTGCCCGATCACGGCCGGCAGCTGTCCATCAGCTACCGTGCGCAGATGCGCGGCGTCCTCGACGTCGCGCTGGCCGAGCCGTCGCTGCGCTGGCGCTCACTGATCGCCGCCTGCGGGTTCGGCAGCTTCGGCTGCTTCTGGACCACGGTGACGTTCCTGCTCGCCAGCCCCCAGTACGGCTTCTCGCAGCTTGAGATCGGCCTGTTCGCGCTGGTCGGGGCGGCCGGCGCGCTCACCGCGCTGGCGGGCGGCCGGGTGGTCGACGCGCGGCCGGCGGTGCGCTGGCCGGCCAGCGGGGCGGCCCTGGCGGGGCTGGCGCTCGCCTATATCCCGATCGGCCTCGGCGGCGCGCATCTCGGCTGGGTCAGCCTCGTCCTGCTGGTCGTCGGCGTGCTGGTCATGGACGCCTGCGTGCAGGGCTCGCACGTCATCAACCAGAGCGTGATCTACGACCTGCTGCCGGAGGCCCGGTCCCGGCTCACCACCGTGTACATAACGACGATGTTCGCCGGCGGTGCGCTCGGCTCGTTCGCCGGCGCGCAGGCCTACGACCGCTGGGGCTGGACCGGTGCGACCCTGACCGCCGCCGCGTTCCCGGTGGCCGGCCTGCTCTGCTGGGCCGCCACCGGCCGGCACGAAGCGGTCAATCCGGACTGAAGGCAGGATGGGCTATCCGGTGGCGTAGGAGTCGATCAGCCGCAGGTAGCCCGCCCGTTCCGCGCTGTCCAGCCACGCGATCGCGAACGAGTTGCGCGCCAACTGGACCAGGTCGTCCCGGCTGGCCGCCCCGTCCGCCGCCACCGCCTGGAAGTTCTCGTTCACGTAGGCCGCGAAGTACGCCGGGTCGTCGGAGTTCACCGTGGCCAGCAGCGACGCGTCGAGCATGGCCTTCAGCTCGGGCACCTTCCTGCTGTCGGTCACCCAGCCGTTGGACACCGGGCAGACGGTCAGCCCGATCCGGTCCGCCGCCAGCCGCGCGACCAGCGCCGCGTCCTCCAGGCAGTTGACGCCATGGTCGATCCGCTCCACCCCGATGTCGTCCAGGCACTGCCAGATGTGCCCGACCGCGTCCTCCTGGTCGACGTCGCAGTGCATGGTGAGCCGGTAGCCCGCGGCGCGCGCCCGCGCGAACACGGCGGCGAACTTCAGCGGCGGGTTGCCCCGCTCGTCGGAGTCCAGCCCCACCCCGATGATCTTGTCCGCGTGCGGCAGCGACTGCTCGAGCGTCGCCATCGCCGACTGGGCCGGCCGGTCGCGCAGGAAGCACATGATCAGCTGCGCCCGCAGGCCCAGTTGGCCCGCGGCGTCCCGGCGGGCCCGGTCGAGCCCGCCGATGACCGCCGCGAACGGCACGCCCCGGCTGGTATGCGCCTGCGGGTCGAAGAACACCTCCGCGTAGACCACCCCCTGCGCGCTCGCGCGGCGGAAGTACGCCATCGCGAGGTCGTAGAAGTCCGGCTCCACCCGGAGCACCTGCATGCTGGCGTAGTAGCCGACCAGGAACGAGGTGAGGTCGTGGAACGGCGGCACGTCCGGCACCGCGATGCCGTTCCGCAGCGCCAGCTCCGCGCAGAGCGACCGTTCCAGGGTGCCCTCGATGTGCAGGTGCAGCTCGGCCTTGGGCAGCCCGGCGATGAACGCGTCGGCGGGGACGGTCACACGCCCGCCGTCTCGGCCGGGGTGGCGCCCGCCTCCTTGCGCACGCCCCTGGCGGCCAGCGCCCAGTAGACCAGCGAGCTGACGATGATGCCCAGTGCCCAGCTGAAGTCGCTGCCCGCCAGCCCGGGGAAGTGGTTGGAGATGGGGCCGGTGTAGGACGGCACGTCAAACTCCGCGTTGATCCACATCAGCGCGGCCGCGATGCCGGCCGCCAGCGCGATGATCGCCTGCCAGTGCACACCGCCGTTGCGCCAGTACAGCCCGCCCCGCTCGGCCACCAGTGACTCGGCGTCGTAGCGCTTGCGGCGCAGCAGCCAGTCGGTGATGAAGACGCCGAACCAGGCTGACAGCCACACGATGATGTACAGCAGGAATCCGGTGAAGTCCTTGTAGAAGTTCCCGTGGAACAAGATGATGCCGACCACCACGCCGCACACCACGGAGTCGATGATGACCGCTCCCCACCGCTTCACCGGCACACCGAGCGCCTGCAGGGTGACGCCGGAGGAGTACAGGTCCATCGTGTTGATCGCCAGCAGCTGGGCGATCGCGAAGATCAGGAACGGCACCACGAACCAGCTGGCGAATGTCTGCGGGATGGGCAGCTCGGCCGGCCCGACCGTCTTGGTGGTGACCGTGTAGGCGAGCACGCCGAGGATCTCCAGCAGGATCGAGGGGATCGCGCCGCCCAGCGCCGCCGCCCAGAACGTCTTGTGCGCCGAGGTGTTGCGCGGCAGGTAACGCGAGTAGTCGTTGCCGTTCTCCACCCAGCCGAGTCCGCCGACCGAGGTGAGCGTGACCAGCGCCGTGGTCCAGACGGCGAACGACGCGGGGTGGACATGGAACTGCGACAGGTGCACCCGCTGGAAGGTGAAGACGGCGAGCACCACGAAGAACACAATGAAGATGTACGCCATGTACCGGAAGATCTTGCTGATGGTGGCGTGCCCGAGCAGCGGCAGCGCCATCTGGACCAAGACGGCGATGATGATGATCCCGACCTTGCCTGGCCCGTTCAGCGTGGTGTGGCCGCGCGCGAACAGCAGCAGGACGGTGGCGACGACGAAGTAGACGCCCTCGATCTCGAAGCCGACCTGCGTCCCCCAGTTGAACAGGGCGACCAGCCGGTTCCCGTTCTTCCCGAAGGGCGCGCGGGACACCATGAAGGCGGTGGTGCCGGTCTTCGGTCCCTGCAAGCTGGCCAAGCCGAGCAGCGCGTAAGTCAGGTTGCCGATGATGATCGCCAGCACAGCCTGCGCCACCGACAGGCCGAAGGTCATGATCAGCGTGCCGTAGAACAGAAACTCGACATTGAAAACACCGCCCGCCCAGAGCCAGAACAACCCGGCGGGCTTCATCTTCTTCTCCGCGTCAGGGATCAGGTCGATGCCGCGCTGCTCGACCTTGAACACCGCGTACTCGTCGCCCGTCTCCGCAACCGGCTGCACCGCGAGAGTCCCGTCTCCGGGTTCCGTGCTCATCGTCGCCTCCACCCTGCCCGCGCGCTATGTCACCTGCATATTGCACGTTTCGGGAGTCATGACGGTTTCCGTCAGGTAATGCAATGTTTCGCCGCAATCAAGTCCGCGCGCCGCCGCCGGGAGGGGCTCAAGGTCAAAATCCGCGCATAAGTCCGCGCGCGCCCCCCGCCGGGAGGGCTAAGGGTCAAAATCCGCACACCAAGAGAGAGGAACGCACGCGTGGCTTCGCGTCACCTGGCCGCGGTCAGCTTTGGTCGCGCGCCGCCCGTCGGCCGCGGGCCTGCTGCTACTTCTCATACGCTGCGGATGCGCTTGAGGCGCCGCGGGTTCGTTTGACGATGAACGGCGCGAAGGACCGCCATGATCGCGAAGACTTTTATCCTGACGTAAGAAATTCGCGCTATACCAGCGAAAAGTCTTCGCGTTAATCAAATCTTTCGCGATCATGACCCGCTACAGCATAGCCCGAGTTGATAATGCCATGAGTTGGCTGCTCGCGGGATTGGCGGGCCTGACGATGGGCGAGATACGGCGGCTAGCGCCGCTGCTGCCGGTTCTCCTGATCCGGGCGGGTGATTGCGTGGCATCGGATAACGTGGTCGGGCCGCCGAAGGCGCCGCCTGATCGCGGAGAGTTGCGGGGCCATCCAGAAAACCCGCGGGCAATCTGAATATCCCACTATGGCGTTGCCGAGCGTTGTGTCAGCCGGGCGGGCCGAGCAGATCCCAGCGGTTGCCGGCGATGTCGGTAAAGACCGCCACCCGCCCGTAGGGCTCGTCACGCGGGACGGTGGCGAACTCGACGCCGGCCGCCGTCATCCGCCGGTACGCGGCGTCGAAGTCGTCGACCTCGAGGAAGAAGCCGACCCGCCCCGCGACCTGGTTCCCGATGGCGGTGGCCTGACGCTCCCCGTCCGCCTGGGCGAGCAGGATGCCGGTCTCGGCACCAGGCGGGCGGACGACGACCCACCGTTTCGGCCGGCCTTCGTTGGTGGTCAGCGCCGGGGAGTCCGCCACCAGGTCGAACCCCAGCGCTTGGGTGAAGAACGCGATGGCCTGGTCGTAGTCTTCGACGACGATCGTGAACTTGTCCAGCCGCATAGACACGGAGCATAAGCCACGAAGGCCGGGCGGTCCGAACCGTTTATCACGCGTCGACGTAGTCCGCGAGGTGCTCGCCGGTCAGGGTGGAACGGGCGGCGACGAGATCGGCGGGCGTGCCCTCGAAGACGATCCGGCCGCCGTCGTGCCCGGCGCCGGGGCCGAGGTCGATGATCCAGTCGGCGTGCGCCATGACCGCCTGGTGGTGCTCGATGACAATGACCGACTTGCCGGAATCGACGAGCCGGTCGAGCAGGCCGAGCAGTTGCTCGACGTCGGCCAGGTGCAGGCCGCTGGTCGGCTCGTCGAGCACGTAGACGCCGCCCTTGTCGCTCATGTGAGTGGCCAGCTTGAGCCGCTGCTGCTCGCCGCCGGACAGCGTGGTGAGCGGCTGGCCGAGGGTGAGGTAGCCGAGTCCGACGTCGGCCAGGTGGCCGAGGATGGCGTGCGCGGCCGCGTTCTTCGCCTCGCCGCCGCCGAAGAACTCCCGTGCCTCGTCGACCGGCAGGGCGAGTACCTCGCTGATGTCCCGGCCGCCGAGCCTGTAGTCGAGCACCGCGGCGTCGAACCGCTTGCCCTCGCAGACCTCGCACACCGTCGCGACGCCCGCCATCATCGCCAGGTCGGTATAGATGACGCCGGCTCCCTTGCAGTTCGGGCAGGCGCCTTCGGAGTTGGCGCTGAACAGCGCCGGCTTCACGCCGTTGGCCTTCGCGAACGCGTTGCGGACCGGGTCGAGCAGCCCGGTGTAGGTCGCCGGGTTGCTGCGCCGCGAGCCGCGGATGGCGGCCTGGTCGACCGAGACGACGCCCGCCCCCTTCGGTACCGACCCGTGGATGAGGGAGCTCTTGCCCGACCCGGCCACCCCGGTGACGACGCACAGTACGCCGAGCGGGATGTCGACGTTCACGTCGCGGAGGTTGTGCGTGTCCGCGTGCCTGATCCCGAGCGCGCCGTTCGGCTTGCGGAACTCCGGCTTGAGCGCGGCCCGGTCGTCGAGGTGGCGGCCGGTGATGGTGCCGCTGGCCCGCAGGCCTTGCACGGTGCCCTCGAAGCAGACGGTGCCGCCCGCCGTGCCGGGGCCGGGGCCGAGGTCGACGGCGTGGTCGGCGATGGCGATCGTCTCCGGCTTGTGCTCCACCACCAGCACCGTGTTGCCCTTATCCCGCAGCCGCAGCAGCAGGCCGTTCATCCGCTGGATGTCATGCGGATGCAGTCCGACCGTCGGCTCGTCGAAGACGTAGGTGACGTCGGTGAGCGCGGAGCCGAGCTGGCGGATCATCTTGACCCGCTGCGCCTCACCGCCCGACAGGGTCCCCGACGGCCGGTCGAGCGAGAGGTAGCCGAGACCGATCTCGGTGAACGAGTCAAGGGTGTGCGCGAGCGAGGTGAGCAGCGGCGCCACCGAGGGCTCGTGCAAACCGCGGACCCAGCCGGCCAGGTCGCTGATCTGCATCGCGCACGCGTCGGCGATGCTGATCCCGCTGATCTTCGAGGACCGGGCGTGCTCAGCCAGCCGGCTGCCGCCGCACTCGGGGCAGGTGCTGAAGGTGACGGCGCGCTCCACGAACGCCCGGATGTGCGGCTGCAAGGCGTCGGTGTCCTTCGACAGCATGGACCGCTGCAGCCGCAAGACGAGGCCCTCGTAGGTCTGGTTGATGCCCGCGATCTTCATCCTGACCGGCTCGTGGTAGAGGAAGTCCCGCAGTTCCTTCTTGGTGTACTTGCTGATGGGCTTGCCGGAGTCGTAGAACCCCGACTCGCTGTACAGCCGGTACCCCCAGCCGCCCGGTGTGTAGCCAGGGATGGTGAGCGCGCCCTGGTCGAGCGACTTGCTGTCGTCGTAGAGCTCGGACAGGTCGATGTCGGAGACCGTGCCCCGGCCCTCGCAGCGCGGGCACATGCCGCCGGTGATGCTGAAGCTGCGCCGCTCCTTCACGGACTTGCCGCCGCGCTCGAAATTGACCGCGCCCGCCCCGCTGATCGAGGCGACGTTGAAGGAGAACGCCTGGGGGGAGCCGATGTGCGGCTTCCCCAGCCGGCTGAACAGGATGCGCAGCATGGCGTTGGCGTCGGTGGCGGTGCCGACCGTGGAGCGCGGGTCGGTGCCCATCCGCTGCTGGTCGACGATGATCGCGGTCGTCAGACCCTCGAGCACATCCACGTCGGGCCGCGCCAGCGTCGGCATGAAGCCCTGCACGAAGGTGCTGTACGTCTCGTTGATCAGCCGTTGCGACTCCGCCGCGATCGTGCCGAACACCAGCGAGCTCTTGCCCGAGCCGGAGACGCCGGTGAACACCGTCAGCCGGCGCTTCGGGATCTCGACGCTGATGTCCTTGAGGTTGTTCACCCGCGCGCCGTGCACCCGGATCTGATCGTGGCTGGCGTCCGCACCCGGCGCGGACGCCTTCGCGTCCGCGCCCGTCGCCCTGCTCATGGTGTCTCCCTGCTGCCGCTGCTCACCGGTCCTGGAGCAGCCCGAGGACATTGCCGTCGGGGTCGGTGACGGTGGCCACCAGGCGGCCGCCGCCGACATCGCGCACGGGGTCCTTGACGGTGGCGCCCGCGGCGGTCACCTCGGCCAGCTTCCCCTCGATGTCGGCCACCTGCCAGTAGGCCACCGGCGAGGTCATGGCCTGCGGCCCGCCGTTGGGCACCAGCCCGATGTGCTGGCCCGCGGTGTCGTAGCCAACATAGTAGGGGGCGTCGGCCGTCGGCTCCACGCCAAGCAGGGCGGTGTATACCTCCTTGGCCTTCCCCAGGTCGGACACGGGATGCAGCACGGTCTTGATTCCCTCGGTGGGAGTACCGGTCATCATCACTCCTCAGGTTGTGGGTCAGCGTCCATCACCGCCAGGCTAATAGCACCGACCTGACCAGCGCTTCTCCATTCCTGATCGCTCTGGCGCCCGCGATCGCGCCACCGGGCGATGATGGGCGGCGGCCGCCGCCCGCGGCCGTGGTGGAATGGAGGGCGATGGAGTTCACCGACATCAGGGCGCCGCGGCCCGTCCGCGGCCTCCCGCCCTGGCTTGACCCCCAGTGGACCGCCGAGGCGGAGTCCTGGATCGACGAGGCGTGCGAGCGGTCCGTAGTCCGCTGAGCTGGGCGTGATCCCTCACTTGGCCGGTAGCTCGATTGTTATCTCAAGGCCGCCGACCGGGCGGGGGACGGCCCGCAGGTTCGCCTGGTGGGCGGTGACGATCGAGCGGACGATCGCCAGGCCGAGACCGACTCCTCCCTTTCCGGCGACGCGGTCGGTGCCGAGGCGGCGGAAGGGCTCGAACAGGACGGGTACCGCCTCGGCGGGAACGGGTCCGCCGGTGTTGCGGACGACGAGCGTTCCTCCGTGGCCGTCTCGTCCCGGCCTGACCTCGGTCTCGATCCAGCCGCCGGGCTCGTTGTACTTGATGGCGTTCGAGAGCAGGTTGGCGATCAGGCGCTCAAGCAGCACCGGGTCGCCCGCGACGGTAGTCGCCGCGAGCACGCTGCGCAGGGTCAGCTGGTGCCTGTCGGCCTGTTCCGCATGCTGAGCCGTCACCTTCCCCGCCAGCTCGTCCAGCCTGACGGGCACCTTGCCCTGCAGGCCGCGGTCGCTTTCTGCGAGGGTGAGCATGCCCTCGATCAGCTGCTCGTTATGCTCGCTGGTCCGCAGCAACTGGGCGCCGAGCCTGCGCAGGTCCTGGCCCGCGTCCGGGTCATCCATCGCCACCTCGGTGAGCAGGCGCTGGACGGCCAGCGGGGTGCGCAGCTCATGCGAGGCGTTGGCGGCGAACCTCCGCTGGCTCTCATAGCCGGCCGCGAGCCGGCCGAGTGCGTCGTCGATCGCGTCCGCGAGCTCTTTGAACTGGTCGTCGGCGCTGGTGAGACGAATGCGCTGGCCCAGGTTCTGCGGGCCGAGGCGGCGGACCGTCTCGGCGGTGGCCGAGAGCGGGGCCAGCGCCCAGCCGGCCAGCAGCCACCAGCTCCAGATCATCAGCGCGAGCCCGGCGATCATGATGAGCACGCCGGTTACCTGCTCCGCGCTGTTGTAAGAGCAGCCGTCGGCCGGCAACGCCGGGAGGACGCTATCAGCGCCTCCGCAGTCATAACCGTCGCCGTGGGAGAGGTTGTAAATCGTATCCAGGCTTCCGGCGATGACGAGGAAACCGGTGAGGCACGCGATGGCGGCAGCCGTCCCGACCCGGCGCCGCAAAGATGGGCGCAGCCAGGCTCTCGCGGCCGGCCGCGCCGCGGTCATCGCCATCGTCGTCGCCGCGCGGCGCACCCGGCCCTGCAGCGTGACCGCGTACCGGCCCCCCGCGGCCCCCTTGGGACGCAATCGGCCCGGCACCCCGGTCGCGTACCGGCGTGCCGTGCCTGCCTTGGAATCGGTCATGGCCTCCCGCTCCGGCTAGTTGCCCAGCCGGTAACCCGCGCCGGGGACGGTCCCGATCAGCGGCGGGTCGCCCAGCTTCTTGCGCAGGGCGAGCACCGCCACCCTGACCGCGTTGGTGAAGGGATCCGCGTTCTCGTCCCACGCCTTTTCCAGCAGCTCCTCGGCGCTGACGACCCGGCCCTCGGCCCGCATCAGCACCTCAAGGACCGCGAACTCCTTCGGCGACAGGGCGAGCAGTTCGCCGTCCCGCCACGCCCGGAACCGCGGGCGGTCCAGCCGGAGCCCGGCCCGCTCGAGGACCGGCGGCAGGGTGGGCCTCGCCCGCCGGCCAAGCGAGCCGACGCGGGCGACCAGTTCGGCGAACGCGAACGGCTTCGTCAGGTAGTCGTCAGCGCCCAGGTCGAGGCCGTCCACCCGGTCCCTGATGCCGGCCGCGGCGGTCAGCATCAGCACCCGGGCCTCGTCGCCCCGCGCGACGATCCGGCGGCAGACCTCGTCGCCGTGGATCAGCGGCAGGTCACGGTCAAGGATGATCACGTCGTAGCGGTGCGTGGTGACTCGCTCAAGGGCGGCGTCCCCGTCGTAGCAGACGTCAACCGCCATGGCGCGGCGGCGCAGTCCCTCGCCGATGGCGTCAGCCATCACCCGCTCGTCCTCCGCGACAAGCACCCGCACGGCCACCCCTGAGTCTCTATCGCGTCCGCATCCGCATCCGCTGTCCAAGTATCCATGCCAGGCATAAGGACGGCATAAGGACGGCATAAGGGCCGCGCTTACCGCCGCCTGACCGGCCGCTGTCTAGACATGCCTGTCATGACCATCCGCATCGAACGGCCCGCCGTGCCCCGGCCGCCTCTTCCCGGGCGAGTCCTGCTCAGCCGAGTCCTGCTCATCGCCCCGAGCCTGGCTGTTGCCTTGTACTTCCTGCTGTCGTACTCGCCGCACGGGGTCGGCTTCAGCCCCTACCGGATCGACCTGGACGTCTACCGGATCGGCAGCCAGGTATGGCTGCATCGCGGGAACCTGTACGGGGTGATCCCGGCGACCCGCGGCGGGGCGCGGCTTCCGTTCAGCTATCCGCCGATCGCGGCCGTGCTGCTGTCGCCGCTGGCGCTGATCCCGATGGCAGCCGCCGTCTGCCTGCTCACGCTGGTCACCATCATCATGACCGCGCTGGTACTGCGGGTCTTCCTGCTGTCGGCCGGGCGGGCGCGGGCGGGCATGGCGCGGCGGGCAGCGGCGGAGACCGGCGCGGCCCGCTGGCCGACGCGGTGGCGGGCGGTCGCCTGGGTGCTGCCGGCCGCGCTGCTGCTCGAGCCGGTGCGCAACACCCTGCTCTACGGGCAGGTCAACGTCATCCTCATGGCGTTCGTATCGGCCGACTGTCTTGGCAGGTCGCCGCGCTGGCCGCGCGGGGCGCTGACCGGGGTCGCGGCGGCGGTGAAGCTCACGCCCGCGGCGTTCGTGCTGTTCTTCGTGCTGCGGCGGGACTGGCGGGCCGCGGTGACGGCGGCGCTGTCGTTCCTGGCTTGCACCGGGGCCGGCTTCCTGTTCGCGTGGCACGACTCGGTCGAGTACTGGACGTCGGTCATCTTCCAGGACGGCAGGCCGGGCTCCGCCGTCTACGCCGCCAACCAGTCCATCACCGGAGCCATCGCGCGGGCCGGGCTCGACCCCCGGTCACTGGCGGGGGCGGCACTGTGGATGGCCCTGTCGGCGGCCGTGGTCGTGCTGGCGTGTCTCGGCATGCGGCGTGCACTCGCCGCGTCGCAGCAGGCCTGGGCGCTGTCGCTCAATGCGCTGGCCGGGCTGCTGATCTCGCCGATCTCCTGGTCGCACCACTGGGGGTGGGGCGAGATGGCGGTCCTGACACTGGCGGTCGTTTGCTGGCCCGGCCGCGGCGGGTCCGGCCGCCCCGACTCCGTTACCTCGGCGCACGAGCGTCGCGGCCTGCTATTGGCCGCCGTCGGCACCCTGATGTTCGCGCTGTCACCGCAGTGGCTGCTGCCGAACGGAGGGAACCGGGAGCTGCACTGGGCCGCCTGGCAGCAGGTGCTCGGCAGCTCCTACGTGATTTACGCCGTCGTCGCCCTGCTGGGGACCGCATTCCGGATCCCGGACCCGCCCTGCCTAGGCAGGGTTCTTCACGATGGGCGGGATCTTGTAGGTGCCGTCAAGGACGCTGGCCTGCGGCTGGTAGAGGCGCAGGATGGGCCGGAATGGCGCGGCCGGGGCGGGCAGCCAGTTGCTGATGTCGGCCGGCTGCCCGTGCTGGATCACGATGGTGACGGACCCATCAGCGTCGCGGTGCAGACCCGGGGTGCGGTCGCCAATGGAGTAGCGGCCGATCGGGTTGGCGACGAGGTAGAAGCCGGGCAGGTCGTACATGGTGATGGACCAGAAGGCGTCGACCGGCGGATCGGCGTCGAACCGGATGGTGTAGCTGCTGCGCCCGTCGAGTTGGCCGCCGTCGGCGTCGGTGTAAGTCATCGGGTAGGCGGCCTCGTAGCCGTGGTTGCCCCATAGCCCGCCCCGCGCGGCCAGTGCCCGGGCGAGATAGCTGATCCCGCGGTCGCTGATCTTCCACGCCCGGTCATTGATGGTGCCAGGGCCGAGGTGGTCGAGGTTGTAGTCGAACATATGGAACGTGAGCGTCCAGCCGTTGACGACCGGCGCGAGTCCGCCTGACTTGAGCGCCGCCTCGATCTGCTGTTTGGCGGCGTCCGCGCCGGCCGCCAGCGCGCGCTCCAGATCCGGCGCGCGGTCCACGTACGGCGAGGCCGGGTCAAGCAGGCCAAGCGGAGCGAACCGCTGCTGGTAGGCGCGATCGGGGGCGGCCGGCGGGAACGCCCGCAGCCAGGTCCGCAGCTGCTCGAAGAAGGCCAGCCCGGGCGGAACGTCGGCCGGGGCCGCGATGCCCTCCGCGTGCGCCTGCGGCCCGTACGGTTCGAGGGTCAGCCCCGCCTGCAAGGCCCGGATGGCCGCCAGGTCCGATGGCCCGTCGCACGCCCAGCGGCCCAGGATCGTGCTCACGTTCACCGGGAACTCAATGACCGGCGCCCCGTCGGGCGCGCTGCCCTGCCATCCCGGCGGTACCAGCAGGAACGACCCGGCCGCGGTCCCGGTCGCGCGGCGGCCCAGGTAAGCGAAGTTATTGGTCCACGCGTCGATGAACTGGAGCACGTAGTAGCGTCCCGCGCTGTCCGGCACGCGCAGCAGCAGCGGACCGCCGCTCAGATCGACCTGGGCGACGGAGTAGATGGTGTCGTTGTTGATCGACACGAACCGGTCACCGGGATCAGCGAGCTTCGCGGCGTGACCGAAACTGTTGAACGGAGCAGGCGGGATGGACCCCATGCCGTCGCGGGTGAAAGAGCCGGCCTCTTGCAGGTCGTAGACCAGCGGAAACCCGTAAATGTAGGCATCCGCGGCAAGCGCCGCGAGATCATCACTCACCCGTGCCATCCCTTCCCCGCCGCAGTTGCCAGGGCAAGCCCCGCTACCAGCAAGGCTGAGGCATCAGGGCGCCGGTGCGCGTCACCCGAAGCGGGTGACCGGCGCCCCCGCGCGGACGGCCGCGCAAGGCACGCGGTGCGGAAATCCGCGCCGGCGCGGTCACAGCCGGCCGGGGCCCGTGTCCAACTCAGTGCGGGCAGATTCCATCAGGAGAGGACAGGCACCATGGCCACCGTCAACGTACTCGACTCGTTCATGAGCTTTTCCGACGTCGGCGCGGGCGACGTCCCGGTCGTGTTCCTGCACGGCAATCCCACCTCGTCCTACCTGTGGCGGAACGTGATCCCTTACGTGGCGGGGCAGACCCGGTGCCTGGCGCCGGACCTGATCGGCATGGGCGGTTCCGGCAAGCCCGACATCGCCTACCGTCTCGCCGACCACGTCCGCTACCTCGATGCCTGGTTCGACGCGGTGGGCCTGGCCGACGTGGTCATCGTCGGCCACGACTGGGGCGGCACCCTCGGGATGGACTGGGGCGCCAGGCATCCGGGACGGGTGCGCGGCATCGCGGTGATCGAGACGTTCCTGCGCCCGATGCGCTGGGCGGAAATGCCACCGCAGGCCGCTGAGCTGTTCAGCGGGTACCGCTCGCCGCGGGGCGAGGAGATGGTGCTCCAGAACAACATGTTCATCGAGGTCAACCTGACCCGCGGGATGATCGGCGAGCTCGCCAAACCCGACCACGACGCCTACCGCGCGCCGTTCCTCGAGCCCGCCGCGCGCAAGCCGATGCTTGCCTGGGCGCGGGAGTTCCCGCTCGACGGCGAACCCGCCGATGTGGTCGAGCGGGTACTCCGCTACGGCAGCTGGATGGCCGAGACTCCGGACGTGCCGAAGCTGCTGCTGGCGGTGGAGAACGGCACAGGACTGGGATCGCCAGAGATTATCGCCTGGGCCGCCGGGCACTTCGCGGCCGCGGAAGTCGAGTCGGTGGGCCCGGGCGGGCATCACATACCCGAGGACCAGCCCGCCGCGATCGGCACCGCCGTCGCCCGCTGGCTGCGCCGGCAGGCCTTGACCACGGCAACGGCAATAACCTCATGAGCATGGAAGCAGACGAAGCCGGCCTGGTGGCGCGGGCCGTCGACGGCGACAAGGCAGCGTTGGAGGCGGTCATCCGGCTGCTGCAGGACCCCCTCTACCGGCTGGCGCTGCGCATGGTGTGGCGGCCGGCCGACGCCGAGGACGCGGTCCAGGAAATCCTGATCCGGGTGGTGACCCGGCTTGGCTCGTGGCGCGGCGAGGCCAAGCTGCTCACCTGGGCGTACCGGATCGGGGTCAACTACCTGCTCAACCTGCGCCGCCAGACCCCGCAGGAGGCGCGGCAGTTCAGCCTGGAGGAGTTCAGGGGCACCCTGGCCGACGGCTTGGCGGACGAGGACTACCGGGGCCCGGAGGCCACGATGCTGGCCGAGGAGACGCGACTGTCCTGCACCCAGGCGATGCTGCAATGCCTGGAACGCGGCGAGCGGATCGCGTTCGTGCTCAGCGACATCTTCGAACTCTCGTCGGCTGATGCGGCGTGGGTGCTCGGCATTACCCCGGCCGCCTACCGCAAGCGGCTGGAGCGGGCCAGGCACCGGATCCGCGCGTTCATGGACTCAACCTGCGGGCTGGTCAATCCGGCAGCGTTCTGCCGCTGCGCCCGGCGGGTACCGAAAGCGATCGCGGCCGGGCGGATCGACCCGCGCCGGCCGGCGTTCACCGCCCATCCGGTCACCCCGGCGGGCCGCGGCGTGGCCGAGGCCGCCGCCCAGCTGCACCGCCTGCACGACGCCGCCGCCGTGCTGGCGGCGCACCCGGACTACGCCGCCCCCAAGGCCAAGGTCGACGCGATAGCGGCCCTGTTCCAGTCCGGGCGGTTTCCGCTGCTTGAATAGCGGAAAAATCAAGACCTTCCTATCGAACGGACCGGGGTGGCTCTCAGCCGTCGATTTCCGCTCTTGGCGGGCAGGCGGCCTAAGCTCCAGGCCTTCCCGTTCCAGTGCAGGATCAGCGTCTTGCCGTTGCTGGTGCCGACCGCCCACCCGTTGCCCGCGGCCGCGAACCCTAGCCCGCTGATCTCGTTGGAGCCGGCGGGACTGGGACTGGCGACGCGGGCCCAGGCGGCTCCGGTCCAGCGCAGGACGAGCGTGTTATTGCCGGTCGAGCCCGCCGTCCACGCGCTACCGCCGGGCGCGAAGGCGACGGCGTTGAGCTGGCCGTTCGACGGGGCATGGACGGTCACCGGATGCCACGAGGACCCGGTCAGCCGGAGGATCACGGGCACCGGGCGCGCGCTGGCTGACTGCTTGACGCCAACGGTGAACGCAGTCCCGCCCGGCCCGGCGGCGATGGCCGGCATCAGGTAGAGGTCGCCGGGCAGGATCGATGGCTCGAACGTCCACTTGCTGCCGTTCCAGCGTTCGAGCTCCGAACCCTGCTCGTTGTAGCCGACCGCCCAGGCGGTGCTCGTCCCGGTGATGGCCGCGCCGACAAGCTCTATGCCGCCGCTGATGGAAACCCGCGACCAGGTCGCGCCGGACAGCCGCAGGGCCAGCGAGTTGGGGAAGTTATGGCCGTTGGGGACGTAGCCGACCGCCCAGCCGCGGCTGGCGGTGGCCGTTACCCCGCTGAGCGCGCCTGCGACCGGAGCGGGCCTGGTCACCTGGCTCCAGGCGGTGCCGTTCCAGTGCAGCAGAAGCGTCCGGGTGCTCGCGGTCGTGGTGAACTTGCCGGTGTAGCCGACGGCCCAGGCGTCCTTGGCGGAGACGACGGTGATCGCCGCGAGGTCGCCCGGCCCGGTCAGCACGCCCGGGCTGGTGACCCGCGACCACTTCGACCCGTTCCAGTGCAGCATCAGCACCTTGCTGCTGGTGCCGCTGCCCGCGTGCCCGACGGCCCACGCGCTGCCAGCCGACGCGGCCGCGACGCCCGCCAAACCGCCCGCCGAACTGTAGGAGGTGGCCGGCGGTGGCGGCCCCGCCGGGCCGGAGCTCCACGCCTTGCCGTTCCAGTGCAGAATCAGGGTCTTGGAACCGCTGGCACCGACCGCCCAGCCGTTCTTCGAGGCGGCGAACCCGAGCCCGATGATGGTTCCGGTGCCCGGGCTGGCCACCCGCGTCCAGGCGTTGCCGTTCCAGCGCAGGATCAGCGTGCCGGCGCGGGTCAGTCCGGTCGTCCCGGCCGCCCAGGCGGCGCCGCCAGGTGCGAACGCGACCGTGTTGAGTGTCGACCAGGATGGGGCGCTGACGGTCGTCTTCTGCCAGGTCTTCCCGGTCCACTTCATGCTCAGCGGTACCAGGCTGCTGCTGGAGTCGGTGCCGACCGCGAAGGCGACCCCGCCCGGCCCGGCCGCGATGCCCGACAGCGCGTGATACTGGCCCGCCACCGGGAAGCTGGCCCACCCCCAGCTGCGGCCGTTCCAGCGGGCCAGGATGCCGTCGAGCATCCCCACGACGGAGCCGGTCGCCCACGTGGCGCCGGCCGAGGTGACGGCGACGCCGTTCAGCAGGGCGTCGCCGCCGAGTTTGGTGGTGACGCGGGACCACTTCGTGCCGCTCAGCCGGAAGATCAGCGGGAAGTAGTCAACCGCCGACCCCGGGGCCTTGTAGTAGTAGCCGACCGCCCAGCCGCCCTTGGCCGTCGCCGTCACGGCGTACAGCGCGGCGTTGCCGACCGGCGCCGGGCTGGTCACCTGGCTCCAGACCGCACCGTTCCAGTGCAGGAGCAGTGAGTGCGTGGTCCCTGACGGGTTGCCGGTGGTGCCGACCGCCCAGGCGTCGCCGGCGGAGATGACCGTGATCGCGGTTAGCTGGCCCGCGCCCTTGAGCACCCCCGGGCTGGTCACCCGGGACCAGGACTTCCCGTTCCAATGCAGCATCAGCGGCTCGGTGCTTGAGCCGGCGTCGGTGGAGCCGACCGCCCACGCGTTGTTGGCCGAGGCGGCGGCGACGCCGCGCAATTGGCCTCCGGTGCTGTAGTACGCGGCCGTCGGCCGCACGGTGCTGGCGGGCGGCGCCGCGGTGGCCG
>JBEKEK010000112.1:0-26706 GCA_050013875.1 Trebonia sp. | reverse complement strand
TGTAGCCGTAGACCAGGCCGAGCACGACCGTCACCGACTCGCCGCCGAGCCAGTTGACCGGGGAGATGCCCACCCAGCCGAGCGCCTTGTTGACGTAGCCGCCGGTGGAGAGCAGGTCGATCCAGGCCAGCATCCGCATCATGTAGCTGATCCAGAACGGCGCGATCAGCAGCACCAGGAACAGCGCCTTGCGCCGGCCGGCGAACCGGGCCACGAAGTACGCCGCCGGGTAGCCGATCAGCAGGCACAGCAGCGAGGCGATGACGGTGTAGACGAGCGTGCGGATGATGATCGGGCCGGCGAACGACGAGCCGCCGACGATGTCGCGCCACACGTCGATGACGGCCGACGACGACCAGTCGAGCGGGTTCCACACCGCGACCGGGGACTCAAGGAGCTGGTCGAGCTTGCCCAGCGCGATCGCGAGCACCGCGTAGACCGGCACGATGAACAGCACCAGGAGCCAGACGATCCCCGGCGCGGCCAGCGCGACCCAGAACGCGTTTCCTCTGTTCCATCTGTTTCGCAACGACGAGCCAGGCCTGCTGCCAGAGCGCGTCCGCGTCGACCGGGAGCTGGAGCTCGAACAGGCCGCGGCGGAAGTTCGACGGCACCACCACCGTCGAGGTGAGCGACGGCGGGAGGATCTGCTCCTTGACAAGCACCTGCGGCGTCACCCCGGTGAGCGGCTGCATGTAGCCGTTCCAGGAGATGTTCTCGAGTGCGTTCGGCAGGTCGAGGAGGTAGTTGAGGAAGAGGTGGCCGAGCACCGGGCTGGCCGACGACTTCAGCACCACCATCGTGTCGTTGTTCACCGGGCACCTCCCGTCGGCCGGGACCCAGTAGCCGACCACATCGACGTTGACGCCCTTGGGCAGGTAGGACGCGGCGGCGGCCATGTCGCCCGACCAGGCGTTGGTGATCCAGGTCTGGCCGTCGGGCACGTCGGAGTAGTCGTTGTTGTTGATGATCAGGTTGACCAGGCCGCTCAGCTCCTGCAGCGACTGCCTGGCTAGGGCGATCTGCCGGTAGTCGGTGGTGTTGAGGTTGTAGATGCCGTTCTTCATCAGCCCGAGGCAGATCCCCTCGCGGTAGTCGTCGAGGATGGCCACCCGCCCCTTGTACTTGGGCTGCCAGGGCATCGCCCACGCGTTCGCCATCGCGTAGGGGTTCTCGTGGACCAGGTCCTTACGCCAGCTGATCCCGGTGGTGTAGATCGTGTACGGGACCGTGTACTGCCACTTCCGGTCGTAGAAGGGATCGGTGTAGTCGGGCCAGGCCTGCTCGATGTTCGGGATGTAGGAGTGGTTAAGCGGCTGGATCAGCTGGCCCTCGACGAGCTGGCCGAGGGTGTCGGGGGTCGCCCCGATGAGGACGTCATAGGAGAGCCCGCTGCGCAGCTTGGAGAGCGCCTCGTCCATCGTGTCGAAGGTGGTGAGCTGCACCTTGCACTTGTACTTTTTCGCGAAGGCATTGACGCACGCCTGGTTGATGTAGGCGGTCCAGATGTAAACCTGGAGCGTCGCGTCCCGCTCGGCCGCCAGCCCCGGTTTGATCGAGGTGTTGCCGGCGAAGACCGGCCACTGGACCGGATTGTCCGGCCGCGGCAGCGGCAGCGTGCCGGAGCCGGTCAGGTCGGAGGCGCAGCCGGCCAGGGCGCCGCCCGCGCCCAGCGCGGCCAGCGCCGACAGGCCGACGCCGCCCTTCAGGAACCGACGGCGCGGGACGCCATGGCCCTGCCAGCCTTCACGCGGGTGTACCAACGGCCGTCTCCTTGTGCTTGACCAGAAGTTGACCCCGAACCACTGACTGAATGTTCGGTCAATTGAACCCCCCGGACGGGGCCACCGCAAGATTTCACCTGTAAACAATTCATTGCACTATGAACTGACCGCGGCGGCGAAGGACCGGAAATTCGCCACCAGACGGTCGATGTCCGATTCCTCGTGCGCGACCGAGATGAGCCACTGCTCGACCTTGCCCCACGGGGGGAGGAAGACCCCGCCGTTGTGCTGGAACAGCCAGTGCGCGTGGCTCAGCGAGTCGTCGATCGCCAGGAAGCCGCGGTAGTCGCGCACCTCGGCCTCGCCGAAGACCACGCACCCCTTGGCGCCCGCGGTAACCACGCGTGCGTTCATCCCGGAGTCTTTGACTATCGCGCCGATGCCCGCGGCCGCCCGCGACCGCAGGCCCTCGATCCGGCGGTAGCCCTCCTCGGTGGCGACCTCGGTCAGCATCGCGCGGGCCGCCGCCATCGCCAGCGGGTTGCCGTTGAACGTGCCGACCATTTCGTAGTCGCCGCGCGCGACGTGCTCCATGAGCTCGGCGCTGCCGCCGATGGCGGCCACCGCCACTCCCCCGCCGAGTGATTTGGCCAGGCAGACGAGGTCAGGCGTTACCCCGGAGAGCGCCGTCACCCCGCCCGGGCCGACGGTGAGGCCGGTCTTGACCTCGTCGAAGGTGAGCAGCGCGCCGTCGGTGTGCAGCAGGTCCCGCAGCCCGGCCAGGTAGCCCGGCAGCGGGAGGATGATGCCCGCGTTCATCATGATCGGCTCGACGATCATGCCCGCGATCCGGCCGGGGTGCTCATCGAGCAGGCGGCCGACGCTGTCCAGGTCGTTGAAGGTCGCGACCAGGGTGAGCTCGGTGATCGCGGCCGGGATGCCGGTGGAGGACGGGACCGAGGCCGGGCGCTCGCGCGGGCCGGCCTCGGCCGGGTCGGGCATGACCGAGACCTGGACCGAGTCGTGGTGGCCGTGGTAGCCGCCCTCGACCTTGATGATCAGGTCACGGCCGGTGTAGGAGCGCATCAGGTGGACGGCGTCCATGGTTGCCTCGGTGCCGGAATTGGCGAACCGCCAGCGCGGCAGGCCCCACCGGCGGGCCAGCTCGGTGGCGACCACGATCGCGTTCTCGGTCGGCTGGGCGAAGTGCGTGCCCCGGCCGACCTGGTCGCGGACCGCGGCGACGATCGCCGGGTGCGCGTGGCCGGCCAGCGCCGCACCGTAACCGCCGTGCAGGTCCACGTACTGGTTGCCGTCGGCGTCGTACACCTTGGCGCCTGCCCCGTGGCTCAGCCAGACCGGCTGCGGCTCGGTGATCTGCCAGTTGGAGGTGACCCCGCCCGCCAGCACGTTCCTGGCGCGGGCGGCGAGCACGGCCGATTTCGGCTGGCGCTTGACGAAGATCGATTCCTGGTCGGCGATGATGTCGGCGAGTCTGCTGTTGGCCTTGGTGAGCACCGTGGCGCCTCTTCCGGATCTTGACTGACTATTCATTTAATACCTGACTGAATGTTCAGTCTAAGCCTCGTGCGCGGGCGGCGGCAAGGACTCGCGGGGCGGTAGCGTTGACGCGTGACCATCTATGACATTCCAGTGAAGACGCTGTCGGGCGAGGATTCCTCACTCGGCGCGCTCGCGGGCAAGACGCTGCTCGTGGTCAACGTCGCCTCCAAGTGCGGCCTCACCCCGCAGTACGCGGCGCTCGAGGCGCTGCATTCACGGCTGGCGGACCGCGGCTTCTCGGTCGTCGGCTTCCCGTGCAACCAGTTCGCGGGGCAGGAGCCAGGTTCGGCCGAGGAGATCGAGCAGTTCTGCTCGACGACCTACGGCGTGACGTTCCCGATGTTCGAGAAGGTCGAGGTCAACGGGGAGGACAGGCACCCGATCTACGACCGGCTGACGTCGGTTCCCGACGCGTCAGGCGAGGCCGGCGACGTCCAGTGGAACTTCGAGAAGTTCCTGCTCGGGCCGGACGGCGCGGTCGTGGCGCGATTCCGGCCGCGCACGGTGCCCGACGACCCCGAGGTGCTGGCCGCCATCGAGGAACACCTCCCGGCCTGAGCCCGCTGCGCGTCTCGCGGCCGGCCTCGCCCTGTCATCTACGCCAACGACATCGCCCATTGGTGTCGTTGGCGTAGATGACAGGTTTATGAAGGTCGTTGGCGCAGCCGACAGGATGCGAACGGCCTAGGGGGATAGCGCCGGCCTTGGGGTGAGGCCATATTGCGGGCGGCGGTGCGGCGGGTTAGCGTCCGCGCTATGACGACGTTTGTTCTGGTGCACGGGGCGTGGGGCGGGTCGTGGGGTTTCCGGTTGGTGCGCAGGCCGCTCTGGCAGGCGGGGCACGAGGTGTTCACCCCGTCGCTTACCGGCATCGGTGAGCGCACGCACCTGACGTCACCGCAGGTCAACCTGTCCACACACGTGCTCGACGTGGTGAACACGATCCTCTACGAGGACCTGTCCGACATTGTGCTGCTCGGCTTCTCCTACGGCGGCATGGTGGTGACCGGCGCCCTCGAGCACGTCGCCGACCGGGTCTCGCACCTGGTCTACCTGGACGCGTTCATGCCCGCCGACGGCCAGTCGCTGGACGACCTGGCCGGAGCCGGGTACCGGCGGGCGGCCATCGGGCCGGGGGCGTCGTGGCTGGTTAAGCCGATCGCACGGCCGCTCCGCGATGACGCCGCGTCCGCCTGGTCGGCGGCGCGCCGCTCGCCGCACCCGGTCGGCTGCTTCACCGAGCCGGCCCGGCTTGAGCGGCCGCTTGAGGAGTACCCGTTCAGCCGCACCTACGTCAAGGCCACCCAGGAGCCACGGCCCGCTGACGGCGGCCGTCCCTCCGCGTTCTGGCGGGCCGCCGACCACGCGAAGGCCAGCCAGGACTGGCGTTATCACGAGGTCGACAGCGACCACATGGTCGCGCTGAACCGCCCGGACGACCTCGTGCGGATCCTTCTTGAGCTGACTTGACGGCTAATCGGGATTGTCAGGTCCATTCCGCTCCTGGAATGTCAGTGCCTCCGCCTAGGGTGGGGGACGTGGCAGACACAGCGACGACCAGTAGTTTCGGAAGCGCCGACCTTGAGGTCTACCGGCGCGAGCTGACCGGGTACTGCTACCGGATGCTCGGCTCGGCCTTCGAGGCGGACGATGCCGTGCAGGAGACGATGCTGCGCGCGTGGAAGGGCGCCGACGGGTTCGAGGGCCGGGCCTCGCTGCGGTCGTGGCTGTACCGGATCGCGACCAATGTGTGCCTGGACGCGCTGCGCGGGGAGAAGCGGCGGGCGCTGCCGATGGACCTGGGGCCGTCGTCGCCGCCGCTCGATTCGCTGCTGCGGCCCTGGCCGGCCGAGGACATCTGGGTCACGCCGATCCCCGACGTGCTGGTGATGCCCGAGCACGGTGATCCGGCCGAGATAGCGGCGCTGCGCGACTCGGTCCGGCTGGCGTTCGTGACCGCGCTGCAGCACCTGCCGGCCAGGCAGCGGGCGGCGCTGATCCTCTGCGAGGTGCTGAAGCTGTCCGCCGCCGAGGCCGCGTCCGCCCTGGACGTCACGGTGGCGGCGGTCAACAGCGCGCTGCAGCGGGCGCGGGCGACGCTGGCGGAGCTGCCCGACCACCAGCGGCCCGACTCGGTCGACCCGGAGAACGCCGCCCTGCTGGACCAGTACGTGGACGCGTTCCAGCGCTACGACATGCCGGCGCTGCTGACGATCATCCGCGAGGACGCGGTGATGACGATGCCCCCTTTCGAGCTGTGGATCCGCGGCAACACCGACATCACGGCCTGGATGGTCCAGCCAGCGCCGAGCGCGTGCGCGGGTTCGGTACTCGTGCCGGTGCGGGCCAATGGCGTGCTCGCCTGGGGGCAGTACAAACCGGACACCGAACGCGGCGGGCTCGCGCCGTGGGCCCTGCTTGTGCATGAGGTCCGCGGCGGGAAGATCAGCCGGATGACGTTCTTCCTCGACACCGAACGGCTGTTCCCGCTGTTCGGGCTGGCGGACCGGATCTTCAATGATCGTTAGGGTCCGGCCCGTTCGCTGACCCCGGTCCCTTATCGTCGCATCCGTGCGGGTTCTTTTCGTGAAGCACGACCATGCCTCGCCGAGCGGGCTGGTGGGGGACGCGTTCACCTCGTTGCGGTGGGACGTGTCGGAGCTGACTGTCGTTCCGGAAGCGCGGTTCCACTCCCCCGACGTTCCTGTCGTCTTCCCCTCGGCCGCGGCGTTCGACGCGCTGGTGTTCTACGGCGCGCCGTGGTCGGTATATGACACCCAGGCAATCGGGACCTGGATCGGCGACGAGATCGCGTTCGCGCGGTCGGCGATCTCACTCGGGGTGCCGGTGCTCGGGATCTGCTTTGGCGGGCAGATGCTCGCGACCGCGCTCGGCGGCTCGGTGGCGCTGGCGCCGGTCCCGGAGATCGGCTGGATCTCGGTGTCCACGTCGGCACCGGGCCTTATCGCGGCCGGTCCGTGGTTCTCCTGGCACTACGACCAGTTCACGCTGCCGTCCGGGGTGGACACGCTGGCGCGGACCGCGCTCGCGAACCAGGCGTTCAGCGTCGGGCGTTCCCTCGGGCTGCAGTTCCACCCGGAGGTCGATGAGGAGGTGCTCAAGGCCTGGCTCGCGTCCGGCGGGGAAGCGCAGCTGGCCGAGGCCGGCATCGCCATCCCGCCGCTGCTGGCGCGGACCAGGGAGCTGACCGAGGCGGCGTCCGCCCGCGCGGAGGTGCTCGTCCGGCGGTTCGTCACTGACGTGGCGCGGCGGCCCGCGGTGCCAGTGCCGGTGCTGCCGTTAGCGGCAGATGCGACCGTTCTCACACACCCGCGGTGGCAACTCGGCCCGCTCGCAGGCTTAGCGTGTCTGTGTGCCGCATGATCTTCTCAGAGCCCTCGCCATCTTCGCGGCCGGGCTGGCCGCGGGCACGATCAACACGGTGGTCGGCTCCGGGACGCTGATCACCTTCCCGACCCTGCTCGCCTTCGGGTACCCGCCGGTGCTGGCCAACGTGTCCAACAACGTCGGGCTGGTGCCGGGGGTGGCCAGCGGCGTGTACGGGTACCGGGCCGAGCTCGGCGGCCAGCGGCGCCGGCTGATCCGGCTCGGTTCCGCGTCGGTCTGCGGCGGCCTGGTCGGCGCGATCCTGCTGCTCACGCTCCCGCAGAGCGCGTTCAAGGCGATCGTGCCCGCGCTGATCGCCGTCGCCGTGGTGATGGTCGTCATCCAGCCCCGGCTGGCGAGATGGGTGGCGGAGCGGCAGCGGGCGCGGGCGGCTCTGGTAACGCCGGATGGCGCCAGCGCGGAAGTGCCCGCTGCCGCTGGTGATGATGCGGCGGTGCCCGCGTCCCGGGAGGCGATCGGCGGCCCCGTCCTGTGGGTGCTCGTCTTCCTGGCCGGGATCTACGGCGGCTACTTCGGTGCGGCGCAGGGGGTGCTGCTGATCGGCATGCTCGGAATCGCGCTCAACGACTCGCTGCAGCGGATCAACGGGGCCAAGAACGTGCTCGCAGGCCTGGTGAACGGGCTCGCCGCGGTGGTGTTCATCCTTGCCACGCACATCGACTGGGGGGTGGCCGGGCTGATCGCGGCGGGCTCGGTCATCGGCGGCCAGGTCGGCGCGCGGATCGGCCGGCGGCTGCCGCCGTGGGGGCTGCGGGTGGTGATCGTCTGCGTCGGCATCGCGGCGCTGGTGAAGCTGCTGGCCTGACCGGGCCGCCGACCGCTAGCACCGAGCAGCGGCAGCGGACCGCTGTCACCCGTGCGACCTGGGGATGAAATCCGCCGCGGCGCCTCATCCCACGAGACGATTGTCGCCGCGAACAGGTGCGATACGGAAACCGCGGTCGTACTGTTCGACCATGGCCATATGTTTGATGACGTGATCGACGGGCGGCTTCTGTCCGGGTCGGCCACTCGGCCACGAGCTGCGACGCGGGCCGACTAGTCTGGTCGCTTGTCGGCAGAATTGACCTCGGCGGGCAGCAGGCTGCCAGCGTCGGCCGGGTCCGCTCCGCGTAGAGCCTTTTGAACCCCCGAGACCACGGAAGGGGAGGCACGTCCCTGTGTCATACCACCTCACGTACCTCCAAGCGGTCGTCACCGGACTCGTCCAGGGCGTGACCGAGCTTTTCCCGGTCTCCAGCCTGGGGCATAACGTGCTGTTGCCCGCGTTGATCGGCGGAAGCTGGGCGAAGACGCTGAACGTCTCCGCGACCGGCTCGCCGTATCTGGCGTTCATTGTCGGCCTGCACGTGGCGACGGCGATCGCGATGATCGCGTACTTCTGGCGGGACTGGCTGCGGATTGTCCGGGGCTTCCTCTCCTCGATTGCCCAGCGCCGGATCGCGACGCCCGACCAGCGGCTGGCCTGGATGATCATCCTGGGCACGATCCCGGTCGGCATCGTCGGGCTGGTGCTGCAGAAAGAGGTCACGAAGGTCCTCGCCAAGCCGGAACTGGCGGCGCTGTTCCTCGCCATCAACGGAGTGATCCTGCTGGTCAGCGAGCGGATGCGGCGCGATCGTGAGGCTCGGCGCGCTGGTGGGGTGGACGTGGCCGCCGCGGGGCCGAGGCCTGCCTTCGACGGGCTCGCGGGCGGGGCCGGCTATGGGCCGCCGAGCAGGCCGGCCCAGGGGTACCAGCAGCAGCCGCGGCAGCAGCAGTGGCAGGGGCCAGACCCCCGGTACGGGGAGGACGGCTGGCAGCAGCCGCAGAGCCGGGGCGGGAACGGGCAGTACGGCGGGCGGCACTCCAGCGGGAGCGGGCAGGGCGGACAGCCCGGGAGCGGGCAGGGCGGACAGCCCGGGCGCGGCCAGTACGGGCAGGGGCAGGACCAGTACGGGCAGGACCCGTGGGGCGAGCAGCAGCCGCGCCCGCCGCAGGCGCGCCCGCCGCAGCCTCCCCGCGACCCGCGCGACTCCCGCGGCGGCTGGGACCACCGTGACCCGCGCGATCAGCGCGATCAGCGCGATCAGCGCGCCCCACAGGGCGCCCGGCCGCAGCAGCCAGGCGGACGCCACGGGGGCGGGACCCGGACTCCGACCGCGGCGAGCGGCGCGGAGATGGACCCGGCGGTGGCCGCCGACCGGCGGCTGTCCACGATCACCCTCTGGCGAGCGGTCACGATCGGCGCCGCGCAGATCCTGGCACTGCTGCCCGGCATCAGCCGCGACGGCATCGTCACGGTGGCGGGCATGGGGCGCGGACTGCGCCGCGAGGACGCGGTGCGGTTCTCCTTCCTGCTCTCCGCGCCGGTGATCCTGGCGGCGGGCGCGCTGAAGATGGGCGACCTGACCGGGCCGGCCAGCAAGGGGATGCACGGGCCGATCATTGTCGGTTCGCTGATCGCCGGGATCGGCGCCTACGTGTCCATCCGGTTCCTGACCAAGTACTTCAGCGAGGACAAGTCGCTGAACCCGTTCGGCTACTACTGCATCATCGCCGGGCTCGCCAGCCTCGCCTACCTGGTGCTGAAGTAACACCTGGCCGGTACCGGGGACGACCAAGCCGGACTCGTAGGCGATGACAACGAGCTGGGCGCGGTCGCGGGCATTTAGCTTGGTCATGATGTGGCTGACGTGAGTCTTCGTGGTGAGCGGGCTTAGGTAAAGGCGCGTCGCGATCTCCTCGTTGGACAGGCCCTCGGCCACCAGCGACAGGACTTCGCGCTCGCGCTCGGTAATCCGGGAAAGATCGTGAGCGGCGCGCGGGCGGCTTTCGCCATTCCGCCCCGGTGCGCCATTACGCCGGCCCGTGAACGTCGCGATCAGGCGGCGGGTGACGCTCGGGGAGAGCAAGGCGTCGCCGCGGGCGGCGACCCGCACCGCGCGGATCAGATCCTCCGGCTCGGCGTCCTTGAGCAGGAAGCCGCTCGCGCCGGCCCGCAGCGCCTGGTAGACGTAATCGTCGGTCTCGAACGTGGTCAGGATGACGACCTTCACCCCGGCCAGGGCGCCGTCCGCGGCGATCCGGCGGGTGGCCTCGAGGCCATCGACCCCGGGCATCCGGATGTCCATCAAGATCACGTCGGGGCGCTCGGCGCGCGCCAGCTCCACCGCCTGCTCGCCGTTGACCGCCTCGCCGACCACCTCGACGTCAGCGTCCGCCTCGAGCAGCACCCGGAAGCCGGCCCGGATCAGCGCCTGGTCGTCGGCGAGGAGCACCCGGATCACGAGCTGGCCTGCTGACTGTTAGCAGACCCGGACCGAGTGGTCTCAGGCTCGGCGAGCTCGGGCTTGGCGAGCTCGGGCTTGGCGAGCTCGGGCTCGGCGAACTCGGGCTTGGCGAACTCGGGCTGGGCGGGCGGCTCAAGCGGAAGCCGGGCGGCGACCCGGAACCCATGGCCAGGCAGCGGGCCGATCTCTACGCTGCCGCCCGCGGCGGCGGCGCGCTCCCGCATTCCGCGCAGGCCGTGCCCGGCACCGGTGCCGGCGGTCAGGAACTCGGCGAACGCCGCCTCGGCGGCCGACGACGGGAGACCGCGCCCGGTGTCGGCAACCTCGATGGTCAGGGTCTCTGCCCCGTAGTCCACCGACACCGCCGCGGTGGCGGGGCCGGCATGGCGGATCACGTTGGTCAGTGCCTCCTGGATGATGCGGAACGCGGACAGATCGGTGACCGCCGACAGCTCGCGGGACTGGCCGGTGACCGTCACGGTGACCGGCAGGCCCGCGGCCGCAACCCCCTCCGCCAGCACGCCGAGCCGCGCCAGGCCGGCGGCCGGCTCGGTGGGGTCAGCCGATCCGTCGGCGTCGCCGCTCGCGGCGCGCAGCACGTTCAGGATGGCACGCAGCTCGCGCAGGCCGTCCTTGCTGGCCGAGCGAATCGCCTGCAAGGATTCGGCCGCCTGCTCGGGGCGGTCGCGCAGTAGCGCGGTGGCCGCGCTGGCCTGCACGGTGATCGTGGCCATGGTGTGCGCCACCACGTCGTGCAGTTCCCTGGCGATGCGCAACCGTTCCTCGTCGATGCCCCGCTGAGCCTCTTGGGCGGCCTGCCGGGCCAGCTGCGCGCGCTCGGAATCGACGTAGGCGCGCCGGCTGGCGAGTGCTATCCCGGCGAAAAGCGCGACCGCGACGATGGCCGGGATGAGGTAGAAGCCGCCGCCGGTCGGGCCGAGAGGGTTGTCCGCCGCGGTGGCGGCCATCAGCACGGCGGTGACCGCGACCGCCCATCCGGTCGAGCGCAGGGCCGTCGTCGACGGATCGGCCGCGAGCGTGCCCATGGCGACGCCGGGCAGCAGCAGCGCCATGCCGTTCTCGTAGCCCGGCAGGGTGTAGGCGACGACCGCCGCCGTCGACGCGCAGAGCACCAGCCGCGGGTACCGCCGCCGCCAGGCGAGGACGGCGCTGGCGGCGAAGACGAGCAGCAGCGCGACGTCCGGGGTGTGCGGCAGGTGGTGCGGGCCGGTGAAGTAGGTGCCCGGCGTGGACGGGTGCGCCTCGCCGTAGGACGCGATCACGGCGATCACGGTGATCACCACGGCGATGGCCGCGTCACGGGCCGACGGCAGCCAGCCACGCCCTGCGGTCGGCTGCGAAGTGCTCACGTTACGCAGGGTAGGGCGGATCGGCGCGGCTCACCAGCGCCGGGCGATGTACTCCCCTGGTGGTATGCCGACGCGCGGCGGGCCGCGGCTACCCGCCGGGGAGGTGCCCGGACTCGCAACCTCCGTCCGACGCGTGATTACGGCGGGCGGCTGGACGCTTTAGGCAGCCGGTGGAAACCCATCGGAGCAGTGATCCAGGAGGAGCCCCATGCAGGCGCTCACGCGTTTCGTTCTACGTCACAAGGCGCTGGTCGCGATGGCCTGGCTGGTGATCGCGGTGGCCGGCGCGGCGACGATCAGCGGCACAACCCACCGCATGACGAATGATTTCGCCATGCCGGGACAGGCGTTCAAGATCAACAACCAGATCACCGCCGAGTACGGGAACGGCGGATCCCAGGCACCCTATGTGCCAGTGCTGACGGTGCCACCCGGGCAGCGGATGACCGAGCCCGCGATCGCGCAACAGGCCGGGCGGGTATTCGGCTCGATCGCGGCGTCGGTGCCGGATGCCCGGGTGGTCGATTACAGCTCGACTGGCAGCCAGCGGTTCGTCACCAGGGACGGCCGGACAACGTTCGCGTTGGTGTTCACATCGCCCGCGACCGGGTTCAGCGGGCCTGACCTGTCTCCCGCGATCGGCCGGGCGGTGGCCGCGGTGCTGCCGAGCGGCTGGCGATTCGGCCTCACCGGGGAGACCCTGCTTGCCAACGGGTCCACCGCGTCCAAGGGCACCGGAATCATCACCGAGTCGATCATCGGGTCAGTGGGGGCGCTGGTGATCCTGGCCCTGGTCTTCGGCTCGTTCCTGGCATTCCTCCCGCTGGTCGTCGGCGGGGTTTCCGTGCTCGCGACGTTCCTGATCGTGGGCGGGCTGACCGAGATCACCGGAATCAGCCAGATCGTCGAGTTCCTGATCGCGCTGGTCGGGCTGGGAGTGGCAATCGACTACTCACTGCTGGTGGTGAGCCGGTGGCGCGAGGAGCGGGCGGCGGGCCGCCCGAACGCCGACGCGGTCGCCGTCGCGGCGCAGCGGGCCGGGCGGGCGGTCGTGTTCTCCGGGCTGACGGTCGCGGTCGGGCTGCTCTCGATGATCGTGCTGCCGGTGCCGATGCTGCGCAGCGTCGGGTACGGCGGGGTGCTGGTGCCGCTTGTCTCGGTCTTGGTCGCGGTGACGCTGCTGCCGGTGATCCTGGCGTCGGTCGGCCCCGCGGTTGACCGGCCCCGGCTGCGGACCGAGCGTCGTCCGTCGCGGCTGTTCTCCTCGTGGGCGGCGGTCGTCTACCGCCATCGCTGGGTTTCCGCCGCGGCCGGGCTCGCGATCATGACCGTGCTTATAATCCCCGCGCTCTCGCTGCACCTGGGCCTGCCGGGAGCGTCGGCGGAGGCGACGTCCGGCCCGGCCCATAACGCCCTGGTGACGCTCACTTCCGACGGCGTGCCGGCTGGGGTGCTCACCCCGGCCGAGGTGCTGACACCGGCCGGGTCCGCGTCCGCCGTGGCAGCGCGGGCGGCGGGACTGCCTGGTGTGTACGCGGCCATGACGCCAGGCGGCGCGGCTTCCGTACGTGACGGCGATGCGATCGTCGATGTGCTGCCTGTCACCGAATCGTCGGTCCCCACCGGGCAGGCGGAGGTCGCGTCGATCGAGCGTGCGCTGCTGGGCAGCCCTGGGGTCATCGGGGTGGGCGGTGACGGCGCGTCGCTGATCGACTTTGACCACACGGTCTACGGGGACTTCCCGCTGTTGCTGGCGCTGCTCGCGGTCATCACGTTCATTCTGCTGACCCGGGCGTTCCGCTCGGTCCTGCTCGCGGCGAAGGCGGTCGTCTTCAACCTGGTCTCGCTGGCGGCCGCGTACGGCGTGATCACCTGGGTGTTCCAGGACGGGCACGGCTCGATGGCGGTGTTCGGGGTGCCCGCCACCGGGGCGATCACGATGTGGGTGCCGTTGATGGTGTTCGCGTTCCTGTTCGGGTTGTCGATGGACTACGAGGTGTTCATCATCACCCGGATCAGGGAGGCCTACGATTCATCGCTCGACACCAGGTCGGCCGTGGTTACCGGGCTCGGCCGGACCGGGCGGCTGGTCACCAGCGCGGCGGCGATCCTGCTGCTCGGCTTTGTCTCGATGTCCACGTCTGCGCAGACCGACCTGAAGATCCTGGCGACCGGACTCGGCGCGGGGATTCTGGTCGATGCCGTGGTGGTGCGCTGCCTGCTGATTCCGGCGATGGTGGCGCTGTTCGGCCGCGCGAACTGGTGGCTGCCGGCGCCGGTCGCCCGTCTCCTCTTGATACCGCCCCCGGCCGAGGTTTCCGGAAGCGGGGTCCCGGAACTGGCCGCCCGCGGCTAGCGGAAGGTGGCCCGGGCTAGCGGAAGAGCGAAGTCACCGCCGGCGTGCGGGTGTCGGGCCGGACGGTCTCCGGCCTGGTCAGGTGGGACGGGGCGGGTTGCGGATGGCGGGACGTCACCGTCGCGAAGAGCTCGGCGGGAACGCGGCACTGGTCACGGAGGTGGTATCCGCTAATCCCCTCGGCGGCGAGCAGCTCAACCGCGCGCGGCAGCATGGAGGGCTGCTCCAGGACCGTGACCAGGCCGGGCTCGCCGCGGCGCCAGCCTCGGGTGGTGAGTGTCGCCATGGCGTTGCGGTAGGAGACCTCGGTGAGCGCGCCCAGGCGGCGGGCACGGTACAGCAACGCCTGGATGCTGGTGCCCCAGCGCTCCTTGCACCGGGCCAGCGACTGCCAGGCGGCGGCGTTCATGGTCTTCGGCAACTCGCCGCGGATCCCGGCGGCGGGCATCAGGAACTCGGCGGCGAACCGGTTGGCCTGGTCCTCGACGGTCCGGCCGCCGGGCTCGGCATCGCTGTGCATGACCAGATGACCGAGTTCATGGGCGACGTCGAACCGCTGCCGGTAGTAGTCGTGCTTGACCGGGTTGAGCACGACGACCGGCCGCAGGCGGCTGTCGAATGAGTACGCGTCGACGCTCGCGGCCTGGGGCGGGCTGAACACGACGAGGACACCGTGATTCTCCAGCAGGCGGACCAGGTGGGGGGCCGGCCCGGCGCTCATCCCCCAGCGATCGCGGACGTGCCGAGCGGCCCGCTCCGGTCCGCCGGCGGCCAGGTTCCCGGTGTCCATCGGCACCGGGAAGCTCGGCACATCCGGGTCGGGGCACTCGACGTGCTTCTCCAGGCTGGTCGCGATGTCCACCGCGAGCTGGCCGTAGGCGAACGCCTGGTCCCGGGCGAGCTGGGTGGTGGAGCGCAGCGACCGGAAGTGCGGGGTGGCGGAGAGTGCGGCCACGTCGTCGGGGCGCATGGCGAAGAAGCCAGGGTCGACGCCCAGGCTGAGCGCGAGCCGGGCGACGGTGACCGCCGTCGGCCGTTTGGCGCCGGACTCCCAGGCGGCGACCGCGGTCGGGCTCATGTCGAGCAGCTGGGCCAGGTCGGACTTGCGCAGCCCGGCCAGCTGCCGGGCGAGGGTAAGGCGCGCGCCGTCGAAGAACGCCGCGACATCCGCCGCGCGCGGACGGTCCGTGGGCGTCACCCAAGCCCGCCATCACGTTTGCGCCCATCGCGGCGGCCGCCGTCGATGATGCGCAGGCGTACCGGGGCGTCGGGCACCTCGGACGGGTTCTCGGCCTCGGCCGCCGCGGGAACCTCGGCGCGGCGGACCGCGGGCAGCGGCACGCCGAGGAGGTCTTCCCGCCACTGCCAGGCGGGGCCACCGCGCAGGTTGAGCCGGGGACGGCCGAAGGTCAGCTCGATCTGCCCGGTGTCGGCCTCCAGGGTGTGCGCGACGATGAACGCGGGCAGCCTGAGCTCCCGGTCGGCGACCAGCAGCAGCGGGTCGAGCCGTCCGGGCAGGGCCGTGCCCGGACGCGCGGCGTCGGGCAGCAGCTCGTCAGGGAGCACTCCGTCGGTCAGCAGTCCCTCGAACAGGGACGGCTGGCGCAGGTCGGGACTGCGCTGCAGGGCGACCAGTTGCTTAGTGACGGACTTCTCCAGCCACGGCAGCGTGTCAAGGCGGCCGAACTCAGCGGAGGAGATCAGGAACCAGTGGCGCCGGTACGCCCACCCCGCACTGCCGCGCAGGTCCGCCCGCCTGACCAGGCCCGGTGCCAGCCGCGGCATCGCGTCCAGATCCCGCTGGGAGAGCTCAGCGTAGAGAAGGTCAAGGTCAAGCCCACCAGCCGCGGCCGGAACGCCGTACCGCTGGCAGCCGAAGACCCGGTCAAGACGGTCACGGAACAGGGTGAACCGAGTGTGGCCAAGCCACGCCGAGTCATGCCCGTCGGCCTCGGAGTAGATCTCAAGCGACCGCCTCGTCGCGGACTCGTACGCCCACCGGATGCCGGTGAGCACGCCAGCCGCGGTGAGCTCAGCGATGACTTCCTGCTGTTCACCCATGAGTCCACAATAACACCACAGCCAGTAAATGATGCGGGAAAATGAACCGTGCCGGCGTGTCACAGCGCCCGGCTGGACCAGGCGAAGCACGGGACCGTTCGAGCGAATCTGAATTTCGCCGCCAGACGGGGTCAGTCGGTTAGGTCGGCGATGAGGGGATCGGCGACGGCTTCCTCGTAGACGGCGCGGCCGGCGGTGATCATCGCGTCCGCCAGGTCAGCGTCCCACCTGGTTGGCTGGGGCGCGCCGTTGAGCTTCACGTGGTCGGCGTCCTCGCGAATCGCTTCCCGGTAGTCAGCGGCGGACATGTGCCACGGGCTCGCGTTGTGGCGGCTGATGACCGAGTTGGCGATCGCGATGCCGGGCCAGTCGAAGTCGCCGTGGTAGCGGAGGACTCCCGAGGCGTTCGTGATGGCGGTGGCCAGCCGGTGGAACGCGGTGGAGGGCTGGCCCTCGGTGCAGATGAGCGGCCGTGATCGCGGGCCGAGGTCGGCGGCGGCGCGGCGGAGGACGGCGGGGTTCTCACAGACGTGCACGGCCGCTTCGGCTTGCGGGGCGACCGGCATGGCGACGAGCTGGTGGAGCGTGACGTAGAAGGGGACGCCCCGGGTCCTGGCGTCGGTCAGCCACTCCCCCAGGCCGTCGCCGCGGGCCGCCAGGTTGAGCACGAGGACGCGGCTGGCGAGGTCATCCACGATGACAGCGCGGGAGTCCCATAGCTCCCGGCGCTGCTCAGTCGTGCTGGGTCGGCCGCTGCCGGCGCGGATCGCGAGCGCGCGCAGGACCAGGGTGGCCAGTGTGGTCCCGTGGTTGAGCGCCTTGGTGTCGCCGGTCGTCGCCGCCGCGAGCTCGGCCAGCTGGACCGGCTCGGCCCGCTGCTCGACCGCCTCGAGCACCCGGGCGGCCTGGCGGGCCCGGTCCCCGTCGGCCGCGTTGACGAGCTTGGTGAGCGTCCCGTCGGCGACGATCTCGGCCAGCCACCGCCGGAACCACTCCTGGTCGTTCAGAAAGCTCTCTTCGAGTGAACGGACCGTTGCTTCGCGGCCGTCCGCCAGCCTTCGCCGGTCCGCGGGCCGGTCCTTGACCGCGGGTCCGATCCGTTCGAGGAGATCCTTGAGTCCCCCGCCGGTGGTCTCGCGGACGGCGGCGTCGAGATCGGCCAGGCGGACGGCGATCTGAATGGCGCCCCCGGGCCGGTACTGACCGGTGATCCCGATGATCGCCTTGCGCTCCGCGTCGTCGGGCTGCCTGACGGTGACGGTGGCGCCCAGGCTGCCGCCGGTCCGCTCAAGGGAGCGGCGGGCAGCGTCAAGCAGCCGCCGGTACTCGGGGCCGGCGTACCTCTTGGCCGCTGCGTCCCGAGTGACGGCGTCCTCGTTCGGCATCCGGTTGGGCCTCGTCTTCCGGTGCGGCGGGGTTCTGGGTGGGGTTCTGACAGTGCACTCTACAGAAGCCGCACCGAGCGTCATTTAATGGAGACTCTATTCGTCATAGAGAGCTGAACCGGCTGACGGCGGCCCAGGTCGCAGAGCGAGCGGGGATCTCGCGGGACACGCTGCGCGCGATCGAGCAGACAGCAGATCGACCGCATGGCGGACGCCTACGAGACAGCAGAGCGAAGGACAGCGCGGGCGCTCTCCTTGTTAAGGGTTATCGGATAACCCTTAACAAGGAGACTCCGTGTTAAGGGTTATCCAGCGGCCCTGGCTGGACTGGCGCGCTGGTCAGCGGCGTGAGCGGCGGCGCTTCGCGCGGGGCGCGACGGGTGGCCGGGCCGGGTCGTAGCCCCGGGGGTCGGTGGGGTCGCCTGGCCAGTGGGCGCCGGATTCGCGCCAGAGGTCGAGGGCCCAGCGGAGGTCCATGGCCTCGCGGTAGGTCAGGTCCGCCGAGGCTCGGTCGAGGTCGATCGCCTCGGGACCTTCCTCCTCAAGCGCACCGAAGGACGTCCACCATGTAGCGGCGTAATCCCCAGTCCCGGAGAGCATGTCGGCTGCGAGCCGGGTCTCCCCGTTCTCGCGTGCCCAGCGCACCAGCAGCAGGAACTGGCGAGTTTCGAGCGAGACCGCACCACCCGCCACTATCTTCAGCAGGCGGGCGCGATGCCGGGAGACGCCAACTCTGAGCGCCTGCAGATAGAATTCGATGAGCTGAATGCCCAGGTAACTCCCATCTCCTGGATCCTCGACACCCGCCTCCGCTAGCTCGTCATCGAGCATCGAACTGAGTCGCCGCCGCCGGTCCTGAACGGCCGACTCGGCGGTGAGCAGGGCATCGGTCAGGCCGGGCCACACTTCCATCGGGATGTCCATGAGCAGCCAGGCGCCGCGCCCGCATTCCAGAAGGATCTTGTCGATCGCCCGCAGGCACAATTCGAGGACCGATCCGCGCCAGGCGAGTACGGCGAGCCCGGCTGCGGTATCCGCATCGAAGAGTTCCAGCTCCTCTCGCGCGAGGCCGCTCAACACAACCTCCGCGAAGGTCGTACACTGATCAGCGGCTAGCTCCTGGATGGCTGCGCGGAGCACCGGAGCGGCCGCCGGCCTCATGAGAAATGATCGCCAGGTCTGCGGCAAATCGCTCCTGGAAATGCCGATGGAACGAATGAAAGCCCGCACCCATTCCGGGTCAAATCGCATGATTGCATGGACGAGGAGCTCCGCTTGGTAACGTGGGAGCCGTGCCGCAGTCCGCAGGTCAGACGAGTCCAGCCATATTTGACTACGCCGACCTGGAGCGGTAGTCGCCCGGCCGATTAGCTCCGCAAAGCGCAGCATAAATTCCGGTGCATTGTCTGCGACATCCTTCAGCGCACGATATGCGTAATCTGGAAGTCGATGACCGGCGCTCCCGTATAGACGCGACCGCATGGCCTCCGCGATCGGGATCAGCGTGGGCGCCTCGCCGGAGAACCTCTCGAGCAGCGCGGTGAAGGAGTCCTCAGGAAACGTCCAGAGCGAAGCTACGTGCAGGCCGAAGCTCGCGGCCGCCAGGTTGTCGGCTAGCGCGATCGCGGTGTTGTAGGCGGTGTCCAGCGGAGAGTCGAGGCCGACAATCAACTCCGACAAGTGCGGAGCGAGCATCAACTGATCGTCCATACGGGTGGCGGTGAACTGGGTGGCCAGGGTACCCAGGCTTTCCGGTGAGAACCAGGAGCGCCAGAGGGCGGTTAGACGGTCCCAGGGGCGGTCGCCCGCGTCCAAGGCGGGCTCGTCGAGGGTGTACATCTGGTCGGCCAGGTACGTGCGAAGCAGGATCATGTTCAGGGTGTAGACCGCCACGTGGCCGAGGACCGGGAGAGGGTCGTAGGGGGGCGGGGTTGGGGTCGGCTCGCTGGGGGCTACAGAGCGGGCGCGGGCGGCCAGGTCTAGGGGGTCGGTTCCGGCCAAGACGGTGCGGAGTTGCATGCGGATGATGTCGTTTAGGTAGGACAGGAGTTCCGCGCGGGCTGACGTGTCGGCGGGGAGACGGTGGAGGGACCACTCGCGGAGCAGGGTCAGGATGTTGGGTCTCGTGTGCAGCGAGGTGTAGAGCAGGCAGGCCCACCAGTGCGGGGTTAGCGAGGTTAGGTGCTGCTGGCGGGCGTGCTCCAGGGACGGCTTGCCTGTCAGGTCGCGGATCGTTTCCGCGTTCTCGATTACCTGCTTGAGGATGAAGTCGGCGGCCAGGTACTCGCCGAAGGTGTTGTGCAGGAACTCGAACGCGGTCGGGCCTGTCGCTAGTGCGGGCTTGCCTGAAACTTCCGGCTGCTGAGTCCTGTTCGCGGTCCCGTTTATCGCGAGACGGGAGCGGGATTCGTGGATGAAGAAGAAGCTGCCCAGCAGGATCTCTGACTGAGTCTGGCCGTAGAGGCCGGAGGGAGCCGGGCGTTCCGCGCCGAAGTAGGCCAGGTCCTTGTCTAGCTGGTCGCGGAGGATCTTTACCTCCTGGCGGTTGAACATGCCGATGGCGGCCACGCCGAGACGGTTGAGTTCACGGTCGACCAAGGGGCGGCGCTCTTCGGGAGGCAGACCGGAGAGGGCTGCGCCATGTTCGCCCTTGCCCAGCTCGCGTTCGATGAAGCGGCGCAAGAGCTCGTCGTACAGGAGTGTCTGGTCGAGATCGGGACGTTCACTGAGCGGGTTGGCCGCCGAGTCGAAGATCGCGAGCATCAGCAGGAGCAGCGGCTGCTCGGCCAGGTCGACGACCTTCGGGTTGTCGGGGAGGCGGAACGGTTTGGCGCCGGGCTGCCGGAAGTACTCGGCGTTGCACTGGTTCCAGCGGCTGATCCATTCGGTGCGGCGGGACTCGTCGAATGGCGCCAGGCGCATGACTGTAGTGCCGGGCGGGATGATCGCCTTGTCAATGAGTGTGATGCGGCTGGTGACGATGACGCGGACCGGGCGGTTCTGGATCAGGGCGTCACGCTGGAAGCGCTGGACCTGGTCTAGGTAGTCGGTGAACAGCCTTCCTGTCGCCTGGAGGAGTTCGTCGTAGCCGTCGAGGATCACGATCGGCGGGGACAGCGGCAGGTTGTCGGCGAGATCGGCCCAGTTGACGTCGTAGCCGGTGTCCTTGCGGATCTGGTCCTCGACCTGCTTCTGGATGCTCACGGTTGGATCAGCGTCGCGGAGTTCGACCCGGACCACTGTGTACCTCGGGTACTGGAGGCGGGCGGCGTAGACGCGGGTCAGCAGCGACTTGCCCGAGCCGGGGTGGCCGAGGATCAGCAGTGGGGACTCGGCGCTGTACGGGGATTCCAGGTAGCGGGTGATCGCGGGACCCAAGTCGTTAGCGGCCGGGAGCTTCGTCCATTCCTCATCGCGCTCCAGGTGTGTCTCCCCGACCGCGTAGCGGACCTGGCGATAGGCCTGCGGGACGTAAGCGGCGGCGCTGCCCGGATACTTGAGGCGCGGGCCGCCGGTGGGCGGATCGTAGCGGTCGTCGATGACCGGCCGCTCGACGTCGGCGGCGTAGCGGCGGCCCAGCGCCTCCGCCGCGCGGGCCGCCTTTGACTCGGGGTAGCGCGGGCCGTCCGGGGACGACAACGGCTGAGCCGCGATCGCGCGGGAGAGGCGGTCGAGGCCGAGGTCAAGACTATGCAGGGCCGCGCCGAGCAGTTCGAAGCGGAGCTGGCTGTCTTCGTCCGCAGCGCGCAAGTCGGTGCTGAGCTTGCGGAGCAGCGCGGCTTTGTCGGCTCGGTCCTGGAGCATGGCCCAGACGGAAAAAGGATGGTACTCAATCGCTATGCCAAGGAACTCGGCCTGATAGACGGACTCCGCGAGCGCCGCGACATGCTCGGCCAGGGCGTTGACAGGGTCCGCGTGGATGATCCGATCACGCTCTGCCAGGAATTCGATGCGGTCAAAGATGCCTTTAGCCATCCCCAGGTACACTTCCCGCCTGAATTCGGCGGCAGCGAGGTCGTCTACGGCGGCGGGATGCTGGACCTTGATGATGTCCGCGAGCGGCCGCGCGTCGGGTAGCTGCGGCGCACCGAGTGCCTGCTCGGCGGCTCGCGCCGCGATACGGGCCTTTTCATTCTCGGTAAGCCTCAACGCCTGCATAAAGTCTTTCTTGCACATGGGCAGGGCATCGAAGAAGGCCGTATAAGTGAGCAGCGTGTTGGCGGCGGCGAATCGCCTCACCTGGTCAACGTAGTCACGTGGCTGAGGCCTGGTGAGCTTCACGATGGCTGCCTTAGCGGCGTCGATCAGCGCGTTCTTCGGCTCCAGCAATGGCCACAGAGCCGCGCCTGACGGGCCGAGGTACACCGGGGCCAGCGCTATCACTGCGCCGGAAACCAGGCTGAAAGCGTCGAGGATGTCTTCGGGGAGACTTCTGTCCTCGATGAGCTTGCGGACGCCGTTGAGGCTGAGGCCAGTGATGCCGTCGTCTTCCGCCACTGTTTGCCCCCAGTTGACAGGTAAACGCGGAGAAACCACTTGGGTCAGGGTAGCCCAGGAAGGAATGGAGGGAGGAGGTGAAACGCGCTTCCGTTCGGGATCCGAGGTTTTGAATTTGTTGGCTTTTGGGTTCTCGGATCGCCGGGTCTTCAGAAAGGGGCAGACGGGATGCGCTCAGGCGGGGTCTTCGTCTTCCTCGTCGTCTATATCCGGGCCTAGGACTTGGGTGTAGAGGGTGGTTTCTGTGCCTAGAGGGGTGTGCCTGGTGGGGCGGAAGCCCAGGAGTTCCGTGGTGAGGGCTTCGTTGTCCTTGAAGCCGGCTGTGGCGTCGATTAGCTGCTGGCCGTCCCAGAGGAGGAGCAGGGCGCTTGTGGTCCTGGTGACCTTGTCGTGGTAGAGGTCGTAGTGGGCGATCATCGGGACGGCGTCGGTGGTCACCCAGAGGTCGTGACCGGTCATGAACAGGTCCAGGTCGAACTTGACCGCCAGGCCGAAAAGGTCGGGTTTGTAGCGTTCGTCGATGCCGACGAAGGCCTCGTCTAGGGCGATGAGCCGGGGGCAGTGCGCCTTCGCGCTTGAGTACAGCGCGTTGGCGGCGGCGAAGAGCGGCAGGTGAATCGCGGCCGACTTCTCCCCTCCCGACATCACGGAGTGCTTCGCCCGGGTCAGCCGCTGCTCGCCTTCGCCGGGCGTGATCAGAATCAGCTCGAAGGCGTGCCAGGACCGGTAGTCGAGGACGCTGCCGAGGGCCTCCCGGTAGGTGGCGCGGGGGTGCCCGGCCCGGTACTCGCGGATCATGTCTCGCAGCACGCCTCTTAGCTCGGCGAGGCGTTCGGGGCCGGGCGTGTCCCGGTCGAGCAGGTGCGACGCCTTGCGCTGGGCGTCGGTGATCCGGTCGGACTGGGCCCAGCGGATGCCGATGGATATGCCGCTCGACATCGGCTTGGAGCGGGTGTCGGAGTTCATGTTCCTGGTCAGGTCGCGGGCGGCGACCACCCTGGTGTGGATCTGCCCGGCCAGGGCGGCGAGCAGCTCGTCCTCGAGGACCTTGCGCTCCCGGTCTTCGAGGAGGACTCCCTGGTCTTTAGCGCGCTCGTCGATTCTCGTCGCGAAGCCGGCCACCGGCTTGCGCCCCTCGTCGTCGATCACGTTCACGATGACCAGGCCGGCGCCGCCCGGCTCCCAGTCCACCCGGTAGTCCTCCTCGCAGGCGGCCAGCGCGTCGGTGAAGTCCTTGAGTGCGACCGACATGCGGTCGGCGGTGTTCTTCAGCGCCCCCTCGGTCACCTGGCGGCCGCCTCTGGTCGCGGCGGCGAACGCCTCGAGGAGTTCGGTGGCGGCTGCGGGGAGCGCGGCGCGGACGGCCGCGGTCGGATCGGGTTGGCCGGCCCCGTCTGCTTCGGCGGCTAGAAGGTCGGCGAGATCTTCGCTCGCCCGCCCGGCCTCCGGCCACGCTGCCGGGTCCGGCCACGCTCGCGCGGTGCTGACGCCGAGGAGGGAGCGCAGGTCGGGCCGGGCGAACTCGGCGAAGGCGCTGGCCTGGTCGAAAAGCTGGCCGATCGCGTCGGCCAGCGACTGGCGCTCGTTGAGCAGGTCCCGGTCGGCCGCAGTGACCTTGTCATGCTCCTGCCTGGACCGCGTGTCGTGCCCCTGGTAGGCATTCTGCGCCGCCTTGAGGTCACGCTCGGCCTGCCGGATCTGCTCGAGAACGCGCTGAACGTCAGTCTGCAGCGCCTCCTCCAGCGACCGGAACTCCTCGTCGAGGGCGGCCTGGGCGCGCTCGGCTTCCTCGAGGGCGGTTTCCTGCTCCGCGTATTCGAGGCGCTGGCGTTCGACCGCCTCGCTGCGCTCGGCCAGGTCCTCCTCGGCCCGGACCACGGTGGCCCGCTCCTTGTGCAGGTCGGATGCCGCGTTCTCGAACTCGGCGGCGGCTCTGGCGATGGCGTCCACATCATGCGAGTCGGTGGGCATGCGGCGCTCGGCGGCGGCCTGTCGCAGCTGCCGGGTTCGCGCGTCGGCTTCCGCCACAGCGCTGTCGAGGGTGGCGCGCGCGGTCTCCGCATCCTCCCGTGACCGGCTGAGCAGCGCGGCCTGGGTGCTCGCGGCTTCGGCCGCCTTCGCGACCGGCCGGGTGTCGGGGAGCTCGCGGCGGGCACGGCGGAAGTCTTCTTGCTCGCCGGCGGCGCGGTCGGCCTGTCCTGCGAGCGTTCCTTGCTCGTCGGCGGCGGCCGCGATCAGGTCGTCTTGCTCTTCGAGCCGTGCGCGGCGACGGTTGGCGCGGTTGGTCGCGCCGATGTACTCCGGGGTCTGCTTGGGCCGGGCGCCGACGTGGACGCCGTAGCTGAACTGGGCCTTGGTGGAGATCAGGGGCTGGTTAGCGGAGGCGACGGAGCGCGCGGGCGGCGGCGCGGGCGCGTAGCCGAAGACGTAATCGACGCCGCGGGACGCGGCCGGGGCCGGAATGTCAGACCCGGCTGCCATGATGTCGTCCGTGAGGGTGATGGAGCGGAGCACGGCGACGATGACGTCGGAGGGGACGTGCTCCTGATCCTCGGGGATGAGTACATCGGCGAGGGTCTTGGCACCCCTTGAGGCAGCACCGGGGCTGGCACCGGGCGCGCTGCCGGAGGCGGTGGGGATGAGGTAGCCGTCGGCTTCGGCGGCTTCGAGCGCGGTCCTGGTCAGCGCCGGATCTGGGTGCACCCAGGCGGTGAGCAGGCCCGCGCCGTAGAGGGCACCCTCGATCGCGGCGGCGGTCTCGTCCGGGATGTCGGGGGCGAACCGGACGAGCTGCCAGAGCGGGGCGCCGGCGCGGGCGTCGCGGGTGGCTGGGCGCAGGTCACTCGCGGGGGGCGCGTCGTCCTGCTCGGCCGCGATGACGTCACGCTCGGCGCGCAGGTCCGCCAGGTGCCGGCGGACCTGGCCGAGCGCGGCGTCGAGGGTGGTGCGCGCGGCGATCGCGGCGGCCTGGCGCGCGGCCGTCCGGTCGTCGTACACCTCGGCCAGGCCGACCGCGCCGGCGTTGCCGATCAGCGCGAGAGCCTCGGCCAGTGGACCCGCCAGTTCGTCTTCGCCGGCGAGGGCGGCCCACCGGGTGGACCACGTGGCCAGATCGGCGGCGGCGGCCTGGCGGACTTCCGCGAGACGGGCGGCAGCGGTGTCGGCGTCACGCTGCTGTCGCTCGTGGGCGGCAACCTTGCGGGTCAGTTCCTGCTCGGCGTAGGCGCGCTTCGCCTTGGCGTCGCGGATCGCCTCAAGCAAACGGCGGATCTCGCCGATGTCATCGCGGCGGGCGGCCACCCGGGCGCGGGCGGTCGCGAGGAGCTCGTCGCCGGCGTCGACCGGGCCGAAGCCGTCGTCGGTGATGCCGGAGCGCTGGGCGGCGTCAGCCAGGGCGGCGGCGAGCCGGTCCGCTTCGGCGCGGCTGCCGGTGACGCGCTGGGCGAGCTTGCCGACCGCGGCCGCCTGGTCCGCGAGGCGACGGCGGTCCCGATCCAGGCTGCCGCGCTGCCGGGCGACGTCGGCGGCGCGACTGGCCACCTCGCGGCGCTTGTCCTCGATCCGGCCCTGGGCCTTGTACTCCTCGGAGTTCTGCAGGCCCGCCAGGCGGCCCTGCAGCCTCTCCCCCTCGGACCGGCTGGCCTCCCGGTCCGACTCGGCCGCCCGCTCCGCCGCGACGGCGCTGCGGCGGGAGGCGGCGGCGACCGCCAGGCGCTCGGCGTGGTCGGCCGCGACGTCCGACCGGGCCTGCACCCGGTCAAGAGCGAACTTCACATGAGAACGGAGGTAGGCCTCATAGTGCGTCGTAAACTCGCCGACGGCCGCGTTGGCGGCGGTCAGGTCGTCGAAGAGCTGCTGCACGGCGGCGAGGTTCTCGAAGTCCCTGGCCGCCTGCTGCACGAGGTCGTCGTCGACCGGGGACAGGCCGGAGGTCAGCGTGTCCGAGACCTTGGCCGGGTCCAGATCCTTGGCCAGCAGCGGGCGGCGCAGCGCGAGCAGCAGGTCAAGGAGCTGTGAGTAGCGCTCCCGGCCGAGGCCGAAGAGCCGGTTATCGACCAGGTCGCGGTACTCGGTCGCGGTCCGCCGCCAGGCCTCGGGCTCGAGGACCGCGCGGAGCTGGCGTTCCGTCAGCGGGCGGGAGTCCGCCGACAGCAGGCCGAAGTCCACCCCGACGCGCAGGCCGGTGACGAAGAATGACATCCGCACGCCGTCGGAGTTCCGGTGCGCCCGCATGCCGATGATCAGCGTCACGGTCTCGGCGCTTGGCTCACTGGGCTCACTGGCCACACCGGGCTCGCTGGCGGGCGCGAACTCCATCCAGACGTAGCCGTATTCAGATTCCTGTCCGCGGAAGAGCAGGTTGGACTTCATCGTCCTGTTCTCGCCGGAGAACGGGTCGAGGCGACGGGAGTCCGCCTTGCCCGAGCCGTTGTGGCCGCGGAGGGCGATGCGGCCGTCGGCGAACGCCCACTCCTCGTCCACGTAGTCCCAGATGTTGATCACGCCGGCCCGGGACGGCTTGAAGCGGTCAGTCATCGTCGATGTCACCACCGAACAGGTCGAGCGCGAGCTGGCCCTCGGCGTGCCGGACCGGGAGCGCGGCCTTGATGTTCCGGTACCGGGCGGCGGCCGGCAGCACGAGGGCGCCGCCGTCCACCCGGCGCAGCAGGCGCAGGTCGCCCAGGAACGCGAGCGCCGCGTTCAGCAGGCCGCGCTGGTCATGCTGCCAGGTGACGGTGAACGAGGCGGGACCGAGCTCGTCGTACAGATCCTCGATCATGGCGCGCAGGGCGCTGTCGGCGATGAACGGGACCGAGTAATCGGGCGGCGGCGGGGCGGCGGGCCGTTCCTGAGGGCCCTGATCGTCCTCGGGGGCGGACCAGGCCAGCTCCCTGACCACCCCGGCCAGCGGGAGCGCGGCGTCGATCTTCTCCAGCAGCTCGCGCTGGTCGGCCGCCTCGAGCGGCGCCGGCAGCAGCACGAGCTCCCCGTCGGGGTCCTCGAGGACATCGGCGATCTTGGCCAGCAGCAGGCCGGCCGCCCGGTTGACCGCGCCGCCCCGGCCGGGGA
>JBEKEK010000111.1:0-25899 GCA_050013875.1 Trebonia sp. | reverse complement strand
GGGGGGGGGGGGGGGGGGGGGGGGGGGGGGGGGGGGGGGGGGGGGGGGGGGGGGTGTGGGGGGGGGGGGGGGGGGGGGGGGCCGGGGGTGGCGGAGCGTTGGGCCAGATCCGCGGCTGGTCGCTTCTTGCTGTTATCTGGGCTCAGGTGCGGGCTTGGCCGAGTAGGGCCGGGAGGTCGGTGTGTTCGTCGGCGATGACGCGGAACTCCTCGGCCACCACTTGGGTGTTGTCATCGACGGTGAAGCCGGGATCGCCGAGTTCGGCGCGCAGCTGATCGGAGTGCCAGAAGGACTCGTGGCCGGCCCGCCAGTCCGCGACCGAGGTGTAGCCCTCGCCCTCGCCGAGAGCGTGCGCCAGGTCGATGTCCGCCAACCGCAGCACCCGGACCGCGACCAGCTCGATCAGCGTGACCGGCTGGCCCGCGGAGTCGATCACGATCCACCGGTCGCCCGGCTCCGGCAACTGCTCGCCGTCGTGCTCATAGCCGACCAGCAGCCCTGACGTCGTGGTCTTGGCGCCGGAGAGGATCGCCCCGACGAGCTGTTCACGGAGCGGGCCGGGGAAGGCGAACTCCCCTACGCCCAGCCGGTGCGGTTCCATGCGGATCAGCGTACCGAGGGCAGGGCCGCTGCGCCGGATGCGGGCATTCGGCCGGATGTTAGCCTGCTTGGCGTGGACAAGCCCCAACCCGCCAAGGTGCCGCTAGCGGAGGCGTTCAGCTATCCAGGAGTGGCGAGCGCTTACCAGCACCGGCCGCCGTACCCCGAGATGGTCTTCGACGTGCTGACCGGGCTCATCTCGGACTCGCCGAGGACGGTGCTCGACCTCGGCGCGGGCGAGGGCGCGCTGGCCAGGCCGCTGGCGGCCCGGGTGGACGAGGTCGACGCGGTCGATATCTCGGCGGCGATGATCGAGGAGGGCCGACGGCGGCCGGGCGGGGACGCGGCGAACCTGCGGTGGATCGTCGGCGCGGCCGAGACCGCGCCTCTGGGCGGCCCCTACGCGCTGGTGACGGCGGGCGCCAGCCTGCACTGGATGCGCTGGCCGGAAACGTTCGCGCGACTGGCCGCGGTGATGACGGACGGCGCCTTCCTGGCGATCGTCGGCCACGGTCACCAGGATCCGCCCTGGGATCCTGAGCTCGATCAGGTCATCGCCCGCTACTCCCGCAGCACTGATTACGATCCCGCCTTCCGGCTGGTCGACGCGCTCGCCGCGACCGGCCTGTTCGAGAAAGCCGGGCAGGTGTCGACGGATCCGGCGCCGTTCCGCCAGCGCGCGGTCGACTACGTCGAATACCTGCACTCGACGTCGAGCCTCGCCCGGGAATGGATGACGACCGAGGAGGCCGAGGCCTTCGACCGCGCGGTGACCGGGATCATCGCCCCGCATGAGGTGGCGGGCTGGCTCGACCTGACGGTGGTGGCCGAGGTCACCTGGGGAACAGTGCACGCGGGCTGAGGCCATCGCCCGGCACGAGATAGCGGGCTGGCTCGGCCTCGCGGTGGCCGCGGAGATCACCGGGAAACAGAGATCACTGGGGAAACAGGGCGCGCAGGCTGACCAGGGTCTCGCGCAGGCGAACGAGGAGCTCGTCGAGTTCTTCGTCGGTTGCGGTGAGGGGCGGGGCGACGATGAACGCGTCACCCTGGGTGCCGTCGACGCAACTGCCCGCCGGGTAGACGATCAGGCGGTGCCCGGCCGCCGCGGCGATCGCCTGGCCGGTCACGTTGAGTGCCGGGTCCGGCGGCGCGGCGGTCGCCGGGTCGGCAACGAACTCCAGGCCCCACATGTAGCCGATGCCGCGGACGTCGCCGACGAAGGGGAACTCCGGTCGCAGTGCCCGCAGCTGCTCACCTAGCCGGGTGCCACGCTCGGTCACCCGTTCAAGCAGCCGCTCTTCCTCAATGATCTCGATGGTGGCGACGCCGGCCGCGCAGGCCATCGGTGAGTTGGTGAAGGTGTGACCGGCGTGGATGGACGGGTGAACGCGGGCGATCTGCTGCCAGACCTTGGCCGACAGCGCCGCGCCGCCCAGCGGAACCGCACCGCCGCCCGCTCCCTTGGCAAAGGTGACGATGTCGGGCACCGCGGCGCCGTGCTGGAAGGCGAACCAGGTACCGGTGCGGCCGAAGCCGGACATCACCTCGTCGCAGATCCAGAGGACGTCGTTGGCGTCGCACAGGCGGCGGAGTTCCTCGAGGTAGCCAGGCGGCGGGACCAGCACGCCGGTTGACGCGCCGCCTATCCCCTCGAGCAGGATGGCGGCGGTGGCGGCGGTGTCGAGGCGTGCGAAATCGTCGTGCAGCCTGGTGATGCACTCGGCCGCGGCGGTGCTCCCGGCCGGGACTTTCAGCCGGTAGACCTGCGGCGCGGTGATGCGCTGGCCCGGCTGGACCAGCGGGCGGAAAGGCGCCGCGTACCGCGGCTGGCCCGAGGCGCCCAGGGCGCCGGCCGTGTTGCCGTGATAGCTGAGGGAGCTTGACGCGAACCGGCGCTTGCCGCCCCGGCCCTGGGCCGCCCAGTACAGATGGGCGAACTTCATCGCGATCTCGTTCGCCTCCGAGCCGCCGCTCACGAACAGCACGTGGTCGAGCCCGCCGCCGAGCCTGGCCGTGACCAGTTCCGCCAGGCGCTCGGCGGCCCTGTTCCTGAACTGGCTGCGATGCACGTAGTCGACGGACGCGAACTGGCCGTTCAGCGCTTGCAGCACCTTCGGGTGACCGTGGCCGACGCTGACCGCCAGGGGTCCCGACGAGGCGTCGATGTAATCGAGGCCGGACTCGTCGTAGATCCGCGCGCCCTTCGCGGCGACAGCGAGCGGGAGCGGGCGGGTGGTGGTCGGGATCAGCGCGGGCGATTTCGCTGCGGGGTGCATCTGGGCTCCAGCCGGACGGAGAATCTGCCCCGTCAACCCTATGCCCGCCACGCTGGCCGGGAACATGGGCGGGCGGGGGGAAACCACGGCCCGTTCACTATGATCGATTTCTTATCAGAGCGGGCGAGGAGATGCATGGTGGCGAGCGGATCGACGCTGGTTCTTGGGGGCGGCGGGGTGGCCGGGATCGCGTGGATCACCGGGGTCCTGGCCGGGCTGGCCGACGCCGGGCAGGATGTGACCGGCGGCGCGGACCTTGTCATCGGCACCTCGGCCGGGGCGACGGTGGCGGCGCAGCTGGGCAGCGGGCTCTCCCTCGACGAGCTCTTCGCGCGGCAGGTCGATCCCGCGCTGCAGGCGCGCGAGCTGATGGTGGAGCTTGACCTGGCCAAGTACGGCGCGGACCTGCAGCCCTACGTGGGCGCCGCCACCTCGCCGGCCGACCTGCTGCGGCGGTTCGGCCGGTTCGCGCTGGACGCGAAGACCGTGCCCGAGTCGCAGCGGCGCGCGGTGATCGAGAGCAGGCTGCCGTCAGCCGCCTGGCCGGCCACCCCGACCAAGCTGATCGCCATCGACTGCGGCTCGGGCGAGCTGGCCGCCTTCGACGCGGACTCCGGCGTCAGCCTGATCGACGCGGTGGGTGCGAGCGCCGCCGTGCCCGGCATCTGGCCTCCGGTCACGATCGACGGCCGGCGTTACATGGACGGCGGGGTCCGGTCGTCCGACAACGCGGACCTGGCGGCCGGCGCGCAGCGGATCGTGGTGATTTCGCCGCTGGGCATGAACACCGAGCTCCCGACGTGGCTGCCGCTCCGTGACGTAGTGGCGGGGCTGTCCGCGGACGGCGCCTCGGTGACCGTGGTCTCGCCTGACCCCGCGTCGGCCGCGGCGATCGGGACCAACCCGCTCGACCCGGCGACCCGGGCGCCCGCCGCTACGGCCGGGCGCGCGCAGGGACGGGCAGGGTTGCCGCCCGCGGCGTGACCGCGGGGGTCTGGTGCCGTGCGACGCGGGTGCCGGTGGCGTGCGGTCGCGACGGTAAGCGTGGCGGGCGGCCTTGGGTCACAGTCGCCCGAGCGTGGCCTGGTCGGGCTGCCCGTCGAAGTACTTGGCGAGCACGTCGGTGAACACCTGCTCGTCGGGCGCGGCCGCTTCGAAGAGTGTCATCGACGAGCGGAGCTTCATGGCGTCGACCGGGCCGAGCAGCCGGTCGGCGGAGCCGCCGTTGGCGACGGCGACGACCGTGGCGCACTCACGCAGTCGCGGCCCGAGCACCGGGTGGCTCAGGTAGGCCCGGGCCTCGGCGATGCCCGAGATCGCGTAGCGCTGCGCCATCGCGCTGAACCCGAGGCCCGCCACCTGCGGGAAGATGAACCACATCCAGTGGCCTGTCTTCCGTCCGGCGCTCAGCTCGGCGCGGGCGCGCTGATAGGCGCCGCCCGAGTCCTGGGCGTCAACGAACCGCTCGAGGCGGTGCGGGTCGCCGTCGGCGCTTGACCCGGTCTTCGCGCCGGCCATAAAGCCTCCCGATTCCACGACGATCTTCCTTGACTAACCGGGCCGGAATCGCTTACTGGTCGGGGGCGGCGCCAAGGTAGCGGAGCACGGCGAGGACACGGCGATGGCCGGTGTCACCGGGGTGCAGGCCGAGCTTGGCGAAGATCGAGTTGATGTGCTTGGAGACGGCGCTGTCGGTGATCACCAGGGAAGTGCCGATCTCGGCGTTGGAGCGGCCCTCGGCCATCAGGGTGAGGACGTCGCGCTCGCGCTGGGTGAGCGCCTCCAGTGGGTCGGCGCCCCGGCGGAGCAGGAGCTGGGCGACGACCTCGGGGTCCAGGGCGGTCCCGCCGGCGGCCACCCGGCGCAGCGCCTCGAGGAACTCGGCCACGTCGGCGACGCGGTCCTTGAGCAGGTAGCCGACGCTGCTGGTGTTCGCGGAGAGCAGGTCAGCGGCGTACCGCTCCTCGACGTACTGCGAGAGCACGAGGATCGCTATGCCCGGCCACCTGCCCCGGATGGCGAGCGCGGCCCTGATGCCCTCGTCGGTATGGGTCGGGGGCATCCGGACGTCGGCGATCACCAGGTCGGGCTGTTCGCGCTCGACCGCCTCGACGAGCGCGGTGCCGTCGCCGGCGGTGGCGACGACCACGAACCCGGCACTCTCGAGCACCTTGACCAGGCCGGCCAGCAGCAGCACCGAGTCCTCGCCGATCACCACGCGCAGCGGCGCGCCGTTGCCCGCCTGCCGCCCGGCCGTTTCCTGTCCGCCTGTCACGGCTTCCACGGTACGGCCTTCCGCCGGGGTGAACCCGGCATCGCGGCGCTTACCGCTTGCCGGATGCCGGGTTCACCCGTCCGCGTCGATGTGCCGCACACCGTCATTCGGCGTGCAGGGCCGCGGCCGGGCGGGCGCGGGCGGCCCAGGTGGCCGGGAGCAGCGCCCCGGCGACCGCGATGGCCAGCGCCGCCAGCGAGAGCAGCGCGAGCCTGGCCGGGCCGAACACCTGGGTGAAGCTGGCCGGGATGCCGGTGTGCGCGGTGGCCGCCATCGCGTGCAGGGTGGCGCTGTTGAGCGCGACGGCGGCGGGCGCCGCGATCGCGGCGGCGATGATCGCGGGGACCGCGGTCCAGCAGATGACCATGGTGACGATCTGCCCGGGACGCATGCCGAGCGCCTTGAAGACGCCGAGGTCGTGCACCCGGTCCCTGGTGGTCATCAAGACCGTGTTGAGGACGCCGAGGCCGGCCGCGACCGCGACCATCAGCGAGAGCAGGCCGATCAGCCCGGTGGCGATCGCATAGAACTGGCCGCCCTGCGGCGGCATCGCCGCGAACGGGCTGTTCGCGCCCAGTTTGCCGTTCACCGCCTGGATGTAGGCGGTCGCGCTGGTACCGGGGCGCAGTCCCACGTCGGTCTGCCAGAAGTTCTGGCCGGCGGCCAGGCCGGGCAGGGTCTGGGTGGAGCCGAGTAGGCGCGGCTGCCGTGACGGTTCAAACACCTCGCCGACGATGCGGACGGCGACCTGGCTGGTCCCGGTGTCCACGGTGGTGGTGTCGCCGAGGGCGAGGCCGCTCTGGTCGAGGAAGGAGGTGTTGACGTCGACCTCGCCCGGCGCGTCGTACCAGTGGCCCGCGATGAGGCCGTACCCGGTCCAGGCCGACGGCCCGTCGAAGGCGACCGCCTGGGCCTGCTGGGAGATCCCGGCGACGGTGACCTGATCGCCGTAGAGCGTGACCTCGTGCGCGGTACCCGGCTGGGCGCGCAGCGTCGCGGTGAGCGCGGCGAACTGCGCGGCGGTGGGCACGCCGTTCGCTCCGGCACCGTTGCCAAACCACTGGACCTGCACCGGAACGGTGGCCGACTGGGACTGCGCGGCCGCCGCGCGGCCGAGCGAGGAGCTCAGCCCGACCGCGAAGATGACGGCGGTGGCGCCGAAGCCGATCGCCGCCAGGGTCACCAGCGTGCGGGCGGGCCGCGCGAACGGCGCGGCCACGCCCAGGCCGACCGGACGTGGCAGCCGGAGCCTGGCCGCGAGCCGGTGCGCGGTGTAGCCGCGGCCGGAGCGGGGTGCCCGCCCGGCGGCGATCGCCTCGATGGCGGAGAGCCGTCCGGCTCGCATCGCCGGCCCCAGTGCGGCGAGGATGGTGAGCACGAGCATTCCGGCCGGGGCGACGACCAGCACCCACCACGGCACCTGCTGGCTGCCGACGTTGTACGCGCCCGCCGACTGCTGCAGCACCGGGATTGTCAGCAGGGCCCCCGCCACCACGCCGACGAGGCACCCGATGAGGGCGGGCCAGCCCACCCGGCGCAGGTAGACCACCACCACCTGGGCCGGGGTGAGGCCGAGGGACTTGAGCACCCCGATCCGCTGGTACTGCGCGACCACCGCGCCGCTGATCACGTTGGCCACGATCAGGACCGCCATCACCAGCCCGATGAGCGCGAACGCGATGACGAACGGCTCCATGATCGCGCCGTTCCCCTCCGCGTCAAACTGCGCGGTGAGCCAGGAAGCGTTGGCGAGGATGGTCCCGGCGGGCAGCGCCCGGGCGATCACGGCCACGTCGGCGTGGATCTGCGCATCGCTGCCGGCAGCGGTGAACCGGTAGAGGATTTGCGCGGTCGGCGGCGTGCCCGGCGTGCGCAGCGCCGCGATCTGGCCGGGGGCGACCCAGCCGTCGGCGGTGCTGGTGACCGAGTTGGCGAAGCCCACCACCGTGAGCTTCGGCTTGCCCGGAGCGGTCATGATTTGCAGTGTGTTCCCAAGGCCGAGACCCTGGTTGCCGTCGTACCCGTTGATCACCACCTGGCCCGGCCGGTCGACCCAATGCCCAGCGTTCAGCACCAGGTCGTCGACCGGCCCGCCCGCCGCGGGCCGCCCGGCCAGCCGCAGCTGCCCCCAGGGCTGCCCCTGGAAATAGGCCTGGACGGTGGTCTCGGCGAACGGGCCCGCCGCGGCCGTGACACCGGGCAGGCGGCTGGTCGCGGCCAGCTCGGCATTGGTGGCGCGGGCCGCGTTCGCGGTGACGGTCACGTCCGCGCCGCGCTGCGCCGCGAACGCGTGGGTGAACGGCCCGCTGGTGACCGCCAGCAGCGCCAGACCGAGGGTGGCGGAGGCGGTGGCGACAAGCAGCACCACCGTGATGACGATCGCCTGCACCTTGTGCCTGCGCATCCCGCCGGACGCGGTCCGTACTGGGCCCAGCCAGGTACCGCCGGCTTGGTCTGGCCTGCCGGTATCGGTTCCCTGTGTGCCGGCGGCCAGGGCGGCGCGGCCGCTCACGCCGACGCCCCCGCGCCCAGCGGCGCGCCCTGGGCATTGACGACCTGGCCGTCCACGATGTGGATCGTGCGGGCCGCGTACCGGGCGGCGAGTGCGGGGTCATGGGTAACCAGGACGAGCGTCTGGCCGGCCTCGTTCAGCTGGCTGAGCAGACGGCCGATCTGCTGGCCGGTCGCGGTGTCGAGGGCACCGGTCGGCTCGTCGGCGAGCAGTAGCTCCGGTGAGTTGACCAGCGCCCGGGCGATCGCGACGCGCTGCCGCTGGCCACCGGAGAGCCGCGCCGGGTAGGCGTTGCGCTGGTCGGCGAGGCCCATCCGGTCGAGCAGCCCGGCCGCCCGGGCCCGGGCGCGCCGCCTGGACGCGCCCGCCAGCTGGGCGGGCAGCAGCACGTTGTCCTCGACCGTGAGGTCGTCAAGGAGGTTGAAGAACTGGAAGATGATCCCGATGTGGCGGGCGCGGAACCTGGCCAGCGCGCTCTCCCCCAGCCGGTCGATGCGCTGCCCGGCCACGGTGACGGTGCCGACGGTCGGCCGGTCAAGCCCGGCGATCAGGTTGAGCAGGGTGGACTTCCCTGACCCGGACGGCCCCATGATGGCCGCGACCTCCCCGGCGGCCACGCTCAGGCTGACCTCGGCCAGCGCGGGCGCGCTTCCTTCCGCGAACGCCTTGGTCACGCTGCCCTGGTACGCCTTGGTCACGTTGTCGAGACGGATCACCTCGGCCAATCTGGCCGCGGTGCCCGGCAGGCCGGGCTCGTTCTGCTGTCGTGTCATCGGGTCCTCTTTGCTCATCAGCTCGGTGAAGTCACTGGTTAGGGGGCACGGCCGTGACGGCGGGGCGAGGCTCGGCGCTTGCGGCCCGACGCCGGCCGCCCACGACCGGTGACGGTTGTAACGATGGCAGGCTGACCCGGATGCGCGCAGTAGCCGTAGACTCCGAACCGAGGTGAAGCTGGCTGCACCATCGAATGTGAACCACGCTGGATGGGCTTCGGCGGCCAGCGCGCATAGCGTGGATGACATGGCGATCATCGTCGAAAAACAGCACGTGCCGCCGGCACCGGAGCGGCACCGCCGCCCCCGGCCGTGGTCGCCGCGCGCCTTGAGCCAGGCCCTTTTCGTCGCGGCCGCCATCCCGGCGCAGGTGGCGTGGGTAGTCCTGTTCCTCATCATCGTGCGTACGTACATCAAGGCGGACCCGCCCTTCGGTCACCTCTGGCCGGTGCTGCTGGCTCTGCTGCCATTGCTGCTCCTGCTGCCGGTGCTCACCTGGGTCCACCGGCACCGGCTGCGGGTCACGGCCGGGGTGGCGATACCTTCGGCACCGGACTGGACGCGCTGGCCGTCCCCGCGCGCCATCGCCTCGGCCGCCCGCTCGCAGGCCGTGTGGCGGCAGGTCAGCTATCACCTGCTCGCCGCTCCGGTGCTGGCGGCGGCCGCGATCGTGGCGGTCGGCAGCTGGCTGGCCGGCATCGCGTTCGCCGCCATCTACTCCTACGCGAGGGCCATGCCACCCACGTTCTGGCCCCGCCGTGGCCTGTATGCGGACCCGAGCGCGGACCATCTGCCGCGAATACTCGGCCTCCCGGTCGATATCTGGGTGACGGCGGCCGGCGTCGCGCTGCTGTTCGCCGCACCCTGGCTTACCGCCGGCGTCCAGGCGCTCGACGTGCGGGCAGCCAGGGCGCTGCTCGGCCCGAGCCGGGCGGAGGAGCTTGAGCACCGCGTCGAGGAGCTGGCCGAGACCCGGGCCGGCGCGGTGGACGCGGCCGACGCCGAGCGCCGCCGCCTCGAGCGCGACCTGCACGACGGCACCCAGCAGCGGCTGGTCTCCCTCGCCATCAACCTGGGCATGGCCAGAGCGCAGGCCACCACGGCGGAAGCGGCGCGGCTGGCCATCGCCGACGCCCACGAGGAGGCCAAATCAGCCCTCGCTGAACTGCGGGACCTGATCCGCGGCCTGCACCCGGCCGTGCTCGAGGACCGGGGCCTGGACGCGGCGCTGTCGGGCGTGGCCGCCAGGATGCCGATCCCGGTACGGCTCACCGTCGACCTGCCGCGCCGCCCGGCACCGGTAATCGAGGCCGTCGCCTACTTCGTGGTCTCCGAGGGGCTGTCCAATATCGTCAAGCACGCGCAGGCCAGCCAGGCGGAGATCGTCGTCTCCCGGGCCGGCGACCGGCTGCACATCATCGTCACCGACGACGGGGGAGGCGGGGCCGACCCCGCCCGCGGCACCGGCCTGACCGGGCTCGCCAAACGGGCCGCCTCCGTCGACGGGACCTTCGAAATCGTCAGCCCGCTGGGCGGGCCGACCCTACTCACCGTGGACCTGCCATGCGCACGCTAACCGCCCCCGGCCGCCCGGCCGCCATTGACCGCCCGACCGCCCGCGGCCGCTGGCTCTGGGCGGTGTCAGGGCTGGTCACCGTGGCGGCCCTCAGCGTCCCTGTCGTGCTGCTCATCAGCCGGGGACCCGACAATGGCAATGGGCAGCCGATGAGTGCCGTGCCGAGCAGGACCGTCACCGTCGCCGCGACGGTCACCAGCCTGAGCGTCGCCAGCTACGGCTCCCCGATCCGGGTCACGACCGGGCCGGTACGCCACGTCACCGTCAGTGAGGCGATCAACTACGGCCCGCCCAACGGCACCGCACCGACCGTGACTGACCAGGTGTCCGACGGCCGGCTCACGCTCGCCGCCCCAGCCTGCGCGACGTCCGACTGCAGCGTCGCGTTCACCGTGACCGTGCCAGCGGCGGTCATGGTCACCGCGGACAGCGATGGCGGCAACATCACCGTCACCGACGCGGCGGGCGCGAACCTCGACTCCGGCGGCGGCAGCGTCCAAGCCGGCCGCATCAACGGCCCGCTCACCATCTCCGCGCAGGGCGGCGGCATTACCGTCGCCAACGTCTCCGCGCCGGCCGGGACGAGCCTGGAATCCGGCGGCGGCCCCATCCAGGCCACCGGAATCAACGGCCCGCTGACCGTCAGCTCCGAGGGCGGCGGCATCATGGTGTCCACCGTCTCCGCCCCCACCGGGGCGAGCCTCAACTCGGGCGGCGGCCCCATCCAGGCCACCGGAATCAACGGCCCGCTGACCGCTACCGCCGAAGGCGGCGGCGTCACGGTGAACGGCCTGACCGGGGATCTGCAAGCCGACACCGGCGGCGGCCCGTTCACCGGCGAATCCATCGCGGACGGCCGGGTCTCGGTGATCGCCGAAGGCGGCGGTGTGGGTCTGACGTTCAGCACGGCACCGGCCTATCTGCTCGTCGGTACCGGCGGCGGTCCGGCTAATGTCACGTTCGGCGCGGCGCCGGCCGCCGTGACGGTCAGCACCGACGGCGGTTCCGCGACCCTGAACGTTCCCGGCGGCCCGTACTCGCTGACCGCCGACAGCGACGGGGGGACGCAGACGGTGGATATCCCCATCGCACCCGGCGCGCAGCGCTCCCTCAACGTCAGCACCGGCGGCGGCCCGCTCGAAATCGCCCCGCGTTAGCGGGGCGGACCAGGAGCGCGGGCTGTGCTGGTTACGCGCCGGTGATCAGATCAGCGGCTCGCTCGGCGATCGCGATGACCGGAACCTGGGTGCTGGCGCCTGGGATGACGGGGATTACTGAAGCGTCGGCCACGTAGAGGCCGTCGATCCCGTGCACGCGCAGGTCGGGGCCGACCACGGCGTCAGTGTCGACGCCCATCGCGGCCGTGCCGCAGGGGTGGAAGAAGGTGGCGCAGTTCTCCCTGACGAACTCTTCTTTCTGCTGGCGGGACAGCTGGCCGCGCGGCATCACCAGCTCGGCCACCAGCTCACGGTAAGCCGACGTCGCGGCGAGGTCGAGGACCGTGTCGACCGCCTCGACGAGGGCGTCGACGTCGGCCTGCTCGGTGAGGAAGCCCGATTCGAGTTCGATCGCGGCCGGGCCGGCCGCTGACAGGTCACGGACCGTCAGCCGTCCCACCGCGCGCGGCCGCAGCAGGCCCGCGGAGATCGCGAACACATCGGCGTCCCCGTTCAGGCCGTACCTGGCGGCCGCGTCCGGGTAGGCGTGCCGGCCCTGCACGACGAACGCGTGCAGGTCGGGACGGTCCGCGCGCGAGCTTCGCCAGTTCATGATCGCGCCGCCGCCGTTGTCGCGGGTCAGGCCAAGGCGGTGGCGGGCACGGAAGTTGAGGCCCATGACGAGGGGATGGTCCTGCAGGTTGCGGCCCACGCCGGGCAGCGCCGCCCGCACCGGCAGGCCGAGCCTGAGCAGGTCGGCCGGGTCGCCGATGCCCGACCGGATGAGCAGCTCTGGCGTGCCGAAGGCGCCGAGCGCGAGCACGACCGCGATCCGCGCGCGGGTCTCGCGCAGCGAGCCGCGGACCCGGTGGAACACCGAGCCGCAACGGCCGCCGGCACCGCCTCCGCTGAAGCCGAGGCGGAGGGCGGTTGACCCGGTGAGCACGGTCAGATTGGCGGGCGGGTCAGGGGCGCGGGTCCAGGCCCCGACCGGGACCTGGCCGGGCGCGGGCGGCGGCGCCCAGGCGGGCAGGTAGCCGTCGACGACGCTGAACCGGCGGCCTTCGGCGATGTTCAGGTTGGCAAGGGTGGCGCCGCAGGTCTCTCCGGAGTTCGCCTCATCGAGCTTGGGCAGGCCGAGCTCGGCCGCGCCTTCGACCATGGCGGCGGCGATCGGGTGCGGATCCGGCGGACGGGTGATCCGCATCGGGCCGCCCGCTCCGCGCTGACCGGACGCGCCGCCCTCCCAGTCTTCGCTCCGCTTGAAATAGGGAAGCAGGGCGGCGTAGGTCCAGCCGGGCGCGCCGGCCGTCTGCCAGGCGTCGTAGTCGGCCGGATGGCCCCGGTACCACTGCATCGCGTTGGTGGCGCTGCAGCCTCCCAGCACCTTGCCGCGCGGGATCCCGATCGCGCGGCCCGCCACCGCGTCCGTCCGCGTGTACGAGTATCCCCAGTCCAGGGCGGTGCCGGGCAGCTTGGTCCAGGACGGCGGGTCGACCACCTGGGCGACGCCGCGCCCGTCCGGGCCGGCCTCGATCAGCAGCACGGTGGCGTCGGGCGAGGCGGCGGCGAGGCGGGACGCGAGCACGCAGCCGGCCGAACCACCGCCGACGATGACGTAGTCGTACGCTGCCGTGTCAGTTGCGGTCACTGGGCCCCATGATGACGATCCCCTCTGTCTCCTCAGCGGGTCCACCCTAGTGACGATCACGACCGGGGATTTCGGCTGACGCGCCGAATCGTTAACGACGGGTTACAGCTCGTGCGCGATCTTCTCCGTTCGCACGGAACCGCGGCGGCCGCGGCTACGTCCAAAAGGCATGCGACACGCGATGAGGATGTCTCTAGCGGTGCTTGCGGGCACCTGTGTGACAGCTGCGGTGGCCGGGTGCGGCGCCACCTCGACGCCGGCCACCACGCACGCCACCGACGTTGTGATGGTGCGGGGCGTGGCGGCGGTCGAGCCTGCCGCGAACCCGAAGCCGTTCGGGGCGGCGGACACGGCATTCGGGCTCGATGTGATGCGGGCCTGGTGCGCGCAGAACCCGGGCCGGAACCTGGTGTTCTCGCCGTCCACGCTGGCCAGCGCGCTCGGCCTGGCCTACCTGGGGGCGCGCGGCGCGACCGCTGCCGAAATGGCCAAGGTGCTGCACCTGCCCGCGTCCTCGCGGGCCGCCCTGGCAGCCGGGCTGCAGGCCCGGCTGAAGGCGCTCAGCAGCCTGGACAGCCCTGGGGTGACCGTCGCCGCGAGCGATCAGGTCTGGACCGACCCGACCCTGACCACGCTCCGTTCCTACCTGGACGATGTCGCGACCGGGTACGGCGCGGGGGTCGCCAAGGCCCCGTTCAGCACCGATCCGGCGAAGGCGGCGGCCGAGATCAACGCGGCGATCTCCGCCGCCACCCGCGGGCACATCGCCCAGCTGGTGGACGCGGGCATGCTGAGCCGGATCGGCTGGGTGCTCACCTCAGCGCTCTACCTGGACGCCAAGTGGGCCACCGCGTTCGATGCGAACGAGACGGACCCGGCGGTCTTCACGCCGGCGAGCGGGAAGCCGGTCACGGTGCCGTTCATGAACGGCGACGCGTTCCGCTACGTCACCGCCGGCGGCTGGCAGGCCGTGTCGCTGCCCTACCGGGGCGGCAAGCTCACGATGACCGCGCTGCTGCCGCCGGCCCGGTCCGGGGGCTGCGCGCTGCCGGGCGCGGCAGCGCTAGCCGGGATCACCGAATCGCTTGCTGGTGCCCGGCCCTTTGCCGGTAAAGGTATGGGTCCTGCTTACGGGACGGCCGACGTGTCCCTGCCCAAGGTGAGCCTGGACACCAGCGGCGGTGCGGGGAACATGGAACCGGTGCTCGAGCGGCTCGGCATGGGGCAGGCGTTTACCGGCAGCGCTGACTTCACCGGGCTGTCACGGGAGGCCTGCTGCATCGGCTTCGTCCAGCAGGCGGCGACGCTCCAGGTCGGCGAGAAGGGCACCGTCGGCGCCGCGGCGGCCGCCGTCGGCATGGAGCCTGCCCTCGCCATCGCCGTCCCGCAGACCATCACGATCACCTTCAACCGGCCGTACGTGCTGCTCGTCAGCGCCAAGGCGACTGGGGAGCCGCTGTTCCTGGCCACGGTGGCCAACCCCGCGGATAGCTGACGGCGCACTGAGCTGACGGCGCACTAAGCTGACGACGCACTGAGCCGCCTGGTACATCGCGGTGAGACCGTTTGTAAGGTGACATCCGTGACTGTTGACGGCGAACCCCGGGCGGTGCTTGTCTACATTTACGGCCCGCCCGCCAGCGGGAAGCTGACGATCGCGGGGCTGCTCTCAGAGCTGACCGGGATCCCCCTCTTCCACAATCACCTGACGGTCAACGCCCTCCGCCCGGTCTTCCCCTTCGGCAGCCCGGCGTTCATGGCGGCCAACCGCAAGGTGCGCGAGGCGGTCTTCGACGTGGCGGCCGGCGCCGGGATCAGCCTCATCTTCACCAACAACTCAGCGTGGTCCGGTCCCGACCGGCGTGCACGGTTCGAATCAGCGGCAGAAAGCTACCGGCAGATCATGGCGGCCCACGGCGGCCGGACCGTCTTCGTGCGGCTGACCGCGCCGGTGTCGGCCCTGGAGGAACGCTTGGCGAACGAGTCCCGGCGCGCGCATGACAAGCTCCTCGACGTCGTCCGGCTGCGCGAGCTGCTCGCGGAACTCGATCCGTCGCCGCTGCATCCAGACGACCTCACGATAGACACCGGACAGCTGAGCCCCGAGGAATCGGCCCACGTGATCATGGCGGCACTCGCGTGAGTGACGAGAGCGGCTGAGATGATCAGCGGGTGACCAACGAAGTGACCCCTGATGAGCCAGAGCACGAGGAGCCGGAAGGGTTCGAGAAGTACGAAGAGCGCTCGGTCGAACGGCTGATCTTCTTTTCCGACGCCGTGACCGCTATTGCGATCACGTTGCTCGCCCTCGAGCTGCCGGTGCCCGAGGGCGCCACCGTCTCCGCGTTCTGGTCGTCGGTCCGCCACAACGACGGCCTCTACCTTGCGTTCCTGGTCAGCTTTGTCACGGTCGCCGCGTCGTGGAGCGATCATCATGACGCCTTCAAGCACATCAGAAGGGCCGATTCCCGCTTGCGGAACTTGAACATGATCTGGCTTCTGATGATCATTCTCGTCCCGTTCGCGACCAAGCTGCTCACCGGGAACAGTCACGACAATCTGACGGTGCACGCCTTCCGGTGGGGTTTCTACGCGCTGGTGCAGGTGCTGACCTCGGCGGCGTTGTTCGTGATGGTGCGCCAGATGATCTCGCATCAGCTGGCGGAGCCCGGAAGTGAGGCAAGGGACAGCAGCGCCTCGGATTGGCGAACGTACGGGCCCATGCTCGGCTTCGGGCTGTCGATCCCGGTCTTCTTCGTCACCACTTACGCGTGGGCGCTGTGGATCGCCGTGCCACTGCTGTTCGCCCGGCGATTCCCGCTGCAGCGCGGAAAACGCCCCGGCCAGGAGCACGCCTGAACCACCAAGCGCGACCGGGCTCCCGAAGTTGCCCACGGCACCCCGCCGCCTAGTAGCCGGGGGCAACCTGGGTGTAGCCGGCCGGGATCACGGGGTGGTTGACGAGTTTCACCAGCGCCGAGGACCTGCGTACCCACTGGTAGTTGGCCGTTATGGGCGGGTATCCAGGCGCTTGATTGAAGTAGTCGATCGTGCGGACCACCTGGTAGGTGTGGACATCCGCGAAGATGACAAAGGTCTTGGCGGGGCCCGGGGAAATGGACAGCTCGACGGTGTGATGTCCGTCGATGTAGGGATGGCCAACGATCTTGCCGACGCCCTGATCGAGCCACTGCTTGATCTGCGCGGGGGTGTTGTAATTGCCACCGACGGGTCCCGACGGCTCCGGACCCTGGACCGGGCCGCCCGCCGTCATATCCTGGGTCCACCAGGTGCGGGGGCCGTCATTGACTTGCGTCATGTCCCAGTTCAGCACCCGGTGCGAGTCGTAATAGTCGTGCTCCCAATACGACAGCCGGCCGGCCCCGCTGCCCTGCAGCAGCATGGTGTTGCCGGTGCGCGGGTCCGTCCAGATGGTGATCTCGATGGACGGAATGCTTGACGTATTCTGCCTCGACTTGACGAGGTAGTCGTTGAGGCTCGACGCGGCCGCCGCGATCTGCTTCTCCACGAAGGCGACCGTATCTGCCTTCGCCGGGCCGGCCGCGTGCGCGGCCGCCTTGCCGACGGCCGCCTTGCCGACGGCCGCCTTGCCGACGGCCGCCTTGCCGACGGCCGCCTTGCCGACGGCCGCCTTGTGGACGGCCGTCCGGGTGGCCTGCTGGCCGGCCACCCGGCCCGTCGTCCCACTGTGGATGGCGGCGGCCAGGCTGCCGGCCGCGGCCACGCCAAGCACGGTGACCCCGGCCAGCCCGCGGACGGCGAAGCCGCGCCACCTCCGCCGCCGCCCCCGGCGCTCGATCGCCTCGACGTCGGGAGTGAAGGGATGTCCGGCCACAAGGTGGCGAAGATCGTCGCTCAGCTGGATCTCTTCCGCAGAATTCATAGCTTTGACTCCGTCCTGATAAGAAATTTCCGCAGCGTGCCGAGCGCCCGGGAGCTCTGGCTCTTGACCGTGCCCTCGCTGCACCCGAGCAGTTCCGCCGTCTCGCCCTGGGTCATGTCCTCCAGGTACCGGAGGACGACCGTGATGCGCTGCTGGAGCGGGAGCTCAAGCAGCGCCCGCAGCAGCCGGTCGCGCCGGGCGATCTCGTCGGTCGCGTCGGGCACGGCCGGCTCGGCGGTGAAGCCCGCGACGGGCACAGCCCGTTCCGGGCGCCGCCACCGGTCCCGCACCTCGTTCAGCAAGATCCCCCGGACGTAGGCATCCGGGCTGTCCGCCCGCCGGACCCTGGACCAGTGCCGGTAGGCCTTGATCAGCGTCTCCTGGACGATGTCATGAGCGGTATGCCAGTCACCGCACAACAGGTAAGCGCTCTGGTGCAGCGGCGAGGCACGGTCCCGCACGAACTCGCGGAACTCCTCCGACCTGCTGCTCATCGCAGCGCCTTCCTAGGTCTCATACAACCGAGACGGAGATAACCAGGCCAACCGTTGGCAAGCCACCAGGCTATTTTCACCGGGGCCCGCTCACCTCGCCGGCTCCTCCGTCACCCGCCCCGACGCCCGGCGCAGCCGGCCTCGGTTACCCGGCCGGAACGAGAGTCGTCTAGCGTGGGGTGGCCGTGGAACCACGCGTACGTTCACTCCGGTGGTTTCGGTAGGAGGGGGACGCAGATGGCTGAGCAGATCGCCGACCTGCTCGTGCGCAACGCCAAGCTGGTGGCGACGTGCGACGCCGGCGGCCGGGAACTGGCCGGCGGCTGGGTGGCGATCACCGGCGGCCTTATCTCCGGGGTGGGGGCGTCGGCCGACCCGGCGCCCGCCGCGGCCGAGACGATCGACGCGGCCGGCTGCCTGGTGACGCCGGGTCTTGTCAACACCCACCATCACCTGTACCAGAACCTGACCCGCTCGTTCGGGCCGGCCATCAACGGCTCCCTGTTCTCCTGGCTGACGGCGCTCTACCCGCTCTGGGCGGGCCTCGACGAGGAGGCGGCGTACCTGTCGGCCTGGGTCGGGCTGGCCGAGCTGGCGCTCGGCGGCTGCACCACGAGCACCGATCACCTCTATGTGGCGCCGCGCGGCGGCGGGGACCTGTGGTCCGCCGAGATCACGGCCGCCCGCGAGCTCGGCCTGCGCTTCCATCCGACCCGTGGTTCGATGACCGTGTCGGAGAAGGACGGCGGGCTGCCACCGGATTCGGTTGTGCAAGACGACGACGAGGTGCTGGCCGACAGCGAGCGCCTGGTGGCCGCGCATCACGACCCGTCGTTCGGCGCCATGGTGCGGATAGCACTGGCCCCCTGCTCACCGTTCTCCGTCTCGGCCGGGCTGATGCGGCAGACCGCCGAGCTCGCGGAGCGGCTCGACGTCCGGCTGCACACCCACCTGGCCGAAGATCCGGACGAGGACACGTTCTGCCTGGAACGGTTCGGCCGCCGGCCGGTCGAGCAGTTCGAGGAGGTCGGCTGGCTGACCGGCCGTTCCTGGGTGGCGCACTGCATCTACCCGAACCCAGCCGAGGTGGCGCGGCTGGGCGCGGCCGGTGTCGGGGTCGCGCACTGCCCCTCCTCCAACATGCTGATCGGCGGGGGCGGGTTCGCCCCGGTCCGTGAGTTCCGCGCGGCCGGGGTGCCGGTCGGCCTCGGCTGCGACGGGTCCGCGTCAACCGACAGCGCGTCGCTGTGGATTGAATCGCGGGCGGCGCTGCTGCTCGGCCGGCAGCGGCTTGGACCCACCGGGATGACCGCCAGGGAGGTGCTCGATATCGCGACCCGCGGTGGCGCCGCCTGCCTGGGCCGGGCGGGCGAGATCGGCGAGCTGACCGTCGGCGCGGTCGGCGACCTGGTCTGCTGGCCGCAGGAGGGCGTCCAGTACGCGGGTGCGCTGGTCGACCCGGTCGAGGCGTGGCTGCGCTGCGGGCCGGTGTCCGCCCGGCACACCATCGTGGCCGGTCAGCTCCTCGTCCGCGACGGGGCGCTCACCGCGCCGGGAGTCGAGGACAAGCTTCGGTCGCACGCCGCCGCGGCCGCCCGTATCCAGGGGGTATCTCAGTGATCACGATTGGCAGGCTGTCGGAGGCCGACCGGCCGGTGTGGGAGGAGCTCTTCCGCGCCTACAACACGTTTTACCAGACCGAGTACCCGCAGTCGATGTACGACAGGGCTTGGGCGCAGTTCCAGGCCGATGACCGGATGCACGCCCTCGGTGCCTGGCTGGACGGCGACCTGGTGGGCATCACGCACTTCTTCATCCACGTGCAGACCACCGCGACCGACTCCTGCTACCTGGAGGACCTGTTCACCGCGCCGGCCGCGCGCGGCCAGGGCGTCGGGCGCGCGCTGATCAACGCGGTGGGCGAATGGGCGGCCACCCGCGACTGCGGCCGCGTGTACTGGCACACCCATGAGACCAACGCGACCGCCCGCCTGCTCTACGACAAGGTGGCGACGTTGCCCGGGTTCATCATGTACACGATGGAACTGCCCGGCCCCGCCGCCTAGCCGGCCGGGTCAGTCGAACGAGGGGCTGCGGTCCCTGGACCGCTTGAGCTCGAAGAACCCGTCCGCCTTGGTCACCAGCAGCACACCGTCCCAGAGCTCTCCCGCCGCCTCACCGCGCGGGATCGGCGTGATCACCGGCCCGAACAGCGCCTTGCCGCGGATCCTGATCACCGGGGTGCCGACGTCCAGGCCGACCTCGTCGAACGCCTCGTGATGGGAGGCGATGATCGCCTTGTCGAACTCGTCGGAGTCGGCCGCGCTCGCCAGCGACGCGGGCAGCCCGACCTCGGTCAGCGCCTCGGCCAGCACGGCGGGGTCCTCGCGCCGCCCCTGGTTGTGGAACCGGGTCCCGATCGCGGTGTAAAGCGGCCCGAGTACGGCGGGCCCGGCCTGCGCGGCGGCCGCGCCGCAGACCCGCACCGGCCCCCACGCCTTCGTCATCCGCGCCTGGTACTCCTCGCTGAGCCCCTTGCCCTCGTGCTGCACGAGGTTGAGGTAGGCCAGCGACATGATCCGCCAGTCGGTCTGCACCGGCCGCACCTGTTCCACCTCGCGGATCCACCGCGAGGTGATCCACGCCCACGGGCAGAGCGGATCGAACCAGAACTGAACGTCTTCGCGTGACTCCTGGTTAGCCATATCCGCGTCAGCAATGCCGCTTATGCGGATATTCCGGCTGTATCCCGGCTGGTGTCCCCCGCCGCGCCGCGGGGGGCCGCTGCCTTCCGTTTCCATTCTCCCGAACGGTCCCATGGCTTCGCCCTTCCGCCCGGCTCATCCTCGCCCCGTGTGTCCGGCCAACCGGGCTTTCTCCTCGCACAGTTAGACGTCGTTCCACTCCCCCTGGTTCCGGGGCAGGGCGGCGGCGGCGTGCTGGTGTCTGTGCCGTCGGAACCCGATATTTACTATCGACGGATATCGTGGTTTCCACTATATTGGTGGCATGGCAGGCAAACCCATGACGGGCCAGGCGTTCTTCGTGCTCACCGCGCTGGCCGACGGTCCCCGGCACGGCTACGGCATCGTCGGTGAGGTGGCCGACTTGTCGCAAGGGCAGGTGAAGCTGAAGATCGGCAGCCTCTACGGGGTGCTCGACCGGCTCGCCACCGACGGCCTGATCGAGCCCGACCGGGAGGAGGCACACGACGGCCGGCTCCGCCGGTACTACCGGCTGACCCAGGACGGGCGGCGCGAGCTGGCGCAGGAGGCCTCGATCCGGGCCGCCACCGCCCGTGTCGTGCGGCTGCGGCTCGGCCTGGCAGGCACCGATCTCGCTGGCCCGGACCTTGCTGGCACGGGGGCCGCCGGATGAGCGCTGACCTGGACTTGGAGCGGCGTTACCGGCGGGTGCTGCGGCTGCTGCCCGGCTACTACCGGGCGAAGTGGGAAGAGGACATGGTCGCCGCCTTCCTGGACAGCTCGCTCACCGGCGACCCGGACGAAGACGACTTCATCCTCGAATTCGGCAAGCCGACCTGGCCCGAGGTCGCCAGCGTGGCCGACCTGGCCGCCCGCCTGTACCTGGGCGGCGCGGGCGCTCCGCGCCGGTACTTCGCCTGGGGGCAGGCCGTCAGGGGTGCGGTCCTTGCCGTGATCTTGGTGCACGCGGTGGTAAGCCTGGACGGGCTTGTCCGGCTGGCCTGGATCCACCGGCTGCTCGGGGTTCCCGCGGCGCCCGCGAGCCTAGTGACGTCCACGCCGGCCGGCCTGCTGCCGCCCGCAGTGTGGTATCTGGGCGACTGCGCCTGGATCGTCGTCTTCGTGACGCTGACCCTCGGGCACTACCGGGTTGCCCGGGTCTACGCGGCGCTTGCCATCGTCCCCGACCTCGTCTGGCTGCTGTACGGCCAGTTCACCGGCGCCCTGCCGGCAACCTCAGTGGGGCCGTGGTTCTTCTGGGTGCTGCTTAATTTTGCCCCGGTGCTGGCCCTGGCGGCGTTCCACCCGGACGCACCGCCGGCTGCGCGCTGGCGCTGGCTGCTGGCTCTGCCCGCCGCCTACCTGCTGGTGGACGTGCCACTGCTGGCGCTCGGCGCGACCGGCAACTCCGCCTGGGTGCCGGACAACTCCGGGCTGTTCTGCCTCCTGGTCGCCCTCGCCTGCCTGGCGCACGCGCCCCGGGCCTGGTCCCGCCGGAGCGCCGGCTCGGGCGTGTGGTCGCTGACCTTGACCCTGCTCGCCGCCGTGGCCGGGGCGTACCGTATCGCCTCGCTGGCCGACTACCTGCACGACCCGCACCTGGTCAAGGTGAGCCTGGCGGAACTGCTCATCCTGGCGGCCGCCGCCGCGCTGGTCGCCGCCGATGCCGCCCGCACCCAGACGGCCAGGCCCGCACCGCCGCCGCGCCCTGATCAGGAAACGCTGGCCTACTGAGGAGGATCTCGACATGCCGTCCCGCCAGCTACCGCGCCGGTTCTCCATCCTGGCCGGCGCGCTCGCCGCTATCGCGCTCGGGCTCACCGTGGCCGGCTGCAGCCACGTGACACCGCTCGGCCCCGACGCGGCCCCCGCCATGCCGCAGCCACGCCATCTGAAGTCCCCGATCGTCCTGCAAGCCGTGCTCGGCCGGCCAAGCAGCTCGCCGGGAGGCCGCTGCCCGGCTGGTTACGTCGCGCTCTCCGACCTCGCCACCGGAAACACCGGCCTGTGCTACAGCAAGCTCGGTGCGCCGGTCACGTTCACCTCCGCCGGCGTCTCTACCGGCCAGCTGAAGAATTCCGCCGGCCAGCCGGACGCGTCGACCGGCGCAGAGGCCACCCTGATGTTCAACTTGCCCGCCGCCGACCGGGCGGCGCTGACGGCGATCACCACGAAGGCGTACCAGGCTAAGGGATACGTCGAAGTCAGTGTGGCCGGCCAGACCTGGGCCATCCCAGAGGCGATGGCACCACTCACCCAGGGAGAGTTCGCGATTTCCCTGACCAGCAAGAGTGAAGTTCTCCAGCTTCAGCGCCTACTAGACCCGCCCAGCTGACGGCCACGCGATCGGTCCGGCGCGGATTAAACAGGCTTACCAGGGCGCCGATGAGACAGTCCGGGTCCTGGTGATCGCTGACAGGTGCGCGCTAAGCGGGGCGGGTGGCGCGGAGGGAGAACATCAGCGGGGCGCGGGGCTGCCCGGCCGGGAAGCGGTACTCGCCGCCGTGGCGCTTGAGCGACCCGAACCGCTGGAAAACGTCGAAGTCGTGCTCGTTGAGGAAGTCGATCCGCAGTCCCGCGGCCGCTAGCGCGGTCACGATCTGGCCGAGCTGGTGCTGGAACTGGACGCTGACGGTGTGCTCCAGCGCCGGGCCGTCGGTGTAGGTGAAGGGGTAGTCCTCCACCTGGGGCCGGCCGTCGAAGTAGTCACGGACAACGTTCGCACCCCGTTCCTCGTCCAGTGTCTCCGCGAACGGATGGCCCTCGACCAGGTACAGGAACCCGCCCGGCGCCAGCAGCGCGGCCACCACCTGAGCCCAGCGTGGTATATCGGGCAGCCACACCAGCGCCCCGGTCCCGGTGTAGACCACGTCGAACCGCCGCCCGCCCAGCGCCGTCAGGGCGTCGTACACGTCGGCCACCACGAAGGAAGCGTCGATGGCGAGGTCGGCGGCGAGCGACCGCGCGGCCTCGATCGCGGGCTCGGAGAAGTCGAGCCCGGTGACCCGGGCGCCGTTCCTGGCCCAGGACAGCGTGTCGAGCCCTACATGGCATTGCAGGTGCACCAGCCGCTTGCCGGTCACGTCGCCGGCCTCGGCCGCCTCGAACGGCCGCAGCGAGCCGGCTCCGGCCCTGAAGCCAGCCAGATCGTAGAACTCGCTGGCCAGGTGCACCGGCACCCGGCCGTCCCAGCTAGCCCGGTTCAGTCCCCGCCAGTTGACTGCATCGTGGTCACTCACGCCGGTTTGCTATGCGTGTACCGGCGGGTGGCGATCACTCCAGGGTGCGGCCTGCTCCAGCTGGCTGGCGATCCGGACCAGGATGTCCTCACGCCCGTAGGCGGCGACGAGCTGCACTCCGACCGGCAGGCCGCCTGGTGTCCAGTGCAGCGGCAGGCTGATGGCAGGCTGGCCGGTCATGTTGAACTGCGCGGTGTAAGGGATGAAGCTTCCGACCCGGGTTCCCTCTTCCCCGGGGCCGGCCGCGGTGAACCAGCCCAGTTCGGGCGGCGGCGCGCCGAGCGTGGGGGTCAGCAGCAGGTCATGGCCGTTCCACCAGTCCGCCATCCGGCGCGCCCACATCCCGAACCAGGCCCGGCTCTGCAGGTAGGCCGTCGCGGAGAGCTCTTTCCCGGCCCGCCGGTAGGCGGCGTTGCGCGGTTCGATCTCGTCCTCGCCGATCGCGCGGCCGAGCAGCATCTCGAACGCCTGCATGGTCGCTTCGGTGTCGGCGGCGATGATGGTGGTGAAGTTCCCGAGGATTTCCGGCTCGAACATGGCCGCCGGGGCGGACTGGTCGACGTGGTGGCCGAGCGACTCAAGCAGCGACGCCGCGCGGGCCACCGCGGCCCGGCACTGCGGGTCGTCGAGATACCCTTCCGCGCCCGGGTGATCGACCGCTCCGATCCGCAGCCGGCCTGGGTCGGCACCGACTTCCCGCCCGAGCGGGCGCGGCAGCGCCGGTGCGTAGTAGGGATCGCCTGGCATGGGCATGCTGATTACGTCGAGCACGCCGGCCGCGTCACGGACGGTCCTGGTGACCGATCCGTCGATCGTGCCGCCAGCCCAGGCCTCCCCGGTCACCGGCCCCTGGCTCACCCGGCCGCGGGTGGGCTTGAGCCCGACCAGCCCGCACTCGCTCGCCGGGATGCGGATGGAGCCGCCGCCATCGTTGGCGTGCGCGACCGCCACCATGCCCGATGCCACCGCGGCGGCCGACCCGCCGGACGAGCCGCCGGTCGAGTGGCCGGTATCCCACGGGTTCCGCGCCGGCGGGAAACTCCGCGGCTCGGTGGTCACCGTGGTGCCAAGCTCGGGAACGTTGGTCCGCCCGAGCGAGATGAAGCCGGCCGCCCGGAACTGCTCCGCCAGGTAGGACGTGACCGGGAACGGCAGGTCGCGCAGCGGCCCGATCCCGAATGCGGTCGGTTCGCCCTCCACCGTGCAGCCCAGGTCCTTGAACAGGATGGGGACGCCGCGGAAGGGGCCGTCAGGCAGGTGGCCCTCGGCCTCAAGCCGCGCCGCGTCAAACCTGGTCCTGATCACGGCGTCCAGCTTCGGGTTGACCGCCTCAATCCGGGCGATGGCCGCCTCTACCAGCTCCCGGGGGCTCACCTCACCGCGCCGGACTAGGTCTGCTTGCGCGGTGGCATCCAGCCAGGTTGTCTCGTCCACGACGCAAACGCTACATCGCGGCCAAGCGGCGGGGAACCCTCTGACATCTCGAACACCCGCCGCGCACTCGCGCTCCGGCCGGGCTGGCTTGGTCAGAGACCGGTGAGCTGGTCCGAGAGCACCCGGAGCCGACGGCGGGCTTCGGGATCGTAGGCCTGGGCGTTGGCGCGGGATGCGCTGAGGCCGTTGTAGTAGCGGCCGGTGCCCAATTGCCCGGACGGGGCGGCGATCAGCTGCATGGTCGCCTCGACACCCTCGGCGACCGTGCTGAGGGGCGCGGCGGTCACCATCTTGGTCGGCATGAACGTGGCCGGGTGCAGGGCGTTCACGGTGACGCCGGCCGCCTCGAGCTCTTCCGCCAGGTCGAAGGCGTTCATGATCTGCGCCAGCTTGGACTGCCGGTAGGCGCGCATGCCGCTGTAGTCCTTGGTCAGCAGGACGTCGTCGAAGTCGATGGCCTGCTGGCCGGCCGAGGCGACGTTCACGATCCGGGCCGGGGCCGACCTGACGAGCAGCGGCAGCAGCAGCCGGCTCAGCGCGTACCCGGCGAGGTAGTTGACCGCGAAGAGCAGTTCGATCCCGTCGGCGCCCTCCTGCCGGAGGCCGCCGCCCGGCGCGATGTCACCGATGCCCGCGTTGTTCACCAGCACGTCGAGCCGCGGTTCGGCCGCCAGAACCTGGTCGGCGAGGTCGCGGACCTGAGCGAGGCTGGAGAGGTCCGCCCGGTACGGGCGCACGCGGTCCGGCCGGCCGGCCGCCTCGATCACTTCCCCGACGGTGTCCGCGATCCTGGCCGGGTCCCGGCCGTGCACGAGCACGGTGGCACCGCCCCGTGCCAGCCCGACCGCGAGGGCCCGCCCCAATCCGTCGGTCGCGCCGGTGAGCAGGATGACCTTCCCGGTTAGATCCGTCATGAGCCCAGATTAGGCGACCGCCCGGCGGTGCGGAGGCGGCCGCTTCGGCCTCGGCCGACCGACCGCACGCGTGGCAAGCTTGGGGCGTGCGGACTTACGGGGCGCGGTTTGACGTCAACTGTTCCATCCTCTTTACCGAGCTGCCGCTCACCGCCCGGGCCTCGGCGGCGGCGGCCCGCGGGTTCGGCGGGGTGGAGTTCTGGTGGCCGTGGCCGGAGGCGGCGCCGTCGGCCGCCGAGGCCGACGCGTTCGTCGGGTCGATCCTGGATGCCGGCGTTCAGCTGGTCGCGCTGAACTTGTACGCCGGGGACCTGGCGCGCGGTGAGCGGGGGATCTTGTCGCATCCGGGGCGGGTGGCCGAGTTCCGCCGGAACATCCCCGCCTGC
>JBEKEK010000110.1:0-34856 GCA_050013875.1 Trebonia sp. | reverse complement strand
CTGGGGGAGAAGAACATCGCCATCACGAACGCCGCCAGCGCGATGCCGGCCGCGACGGCGAAGCCGACCTGCGTCAGCACCTGGTTGCCGGCCAGCGTCAGCGACCCGAACGTGCCCGCCAGGATCAGCCCGGCCGACGCGATCGCCGGGCCTGCCTGTGCCAGCGCGTGCGCCGCCGCCACCCGAGGCGTCGCGCCCTCCCTGATCTCCTCGCGCACCCGGGCGATCATGAGGATGTTGTAGTCGGTGCCCAACGCGACCACGAACAAGTACATGTACATCGGCAGGATGAACACCAGCCCCGCCTGCCCGGCCAGGTTCTGGAACACCAGCACAGTCGCGCCCAAGGTCGCGGCGAACCCGAGTCCCACCGACACCATCAGGTACCAGGGGGCGACCAGGCTGCGCAGCAGCAGGCCGAGGATGACCAAGATGATGAGCGCCGCGATCGGGAACACCACCTCGTAGTCGCGGTTGAGCGCCTTCTGAATGTCCGCGTAGACCGCGGTGATCCCGCCGACCAGCGCCTCGGTTCCCGGCGGGGCGGCCGCATGGGCGTCGGGCCGCAGCTGGTTCTGGACCAGGTTGACCGCGGCGGTCGACTCCGGATCCTCCTTGAGGTACACGTTGTATTCCGCCGTCGCCCCGTCCTTGCTGGTCAACGGGGCGGCGACCGCTCCCACGCCGGGCATCGCCCTGAGCTTGGCCGCATACGAGGTCACCTCGGCGGTCGTCAGCGGGCCGGACGACGTGTGCAGGTAGACCTGAGTCGGCTCGGTCTCGCCCGGCGGGAAGCCCTTCTCCAGCGTGACCAGCGCGGTCTGCGACTCCGCGGTAGACGGGATGCCCGCCGACGACAGGTCGAACGTCGGCTTGAGCGACAGCGCCCCCAGCGCCAGCAGGATCAGCACCAGGCCGGAGGCGACCGCGAAGACGGCCGGCCGCCGGCCGAGGGCGCCGCCGATCGCGGTGAACGCGGCGCCCTTCGGCTCCCGCTGCCACGCCTTCGACGGCCAGAACACGGCCGTCCCGATCAGCGACACCACCGCCGGAATCAGCGTGAGGGCGGCGATCAGGGTAACCGCGACCGCGATGGCCAAGGTCGGGCCGAGCGACCGGAAGATGCTCAGCGACGACAGCGTCAGCGCCAGGAAGGCCGCGATGACCACGCAGGCGGCCGAGGCGATGACCTCGCCCACCCGGGTGACCGACTGGACCATCGCCTCCTTCTTGTCGTCGCCCAGGCGCAGCCGTTCTCGGTAACGGAACATCAGGAACAGGAAGTAGTCGGTCCCGATACCGAACAGCACCACCAGCAAGATCGTGCTGTCCTGGGCGGTGGAGTTGAGATCCAGGGCCTGGTTGACATCGGAGATGAGGCCGAGCGCGACCTCGTAGGCGATGCCGATCAGGATCAGCGGCATGATCGCGATGATCGGCGCGCGGAAGATGACCAGCAGCAGGATCAGGATCAGGAGAAACGTCGCCGCACCGACGATGGCCAGCGCCTTATTGCCCGACTGGGTGCTGTCGAGCGCCTCGGCCGCCGAGCCGGTGACGCCCTCGTTCAGGCCGGTGGAGTTCATCAGCGGTTTGATGTCGGCCCGCAGCACCTTGATCGCGTCGCCGGCCTGGGTGCCGCTGCCGTTGACGACGCTGTTGTCCATCGCCACCAGGGCCGTCTGCACCAGCTTGTTGGACGACGTGGTCCCGGCGGTGACGGCGAGGATGTTCGGAATGTGCTTCGCGTTCAGCTCGGCCGCGACCCGCGTCACCGAGGCAGAATCGGCCGCCGTCAGCGGTCCGCCGTCGGGACGGGAGAACACGATGATCGACGCGGCGGCGGTCACGTGCCCCTGCTGGGGGAACGCCTGCGACTGCAGCGTCTGTGCGCGGATGGACTCGTAGTTGCTGGGCAGGAAGCTCGACTCGTTGGACGTCGTCGGCAGCGCCGGCGCGGTGGCGATCACGATGAACGCGACCACGATCCAGCCCGCGATCACCTTCCACGGGTTACGGACGACAAAGCGGGCAAGCGCGGCGAAGGCCCCGCCACCGCCGTTCCGCTGTCCGTTAGCCGCGCGACTGCCCGCGGCGCTGCTCGTCGGTGCGCTGCTCGCGCCTGACCCGGTACCCGTCCCGTCGGCCATGCCCGTCCTCACGATAAGCGGCGTAAGTTCGCAAGCTCGTGGAGTATATCGGGCGGGTTTGTCGCGATTCCCTGGCGGCCCCCGGCGTCCGGCAACATCGCTGGTCCCTACAGGATCGCCACCGCATTCGCGGGCGAGCCGACCGCGCCGGCCACGTTGAGCGGCACGCTGGTGAACAGGAACTCATACCGCCCCGCCCGCCGGCACGCGCGCGCCAGCGGGGCGAAGTCGAAGAGCTCGCCGATCGCGAAACCCAGGTGCGGGATCAGCCGCTGGTGCAGGGACCCAATGGAGGGGTCGGCCGGGACGACCTCGACCGAGGGGTTGTCGCAGGGCAGCGCGGCCACCCCGGAGTCCCACAGGAAGCGGCTCATCTCCTCGCTGCCCGCCAGCCCGGCGCTGCTGAACCCGGACACGTTCACCATCGTGGCGGCCAGCTCACGGCGGGCGTCCGCGCCGAGCGTCAGGTACTTGTCCACCCAGCCGGTCCGCACGCAGAGGATGTCCCCGTACCGCAGTGCGCTGCCCTGCGCGTCAAGCGCGGCCGTGATGTCGCCGGGGGAGAAGGCCACCCGTGCGAACGGGTCGTAGCCGGTGCCGTCGCGCGCGCCCGCCAGGTCGGCCAGCACACCCCGCCCGACGATGCCCCGCTGCGCCCAGTGGTGGATCCCGAGCGGCTCAAGATCGGCCTCCGGCTGCCCGCGCCAGCCGCCGTACCAGCCGTCAGGCCCGGAACCGACGTGCCGAAGCCCGTCCCACTGGCTGGAGCACTGCAGGTAAAAGCCGTCGACGTAGTCGTCCCAGGCGGTCCGCCCCATGGGCACGAACGAGTGCCGGTACCGCTGCCTGCGGAAGAACGGCGGGTCGGGCAGGCCGAGCGGCAGGCTCAGGCCCACCCGCTCCCCGGTGGCCACGGTGGCCGCGGCCGCCGCGACCACCGGCCCGGTCAGCCGGTTCAGCGTGCCCAGGTTGTCGCCGGGCCCCCACACATCCCAGGCATGCCGCAGCCCGGACCCAGGCAGCACCGGAAGCCCATCGAACGGCACCGCCGCACCGTCAGCCTCGCTCACGCAAAGACGCTACCCGCGCCAAGCCGCTCCGCATCCCGGCTGGCGGTCGCGACCCGAGCCGGCGACTGGGCAGCCTCCTTGTACATCATTGTACGGTAGTGTACATTTAACCCATGACAGCAATGACGGTGAGCGAGGCTCGGGCGGCTCTCCCCGAGGTTCTCAACCGGGTGGCCGACGGCGAGGAGATCACGATCACCCGTCACGGACGGGCCGTGGCGGTGATCGTCCGGCCCGACATCATGTGGAGTCGCTCGCGGGCGCAGGACGCGCTGGCCGAGGCGGACCAGTTGCGCACGCTCATGCGCGCGGCAGCGGATAGCGAGCTGCCGGCCGGCGGCCTGACTTCGGACTACGCGGAGGAGCTGATCGCCGCTATACGGTCCGGCCGCGACGGCCGGTAGCCGACGTGGATGCCTTTGACGCCGACGTGCTCATCTACGCGGCAGTTCCCGCTCATCCGCTGGGGCGGCGCATCGCCGCGCTCTTTCACGCGCCACCGGAGGGAAAAGCCTTCGCGCGGGTCGGTCTCGGCTCCGTGCTGCTCCTGCCGGAAGTGCTGACCAAGCCACTGAAGGACGGCGACGCGAGCGCGGTTCGAACCTTGTCCGCGTTGCTGGCGAGACTCGACCTGCGCCCGGTCGACCGGGCCACCGCCGAGCTCGCGACCGTCCTCGGCGCCCGGTACAGCCTGCGGGCGGCGGACGCCATTCATCTGGCTACCGCCGTGTCGATGGGGGCGCATCGGTTCATCACCAACAACAGCAAGGACTTCGGCGTGCCTGTCAAGGAAATCGACGTCACCTTCCCGGCCGACCTCCCAGCGGAGCGGTTAGGCCGGGCAGGTCCATTCTTCCGGGCTGCGGATGAGGCGGATGTCGCTGTCGTTCGGCGGCGGGAAGTGCTCCTTGAGCGTGAACGTGTGCGGCGTGGGGCCGTGGGCGCGCAGATGCATTATCCGTTCCTCTGCCTCGGCGACGGTCGGGATGTGCCCGCGCGGTACCCACCACAGCGCCACGTAGGCATCCCGCATCCGGGAGAACCACTCTCGGCGGCGGCGCAGGATGGCGCGGTGCCCGTCGCTGTAGACGAAGGCGGCCAGCGCCTCGACCGACTCCCACACGGACATGTTGATGATGACGCCGCCGGGGGCGCCCACCGCGTCCTGCTCGAACCCGCGGACCGCGGTGGCGTCACCGTCCTCGGTCTGCAGCCGCCAGACGAACCCGGGCGCCGTATCGGCGAGCGCGTTCACCGGCTCAAGCGCCGCGGCGAAGTCCGCGATCCTGGGGCTGTCGATAGGCGCGAGCAGCCGTCCGAAATTGATCTGAGCGAGCACGTAGTCCATTGACCCCATGCTGCCAGGCCCCCTCTGGCACGTCGATGGGCTTTTTCCCGCGGCCGCCGTCAGCGCAGGTAGGAGGCGCCGTTCAGGTCGAGGACGGCGCCGCTTGCCCACTCGGCCTCGGGCGAGGCGAGGTACACGACCGCGGCCGCGACCTCGTCCACCGTCGCGACCCGGCCGAACGGTGACTGCGCCCGGATGGCGTCGCCCGCCGCCGTCGCGAGCTCGGCCGAGGTCATGTCGGTCGCCACGTAGCCCGGGGCAACCGAGGCCACGGTGATCCCGTGCGGTGCGAGCGCCACGGCGAGCGACTGGCCGAAGGCGTGCAGCCCGGCCTTGCTCGCCCCGTACGCCGGATGCGTCGGCTCGCCGCGAAAGGCCCCGCGCGACCCCACGTTGACGATGCGCCCGGCGCCGTGCCCGGGCACGCTGCCGCCCGCGGCCATGTGCCGCACCGCGCACCAGGTGACGTTGGCCGCGCCGACCAGGTTGACCCCGAGCGTGGTCTGCCAGGCGGCCTGCCACTCCTCGTACGAGGTCCCGAGCACCGGGTGCGCGGCGTAGATGCCGGCGTTGTTCACCAGCACGTCGAGCCCGTCGAGGCCGGCCGCCGCCGCGTCGACCATCGCGGCCACCTCGGCCGCGTCGGTCAGGTCGGCCTGTACGGCCACGTGCCCGTCACCGTGCAGCGAATCCCGCACCGTCTTGGCGGTGGAGGCCGCGTCCCGGTAATGCACCGCCACCCGGTCCCCCCGCTCCGCGAAGGCACGCGCGACCGCCGCCCCGATGCCGCGGGACCCGCCGGTAACCAGGACCGCCCTGCTCATGCAGCCACCACCCCGTACCGCGCGACCACCCACGCGCGATCACCCCTAACAAGTCAGCCGCGGCCTACTGGCGGTATCCGGAAAGGAACTCGCCGAGACGGCCGATCGCCTCGGCCAGCGTCTCGACCGGGGCCAGGAACACGACCCGGATGTGGTCAGGCGACGGCAGGTTGAAGCCGGTGCCGTGGGTCAGCAGCACATGCTGCTGTTCCAGCAGGTCGATGCACATCCGCTGGTCATCGACGATCTTGTGCACCTCCGGGTCGAGCCGGGGGAACAGGTAGAGCGCGCCGGCCGGCTTATAGCAGTCCACGCCGTCGATCGCGGTCAGCAGCTCCCAGGCGCGGTCCCGCTGGTCGCGGAGCCTGCCGCCGGGGGCGAGCAACGGGGTGATGTCGATCCCGCCGTCGAGCGCGGCCGGGATCGCGTGCTGCGCCGGGACGTTCGGGCACATCCGCATGTTGGCCAGCAGTTCCAGGCCCTCAAGGTACTCGGCGATTGGTTCCTTGGGGCCGCAGACCACCAGCCAGCCGGAGCGGAACCCGGCGAGCCGGTAGGTCTTGGACATGCCGCCGAGGGAGAACACGGGGATGTCCGGCGCGAGCGACGCCGCGCAGTGGTGCACGGCACCGTCGTAGACGATCTGGTCATAGATCTCGTCGGTGAGCACCAGCAGGTTGTTCCGGCGGGCGATGTCGAGCAGCGCGAGCAGCGTCTCGCGCGAGTAGACCGCGCCGGTCGGGTTGTTCGGGTTGATGATGACAAGCGCCCGGGTCCGCTCGGTGACCAGCGAGGCGACGTGCTCCACGTCGGGGTTCCAGTCGAGTTCCTCCGCGCACCGGTAGTGCACGGCGCGGCCACCGCAGAGCGACACCGCCCCGGTCCACAGCGGGTAGTCGGGCGCGGGGACGAGCACCTCGTCGCCCGGGTTGAGCAGCGCCTGCAGCGTCATCACGATCAGCTCGGAGACGCCGTTGCCGAGGAAGACGTCATCGGCAACGGCGGCGGGAACGCCGAGCCGCCGCCGGTAGTAGCTCGCGACGGCCTCGCGGGCGGGAGCGATGCCCCGAGCGTCGCTGTACCCCTGGGAGTCGCCGATGGCGGTCGTCACCCGCGCCAGCACGGCGTCCGGTGTAAACAGGCCGAAGGGCGCGGGATTGCCGATGTTCAGCTTGATTATCTCGTGGCCGTCCGCCTCAAGCGCGCGAGCTCGACGCAGCACCGGTCCGCGAATGTCGTAGCGGACATCGGCAAGCCTGCTCGCCTGAGATACCACCGTCGGCCTCCTGGTTCCTGGTGCGGGGTAGCGGTCGCTGCCCCGAATGCTACCGGCTGATCGCCGTCAGGCCCCGGTATTTACCGACCCGCCGTCCGCTACGGTGCGGGTTTCCCCTGGTGAGAAGGGTTCGGCAACTCAGAACGCCGCGATGCCGTCGGGGGTGCCGAGACCGGTCGGCGCGGTGACCGCGGGCGGCGACGGCACCAGCGCCTGGTGCCCGACGCTGATCCGCACCTGCTGCGTCCCGGCGGGGGTGGTGCCGTCGAGCGCGATCTGCGGCACCTGATAGCCGAAGGTCAACAGCGGCTGGACCGCGCAGGACAGCGAGCCGTCCCCGCAGTACCACCCGGACGACACGGCCACCACCGGCGTGGACGCGGACCGCGGGCGATGCGACGAAGCCGGTGGCGGCCGCGGCGAGCGCCGCCCCGGCGGCGGCAATTCTAATACGCGTGATAAATCGCCTCGCCGAGTGTCGCATTCGATCTCTCCTGATGCCGTGCCCGGTGCTGCCGCCGTCCGGCAATTATGCGGCCAGACCCGAGCATTCTGCTCTATTGGGACAACTCAGAGAAGATGCGGGCAGGCTTCTTAATGGTGCGGGTGAAAAACCTCTGATTTGCTCGCGCCGGCCAAGCGTTGAGCCGGTAAGTGCACTCTTGGCCGCGCGGCCGGCGTACGATCGGTTGGCATGGCGGCAAACGCCGCTGACCGCCCCGCGGCCAGCGAATACCTGCAGGTGCAGACCACGACCGACTCGCGGGCGGAGGCGATGGAGCTGGCGCGGGCGGCGGTCGCGGCGCGGATCGCGGCCTGCGGCCAGGTGGCCGGCCCGGTCGCCTCCACCTATTGGTGGAATGACGAGATCGAGCGGGCCGAGGAGTGGTTCGTTTTCTTCAAGCTCCCCGCGGACCGCTACGAGCAACTGGCCGCGTTCCTCACCGAGAAGCACAGCTACGACGAGCCGGAAATCGTCGCGACGCCCTTCGTGGCCGGCTCCCCGTCGTTCCTGAACTGGATCACCGACGAAACCCGCCCCCGCGAGACGCCCGCGCCGGAATAGCGGTAGCCCGCGTCAGCTGGGTGGCGGGACGTTCCAGGTAAGGATGACCGGCTGCTCGTGCTCGGTGCCCAGCGTGCTGACGGTGCCGGTGTCAAGCCGGAAGAACCTGCCGCCGGCCGGCGGCAGGCCGAGCCAGCGGGCGGTGAGCACGCGCAGCACGTGGCCGTGGGCGACCAGGGCGACATCTCCCTCGGGCAGCAGCGCGGCCGCCCGCTTGAGCACCCGGTCGGTCCGCTCGCCGACCGCCTCGGCGGTCTCCCCTGGGTGCTCGGCGTCGCCCGGGATGACCCCGTCCGACCACAGGGACCAGCCGGGCCGCCGGCGCTGGATCTCGTCCGTGGTGATGCCCTCGTAGCCGCCGTAGTCCCACTCCCACAGGTCAGGGTCCTGCTTGGGCGCGGGCGCGCCGTCGGAGCCGGGGACGCCGGGGCGGCCGAGCCCGGCCAGCTCCGCGGTCCGTACCGCGCGCTGCGCGGGGCTGGTGAACACCGCGACAATCCGCTCCCCGGCGGCCCGCTGCGCGACCAGCGGCGCCAGCGCCTTCGCGCCCGCGATCCCCTTCGGGGTCAGCGGCACGTCTGTCCGCCCGGTGTGCTTGCCCTCCCGCGACCACTCGGTCTCCCCATGCCGCAGCAAGATCAGCTCTCCCATCACCCAATCATCGCAGCACAGCCCCCCAGCCGGGCACCCGCCACGAGCCCAAGCATCACCCGGATCCATCATCGTGTGCTGTTGGGGGCGCAGACCATCATCGTGTGCTGTTGGGGGCTCCCGGCGACCCGAAGTACCCGCGATCACGACGACGGGTGGATAACAGCAAGAAGCGCGGAGCGCGGCAAGACAGGGCGGCGCAGGTTGGGCGGGAGGGTGCTCGAATCGCTAGCTAGAGGAGGCGGCGCAGGCGGAAGAGGTCTTTCATGGAGGCCTCGATCTTGATCCTGCCGGTCATCCAGCTGCGCGCGATGTTCATCGGCTGCTGGGAGAGCGCGACCACCTCGTCGCTGTCGGCGGTCAGCCGGATATCGGCGGGCGGGTCGTCCGGCCCGACCTCATGGACCGGGTCGTCGCCAGTGCCAAGCCTAGTGGCGTAGGTGATGCCGAGGTCGGGGATCGTGACGCTCATCGATCGGTTCATCGATCGGTTCCCGAAATACTGGTCACGGTCGGCAGGGCTGAGCTCGGACAGCCTGCCCGCGAGCTTCTGCAGTGCCTCGCGGCACTCTTCGGCCGACTTCATGTGCGCCTCGCTCCTCGTTGGGCGGTACCGTTCACGCGGGAGGGTAGCGCACCGTAGGGACCGCGCTGGTACCAGGAACCGAGGGGGAAAGAGAAACATGGATTCAGAACGGACCCGGGTGACTCTCACTCCCACCGGGGATCCTCGAGTCGATCAGGCCATCGCCGGGCTTTCCGACCTTGATGCGATAGACCTTGACGACCGCCCCGCGGTACTCGAAGAGGTGCACGACCGGCTCCGCGAGATCCTCGGCGAACTAGGCGACGCGGGCCGCCCGGGTCCGGCCGAGGCCGCCCGGCTGGCCGGCCTCGCCCGCCCGGGCGAACCAGGCCGGCCCGGTGAGCAGGCGGAGCTTGGCGCGCCGGGGTCCGCTGGCGGTCCGGGTGGACCGAGGCCGGGCGGAGGCTGGGGTCGGCGGCCGGATGCCTGACCGCGCGGGAACGGTGCGCCGCTGGTCGCGCTGCCCGCACGGGGGACCGCGCTGATGCCGGTCAGGGCACGGCTGGACGCCGAGCTGGTCAGGCGCGGGCTCGCCCGGTCCCGGGAGCAGGCCGCCGAGCTGATCGCGGCGGGGCGGGTCGCGGTCGCCGGGCAGACGGCGTCCAAGTCGGCGACCCAGGTAGCCAGGGACACGCCGGTGACGGTGGCCGGGGACGGCGACGCCGACGGCGCCGCCAAGTACGTCTCGCGCGGCGGGCACAAGCTGGCCGGGGCACTCGAGGCGTTCGCCGGGCTGAGCGTGGCCGGGAAGCGCTGCCTGGACGCCGGCGCGTCGACCGGCGGGTTCACCGATGTGCTGCTGCGGGCCGGCGCGGCGCACGTGGTCGCGGCGGACGTGGGCTACGGCCAGCTCGCCTGGTCGCTGCGGACCGACGACCGGGTGACCGTGCTTGACCGGGTGAACGTCCGGGCGCTGCAGCCGGCCCAGGTCGCCCCGCCGCCGGCGGTGGTGGTGGCCGACCTGTCATTCATCTCATTGACGCTGGTGCTGCCCGCCCTGGTGGCGTGCGCCGCCCCCGGCGCGGACTTCGCGTTGATGGTGAAACCGCAGTTCGAGGTGGGCAAGGGCCGGGTCGGCGCGGGCGGCGTGGTCCGCTCGCCTGACGACCGGGCCGACGCGGTGCGGTCCGTCTGCGTGTCGGCCGCGTCGCTCGGCCTCGGCGTGCTCGGCGTGACCGCGAGCCCGCTCCCTGGGCCGTCGGGAAATGTGGAGTACTTCGTCTGGTTCAGGGCGGGCGCGCCGCCGCTAGACGAGGCGGCCCTGCGCGCGGCGATCGCGTCCGGCCCCCAGTAACGACCAAGTCCGGGCCCCGTCGCCGGGCCGCTCGGTCAAGCGGGCGGGGCGACACGGTAAGTTGCTCGCGATGGGTGAATCGACGCGGACGATGCTGGTGCTCGCGCACACCGGCCGGGAGAACGCGGTGACCAGCGCGCGACAGGTCATCAACCGGCTAACCTCGGCCGGTGTAGAGGTGCGGGTGACCGAGGAAGAGGCACCCGCCCTTGAGTGCTCGGGCGCCACCGTGATGCCGGCCGGCCCGAAGGCGGCCGAGGGGGCCGAGCTTGTCATCGTGCTCGGCGGCGACGGGTCGCTGCTGCGCGCCGCCGAGCTCGCCCGGTCGGCCGGCACCCCGCTGATCGGCGTCAACCTGGGCCATGTCGGCTTTCTGGCCGAGGCAGAGCCGGACGGGCTCACCGCGACGGTCGACCGGCTGGTGGCGGGGGAGTACCGGGTCGAGGAGCGGATGACCCTCGACGTGGTCGCGTCGGTCGACGGCGCCGAGTTCGCCAGGGCCTGGGCGCTCAACGAGCTCAGCGTGGAGAAGGCCGCGCGGGAGCGGATGATCGAGGTGATGATCGAGGTCGACGGCCACCCGCTGTCGCGCTGGGGATGCGACGGCGTGGTCTGCGCGACGCCGACCGGCTCGACCGCCTACGCGTTCTCGGCCGGCGGCCCGGTGGTCTGGCCCGAGGTGGAGGCGCTGCTAATGGTGCCGCTGGCGGCGCACGCGCTGTTCGCCAGGCCGCTGGTGGTATCGCCGCGCTCGGTCGTCGCGCTGGAACTGGTGGACCAGGGCGGCAAGCCGGGATCCGGCGATAAGGACGTCTACGAGACGGAGCGCGCGGTGATGTGGTGTGACGGCCGCCGCAAGTTCGACCTGCCGCCCGGTGCCCGGGTGGAGGTCCGCCGGGGCTCGCTCCCGGTGCTGTTCGCGCGGGTGCACGGCGACCCGGCCGGCGAGTTCACCGGGCGGCTGGTCGCCAAGTTCGGGCTGCCCGTCAACGGCTGGCGCGGCCCCGGCGGCTAGCCGCCCGGGCCGGTTAGCCGTCCGCGCTGATGTCGGCGGCGACGATCTTGCCGTTGACGACCGTGTCGGTGCCCGAGAAGTCCTGCACTGCCCCGCTGCAGTCGTCGGTTGCGGCCAGGTCGAAGTTGACCTCGTCGCCTGACTCCCAGTTCTCGCTCAGGTTCTGTGACCCGGTGCAGCCGAAGCCGTCGACGAACTGCTGGTAGGTCTGGCCGGTGGTCATGCCGGAGTCGAGCAGCTGCCACGCGTTCTGATAGTCGCCCGACTCGATGTCACCGTAGTAGGCGGCGACGACGGCCCAGGGATCGGTGACGTTCGGTGCCGCGGCGGGCGCGGCGGCCGGAGCCGGCCCGCCCGCCGCGGTGGTGGGCGCCGTGGTGGGCGCGGTGGTGGGCGCCGTGGTGGGCGCGGTGCTGGGCGCGGCGGCGGGTGTCACGCTCCGGTACCTGACGACCGTCTTGGTGACGGCCGGCGTTGGCGCGGCGGACCGCTGCACCGCGGTCGCCGAGTGGCCGGTCGCGGACGGCGCTTGGCTGACCGTCACGGTCTCATGCGTAGCGCACGCAGCGAGCCCAAGCAGCGCGGCTGCCAGCGCGGCGTTGGCAATTCTCATCACCCACCAGGCATTTCCCCCGTATTACCCAGCGCCTCCATCTAACAACAACGGGCAGTAACGCTCTAGAGGGGTTGGAGAGAAATTAGTGATGGTTGCTGCTGGTGTGACTGATGTGACAACGTCACCAAGCGCGAGCCGACGGCCCCCGAGGGGGTGGTTTCGGAGGCCGCCGGCGCTCATGGGGAAGCGGACGCGGACCTGCGCGTCTGCTCCCGACATGGAGACCGGCTCCACCACCTCCGGATAACAGAAATCGCGCGAGGAATTTTTTGTTATTTCGCACGCCGCCGGCCAGGCCAGCGGGACCGATGACAGCGCGTGGGGCGAGATGAGGGTGGCGGGTGGGATAGGGGTGGCGGGTGGGATAGGGGTGGCGGGTGGGATAAGGACTGCGGGTGGGATAAGGACTGCGCGACGGATGAGGCGGAGCCACCCGCCCGTTCGAGATAAGGGTCCTGGGTTTCCGCGTCGATGATGGCGTCGATCAGGCCGGGGAAGCGGTTGTCCAGATCCGCCTTCCGCAGCGTGGTGTAACCCTTGGTGCCCTGGATGCGCTTGGTCAGGACGCCCGCCTCGCGCAGGATGCGCAGGTGGTGGGAGAAGGTCGACTTGGTCATCGCCAGGCCGGCCTCCTGCATGACTTCCGAGCAGCAGGACTCGCCGCTGCGCGCAACGTACCGCACGGTCGCCAGGCGATTCGGCTCCGCTAGGGCGGCAAGTACCCGCGGCAACTGGAAGTCCACCGCCGCGGGTTCGATTACATCATCCATCACGCCTTCGAATATAAGCCAAGTTGCGTGAAGTTCGATACATGTCGTACTGTTCGACTTGCATCGAACTTCTATCTCGGTCGACATCGGAGGCTTGCTCGTGCAGGAGACGACTACTCCACAGGCGCTGACGAGCGTTGCCGTCAAGGCGGACGCGGCCGCGGACGGGTACCCGCGGCGCTGGGCGATGCTGCCGGTCATCCTGATCGCGATGTTCATGGCTGGCTTCGACATCTGGGCGGTCAATGTCGCGGCGCCCTCGCTCCAGCGTGATCTGCACGTCAGCGACGCGGCGCTGCAGCTCATCGTCGGCGGCTACGCGTTCATGTACGCGAGCGGCATGGTCACCGGGGGCAGGCTGGGCGACCTGTTCGGCTACCGGCGGCTGTTCCTGATCGGGGTGGTGACCTTCGCGCTCGCGTCGCTGGCGTGCGGGGTGGCCCCCACGGCCGGCGCCCTGGTGGTGTTCCGGCTGGTGCAGGGGCTGACCGGCGCGGTGATGGTCCCGCAGGTGGTCGCCCTGATCACGGCGGCCTTCCCGGCCCGCGAGCGCAGCCGCGCGCTGGGCTTCTACGGCGCCACCATGGGGCTCGGCTTCGTGTCCGGGCAGATCCTCGGCGGCGGGCTGATCCAGGCCAACCTCTTCGGCCTCGGCTGGCGCGCCGTCTTCCTGGTGAACGTGCCGGTCGGCATCATCGCGCTGATCGTGGCGACCGTCGTGGTGCCGCCGGTGAGCGGTCAGCGCCGGCCGCGGCTCGACCCGCTGGGAGCGGTCGGCGTCTCCGGTGCGCTCGCGCTGGCGCTGGTGCCGCTGACACTGGGCCGCGACGAGGGCTGGCCGGTCTGGACCTGGGTGTCGCTGGCGCTGGCGCTGCCGGCGGGTGCACTCACCCTCGTCTGGGAGCGGCGGCTAACCCGGGCGGGCGGCGAGCCTCTGCTTGACCTGGCGCTTTTCCGTGACCGGGCGTTCTCCGCGGGGCTCGGCCTGAACTTCGTCGCCATCTTCTTCTTCGGCAGCTTCATGTTCGTGCTGACGCTGCTGCTGCAGACCGGGCTCGGGCTGTCGCCGCTGCATGCCGGGATCGTGAACCTGCCGCTTGCCCTGACGTTCATCGCGATGACGCTGCTCGGCCCGCGGGTAGCCGCCCGGATCGGGCCGCGCTCGATCACTCTCGGCGCGGGCTTCGCGATGCTCGGCACCGTCGCCCTCGCCCTCATCGCCGCCCGCGACGGCGGTCACCTCACCGGGTGGGATACCGCCCCCGCGACCGCCCTGATCGGGATCGGCCAGGGGCTGATGGTGCCGTCGCTGATGGGCGCGGTTCTCACCCACGTCCGCCCGCAGCAGGCGGGGGCCGCGGCCGGCGTGCTCACCACCACGCAGCAGTTCGCGATCGCCAGCGGCGTGGCGATCATCGGCGCCGTCTTCTACGAGGTGATCGGCGGCGTGCCCACCCGCGCCAGCTTCGTCTCCGGTCTGACCGTGATCGCGTGGATCGACGCGGCGTTGCTCATCGTCGCGGCGGTGCTGACTTTCCTGCTCCCCCGGGGTAACCCGCTGCCGGGCCGTGGCAGGCGATAAGCCAAAGAAGTAAGCCGGGTGATGAATCAGGCGATGAACAGTGCTATCGCGGCGAACTGGCACGTCGCGGCGGCGCACACGTAGACGTGAAAGACCTCGTGGTAGCCGAAGACGGCGGGTTTCGGGTTGGGCCAGCGCTTGCGGTAGGACAGCGCGCCCGCGGTGTAGAGCAGGCCGCCGACGATCAGCAGCGTTCCCGCCACCGCGCCCGAATGCAGCCAGACCGCGGGCAGCGCGAGGCCGCCCGCCCACCCGAGTGCCACGAACGTCGAGCCGACCAGCAGTTCGGGCGCGTTCATCCAGACCATGTGGATCGCACCCGCGGCCACCGTCAGCGTCCACAGCGCGGCCAGGCAGACGATACGGAAGACACCGTGCGAGGCGAGGAGGAAGGCGGCCGTCGCGGTGCCCGCGATGAGCAGGAAAATCATCGCGTGGTCAAGCCGCTGCAGCCGCACCCGCCACGCCTCGCTCCAGTTCCCGCGGTGGTAGAGCGCGCTGACCCCGAACATCGCGGTCACGCTGGCCACGAAGATGGCGAGCGCCGTGATCCGCAGGGCCCCGTGCGCGCGGGCCAGCGCCAGCGTCCCAAGCACGAGCGAGGCCTCGAACCAGATCAGGTGCATCCAGCCCCGCAGGAGCGGTTTCACAGGCTTGCCGCTGTCCACGACCGCCACAGCAGCCCTCCTCGTCATGTTTCCCGTTCCCCGCCCACGGGCGGGCGGGGCCTGGCCTGCCCCGCCCGCCCGTGGGCGTGGGCGTGTCCGTGTGCCCAGTGTGGCCCACGATCGGCCATGCGCCGGCCCGTGATTCCTTGACATTTGCGGCCGGTTAGGCTAGTTGATTGGTAGGTAAAATAGGAATCGGTCAGGGCGAGCCGGCCAATCTCGAGGGGGAGATTCGTTCATGAGCGCAACCGACGAATACCTGCGGAACAACGCCGCCTACGCGGAGCAGTTCACCGGCCCGCTGCCGCTGCCCCCGTCCGCGCACCTGGCCGTCGTCGCGTGCATGGACGCGCGGCTGAACGTATACGCGATCCTCGGCCTGGGCGAGGGCGAGGCGCACGTGATCCGCAACGCGGGCGGCGTGGTCACCGACGATGAGATCAGGTCCCTGGCTATCAGCCAGCGGCTGCTCGGCACCACCGAGATCATCCTCATCCACCACACCGACTGCGGCATGCTGACGTTCACCGACGACCAGTTCAAGGGCGCCATCCAGGCGGAGACCGGGATCAAGCCGGCCTGGTCGGCGGAGGCCTTCGGCGACCTCGACGAGGACGTCAGGCAGTCGATCGCGCGGATCAAGGCGAGCCCGTTCATCCCGCACAAGGACCAGATCCGCGGCTTCGTCTTCGACGTCGCGACCGGCAAGCTCAACGAGGTCAAGTAACCGCGATTTCCCAACCCCGGGCCGCGTGAGTTGCCTGGGCCGTGCGATGCTCGGTCCATGCAACCGACGCCGACGCTGTATGAGTTCGCGGGCGGAGAGGGCGCGTTCCCGCCGTTTGCCGCCGCGCTGCATGAACGCTGCCTGGCCGACCCGGAGCTGAACCATCCGTTCTCGCATCCGGGCCAGAATCCGCGGCATGTCGAGCGGCTCGCCGCCTACCTGGCAGAGGTGATGGGCGGGCCGCCGAGGTACTCCACCCAGTGCGGCGGCGACCAGACCGGCCTGGTGCTGATGCATTCAGGCAACGGCGACATGAGCGACCTCGGCCGGCGATTCGCGGACTGCTTCATGCTCGCCGCCGACGACGCCGGCTGGCCCGGTGACCAGGGGTTCCGCGCCGCGCTGCGCGCCCGCATCGAGCAGGCGGTGGACGATGTGGCGCTGTCGCACCCGCACGACACCGATGTCCCGGCCGCCCTGCCGATCCCGCACTGGTCCTGGGGAGCCGGCTAACTCGCTGGCCGGCCCGGGGCGCGCCCGGTCGATGAGCGCCTGGACGCCGTCCAGGATGGTGTCGATGCCGAACATGAACTCCTCGTGTTCCGACGGCGGGCCGCCGCCGTCGCTGCCGGGCGGCGGGGTCCAGGCGAGCCGGTACAGCCGCGGGTAGGTCTGCTCGTCGACCAGTTCCCGCAGCAGCGCCTCGAACGTCCACGGCGGCGCGGGCGCCCGGCCGCCTGCCGCCGTCGACTGATCGCGCGTGGCCTGCTCCTTGGCCGCGCGGAGCGCGTCGTGGGCCATCCGCGCCTCGCTCAGCGTGTAGGAGCTGAGCAGGCCGATGATCCGCAGCTTGTCGCCGTCGGCCAGGCCGGTTTCGTCGAGGGTCTCGAGCCCGCGCTCAACGAAGGCCAGCGAGTTCGGCGATAGCGGGGGCGCCGCCATCGGCATCTGGGTGATCCACGGATGGCGGTCGATCACCTCGCGCTGTACTTCCGCCCACATCCGCAGCCGGGACCGCCAGCTGCCGCTGTCGAGCTCCATTTTCTCCGAGCTGAGCGCGCTGGCGTTCCACATCAGCTGGAGGAGTTCTTCCTTGCTGGTGACGTAGCGGTACAGCGACATGGTGGTGAATCCGAGTTCGGCCGCGACCCGCGCCATGGACACGGCCTCGAGGCCCTCGGCGTCGGCCAGCCGGACGGCGGCATCGACGATCTGGTCCGTCGACAGCCCCGGCCGCGGGCCGCGCTTGCCCTGCCCGCGGCGTCCCCACAGCAGGTCGAGCCCTGGCGGCAACTCGGTTAGCTCTTCACCTGGCATGGGGCAATGATCCTCCACATCCGTTCATCCTGGGGCAGGTCAGCTGAGGCAGGTCAGCTGAGGCGGTCATCGCGGGCAGGTCACCCGGGGGTAGGCGCCAGGCGGCCCGCCAGTTCTGTGATCGATTCGGCGGTCACGTCCCAGTCCGCGGTGGGCGCCAGGTTCCGGTGCCGACGCGGGCCGAATTCCGCCGGGCGGGGGATGTACGCGGTGGCCAGCCCCACCTGCCGGGCCGACGCCAGGTCGGCGTTGTGCGCCGCCGCCAGCATCACCTCGCCCGGTTCGAGGCCGAGGATGCGGACCGGCGTGAGGTAGGCGTCCGGGCTCGGCTTGTACGCGCGGCTGATATCGGAGCCGAGGATCACGTCCCAGCCGAGCCCGGCCGACTTCGCCATGTCGACAAGCAGCGCGGTGTTGCCGTTGGAGAGCGGGCCGACGATGAAGTCCCGCTTGAGCTGGCCGATCCCCGCGACGCTGTCCGGCCACGGGGGCAGGAAGTGCCACGCGTTGACCAGATCGTCCAAATGGCGGAGGGGAATGCCGGCCGGGTCGACGCCCTGCTCGCGCAGCAACGGATCCAGGTTCTCCCGGTGCAGGGCGTCGAGAGAGAGGTAGGGGCGGTCGCCCGAGCGTACGCGTTCCATGGACGGCTGGTACTGCGATCGCCAGGCGTCGGCGAACGCCCCGGGATCGAGGGCAAGCCCGCGGCCCTGGGCGAAGGCGGTGACGGCGGACGTGATGCCGGACCGCCAGTCAACCACGGTGCCGAACACGTCGAACAGCACCGCGCGCACCGGCTGCCTCGTCGATGGCGCAATGTACCTGGCCACGGCCGTCCTCCCTGATGTCAGCGGACGTCAGCGTCGATGCCCGCGCGGCGCTTCCGGTTACACGTCTACACCGTCGGTCACGCTATCGCCAGCGGGGCCGCCGAAACCCTCTTGACCTAACTGTGTATTGCATATACAAAGAGTGTATGACATACGCAGTTAAAGCTGAAGGCCTCAGGAAGGCTTTCGGCGGCACCCCTGTCCTCGACGGTGTCGACCTGACCGTCGGCACCGGATCGATCGTTGCCCTGCTCGGCCCGAACGGCGCCGGCAAAACCACCTTGATCCGCATCCTGGCCACGCTGATCCGCCCGGACGCCGGCACCGCGACGGTGGCCGGCCATGACCTGCTGGCCGACCCGGTCGGGGTCCGGCGCTCGATCAGCCTCACCGGCCAGTACGCCGCCGTGGACGACATGCTCACCGGCGAGGAGAACATGCGGATGATGGGCCGGCTGCTGCACCTGCCGCGGCCGGCCGCGCGGGCCAGAAGCGCCGACCTGCTGGCTGAATTCGGCCTGGCCGATGCCGCCGCCCGGCGGGTGAAGACCTACTCGGGCGGCATGCGGCGGCGCCTTGACCTCGCCATCGCCATGATCGCCCGGCCGCCGCTGCTCTTCCTTGACGAGCCGAGCACCGGCCTGGACCCGCGCAGCCGCGAGCAGCTGTGGGGCACCGTCGGCGGCCTCGCCGATGCGGGGGTGACGGTCCTGCTCACCACCCAGTACCTCGAGGAAGCGGACCAGCTGGCCGACGTCATCGCCCTCCTCGACCACGGCCGGATCGTCGCCCAGGGCACCGCCGATGAGCTGAAATCGAGCCTCGGCGGCGAGGTCGTCCGGCTGGAGTTCGGCGACCAGTCCTGCCTGCGGCGGGCAGTCGCGTGCGTCGCGGCCCTGCGGGTGGACGAGCGGCTGCGGACCGTCGAGGTCGGCACCGACGGCTCGGCTGCCTCGGTGCACGAGCTGCTCGGGCGGCTGCGGGCCGCGGGCGCGCCGGCCGCCCGGGTGTCGGTGGAGCGGCCGAGCCTCGATGACGTGTTCCTGTCCCTGACCGGGCCCCGCCAACAACAGCCAGCAGAGCCAGACAAGCCAGCACCGACAGCGCGGCCGCACAGGCCAGCAGAGAATGCGAGCGTCCGATGACCGCCACCGCCTACGCCCTGACCGATACCAGCGTGATGGTCACGCGCTGCGTGCGCCGCTCGCTGCGCGACCCGGAGGCCTTCCTCACCGCGCTGATGCTGCCCATCATCTTGATGCTGATGTTCGTGTACATCTTCGGCGGCGCGCTCAACACCGGCGGCGCCTACGCCGACTACGTGGTGCCCGGCCTGATCGTGCTGTGCGCCGGGTTCGGCGCCGGCACGACCGCGGTCGCGGTGGCCAGCGACATGAGCAGCGGCATCGTCGACCGGTTCCGTTCGATGCCGATCAGCGGTTCGTCGGTGCTGGCCGGGCACATCGTCGCCAGCCTGGCCCGCAACCTGCTGGCGACCGCGCTGGTGATCGGCGTCGGCCTCGCGGTCGGGTGGCGTCCCACCGCGGCGCCGCTCGCCTGGGCCGCCGCGGTCGGCCTGATAGTGCTGTTCATCCTGGCGCTGTCCTGGCTCGCCGCGGTGTTCGGCCTGCTGGTGCGGAGCCCGGAGGCGGCGACCGGCGCCACCTTCGTGCTCATGTTCGTCCCCTACCTGTCCACCGCGTTCGTCCCCGCGCGGTCGATGACCGCCGTACTGCGCCCGATCGCCGCCAACCAGCCGTTCACGGCGGTGATCGAGACGCTGCGCGGGCTGTGGATGGGGCACACCTCGACCGGGGCGACGGTGGGTCACGAGGCATGGCTGGCGGTCGTCTACTGCGCGGCCATCCTGATCCTTGGCGTTGCCGCCGCCTCCCGGCTGTTCCGCCGCCGCACCGCCGCCTGACCCGGGGCGCCGGGGCATCCGAGGCGCCCGGGCGTCCAAGGCGCCCGAGGCAGCTGGCTCACAAGCCGCGACGTGTGAGACAGATGATGCGCAGCAGGTGTTCTGCGTGTTTACCCACTTACAAGGAGTGATGTGCTGAATACTTGTCGTGATCGACCCGGCGGCCGAAATCGGCGCGGCGCGGGTGCTGTCAGCGCCATCGGGGGCCTGGCGGCATCTCCCGCGTTCGCTGTCACCGGCCAGCCGGCCAGTCGCAGCGGCAGTATCCACGGACACGAGAGGTAGTTCATGTCATCGCATCGCGAGGCACCGGAGATCTCGAAGGACCCGGTAGCCGACAGCACCGACGTTTACGCGTTCGTCAGCCCCGACCGCCCGGACACGGTCACGCTGATCGCCAACTACATACCGCTGCAGGAGCCGGCCGGCGGGCCGAACTTCTACGAGTTCGGCGACGACGTGCTGTACCAGATCCACATTGACAACTCCGGTGACGGCTACCCCGACATCAGCTATCAGTTCGAGTTCCATACCGAGCTGCGGGAGTCGGACACGTTCCTGTACAACACCGGCCCGGTCACCTCGCTCGCCTGTAAGACCTGGAACCGCCGCCAGTTCTACAGCGTCACCAAGGTGGAACACGGTCACACCAGGGTCTACGGCACCGGCTTCGCCTGCCCGCCGTGCAACATCGGCCCACTGTCCACCCCGCACTACGGCACCCTCGCGGCGGAGGCCGTGCACGGCCTGGCCGACGGCGGGAAGGTATTCGCCGGCCAGCGCGCCGAGGGCTTCTACGTCGACCTGGGCGCGATCTTCGACCTGGGTGACCTGCGGCCCTTCGAGGCGTTGCACAACCAGTTCGGCATGCACGTCTTCAGCAAGGGCGCTCCCGGTGTGAACGGCGCCAACGGCCTGAACGTGCACTCCATCGCCCTGCAGGTGCCGATCTCCGAGCTGACAAGGAGCGGCGCCGGCCGGTGGAACGACTCCCGCTCGGTAATCGGGGTGTGGACCACCGCCGGCCGCCAGAAGGTCAGGCTGTGGGATTACAACAAGAACGAGGACGTCAGCATCGGCCCCTACCGGCAGGTCTCCCGGCTCGGCAACCCGCTGTTCAACGAGGTCATCAACCCGCTCGGGAAGAAGGACCTGTGGAACAGCCTGCCGCCGTCGGACGACAAGCTGTTCGCTCCGTACGTAACGCACCCCGAGCTCGCCGCGCTGCTGGCGGTGCTCTACCCGACGGTGTTCCCGAGCCTGGACGCGCTCGTGCGGTCGGGCAAGCCCCGCGCTGACCTGGAGGCGATCCTGCTCACCGGTCTCCCGGAGGGCATCATCGACGGCTTCCAGAACTGCACCGGCTCGATCGCGGCTGACATGCTGCGCTTGAACACGGCGATCAAGCCTTCGAAGAAGCGGAACAATCTCGGCCTCCTCGGCGGCGATCTGGCCGGCTTCCCCAACGGCCGCCGGGTGCGCGACGATGTCGTCACCATCGAGCTGCGGGCGATCGCCGGGCTGACCTACAAGCTGATCGACTCCACGTACGTGGTCGACGGCGCGGTCAGCCGCGTCACTGGTGGCCGCGGGCCGGCCAACGTCACGGCCGGCTACCTCGACGAGTTCCCCTACCTGGGCGTCCCCTACAGCGGGTCGGGCAACCCGACCTGATCAGCGCCGGCCAGCCGGACGGCGCGAGCGCTTCCGCTCGCGCCGTCCGGCCCGGCTCACCGCCGTGCCCGGCACCGAAGACAGGAAACTCCATGACCGAGCCCAAGCTTGGCCCCTCCCACGCCGGCAGCGTCGTGCTGGACATCGGTGACGACAAGGGTGCGCTGATCCTGCACACCCCGGCGGAATTGCTCGGCCGCGAAATCGACGTCACCCCGGCCAGTGCTCCCGGTGCCCACGGCACCCACTCACTGGTCCGCGAGCGGCACGTGGCGGGCATCGTCAGCTACGCCGCGGTCTACCCCGAGCTGCTGGTCGGCGACTACATCATCTGGCGCGACCGGCAGACCCCGGTCGCCACCGTCACCATCACCGGCGGCCAGGTCACCCGCCACCACTGGCGGTCCTGACCGCGGTTACGCCTTCGCGGCCCGCCTGGCCGGCTGGCGGCGCTTGGCCCGCGCGTAGATGATTGCCTGCTTGCCGTCGCCCGGGCTGCGCCGGTCCGTCTCGAACAGCGTGGTCGCGGTGATCAGGTCGCTCAGCTTGCCGTAGCCGTAGCTGCGCGGGTCGAAATCCGGGCGCTGGTTGGTGATGATGTTACCGACGCCGGCCAGCGGCGCCCAGCCGTCCTCGTCGGAGGCCGCCTCCACCGTGTTGCGCAGGAAGTTCACCAGCCCGTGGTCGCTCTTGAGCTGCGCGGCCGAGGCCGGCTTGGGCCGGGCCGGCTTGGCCGAGACGCCCTTGGCCGGGGCGTCGCCGCCATTGTCGTCTTCGTCGTCTTGGTCGAAGGTGAGGTTCTCGATGTAGATGAACTTGTCGCACGCGGCGACGAACGGCTTGGGTGTTTTCCGCTCACCGAAGCCGTAGACGGTCAGCGCCGACTCGCGCAGCCGGGCGGCGAGACGGGTGAAGTCGCTGTCGCTCGACACGATGCAGAACCCGTCGAACCGCCCCGAGTACAGCAGGTCCATCGCGTCGATCACCATCGCCGCGTCGGTCGCGTTCTTGCCCCGGGTGTAGGCGAACTGCTGGATCGGCTGGATGGACTGCGCGAGCAGATGATCCTTCCAGCCCTTCAGGTTCGGCGCGGTCCAGTCGCCGTAGGCACGCTTGACGTGCGCGGTACCGTACTTGGCAACCTCGGCAAGCAGTCCCTCGGTGATCGACGGCTGCGCGTTGTCCGCGTCGATCAGCACCGCAAGCCTTGCCGCATTCTCGCTGGCCATGCCGCCACGCTATCTCACCCTCCCAAGCCCCGATCAGGTCGTGGGGGTAGCCGGCAGGTTCGAGAAGGTCGTTGGCGTAACCGACAGGTCAGGGGCAGATTGGGTGTGTCCGCTCGGAAGGACGGCGTTGACTGGCCGTAGGATCGCTAGCGAAGAAAACGTGGTAGCGACCGAGGAGGCAGGCATGCCGGCAAAGGGAAGCGCCGAATGGAGGGGTGACGTTCCGTCGGGGAGCGGCACTTTCACCGCGGGCGACACGATCAGTGGCGAGTACTCGTTCAAGTCCCGCTTCGAAGACGGCCCGGGTGCCAACCCCGAGCAGCTCATCGCCGCCGCGCACGCGTCGTGCTTTTCCATGGCGCTGTCGAACATCCTCGCGCAGGCGGGCAGCCCGCCGGACTCGGTGCAGACCGACGCTACGGTCACCCTGCGGCCGGTCGACGGGGCGCCCACGATCACCAAGATCGCGCTGGTGACGGTGGGCCGGGTGCCCGGCATCGACGCGCAGACGTTCGCCGAGGCCGCCGCGGCGGCCAAGGCCGGCTGCCCGGTGAGCCGGGCGCTGGCCGGCGTCGGGGAGATCACCCTCGAGGCGACGCTGGCCAGCTAGACGGCCGGGAGCGGCGGACCTCGGCCGCGCCGTTGGCCGGGGAGTCCGTAATCGCCTGGGAGTCCGTCATCGCGGTGGAGCCGGAAGGCGTCGGGGCGTCCGAGAGGTTGCTGGCGAGGTCGGCCGGCGTCGGCTCGGCCACCTCGGCGCGGTTCCTGCCCTCCCGCTTGGCGACGTACAGGGCCGAGTCGGCCAGCCGCTCAAGCCGGTCGGGGGTGGTCGCGTGGTCGGGGTAGCCGGCGATCCCGATCGAGGTCGTGATCCTTACGTCGGTGCCCGGCAGGGACATCTCGGCCACCGCCGTGCGGACGCGCTCGGCGACCTGGACCGCGGTTTGGATCTCGGTGTCGGGGAGGATGATCGCGAATTCCTCCCCGCCGTTACGGCCGGCGAAGTCGCCGGTCCGCAGGGCGCTCCGCAGCACCGCGCCGGTCTTCGCCAGCACCTGGTCGCCCACGGCGTGCCCGCGCACGTCGTTGACCTGCTTGAAGTGGTCGAGGTCGAGGAGCAGCAGCGCGAGCGGCGACCCGGTGGTCGAGGCCTGCCCGTACATCCGCTTCAGCGCCTCGGTGACCGCCCGCTTGTTGGGCAGGCCGGTGAGGCCGTCGGTCGAGGCGCGGGCCTCCGCGATCGCCAGGTTGCGCAGATTCGCGAGCACCGGCGCCGCCTGGCTGACGGACTCGCGGATCCGCTGCTCATCCGCCAGCGGGTGGCCGACCGGGCGGATGATCAGCACCGAGCCGATCACCTCGCCCCCGACCACCAGCGGGACGCAGGACGAGGCGCCGTTGCAGGGGCCGCACACCGGGCAGGGCAGCAGGGCCGGCCGTTCGCCGCCCTCGGTGTGCGTCCGGCCGGACCGCACCGCCAGGCAGGACCGGGGCTCGGCGCCGCGCAGGGTCGCCGCCAGCGGCGAGGCGACCGGCAGCGGGGTAGCCGCCTCCAACCGGTCCGCGCTGTTGTTGCTGTTGAGCACCACGGCGGTGGCGGGCGCGAGTACCCGCTCAAGATGCCGCTGCAGCAGCCGGTGCGCCTCGTCCTCGTCGCTCGCGATCTGCAGCGTGTCAACGAATTCCGCTTGGTCCTTGCCGGGCTCCAGGCTCCGGCGGATGCGCCGGACATCACGGATCAAGAGGAGAACGCCGGCCAGGATGGCCAGCAGGGCGATGGCGATAACGAGTGCGGCGGTCCGCACCGCGTTCGAGGACGCGCGCACTTGGTCACTGTGCCCGATCGCCTGCTCCCTGAGGAAGAGCCGGTCCAGTTGGGCGCCGACCGGCTGGTAGTCGGCGGCCAGATCGGCGGCCAGCGCCGCCCTCGGGTGCGTCGCCACGCTGGTCGGGCTGAGCACCGAACGGACGGTCATCCACTGGCCGACGAACCGCTCGATGTTGGCGTGCTCGGCAGCCGGATCGGCCGCGTGCAGCTGCTCGAAGGTGGACAGCTCCGCGTCGGTGGCGGGCAGCATGGTGGTGTAGAGCCAGCCGAGGAGCTGGGACCGCAGCGCCGGGTTGCCGGTGAGGAACGCCTCCTCGCCGGCGGCGTAAGCGGTGTCCATGTCCCGGGCCAGTTCGCCGGTCGCGGTCGAGGTGGTCAGCTCTCCGCTGGAGATCTCCTTTCCCAGCGTGGTTGACGAGTTGGCGCCGAAGATGCCGATAGCGGCGACGGCGATGACGGCGACGGCGAGCGCGACGCACAGGGTTGCGATAGATCTGGTCGCAACTCTAGCGAGGCTCGGCACTCATGTTTGCTACCCGGCGCGCTCAATATGAAGCGTTCCGTCCTCATTCAACCACGGAACGTGATATTAGGCTGATGTCAGTCGTCGAGGGCCTGGTAGGCGGCGGTCCAGAAATCGCGGTTGATCGCGGGTGGCGCGGGCGACGCGAACGCCTGCTGGGTCAGCAGGATCAGCGTCAGGTCCTCGGCCGGATCGTTGACCCAGGTGGTGCCGAGGCCGCCATTCCAGCCGTACGTCCCGGCCGAGTGGTACAGCTGTGTCCGGCGCGTCACCACCGACACCCCGAACCCCCAGCCGGTGTCGTCGAAGTCGCCCGGCGCCAGGCCGGAGACGGCCTTCACCTCGGCCGGCAGCTGATCTGACGTCATCAGCGACACGGCCGGGCGGGACAGGATCCGCACGCCACGGTAAACCCCGCTGCCGCGGAGCATGGCGGCGAACGCGGCGTAGTCGTCAGCGGTGGAGACCAGCCCGCCCGAGCCGGACTCGAACGCCGGGGGAGCGGCCCACTGCCCGGACGGCGGGTCGTCGACGACCGGCTTCCCGCTGCCGGGATCGGTCGTGTACAGCGGCGGCAGCCGGTCGATCGAGGCGGCCGGCACCCAGAACCCGGTGTCCGGCATGCCCAGCGGCTCAAAGATCCGCTCCCGCAGGAACTCCTCGAACGTCTGCCCGGACGCCCGCGCGATCAGTACCCCGAGTAGGTCCGAGCCGATGTTGTAGAGCCACCGCTCGCCCGGCTGGCAGACCAGCGGCAGCGAGCCGACCCGCCGCATCCACTCGTCCGGCCCCGGCACCGCGCCGGGCGCGGGTTTCCCGTTCGGCAGGTCATTGAGCGCGTCCATGATCGGCACAGAACCGGGCGGCCCCCACATGCCGTGGCCGAAGCCGAGCCCGAGCCGGAACGTGAGCAGGTCCCGCAGCGTGATGGCCCGCTCGGCGGGCACCGTGTCGTCCAGCGGCGCGTCCAGCCGGGTGAGCACCCGCCGGCCGGCCAGTTCTGGCAGGTACTCGTCGACCGGGTCGTCGAGCCGCAGCACGCACTCCTCCACGCAGATGAGCGCCGCCACCGCCGCGACCGGTTTGGTCATCGACGCGATCCGGAAGATTGAGTCCGGCCGCAGGTCGCCGGCCGACTCCACCACCGTCTCGCCGCCCCGGGCGATCACCGCGACCACCCCGGGCGCCGCGCCGCGCCCGACCTGACCGTCGAGCACGGCCCGCACCCGCTCAAGCCGCGACTTCGAGAACCCGGCCATCGACACCCTCCCGTCCGGTCAGCGGAACATCCGACAGGTACGACCGTACGACGGAAGGAAACTCATCGGGGACAAAGAGCAAGCCGCGTGCGTTCAGGAAAGAAAAAGGGTTTCTTCAGCTACCGGCTCGTAGCCCACGATGATGCGGGCCGTGGCCGGGGCCGGGCGGGGCGCGCGGCGGCGAACGCGTCGGCGGTCACCGGTCCGGCCACCCCCCGGCCGTCGAGCACCAGCACCTCGTGCGGGTCCCTCATCGCCCCCTTATTCCGTTGGCGGTTCCGGCCCCTACGGCTAGGCTAGGAAAAGTGGCCTCGATAGGAAGATCCAATTGACTACCACTACAAATACCAATTTCACCGGCGGGGAGTTTCCCGCCGACCTGCTTGTCGACCTTGACCATGCCCGGCCGCGCAGCCTGCGGGCGCAGCTCGAACGGGGGCTGCGCCAGGCGATCGTCGGCGGGTCGCTGCTCCCGGGGACCGCGCTCCCGCCGTCGCGGGTGCTGGCGGCCGAAATTGGAGTGTCCCGCTCGCTGGTGGTCGGGGCCTACGAGCAACTGGTGATCGAGGGGTACCTGGAGTCCCGGCAGGGCTCGGGCACGCGGGTCCGCGCGCCGGGCTTCGCCAGCCGCCGAACCCCGGCCGCCGGGCCGGGCAACGAGCCGTTCTGGCCGCTACCGGTCAACCGCGACGGCAAGCTCGCGACGAGCGGGCTGCCGGACCCCGCGCTGTTCCCCCGCGGCGAGTGGCTGCGCCACTACCGGGACACGCTGCGCGAGATCCCCGACAGCGGCCTGCTCTACCCGCCGCCCCGGGGTTCACTGGAGCTGCGCACCGCGCTCACCGCCTACCTGGGGCGGGTCCGCGGGGTGCGCGCCACCCCGGAGCAGGTGGTGATCTGCGGTGGATTCTCGCAAGGGCTGATGCTGCTCTGCCGGGCGCTTGGCGAGCGCGGGGTGACCAGGATCGCCATGGAGGACCCCGGCTTCCTGCTGCACCGCCTGATTATCGAGGCGGCCGGGCTCGAGCCGGTTCCCGTTCCGGTTGACGGCCGGGGGATGCAGACGTCCCGGCTGGCCGGCCTGGACGTGGGGGCGGTGCTGCTGTCGCCCGCCCATTCCTACCCAAGCGGCGCCCCGCTCTCGGCAGACCGGCGGGTCCGGCTGCTTGAGTGGGCGCGCACGTCCGGCGCGCTGGTGATCGAGGACGACTACGACGCCGAGCTCCGCTACGACCGCACACCGGTCGGGGCGCTGCAGGGCCTCGACCCGGAGCGGGTGGTCTACGGCGGCACCGTCAGCAAGGTCCTCAGCCCCGCACTGCGGCTCGGCTGGATCGTCGCGCCACCGCAGCTCGCGGGCGACATCATCCGCGTCCGGCTGCTCGAGGACTTCGCCGCCGAGACGCTTGGGCAGCTCACCCTGGCCCGGTTCTTCGAGTCCGGTGCCTTCGCGCGGCACCTGCGACGCGTCCGCCCGGTCTACCGGGCGCGCCGCGACTGCCTGCTCGCCGCCCTCAGCGCGCACCTGCCGGAGATACGGCCGAGCGGCGCCGCGGCCGGGCTGCACCTGCTGCTGCGGCTGCCCGCCGGGCTTGACCCGGGTGCGGTCGCGACGGCGGCCGCCCGGCATGGCGTCCAGCTGGAGGAAGCGGCCGGGCACTGGTTCGATCTCGCCACGGCCCCGCCGGCGCTGCTCATCGGCTACGGGCCGCTGCGGGAGAGCGCGCTGGCGGCCGGCATCAAGGCGCTCGCGGCCGACCTGATGGGTTAACGCCGCGGGGTCAAAGCGGCCGGCAGCGAGCGGAGGAAGCACTGTGGCGCTTACGCTGTCCGGTATGTCGGTATTCGCGGTACTGGCGGAACTCTGGGACCGGATGACGGCCGCGCAGCCCGCCCCGCCGGTCTGGGTGGTGGCCGCGAGCGGCGTGGTCGCGCTGGCCGTGGTGGTGAACCGCTGGGCCTGGCACCTGACGCGGAACGCGATCACGATCGCGCACGAGGGCGGGCACGCGCTGGCCTCGCTGCTCACCGGGCGGCGGCTGGACGGGATACGGCTGCACTCCGACACCTCGGGCGAGACCCGGTCCCGCGGCAAGCCGCACGGCCCCGGCATGGTATTCACCGCGCTCGCCGGTTACCTCACGCCGCCGCTGCTTGGGGCGGGTGCCGCCTGGCTGCTGGCCGCGCATCACGTGGTCGCGCTGCTCTGGCTGCTGCTCCTGCTGCTGTGCGCGACGTTTCTGGTGATGCGCAACGCTTACGGGGTGGCGGCCGTGCTGGTGGCGGTGGCGGCCGTGAGCGTGGTGACGCTGCTGGCCTCCGCTCTGGTGCAGTCGGCCTTCGGCTACTGCGCCGCCTGGTTCCTGCTGCTGGGCGGGGTGCGGCCGGTGGCCGAACTGTGGCGGTCACGCCGCCGCGCGCGGCGTTCCGGCCGCGGTGCGTCCGACGCCGACCAGCTCGCCCGGCTGACCGGCGTGCCCGGCGGTGTCTGGGTGGGCCTTTTCTGGCTGGTCGCGCTGGCGGCGCTGGTACTCGGCGCGCGGCTGCTGGTCCCCGGCTCGGTGCACCTGCCCGCCTCGCTGCACGTGCCGCGGATCCGGTGATGCGCGCCCCTGAGCGCGTTACCCGTATCGCGGGCTACGGGCACGGCGACCTGCTGATTGGCCTCGGGATCAGCGCTTTCCTGCTGATATCGCTGGCCGCCGCGGGGCTGCTGCATGGCCGGGGGAACCTGTTCGAAGCGGGCACCGGGGTCGGCGTCTTCTGCTGCATCATCGCGCGGCGCGCCCAGCCCCAGCTGGCGGCCGACGCGGCGGGCACCTTGTTCGCGCTGTCCTCCCTGGGACCGGTGGACGCGATACCGAACGGCCTCGGCGATCTCGTCGCGGTGCCGGTCTTCCTGCTCGCCTATTCGCTCGGCACCGACGCTGATCAGCTGCGGTCGGTGCCCCCGTTGCTGCTCCTGCTGGCCGGCCTGCAGGTGGGTAACGGCGTGACCACGTTCCACCCCATCTTCTTGGTGCTCACGATCGGCCCGTGGGCGCTCGGCCTGTTGGTCCGATCACGCCTCGTCTGAGCCTCACCAAGAGGCACCGCCTCACCACCGCGGCCACCGCGACCACCGCCGCGCTCGTGGGTCGCGGGCGAGATACGCCGGTTCGAAAGAAAAGCCGATGAAATCAGCCGCGCCGGGCCTGGGTTCGTACCAATGGCACGGTAGAGTCGGGGTTGCCGCGTGGCGGGGCCGGCTGCGGCGGCGCCCAGGGCGTAGCTCGGAAGGAGACGCGGGCGGTCATGCTTGAGGAAGTGCGCATCACCGGGCTCGGGGTCATCGAAGACGCGCTGCTCGAGCTCTCACCCGGCTTCACGGCGCTCACCGGCGAGACCGGCGCGGGTAAGACGATGGTGGTGACCGGACTCGGCCTGCTCTTCGGCGGCCGTGCGGACCCGGCGCGGGTGCGGCCGGGCGCGCAGCGCGCCTCGGTCGAGGGACGGCTCCGCACCGACCCCCGCGGCAAGGTCGCACAGCAGGTCGAGGAGGCCGGCGGCGACCTCGACGAGGACGGCACGCTGGTGCTGACCAGATCGGTGTCCGGCGAGGGGCGCTCACGCGCGTTCGCAGGCGGCCGGTCGGTGCCGGTGTCACTGCTCACCTACCTGGCCGATGACCTAGTCGCGGTGCACGGCCAGTCCGACCAGCAGCAGCTGCTCAAGCCCGGGCGCCAGCGCGAGTCGCTTGACAAGTTCGCCGGCGCCGTGCTGGCCGAGGTGCTGGCCGACTACCAGCGCGCGTACAACGGGCACCGGAAGGCGCACGCGGAGCTGACCGAGATCACCACGCAGGCCCGCGCGCGGGCGGCGGAGGCGGCCGAGTTGCGCGCCGGGCTGACCGAGATCGAGAAGCTCAACCCGGTCGCGGGCGAGGCCGCGGCGCTGCGGGCCGAGGACGAACGGCTTGCCAACGCGGACGCGCTGCACGCCGCCGCCACCACCGCGCACGAGGCGCTGCTTGGCGACCCGACCGCGGGCAACGACGGCGCCGACGCGGTGACCCTGCTCGGCCAGGCCCGCCGGGTGCTTGAGGCGGTCCGCCGCCACGACCCCGAGATCGACGGCGTCGCGGAACGGCTCACCGAGGCCGCCTACCTGCTGTCGGAGGTGGCCGGCGAGCTCGCCTCCTACGTCCAGTCACTGGACGCCGACCCGGCCCGGCTGGCCGCCGTGCAGGACCGGCGGGCCGCGCTCAGCCGCATCACCCGGCTGTACGGCCCGGGCGGTATCTCCGCACACATCAACGGCTCACCCGTCCCGGTTGACCCGGGCGACTGGGTGCGGGCAGACGCGGAAGGGGACGCGGAGCCCAATCCCGAGCCCGACGAGATCGCGGCCGTTCTCGACTGGGCCCGCCGTGCCGCCGCTCGGGTGGGTGAGCTCGACAACGACGACGAGCGCATCGCCGCCCTCACCGTCGAGGAGGCGGAGCTCGCCGCGCACGTCAACGAGCTGGCCGCCCGGCTCACGCAGCTGCGGACGGAGGCGGGGGAGCGGTTCGCGCGGGACGTGACCGAGGAGCTGACCGCGCTCGCGATGCCGCACGCCCGGATCTCGGTGGTACTGACCCCGCTCGACGAACCCGGCCCGCACGGCCTCGACGACGTGGAGATCCGGCTGGCCTCCAACCCCGGTGCCCCCGCCCTCCCGCTGCACAAGGGCGCTTCCGGTGGTGAGCTGTCCCGGGTCATGCTCGCCATCGAGGTCGTCTTCGCCGGCGCCGACCCGGTCCCGACCTTCGTCTTCGACGAGGTGGACGCAGGCGTCGGCGGCAAGGCCGCGGTCGAGATCGGCCGCCGCCTGGCCAAGCTCGCCCGGCTCGCCCAGGTGATCGTGGTCACCCACCTGCCCCAGGTCGCCGCCTTCGCCGACAACCACCTGGTGGTCGCCAAGTCCAGCGACGGCTCGATCACCAGCACCAGCGTCATCCGGCTGGACCACGAGGCCCGCGTCCGTGAGCTCTCCCGGATGCTGGCGGGCATGGAAGGGTCCGAATTCGGCCAGGCCCACGCGGCCGAGCTGCTCGCCATGGCCGCCGACCAGGCCGCCCGCCCCTGAAAAGACCGTAACAGTCGCCACTACGCGCACCCTCGGTCGATGTTGAACAAGTCCACTCGCGACCCTCCGGAACCTCCGGACCTGCCGGGTCTCTTGCTTTCTGCTGACAAGGCCGCTAGGACAATCCTTACTCCTTTGAGAGCGTTATCCAATTGCGGCCAAACTTCTTGCCACCTCGCCCAGCGACCGCAGGCGCTTCCAGCGCAAGCAGTCGCAGCACTGGGAAGACAAGAAGCTGGCACTCTCATCTATTAGAGACCTCAACCGGGAGGTATGGCGCCTGGAATGGATTGCCCGCGGGAGACTCATCCCGTCGCCGGGAGAGTGGGAGGCCTGCAATCAATCGCTAATTCGAGGGTGCGCGTGTAGAAGGTGTTGTCCTCGGTGCGGACGTAGTCGCCGAACGGCTCGGCCGGGACGAAGCCGCTGCTCTCGTAAAGGGCCCGCGCGGCGGCGAAGCCGGGGGTGGTGCCAGTCTCCAGCGATACCCGCCGGCAGCCGCGGGAGCGGGCCACCGACAGCAGGTGGTCAAGGATGGCGCGGCCGACGCCGCGGCCGCGGGCCTCGGCGGCGGTGTGCATCGACTTGAGCTCCGCGTGCGCCGGGCCGAGTTCCTTGATCGCCCCCACCCCGAGCACCGTGCCGTCGCCGTCGCGGTAGCTGAAGAACGCGATTCCCGGCTGGACCAGCGCGTCCACGTCGAGCGCGAAGCTATGCTCAGGCGGCGTCTCCGACAGGCAGAACGTCAGGTGCCGCTCGAGCAGCGCCCGGACCTCGGGCCTGCGGGGGTCATCAACGGCGATCGCGCCGACGGTAGTCACCGGAGAATTGTAGTAAGCGAGCGGCGGTCAGCTGGTGCCACGCCAGCGACGCCCCCTCGGCCAGGCAGCCGTCCACCACCACGTCGGAGCCGAGCGCGCTGACCTTCACCTCCGGCAGCACCGGGGTCATCGCGGCAAGCGCGGCGGAGACCGCCGCGGCGAAGCCGGGCGCCTGGCCGATGCCGCCGCCGAGCACGATCAGCCCCGGGTCGACCACCGTGATCACGCAGCAGATGGCGCTGGCGACCAGCCGGGCCTCGTCGGCCACCACCGCCACCGCCCGCTCGTCGCCGCGGGCGGCGGCGGCGAACACGCTGCGGGCCGACACCGGGCCGCGCATCCCCGCCTTGCGCGCGGCCCGGACGATGCCGGACGCGGCCGCCGCCGCCTCCAGCGGCCCCCGGCGCCGTGCCTCAGCGGACTCGCCCTCGGCCAGCGGCATGAACGCGATCTCGCCCGCGACCCCGTGCACCCCGCGGTGCAGCCGCCCGCCGAGCACCAGTCCCATGCCGATGCCCGTGCCGACGTGCACGAAGGCGAAGCTCTCGCAGTCGCGCCCGTAGCCGTGCGTCCGCTCGGCCAGCGCCGCCGCGTCAACGTCGTTCTCCAGCGCCACCGACGGGCCGAACGCCTCGCGCAGGCCGGTCAGCGCGGCGGGCCGGTCCCAGCCGGCCAGCCCGCCGGTCAGCGCGATCGAGTTCCGCTGCGGGTCGTAGACGCCCGGGGTGCCGATCACGGTCTGGGTCACCGCCTGCCGCGCGGTGCCGGCCCGGGCGCACAGGTCGTCCGCCAGCTCGACCAGCTCGGCCAGCCGGCCGCGCACGCTGGTCGCCACCACCTTGCGGGAGTCCCTGGTGCGGACCTCGCCGGCCAGATCGGCGACCGCGCCGCGCAGGTACTTCAGGCCGATGTCGAGGCCGAGCACGAACCCGGCCTCCGGCCGTACCTCATACAGCTGGGCGGTGCGCCCCGGCACTCCGGTGCGCTGGCCCGCGATCCTGACCAGCCCGGCCCGCTCGACGTTCGCCAGCGCCAGCGACACCGTCGGCTTGGACAGGCCGGAGATGCGGGCCAGGTCGGCTCGCGAGACCGGACCCGACACCCGGATGTGGCGCAGGAGCATCTGCTCGTTCATGGCCCGGATGAGCGGGGGCCGCGCCGCCGCCAGCTCCGTCGTCACAGTCGCCTCCGTTACATGACGGTAACCGCCACGATCTTGCGGGCTTTCGGGTTAGTTAGGTTACTATCCTAACAACCTGCGAAATGGTGGATGTACATGGATTCGCCCCTTTCTAGCACGCTGCCGAATGCGATGTCGCTGGCCCCCGTGGTGCTCGGCGTCGACTTCGGCGGCACCAAGATCGCGACCGCGGTCTGCGATCTCTCCGGACACCGGCTGGCGACGCGGGTCATCGACGCCGAGCCGGGCCGCGGCGCCCGCTCGGCCTTCAACCGCGGCGTGCGCAGCGCACGGGAACTGCTCGCGGAGGCCAGCCACGGCCGGCCGCTGGCGGGTGTGGGCGTGTCCACCTTCGGCATCCCGTCCGAGGACGGCGTCGCGCTGGCCCCCGCCATCGACGGCTGGGAGGACATCGCGATGGGGCGCGAGCTGCGCGAGGCGTTCGCGGGAACCCCGGTCACCATGGCCACCGACGTCAAGGCGGCCGCGCTGGCCGAGGCCCGCTGGGGCGCACTGGCCGGCGCGGACCCCGGGGTGTACCTGAACCTGGGCACCGGGCTGGCGGCGGCGATCGTGATCGGCGGTGTCGTGCTGTCCGGCGCCAACGGGGCGGCCGGTGAGATTGGCTACAACCTCCGCCAGCTGGCCGACGTCGGCGACGCCGGCTACCAGATGCTGGAGGAAACGGTGAGCGGCCGGGCGCTGGCCCGGCTGAGCGGGCGGCCGCCGGCGGAGGCGTTCGCGGCCGGGGCCGGTCCCCGCCTCGCCGCCATCGCCGACCAGTTCACCGCCGAGCTCGCCTTTCACGTGGTGAACCTGGCCATCTGCATCGACCCGGTCCGGATCGCCGTCGGCGGCGGCATGACCAGGTCCTGGGACCGCATCCGGCCGCGGCTCGACGCGGCGCTCACGGCGGCGGCCCCCTACCGGCCCGAGCTAGTGCTGGCCGGCTTCCCGTTCGACGCGCCGCTGGTGGGCGCGCTCGCGCTTGCCGTTGACGCGATCACAGCAGCCAAGACAGACGACGGTGTCATGCACAATCCGCACTCACGCGAAGGACTAACGCTATGAGACTCCTCAAGGCCGGGGCGGTGCTGGCCGCCGTCACGCTCGCCGGGGCGCTGGCCGCCTGCGGATCAAACTCGCCCGCGGGCGGGGCCGCCTCCGCCGGCGGCAAAGGCTCCACGCTGACCATCTCCAACGAGAACGGCGCGCTCTGGACCTGCGACTTCAGCCCGTTCAACGGCTCGGACACGCTGCTGTCGGTGGGGTTCGTCTACGAGACGCTTGACTACATCAACCCGCTGCAGGACGGCAAGGTCACCCCCATGCTCGCGTCCTCTTACAGCTACGGGCCCGGCGACAAGTCGCTCACGTTCACCATCCGCCAGGGCGTCAAGTTCAGCAACGGCACCCCGCTGAGCGCCAAGGACGTGGCGTACACCTTCAACCTGCTCAAGAAGTACCCGGCGCTCGACCTGACCGGGGTGTGGTCGGTGCTCTCCAGCGTTACCCAGAC
>JBEKEK010000109.1:0-26203 GCA_050013875.1 Trebonia sp. | reverse complement strand
GGTCGCTCGCGTGGAAGACGACGTCTGCGGGCCTTGCCCGGTTCCATGGCCTGGCCGACGGGAGCGTGAGGGCCGCGACGCCCGCTGGCGGGGGCTTCAGCAGGCTGAGACGGTGGAGCAGGGCGGCCGAGTGGTAGCTCGCGACCGCGCTTCTTCCGACGGTGGCCTTCGCCGCCCGCACGGTCAGGACGTGGGCTCGCACCGGGTCGACTCCGGCCCAGTCCATCGCGCGCTTGGTCGCGTACACCCCCTGCCGCATCCGGACCAGCTGACCAGAGCGGACCAGCGAGCGCATCAGCGCCGGCGAGACTCCCTCGGCCTGCCACTGCCTGGCCGACATGACGGTGTTTTTACTAATGACATCCGGAACATCACTGCGTGTCACCATTCAATACTCGCAAACCTTGGGCCATTACCGCGAGCGGAAATTTTCTTAACTTCCTATCACTTGTGACCACTTCGCAGGCCTTATTCACGCGTCTTCCTATCACTTTTGACCATTTTGTGACGGCTTCCTATCAGTCTTGACCACTTTGATGCCCGATTTAGTATGAATTGTCGAGCAAAAACTGATAGGAAGCTGCTGGATCGGTCATAACCGACAGGAAGTGGAGGCTAATCGGAGGGCGGTTAGGTGCTGGTGCCGGAGCTGCCGGGGCTGGCGTGCCAGAGGTTTCTAGGGGGGTTCTTGAGGTTGCCGCCGGGGGCACCGGTCTCGGCGTAGGGGGAGAGCGTGAAGCCGTTGGCGAAGACCACCGGCCGGGCGGACGCGCCGTCCTTAGACGGATCGGCGCCTGCGGGGTCACCGGAACCGTTGGGGTCGTTGGGTACGGCGAGGTTTTCCGGGCCGACGAGGTAGGGAGCGCCCGGGCCCACGTCGCCGGCCGCCATCGCGGCGCGGACGGCGTCCATGCCACCGGTCACGCGGATCTCTTCCAGGGCCGGGATGTCCCAGCACTCGGTCGCGTTCACCGTGACCGCCATCGGGCCCGCGCCGGCCCGGCGGACCCGGCCGCGGACGAGCAGCAGCCAGGAACCGAACAGCCGGGCCGCGCACCGATCCTGCACCGACTCGAAGAACGCCAGGTCCGCCAGGCCGACCGCGTCGTCCAGGGAGGCGAAGATGATCCGCTGGCCGGAGCGGACCGCCGGGGTCTGCGTCGCCACCTTCGCGCCGGCCACCAGCACCGTCTCACCGTTTCCGCATCCGTCCAGGTCCGCCGAGCGGACCACGTTCAGCCCGGTCAGCAGATCGGCGTAGAACTCAAGCACGTGCTGGCTGACGTCGAAGCCGAGGATCTCCAGTTCGGCGGCCACGCGCTCGGCGAGATCGAGGTCCCGGAGCTCGCCCGCGGGGACCAGGTCCGCCATGTCATCGACGACGTCGGCGGCGGCGAACAGGTCCAGGGCAGCGGAGGTTCCCTGGCGCGCCGACGCGGTCTGCCTGGCCAGCACGCCTACCCGGGCGAGCAGGTCCCGCCGCGTCGGCACGGGCGCGCCGCCGGATACGGGCACGCCTGCGGGTGGACCGGAGGCGGACATGCCGCCGGGCGGGGCGGGCACTGGCGCGCCCGGGGATAGCAGTGAGTCGAAGGCGCCGATGAGAGCCAGCCGCTCTACCACCGGGCGGGAGACGCGCGCGCGGTCCCAGAAGTCCCGCAGGGATGAGTAGGGCTGGCCCGCGGTTATCCGGGCCACCTCGGCGTCGCTGATGCCCTTCACCTCACGCAGCGAGCAGCGGATGGCCAGGGGCGGACAAGCACCGCCGTCCGCCGCCAGGCGATCATCGCGACGGCCAGGGAAGCGGATGGCCCGGCGGCCCGGCCTGCGGCCATCGGGAGCGGGCCGGCGGCCGTCAGGAGCGGGATCGCCGGCCGATGGCTGCTCCGTCTGCCAGTGGCCGGAGGAGGCGTTGACGTCAACCGGGAGCACCTGGACGCCGGACAGGCGGGCATCGGCGATGATCACGCGCTTGGGGTACATGCCGGGGTCGTGGGTGAGCACGCCGGCGTAGAACGCGGCCGGATAGTGGCGCTTGAGCCACGCCGACTGGTAGACGGGGATCGCGAACGCGGCGGCGTGCGCCTTGCAGAAGCCGAACCCGCCGAACGCGGCGACCACCTCCCAGACCCGTTCAACCGTCGCCTGGTCGAAGCCCCTGGCCGCGGCCTGGGCGCGGAACCACGGGCCGGTCCGCTCGGGGCCCTTTTCTGTCGACAGGTGGCGGCGGACCAGGTCCGCCTCGGCCAGGCCGCAGTCGGTCATCGCGTCGATGATCCGCAGCACCTGCTCGTGGAAGACCACCACTCCCCCCGTCTCCCGCAGCACCGCGCGCAGCTTCTCGTGCGGGTAGTGCGGCTCGGCCAGCCCGTGCCGGGCGCGCAGGAACGGGGAGATCATGTCGGAGTTGACCGGGCCTGGCCGGAACAGCGAGATGTCCACGATCAGGTCGGCGACGTCGCGCGGCGCCATTTTCTTCACCAGCTCCCGCTGGCCGGGCGACTCGATCTGGAAGCAGCCGAGGGTGTCCGACTGGCCGATCATCGCGTAGGTGGGCTCGTCATCACGGGGCATCGCGTCGATGTCGATCTTCTCGGCCGTGGTCCGCTTGATCTCGGCCAGCGTGTGCGCCATCGCCGACTGCATGCGCACGCCGAGCACATCCAGCTTGATCACGCCGGCGATCTCCGCGTCGTCCTTGTCCAGGTGGCTGAGCGGGAACCCCTCGCCGCTCGCCTGCACCGCCGTCCGGTCGAGCAGGGTCTGGTCGGAGAGCAGCACCCCGCACGGGTGCATCGCGACGTGACGCGGGAGCCCGTCCAGCTGTTCGGCGATGCTGAATATCGTCGCCAGCTGTGATGTGTTGACCCGGGAACGGCGGAGCTCTGGCAGCTCGGTGAGCGCGGCCGTGATGTGCTTCGCGCGGATGTGCGGGAAGGCCTTGGCGATCGCGCCGATCTCGTCCGGGGGAAGCGACATCGCGGCGGCGACATCCCTGATCGCGCTGCGCGCCCGGTAGGTCTCCATCATGCAGACGCAGGCGGTGCGTTCCGCCCCGTAGGCGTCGAAGATGATCCGGTAAGCCTCCAGGCGGCGGGCCGACTCCACATCCAGGTCGATGTCGGGGAGCGTGGCCCTGACCGGCGACAGGAACCGCTCCATCAGCAGGTCGTGCTCGAGCGGGTCGATGGCGCTGATGCCGAGCAGATGGTTGACGAAACAGCCCGCGCCCGAGCCCCGGATCGCGCAGCGGATGCCGGCCGCGCGGATGCGGTCGGCCACGTCCGCCACCGTGAGGAAGTACGAGGCCATGCCGGTCGCGGCGATGACCGCCAGCTCGCGCTCAAGACGGTCACGGGCGTCCCGCGCGGCGCGCTGCCTGCTGACGCCCGGCGGGCGGCTGCCGGCCCGGGCGGTGCGGTACTGACCGTGCAGGATCGCGTGCTCGCAGCGGTCGCGGAGCGTCTGCTGCTGCTCGCTCGCGCTGCCCCCGATGGCCGGCAGATGGTGGGCGCCGACGCCCAGGTCGCGAGCCGGATCGAGGGTGCACCGGGCGGCTAGCTCCGCGGTGGCGGCCAGCAGCCGGGCAGCGAAGCCCGCGGCGCTGGCCGGCCCGGTCATCGCCGCCGCGACGCGCTCAGCGACCCCGGCCATCTCGGCCGGGCCGGCCAGGTAGGCCCGGCCGTTGTGCGGGACCAGCTTGGGCGAGCCGAGCGGGACCAGGTGCCGTGCGGCGTCGAGCACCTGGGCGGCCGGGCTGTCCGCCGGATCCAGGTACCTGACGGCGTTGCCGAGCACGGCCGTGGTCCCCGTCTCGCGGGCGAGCTCGGCCAGCCGCGCGGCGTTGGCCGTGGACTTGTACTCCAGGTGATCCACGATCTCGACCACGGTCTCGCAGTCCAGGGAGCGCCACCGGGCCAGGAGCCGCCGCGCCAGGTCGCGGCGGCGGGCGGCGACCGCCCGGCCGACGTCGCTGGCCGGCCCGAGCAGCAGGACAAGCCCGGCCGCGTGCTCCGCGATCAGCTCGGGGGTGATCGCCGGGATGTCGTCGTCGGCCGCGCGCCCCGCCCCCGTTTCCGCCCCCGCCTCGGCGTGGGCGGCGGAGACCAGCCGGCACAGCGACGCCCAGCCCTGGCGGCCGATGGCGAGCAGCGTCACCCGCCCCCCATGCCAGGAGTCAGCCGGCGACAGCGCCAGATCGGCACCGAGCAACGGCTTGATGCCCGCGTCAACACAGGCACTGACGTGCTTGAACGCGCCGTACAGGCCATCGCGGTCGGTCAGCGCGAGCGCGGGCATGCCCAGGTCGGCCGCGCGGGCGGCCAGCGCCCGCGGGGTCGCCGTGCCGTAGCGCAGCGAGTACGAGGATGCGACGTGCAGGTGCGTGAACTCAGGGCGGCCCGCGAGTGTCATCGGCGTCAGTCCTCGATCCGGCGCAGTGTCCAGGTGCCGGCCGCGATCTCCCGGCGGAGTTCGTAAGCGCCGGCCGGCCGTCCCCGGCCCGCCGATGCCTCAACCCGCCAGAATTCCAGCTCGGGCCGGGCAGGCACCGGGTTGGACTCCCGCCACCAGTCGCGGTTGACCAGCCAGTACTCATAAACCGCGTGCACGGCGTAGCGCCGCCCCCGCCACCCGAACTGGGTGGGCCTGCCGTCCTCCCCCGTCTGAACCTCGACCGGTTCTCCGTACAACCGCGCCATGCGCTGCCCTGCACTTCCCGCACGCCAAGCCACCAGCACCGTGCGTGCGTGGCTCGCACGGGCCGGCCCGCCCGGGGGAAGACGGGCGAAACCAAGTGTTCGCCCGACCCGACGAACCAAACAGCATGATCGAATATAGGTTCACTCGAACATGCAAGTCAAGGTGAGTTCAGCAACACTGGCCACTCACGTCACAGCAGCTCAAGGCGCATAGACCGAAAAATCCGTATAGGCCGGCCCCCCGGCATATACGGATTGATCGAGCGGTGCTGGCTGCTACTCCTGCGTCCAGCCGGGGATGGGGAAGGCCGACAGCAGGTCGCGGATCTCGCCGGCGATGCGGTCGAGGGGGCCGTCGTCTTCCTTGGCGGCGGCGGTGATGGTCTCGTCCATCCAGGCCGCCAGCTGTGGCATGTGCTCCTCGGTCAGGCCCCTGGTAGTGATCGCCGGGGTGCCGAGGCGGATGCCGGACGGGTCGAACGGGCGGCGCGTGTCGTACGGGACCGCGTTGAAGTTCAGCTCGATGCCCGCCTTGTCGAGGGCCTTCGCGGCCGGCTTGCCGCCGATCCCCTGCGCGGTGAGGTCCACAAGCAGCAGGTGGTTGTCGGTCCCGCCGGACACCAGGTCATAGCCGCGCGCCCGCAGCGCGGACGCGAGCGCGACGGCGTTGGCCACCACCTGCGCCGCGTAGCCGCGGAACGACGGCTGGGCCGCCTCGCGCAGCGCCACCGCGATGCCGGCCGTCGTGTGGTTGTGCGGGCCGCCCTGCAGGCCAGGGAAGACCGCCTTGTCGACGGCCGACGCGTGCGCGGCGTCGGTCAGGATCATCGCGCCGCGCGGGCCGCGCAGCGTCTTGTGCGTGGTCGTGGTGATCACCGGCGCGAAGCCGACCGGCGACGGGTGCGCCCCGCCCGCGATGAGCCCGGCGATGTGCGCGATGTCCGCCACCAGCACCGCGTCCACCTCCGCGGCGATCTCCGCGAACGCGGGGAAGTCCACCGTCCGGGGCAGCGCCGTGCCGCCGCAGAAGATGATCTTGGGCCGCTCGCGCAGCGCCAGGTCGCGTACCTCGTCAAAGTCGATCCGGCCGGTGTCGCGGCGCACCCCGTACTGCACGGAGTTGAACCACTTGCCGCCGACCGCCACGCCCGCCCCGTGCGTCAGGTGGCCGCCCATCGGCAGCGCGAGTCCCATGACCGTGTCACCGGGCGAGGCGAACGCCAGGTAGACGGCCAGGTTGGCCGGCGACCCCGAGTACGGCTGCACGTTCGCGTGCTCCACGCCGAACAGTGCCTGCGCCCGCGACACCGCGATCGACTCGATCGGGTCGATGAACTGCTGACCCTCGTAGTACCGCTTGCCCGGGTAACCCTCGGAGTACTTGTTGGTCAGCACCGTGCCCGAGGCTTCGAGCACGGCCTCCGATACATAGTTCTCCGACGGGATCAGCCGGAACTTGTCGTGCTGGCGGCGGGCCTCGTCGTGGATCAGCCCCGCGATCTCCGGGTCTTCAGCGTCAATGTGCGGGATGGGCGGCTGGTGCATGGGGATGATGACCTCCTCGTCTGGCCCAGGCTATCAACCAGCGATGGTGAAACACGGGACCCGTTCGGTACCTTCGGTTTGTTCCCCCGCGGCAGATGGACAGGATCCCGCCATGAGCACCACCATCATTCTCGACTGCGATCCCGGCATCGACGACGCGCTGGCGATCGCCTTCGCGGCCGGGTCGCCCGCGATCGAACTGGCCGGCCTCACCACCGTGGCCGGCAACGTCGAGATCGCCAAGACCACGGCCAACGCGCTCGCCGTGGCGTCCTTCGTCGGCGTTGGCGACGTGCCGGTCACCGCTGGCTGCGCCGCTCCGCTGCTGCGCCCGGCGCTGCACGCCGGGCATGTGCACGGCGAGTCCGGCCTGGGCGGCGCGGTGCTGCCCGCCCCCGGGCGGCAGCCGGAGGCCGGGCATGCGATTGACTTCATCCTCGCGGCCGCGGCGGCCGCCCCCGGTGAGATCACGCTGGTCGCGACCGGCCCGCTGACCAACATCGGGCTCGCGCTGCGGCGCGAGCCCCGGCTGGCGTCGTGGGTCAGGGACTTCGTGATCATGGGCGGCTCGGCGTCGCGCGGCAACGTGACCCCCGCCGCCGAGTTCAACATCTGGGCGGACCCCGAGGCGGCGGCGATCGTGTTCGAGGCGGGATGGCCGTCGGGCGTGACGATGATCGGGCTCGACGTCACGCTGCGCGCGCGGGCGACGCAGTCCATCCAGGAGCAGATGCGGACGCTCGGCGCGCTCGGCTCGCGGTTGGTACTGCCCGCCCTCGCGCAGTACCAGGACTCAGACGACACCACCGGCGAGCCGCCGGTGCACGACGTGTGCGCCGTGGTCTCACTCGCCGACCCTTCGGTCTTCGAGTTCACGCCGGCGCTGGTGCAGGTGGAGACCGCCGGCAAGCTCACGTCGGGCATGACGGTCACGGATTTCTCGGCCGGGATCATCCCGAACGCACGCGTGGCTACCGCGGTCCATGCCAGCCGATTCTGGGCGACCGTGCTTGACGCTTACCGGACAGTCGCGGCCCAGACCGGGTGACAGCGGCGCGCGTGCCGGCCGGCCGGGCTTCCCAAAGCCCTAAAGCGCCGCTCCTGCTGGCGGCGGCCAGGGTGCCCGGCTCGGCCCGGGCGATCGCCGTCTCGTGCGCCTCGACGGCCTGCTCCGCGGCCTCGACCAGGTCGTGGTAGCCCCACTGCTGTGTGGGGGTGCCCGGTACCCGCAGCCAGACCGCGCCGGTCCGGCACCAGACGGTGAGGCCGCTCGCGATCGAGAGGACGGCCATGTCGGCGCCCGGATCGTCGGCGCGCACCAGCTTGTCGCCGAAGCCCCGGGTGCCGAGGTCCTTCTCCAGTTCGGTCATCGCCTCGCCCGCGCTGGCCGGGCTGCCCCCGGCCGCGGCGCACCCGGCCGCCGGCGCGGGCAGCGCGAACCAGACGGCCTTGCCGCTCTGGCCGGTCCCGCCGACCCGGGACCGGGACAGGTGATGGCCCCACCGCCCCGATGACATCTCGTGCACCACCTCAAGACCCCGCCCGCTCATCGCGTCAGCGGGCGCGCGGGCGACGGTGCGGCCCGGCACGTTGCCGCGGACCCAGCGGGAAAGGGTGTCGAAGGCCTTGCAGACAAGCTCCGCGCGCGCCCCGGTGCCCCGCAGGTACAGCCAGAGCTCGGGATTGGCGGGGGCGGGATGCCGCTGCCGCGCGTGCAGCGTGTTGGCCGCAAGCTCGCTGACCATCGTCTCGCCGTCGTCGATTGCCTCCGGTTCGAGTGCGAGCCCGGTTGCCACCAGCCGGTAAAGGCGGCGGGCAACGCCCGCGCAGGTCGGGTCCCCCGGTAGCGTCCACGCGGCGCATGCGCGTGACTGCACCATCCGCAACCCGTCTTCCATAATCGGCGCCTCCGGCCTAACCAGACATCGTCCCGTCAAAGCCCAGCCGTTAAGACCCGCCAGGCCCTCTATCCGGTTGATTCTGAATCTGTGAAGCACATGTTCTGAGTCATGTGCGTCACTTCACACTACTCTGCAGAGCACGGGCAAGGAAGCGGAACGGAGGCGTCCGCGAGCGGGGCGCTAAGGCCCAAATTGGCTTAAACTGCGGCAAATAACTACGCCTGAAAAGCGTACTGGTACAAATACCTACGCGCCAATAGCCCATACCTATGCGATGCGCCGACGTCTTACCTAGGTAAGGACGTCACGCACCAATCAACCAAGGCCCGTCCGGCGCCATGATGCGGCCAGGGATAGACGGGAAGATTGCCAGCCCTTCTCAATACATAATAACCCATCACTTGGGGGAATCTCGCCAATCACAAAACTGTGCAATTGAGCCAGACGCAACCGATTGCCACTTTGGTCTGGCGACCCTGGCCGCGGCCGGGGTAGATTCGGTCTTGGCGGCGCGGCCACTGTGACGCGGCGGGGCCGCCGGGGCTCACTGAGACAGGGCTCACAGAAACACGAGGGTCCCCTGGGATGCACCCCAGGGGACCCTCGTGCCGTGCGACACGACACCTAAGCTAGAAGCTAGATGTCGTAACGCCCCCCCTGCACGTCTGACAGAAAAGCGGTGAAGGCGGACCGGTCGATGACATGAGCGCCGCCCTCGGGACGCTTGCTGTCGCGGACCGCGGTAACGCCGGGCAGGTTGGCGGCAACCTCAACGCAACCGCCATTGTGCGCGCTGAGTGCGGCCTTGCGCCAAATAGCCTGAGACAGGTCGATCACTGGTAGTTACTCCATTCTCTTGGCGAGTTTTTCGAGGTACACCGTGGTGTCCTCGGGTTCGAGCGCCGCGTCACACGCGCGCTCGAACGACTGGATGTAACCGTTGACGGCGTGCGGCGCGCTTACCTCTTCGATGGAGTAGTCGGTCTCCACGAAGACAAGCGACGGCTCGTCTGCCGGGAAGTCGAAGATGTTGACCATCGAGAAGAGGCCGGTCGGCGGGCCGTCATCGAACCGCTGGATCCGCAGCTCGACGTGGCGTCGCTTGCTCAGCTCGGCCAGGTGCTCGATCTGCTCCCTGCGGTCGCCATGCATGCCCCACCGGTACTTCAGCGAGGCCTCGGTGATCACGACCGACAAGTTCGGCGCGGTGCCGTCGGACCGGTCGAGGATCTCCTGCCTGCGCAGCCGGGCCTGGACCGCCTTGCGCCGGTAGGCCGGCGGGCGCGGGCCGGTACGGAACGAAGCCTCCATGTAGGCGGGCGTCTGCAGCAGTCCGGGCAGCACCAGCGGCATGAAGACCCTGATGGACGTCGCGTCGTTCTCGTAGCCAGGGAACTCGTTGTCGAAGATCTCGCCGTACTCCCGCCACCAGGGACGGACCCGGCAGTGAACCGCGAGTTCCTCGATCTCGTCCCGCTCGGCGCCCTCGATCTCGTAAATCCTGACGAGATCGCGGATGTCGCTCATCTCGGGCCGCTTCCACTGGTTGGCCTCAAACCGGCCGACCTTACCGCGACCCCAATTCAGAATGTCGCAGACGTGGTTGGCGGTGTAGCCGGAGGCGTTCCTAAGCTCATAGAGCCGTCGGGACAGACGCCGTTTCGCGACAGTCGCGCCGTAGGCATCATCGCTCATGGACATCTCCCTCCGTACTCGCCCGGGTCACCTTAAAAGCTTGAAGTTTCACGGCTTGTCGGGCATTCGCATGCCCAGAACCGCGGCTGCGCCCACACCAAACCTGTGGATGCAGCACGAGCATACCCAAATTGCGAATCACAAATCAAGGCTTTTCACATACGATGTCGGGAGTCTTTCCGACGCTTAGCACGATCAGACGGCAGTCCAGAGCACGCGGGTGAACGCAAACAGAGCTGCCCGCGGCTAGCGGCGGGCAGACCCGGCCATTCGGTGATTTCGTTACGAAACGGACTGGTCAATGTCCGTCGCGTCGTCGAACTCACCGTTGCGCGCACCGTCGATAAAGCACTCCCATTCATTCCTGTCGAACACCAGGACCCGGCCGCCCGGGTCGCCGGCCACCCGCATCAGCACCCAGTCACCGCGCGTCCAGCGCCCGCTGAGCGGGAAGGCGATCTCGATCGACCCGTCGCCTTCCCCGGACCGCTCCCACGCGGTCCGGGTCAGGTCAATGCCCAGGTCGCCGGGGGTCGGCTTGCTGACGGAGCGCGTCAAGGGACCCTCGCAACCGCGCAGTAGAGCCAGCGGGACCCGTCGCTGTCGGCGAGCTGCACGTCCTCCGCGCCCCACAGGCCGCTGTAGGTGAGTGTCGGCTCGCCACCGGGGTACGGCTCGGTTATCTCGAGCCCGTCGAAGAACCGTGCGATCGCCTTCTTCGAGCGGAAGTGCATGTGCTCGGTCGCATCGTCGAACACCCGGCGGAAGCCGTCGACCGCCACCGGCGGCTTGGCGTCATCGGTCAGGTGCGACAGGGCCAGGTAGCTGCCGGGCCCGACCGCGTGCACGTAGCGCGAGACCAGGCTCCACGGATCGGAGGAGTCGGCCACGAACATCAGCACCGCGGTCATCAGCAGGCCGGTCGGCTCCCCCGAGTCGAGCAGCGCGCGCACACTCGGGTGCCCGAGGATCGAGTCGGGATCCCGCAGGTCGGCGCAGAGCACGCTGACCGTTCCCTGCGGGTCAAGGATCGTCTGGCTGTAGAGCTCGACCATCGGGTCATGGTCCACGTAGACCACGCGGGCGTCGGGGTGGACCTTCTGGACCACGTCGTGTGTGTTCCCGATGGTCGGCAGGCCCGAGCCGATGTCGAGGAACTGCTTGACCCCTTGCCTGGCGATCCAGGCCGCCGCACGCTGGTGGAACCCTCTGTTCGACCAGGCGCAGTCCTTGATCTCGGGGACCGCGCTCACGATGCGCTTCGCGGCCGCCTCGTCAACGTCAAAATGATGGGTTCCGCGCAGCATGTAATCGTAGATCCGCGCCGGGGAGGGCTTCGACGTGTCAAGGCCCTCCGGAAGGCGCAGGGCCTTGGTCATCAAGGGCCTCCGAGGGGTTGAGGGTGCGGCTCGTCGTCAGTCTTACATGCAGATCTACAGCCCGGAATGGGCCGGTGCGAAGATCAGGGCCAAGATCAGCAGTTTTACCTAGCGCGATATTGCTTTACCTAGGAGACCTTAACCTGCGCCGCTACGATCCTGGGCCGGCCCAGCTGCTCTTTTAGCCTACCTTCACCCGGGCCCGCAATTCGGCTATCGCGCTGATCGCCCGCACCAAGCGTGACACCTCTTTGGGTGACACCCACCCGACGCCAAGCTCTCCCGTGGGCGAGTCCCCTGTATAAGCCTAAAATCAGAATAACTTATAGCGAACGGTTCCGTGCTTCATCTTTCCCGATGACGGAAACCAGCAGGTGGTTTACGGTTAACCGAAATCCGTGACGATTCGGTTGTGATCGTAACCGAACCGCCATGGATTGTTTTGATCTTGATAAATATATACCGAAATTTCGGGCGGCGCCGAAGTCGCGGGCGGCGCGGCCGGAGGCATAACCGAGGACGTTGCTGAGGGCATTGTTTATGACGCATCAGGCGTGGTTGAAGCGCATTTACGCGGTTGAGAGCGCTGTTGGGGCCATTGTTGTGGAGGCACCGCACGAGGTTGAAGCCGTTACTGGGACCGCCATCGCAGACGCGGTCGAGGTATTGCCGAGGATGTAACGCAAGGGCACCAACCCGTTACTGAGGGCACAATTGCGCGTGCGGTCGGCAGTATCGCCGATCCGGTTGGCGGTATCGCCGATCCGGTTGGCGGTATCGCCGAGGAGGTACCGAGAGCGGGGTTGCGCGCGGAGCCACGGGGCATGGGGACGTGGGGAGTTGCGCGGTTGAGTGCGCAGTTGGGCGGTTTTAGATTTATTTAAGTGCTTAGTTGCTGCTGTAACCGAAAGAAAGAGACTTTGATTGTGACGAATGACAACAGTTTGTCACGGGATCCCCCGCAGCTGGCTTGCGGGATGATTAAATGCACGCATTGCGCGTGAAGTCACACAGACTTCGGAGCCTGGTGCCCGCGCCTGAAGTCCACAGACTGGGAGTCCAGGTGTCCTGGCGGAGCAGGTGCAAGGCAGGCGTGGCGGGACTCGGGGCGGTCGCCGCAACAGGCACGGTCCTCGCGGCCGCCGCGGCGATCAGCGTGGCCGTGGCGGGCGGGACCGCGCAAGTCGCCGTAGCCAGCGTGGCCGACGCGAGCGTGACCAGCGGCGGCTCTATGACGGCGGTTACCTATCAGGTCAGCGGGACGGCCCAGAGCGGGGCACTGGCCCACTGGACGTCCCAGCGGATGCGGACGGCGACGGCACTCTCCCCGGTGCTGGTCCGATCCGGGTTGCCCGCGACAACTCAGATGCCAGCGCAGCCAGCGCAGAGCCAGTTGGTTCCGGAGGTTAAGGCGCCCAAGGGGATCCCGCGGGCGGTTCCGTTTACCGGATCGCCGACCACCGGGGCGCTGTTCTACACGACGGGCGGCAAGAACCACTTCTGCACCGCGTCCGTGGTGGACTCCACCGCGGGCAATATGGTGCTCACCGCGGCGCACTGCGTGTACTGGAAGGGCTTCGCGACCAACATCGAGTACGTGCCCGGGTACCACAACGGGGTGCGGCCGTACGGGGCATGGCCGGTCGCGAAGATCACGGTGGCCGGCGGCTGGCAGTCCTCGCACAACCCCGGCCTCGACTTCGCGTTCCTCACCGTCGCCGCCGTCGGCGGGCGGCAGATCCAGGCCAGGACCGGCGGCCTCACCATCGGGTTCACCCGCTGGTACACCGAGAAAATCGAGGTCATCGGGCACAACGACACCGACGCCAAACCTGTCCGCTGCGCGACCAAGAGCTTCCGGTTCCGCACCGGGCAGATGGAGTTCTACTGCCACGGGTTCTGGGCAGGGACCAGCGGCGGCCCGTGGATCATCGGCTACAACGCCAGGAAGGGAACGGGCACCGTGTTCGGCGTGATCGGCGGCTACGAACTCGGCGGCAACTACGAGTGGGCCTCCTACAGCGCCTACTTCGGCCACTCAACCCGCGTCCTCTACCAGCAGGCGGAGCGCCAGCCGGCCTCCCCGAAGCCGTCACCGTCGCCGTCGTCCACGGCGTCCGCGTCCCCGTCCACGTCGCCGTCCCCGCCGACCGCGCCACCAACCACGACATCCGCGTCCGCGTCCCCGTCCACGTCGCCGTCCCCGCCGACCGCGCCACCAACCACGACGGCACCAACCACGACGGCACCAACCACGGCGGCACCGTCCCAGGCATCGACCACGTCCTCAGCGACACCGACCCCGACGTCGTCCCCAACGGGGTCGGCCAGTGACGCCTACCGCCCGGTCATCCAGTAGCCCGCGACCCTACTTCGGTGCCGCGGTACGCACCCTGCATGAACGAGCCGAGACCCCCGCCGCCGGTGTCAGCCGACTTTGCATAGTTCCCGGACAAAATAAACCGTTTAAGCAGACCAAAAAATGTCCGGGAGCTATGCAAAGTCGAAAATTCGTCCGGCAGCTATGCAAAGTCGCTGTAAGGCGAGGGGAGGAAGGGGCTTCCAGGGGCTGGGGTAAAGGGCGGCGACGGCAAGGGAAGACGAGAGTACGTGGTGGTGACGGTGCGCGGTGACGACGGCAGGGGCGGAGTAAGTCGACGCAGCCAGCCCGGCGACATCCGACCGCGGCGGGTCACCCTGGCGATAATCCTGGCCGGGCAGGTTAGAGGACCTTGGTGCCGTACATCTCGCCCAGCGGGTCGGCCAGGAGTTCCAGGCGGACGCCGTCCGGGTCCTTGAAGTAGATGGACGTTCCGCTGGCCTCGGCGTACTCGACGCCGGCGGCGTCGAGCCTGGACTTGAGGTGGAGCCACTTCTCCTTCGTCACCGAGAGGGCGATGTGGTTGATGTTGCCGAGCGTCTCGCGGTACGGGCCGAGATCGAGACCGGGGAAATCGAAGAACGCCAGCAGGTTGCCGTTGCCAACGTCGAAGAAGAAGTGCGTTGATCCCTGGTAGTCGCGATTGCCGAAGAGTTCGGTGAGCGGGAACTCCAGGATGCCCTGGTAGAACTTGATCGTCTGCTCGACGTCGGAGCAGATCAGCGCGGCGTGGTGGATGCCACGGGCGGAGGTGGCCGGCCGGTCAGGCGTGATGTACACGGCCTCGAGCCGGGCCCGCTCGGCCTTGATGGCGTCCAGGTCGATCTCGGTCATCGGCTTACCTCCGGCTCGTGGGCGACGGTCGTCACGGATCGTCGTTCCCCCGGGAACGGCGGTAATGCGGGGACGAGGCGGAGCAACGGCCCGTTAATCATGACCTTTATTTGAATTTTAAAGGACTCTGAGCTCCACGCTGATGTTCCCTCTGGTCGCCCGGGAGTAGGGGCAGACCTGGTGGGCCGCCTCGGCGAACTCGCGGACCTTTTCCCGCTCCATCCCAGGAACGTGGATAACCAGGGTCGCGATCAGGCCGAAGGCGTCACCGTCGGGGCCGATGCCGACCTGCGCGGTCACCGTGGAGTCGCCAAGCGAGGCGTGCTCACGGCCGGCCACCAGGCGCAGCGCGCTGTGGAAGCAGGCGGCGTAGCCGGCCGCGAACAGCTGCTCGGGGTTAGACCCGGCGCCGGTGCCGCCCATCTCCACGGGGAACGCCAGGTCAAGGTCGATCTTGTGGTCAGAGGAGGCGACATGGCCGTTGCGGCCATCGCCGGTCGAGGTCGCCTCGGCGGTGTAGAGAACCTTCTCGGGCATGCCTACGAGCCTATCGCGACCCGCCCGCGCGGGCAGGGACTCGCGAAGGCAGCGCTGCGTGACGAGCGTGCCGGGTATGGACACGTTCGGTATATTGATCAGGTCTTCCTTCTCGCGGACTGCGACCTACGTGTAGCCGTTGCGTGATCTTCGCCCTGCACAATGGTCATCGAGCGCCGGTAGCTCAGTCGGATAGAGCGGCTGCCTTCTAAGCAGCGGGTCGCGGGTTCGAATCCTGCCCGGCGCACAAGGTCAGAGGTTGTTTGGCTCCTTGAACGGATGTCGTTGGGAGCCAAACCGGGAGCTGAAGGCTTATCCTGGGGTCATGACGCACGCCACGAGCAAGCGTCGCGGGCACGGCGAGGACTCGATCTACTGGGACGAATCCGTACGAGGTACAACGGAGCGGTAGATCTCGGCATTAGCCCTCCCGGGACGCGCATCCGTAAGAAGGTCCGCGACAAGCTCCGGGAACTGGGTGTCAGTCGCCGGCCAGGCCGCGCGGCAGCAGGGCGGACTGGGCAGGGCTGAGCGCGACGGCTGAGATACGCGCGCTCTTCCGCTCCATCCCCGCCGGAACGCAGCACAGCGATGGGACACGCAGACCTCCGAGCGGGTGAGAATGCCGTCCTCAGCCCACCCGGAGGTCTGCTTAGCGATCAGGGGCGGAGCGCCGTCAGGAAGTCCTGGACCTTCGGGTCAATTCGCAGGGCCTGCCGCTTGCGCTGGCGCGCCATGAACGCCTTCTCCCACTCGTACGGTGTGACCGGGTCGTAGTGCGGGTCATCCTGGCCGCCCCAGACGTCTAGCGGGGCGACCACCGCGTCGAGTGCGGGCATGTGGAAGGTGGTGAGGGTGGTACGGCTGTCATTGGGGCCCTCGGCCGGCAGGACCCGGTGCCGGGTGGAGGGCCAGTGGTCATTGGTCCAGCGGGTCATCAGCTCGCCCACGTTGATCACGAACGCATTGTCCACGACGGGAATGTCGATCCAGCGGCCTGGCTCGTCAAGCGGCTGGACCTGCAGGCCGTTGTAGGTGCCCCGCTGATGCAGCACGGTGAGCGTGTTGCCGTCGGCGTGCTCGGCGAATAGCAGCTCGGGTTCGCCGTCGCCGGCCGCCTCCGCCCGCGGTGGGTAATGGTTGATGGCGAAGGTGGAGGCATTCGGCTCGAGCATGGTGTCGAACCAGGTGGCCTCTAGCCCCAGGGCCACAGCGACCAGCCCCATGAGACGGCCCGCAAGCGCGTTGGTGACAGCGAACAGCTCGCTGACCGCCTCCCGGAAGCCGTCGACCGACGGCCAGATGTTCGGGTCGAAGAAGTCGGCCAGGTCGGCGGGCACGCCGTGGGCGATCGCGTCGGCGCGGTCTTCGAACCGGCTGACGAGGAACCGCTCCTGGCGGACGCGCCCCTGGCTGTCCCGGTTCATGTGGAACCCCCGATAGGGGTGTCCGTGGCTGGCGTACTCCTGCTTGGCCGGCTCGGGCAGGCTGTCCAGCCGGGCCATGGCGTCATAGACGGCGTTGATGGGAGCGGCGGGGACGCCGTGGCCGACGATCTGCAGGAAGCCGATGGAGGAGGCGGCGGCCTCCACCGCCCGCGGGGCGGTGGTCAGGTCGGTCCCGGCGAGGAAACCCTCGATGTCGATGACTGCGATCTCGCGCACTGGCTGTTCCTTTCGGCTGACTTTCACTTCTTGATGGGGGAAGCGTGCGGTTGGGCGAAGGTGTCCAGCAGCAGCCGGACGAACGCGCGCTCGTCCGCGTCGAACGCCACGTCGGCGTTGGGCGGCTGGCCGCCGCGGGCGGCCACGTCGAACACGGTCTGCCCAACGGTCAGCTCGCCCTGCACCTCGACGTCGGCGTGCACCCGCCGGGTCGTGATCACCGACCGGTCGATGATCGCGGCGACGCACAGCGCGTCATGCACGGGAGCGGTGCCGGGGCGCTCCATCGGCTGGTCGCGGTCATAGCCGGCGATCCGCCGCCGGGTAAAGGTAGCGCACGCGGCCGCCGCCGGGGTACCGAGCGCGTCCAGGGCGTCGCAGTCCGCCAGCGACAGCAGCGCGCGGTGCGTGGCATCCAGGGGCACGATCGTCAGCCGGGGGATGCCGCAGGTGAAGACGACCTTCGCCGCCTCCGGGTCCGCCCAGACGTTGAACTCCGCGGTGGGGGTGATGTTGCCGCAGTAGTGAGCGCCCCCCATGAGGATGATCTCCGGGATCAGCTGAACGAGGCGCGGTTCCAGTTTCAGCGCCGCCGCTATGTTGGTGAGCGGGCCGGTCGGCACCAGGATGATCTCCTCGGCCGCGTTCCGGTACGTCTCGATCAGGAACTCGACCGCCGAGCCGTCCGCGGCCGCCGTGGTGGCGGGCGGGATGTCCAGGTAGTCGCCGTGCACCCGGGTGGTGCCGGGGATCGGCGTGTCGCGCGGTACCGGGAAGTCCGGCCGGACGAGCGGGGCGGCCATCCCCCGGTAGACGGGCACCCGCTGGCCGATGTGGTCGAAGACGCGCAGCGTATTCTCGGTCGTCATGTCCACCGGGACATTGCCGTTGACCGTGGTCGCGCCGACCAGGTCGAGCCCTGGGTGCAGGGCGGCGAGCATCAGCGCGACCGCGTCGTCAGTGCCGGTGTCGACGTCGAGGATCAGCTTGACCGGGCCTGGGCTGCCGGGAGACTGGCCCATCAGACCTGCACGGCCTTGCGGAACTTGGCCATCAGGTGCGGGCCGGCCAGCACCGGCGCGTACTTGGGCGTCTCGCCGGGGGCCAGGCAGGTCGGCAGGCAGGTGATCTCGGCCGACCAGTTGGCGTTCTGGAAGTAAGGCATGCTCTGCCGCCGGGCCCGGCTGGCCGCCGCTCCGGGCGGGTCCACCACCCGGTGCAGGGTCGACCGCCACTGGTCGTTGGTCCAGCGGGCCATCAGGTCGCCGATGTTGATCACGAACGCACCGGGCACGCTTTCCACGCCGGTCCAGCGTCCGCCGGCGTCGAGCACCTCGAGGCCGCCGACCGTGTCCTGGCGCAGGATGGTGAGCGTGCCGTAGTCGGTGTGGGCGCCCGCGCGCAGCTGGCCGGGCAGCGGCGCTTCTTCGCGTTCCGGGTAGTTGATGGCGCGCAGCGCGTTCGGCTGCTGGTCGATCTTGTCGGCGAAGAACTTCGGCGGCAGCCCCAGGCCGCGCGCGAACAACGACATCAGCCGGGTGCCAAGGGCGCTCATGGCGGTGTAGTAGGTGGTCCAGGCTCCGCGCAGCTCAGGCAGGGCCACCGGCCAGAGGTTGGGCGAGTAGACGGACGCCTCGTCGGGATCGGTCATCACGTGATCGGGGGCGGTGACCGGGCCGATGTTGAAGACCTCCTTGAGGTCGGGCGGGGCACTGCCGGCCACCGACCGGCTCAGCGACTCGCCCGCCACCGGGATGTACCCGTACGGATAGCCCTCGTCCGGGCGCACCACGGTTAGCTTGTCGTCCAGCGGCAGATTGAAGAAGCTGGTCGCGGCGGTCCAGGCGTGGTCGGCGACGCCATCCGCGAGGCCGTGCCCGGTGATCTGGAAGAACCCGACGGTGCGGCAGACCTCATCGAGTTCCGCGCCCACCGCGTCGGGATTCCGGGAGATGTCGATGATCGGAACGTAGGGCACTGTGCTTCCTTTCCGTACTGCTCAGCTGTCCAGCCTGCCGCCGGCCGCGGCCGGCGCGCGGCCGACCGTGTTCATGCCGCATACCACCACGATCGTCACCACGTAGGGGATCATCAACAGCAGCGACGGGGAGATGTTGACCTTGAGCAGGCTGAAGGTGGTCGAGATCGAACTGGCGAAGCCGAACAGCAGCGCGGCGGCGGCGGCCTGGGCGGGGCGCCAGGAGCCGAGGATCACCGCGGCCAGCGCGACGTAGCCGAGCCCGGAACTGATCTGCTGGACGAAGTCCCCCGAGGAGCCGACCGTGAAGTAGGCACCACCCGCCCCGGCGATCGCCCCGGCCACCGAAACGGCGAGGTAGCGCAGCCGCCGGACGTTGAGGCCGGAGCTCTCGGCGGCTTCCGGGCTTTCGCCCGCGGCCCGGATCCGCAGCCCGGTCCTGGTCTTCCTGAGCAGGAACTCGACCGCGGCCACGACCGCGACCGCCAGGTAGAACAGCGGGCTCTGGTCGAACAGCGCCTCGCCGACCACCGGGATCTTGTCCACCAGCGGTATCGCGACCGTGCCGATCACCGGCGGCGAGTTCAGCGTGTTGGCGTCCGGAGTGAGGATCTGGTCGGCCAGGTAGCTGGTCAGGCCGGTCATCAGGGTGACGATGATGATCCCGGCCACCACCTGGTCGACCTGGTAGCGGATCGTCAGCACGCCCAGTAGCAGACCGGTCAGCAGGCCCGCCGCCATGCCGGCGACCAGGCCGAGGACGGTGTTCTGCGTGGCCGAGCCGACAATGGCGGCGGTGAAGGCGCCAGCCAGGAACTCGCCCTCGATGGCGATGTTGAACACGCCGCTCTGCTCGGACAGCACGCCCGAGGTCGACCCGAGCATGATCGCGATCGCCCCGCCGACGGTGACGTCGAGGACCCCGCCCACGCTGACATGGGTCGAGCGAGCGGCCCAGGCGAGCAGCCCGAAGACAAAGGCGAGCAACGCCACCACCACGGCCGCGCTGACCCGCCGCTGGAACCGGTCGGCGCCGCCCGCGGTCGCGATGAACGCCGCCGCGGCCAGGCAGATCAGCGCGGTGATCCCGCAGAACACCCACACCGGACCAGTCGCGTCGGGGCCGTGGGTCAGGCCCGAGCCCAGGTCGAGGGTGACCGGCTGGCCGCCCGCGTTGACGGCGAGCAGCGCGAGCAGCACGCCGAGCAGGACGGTCAGCCCGAGCGCCCGGCGACGGCTGCGCCCGGCGATCAGCGCCGAGGCGCTCAGCTGGTAAGTCATGAGGACAGCTCTCCCCTTTGGCGGAGCCGGAAGATGCCGATGACCAGGGCCGGCGCGGTGACGAAGAGAACGATCAGAGACTGGATCACGCTGGTCATCTGGGCGTCGATCCCGGCGTTGAACTGCATGGAGAGGCCGCCTGACTCCAGCGCACCGTAGAGCAGGCCGGCCAGCGCGATGCCGACCGGACGGTTAGCGCCGACGAAGGCGACCAGGATGGCCAGGTACCCGATGTCCCCGCCGAACCCGGTCTGCAGCTGCTGGGTGACGCCGAGGATCTGGACGCCGCCCGCGATACCGACGATCGCTCCGGACAGCGCGAACGCCCCGATGTAGACCCAGGCCTGCCTGATCCCGGCCACTCGGGCCGCCGCCCGGCTGGCCCCCGCGATCTGGAACTCGAAGCCGAGCTTGCTCCGGTTGAGCAGCACGGCGACGAAGATCACCACGATGCCGGCCACGATCAGCCCGCTGTTGACCTCGAGCCCGGAACCGAAGATCGGACCGAGCGTGGCCGACGCGACCGTGGGCCGGCCGACCGGGTTGTCGCTGGCCCCCGGGACCCGGAAGAAGGTGTTGGTCAGCAGGAGGGTAAGGAAGTTGGCGGCGACGTAGTTCAGCATGATCGTGACGATGACCTCGCTGGCCCCGGTCACTGCCCGCAGGACGCCCGGGATGAGGCCCGCGATCGCGCCGCCGGCCGCGGCCGCCGCGAGGGCGAGCAGCACATGCGGCAGCCACGGCATGCTGGTGAAGCTGAAGCCAACCCAGCTCGCCCCGACCGCGCCCATGATCAGCTGGGACTGGCCGCCCACGTTGAAGGCGCCGGAACGGTAGGCCAGCGACAGCCCCACACCCGCGATGACCAGCGGGACGGCATCCACGATGGTGTTGCCGATCGGGGTGAACGCCGTCGTCCAGGTGGCCGCGGACGGGTGGGCGAACGCGTGTTGGAAGGCGGCCGGATCGGCGATCGAGCCCTTGAGCAGGGCGCCGTAGGCGCTGCCGAGCAGGTCGAAGGTCTGGCTCAGGGTGTAGCCGGGATAGCTGAACAGGTACCCCCAGTCGGACCGCACCTGCGCGGTGGTCGCCGCGATGACCACCGAAGACAGGAACAGGCCGCAGACCAGTGAACCCGCGAAAAGAACGGCCGGGTGCGCGGTACGCAGCCAGGCGAGCGCGGCCAGGGCGCGGCGCAACGCGGGCCGACGCCCGGCGGCCGACGGCCCGTCCGCCTGGTCCGGCGGCGTGACCGGCGCCATTTCCGCGGACGTCTCCATCAGGTGCCTCCCATCAGGATGCCGAGCTCATGCCGGGAGAACGGCGGCCGGACGACGCCGGCGAAGGCTCCCCGGTACAGCACGTAGATGACGTCGCTGAGCGCGGTGGCCTCGTCCAGGTCGGACGTGACGACGACGACCGCCCGGTCCTCCGCCCGCAGCTCGAGCAGTTTCCGGTGCACGTACTCGATGGAGCCCACGTCGAGGCCGCGGGTGGGATGGGCCGCGACCAGCACCCGGATGTCCCGCTCGAGCTCACGGGCGAGCACCACCTTCTGCTGGTTGCCGCCGGACAGGCTGGCCACCGGCTGGTCGGGTCGCTCAGCCCGGATGTCGTATTTCGCGATCATCTCCCGGGCGTAGGCGTTCAGTGCCCGCTCGTTCAGCAGCAGGCCGCCGAGCCGGAGGAAGCGCCGCTCGTGCCTGCGGTCGAGCAGCAGGTTGCGCGCGATGGACATGGGCAGGACCAGGCCCTCGCGGTGCCGGTCGGCGGGGACGACGCCGAGGCCCGCGGCCAGGAAGGCGCGGGTTCCCCGGCCGGTGAGATCGGCGCCGCCCAGCGAGATCGTGCCCTCGTCGGGCCGCTGGATCCCGGTGAGCAGGGAGAAGATCTCCTGCTGGCCGTTGCCGTCGACGCCGAGGACGCTGACTATCTCGCCGGGCCGCGCGCTCAGGTTCAGCCCGCTGACCGGCACCGCGTGCAGGGTCCTGGGCCGCAGGGCGGCGTCCCGCACGGCGAGCGCCGGCTGGCTCACCGCCTCCAGGCTCACCGCCTCCAGGCTCACCGCCTCCAGGCCGACAGCCTCCAGGCCAACCGCTTCCTGGCTGACGGCGACGACCGCGCGGCCCACCATCAGCGTGCCGAGTTCGGCCACGGTCGTCTGGCCGGGGTCAAGCGTTGCCACCAGCTTCCCCCGGCGCAGGACCGAGACGGTGTCCGCCAGGGCCAGCGCCTCGCGCAGCTTGTGGGTGATGAAGATGATCGCCCGGCCGTCCTCGCGCAGCTTGCGCAAGATCGTGAACAGGGCCGCCGACTCCTCCTCGGTCAGCACCGCGGTCGGCTCGTCGAAGATCAGCACGTGGGCGTCGCGCATCAGCGTCTTGACGATCTCCACCCGCTGCTGCAGCCCGACCGGCAGGTCGCCGACGATCGCGTCCGGGTCGAGGGACAGCCCGAACTGGTCGGAGACCGTGCGGGCGGATGCGCGGGACGCGGCCGTGTCGAACAGGCCGAAGCGGCCCCGCGGCTCGAACCCGAGCACGATGTTCTGGGCCACGGTGAACGCGCCGGCCAGGCGGAAGTGCTGGTGCACCATGCCGATGCCCTTGACGATGGCGGCCCGCGGGCTGTAGCCGGTGACGTCCTCGCCCCGGATCAGGACCTGGCCCGCGTCTGGCTTGACCGTGCCGGACAGGATGCCCATCAGGGTGCTCTTGCCCGCCCCGTTCTCCCCGACCAGCACGTGGATCTCGCCGCTGCGCACGGTGAGCGAGATGTCGTCGTTGGCGGCGAGCGTTCCGTACCGCTTGCCCACCGAGCGCAGTTCCACTGCGACCACCGCGGTGTCAGCCCCAGGGCCGGCCGCACTGGCCGGGCCGGCTGAGCCAGTGCTCACGTTCACCGGGGTTCCTTCGTCCTGAGCATGCGCGGACTCCTCCATGGGGCCTCGGCCCGAAGGCACGGCCGGCCGGGAGGGGTGGTCCCGGCCGGCCGTGCCCGCGGACGTCAGTTGGACGAGATCTTGACCGTGCCGGAGGCGACTTCCTTCTCCAGCGCGGTGATCTCGCTCTGCAGCGCCGACGGCACCGTCTTCGAGAAGTCGTGATACGGCGAGAGGCCGACACCGCTGTTGTCGAGCGTGCCGTAGTAGACGCCCTTCGGGAAGGAACCGTGGACGGTCTGCGCGATCACGTCGTACAGCGAGGGCTGGATGTTCTTCTGCACCGTGGACAGGATCTCGTCGCAGGAGCTCGGGTTGCTCGCGCACCCGTCGGAGTCGACCCAGAGCGTGTAGTAGCCCTTAGCCGCGCCGCCGGCGGCGTTCATCGCCTCCACCGTGCCCTGGTCGATGTCGCCGGCCACGCCGAAGATGATGTCGGCGCCCTGCTGGATCTCCGCCTCGCTGATCTGCTTGCCCTTGTTGACGTCGGTGAAGCTGCCGACGAACTGCCCCGTCTTCGACGCCGGGGTCCAGCCGATGACCTTCACGCTGGCCTTGTGGACCTTGTTGTAGTAGTCCACGCCCTCCACGTAGCCGGTCATGTAGAGCTCGACCGGCGCGATCGCCTCGTTGCCGTACACGCCGACCGTGCCGGTCTTGGTCATCCCGGCGGCCAGGTAACCGCCGAGGAAGCTCGCCTGGTCAGTCTCGTAGGTGAGCGAGGTGGCGTTGGGCTCGGGCGTGGTCAGCGTGTCGTCGATCACCGCGAACTTGACCGACGGGTGCTCCTTGGCCAGCGTGTCGACCGTGGTCTCGAAGTTGAAGCCGACCCCGGTGATCAGGTTGCAGCCGTCCTGGACCTCCTGCTGGCCGAGGGCCATGTCGGAGACCGAGCCGGATTCCTCCAGGTACTTGATGTTGATGCCCAGCTTGGCCTTGGCCTCGGTCTCGGCCGCCCAGGCGGCCTGGTTGAACGAGTGGTCGTCGAGGCCCTCGTTGCTGATCAGAATGCAGGCGGTAAACGAGGAATTCGAGGCGGTACTGCTGCTGGCGGAACTGCTGGCTGAGCTGCTCGCGGCGGACGTGCTGCTCGCCGGGCTGCCGCAGGCGGCCACGACCGCGGCGGCTGCGAAGGTGGCGCCGACGGCCGCCAGGGGGTGACGGTACCGGGGGCGGGGGGTCTTGGGTAGCGCAGATTTATTGCCGTTCACCGGGGCTCACTTCCATGAAGACAGAAGTTAGAAGTCATCTTGTTAGACGCATAACGGAGAAGTTAGACGAGCGGGGGTCGACGCGCAAGGCCTCCAGCTTGTTAGATTTGACTCGGCACGAGTCCTGGCGACACTGATTTGACCAGGTCAAGCGGATATTACATGTATGAAACCGAGGATTTACATGCCTGTACCATGCGCCTGGCGGCCTCCGGCGATGGTCATGGCGGGCCGAAAACCAGGGTTGTGTGACGGCTGAGCAGGCAATAACATCAAGCGCATAACTCAGCGGATGCGGTTGCCCCCAGCGAGAGGCTAAAAATGACCATCGTGCGAGCAGCGCTCGTCCAGGCCATCTGGACCGGCGACAAGGAAAGCATGATCTCCCGCCACGAGGAACAGGCACGGCTCGCCGCGATCGAGGGCGCCCAGGTGATCTGCTTCCAGGAGCTCTTCTACGGCCCGTACTTCTGCCAGGTGCAGGACGCGGAGTTCTACGAGTACGCCGAGTCGGTGCCGGGCCCCACCACCGAGCGGTTCGCCCGCCTGGCGGCCGAGCTTGGCCTAGTCATCGTGCTGCCGGTGTACGAGCAGGAGCAGCCGGGCGTGCTGTACAACACGGCCGCGGTGATCGACGCCGACGGGACCTACCTGGGCAAGTACCGCAAGCACCACATCCCCAACCTGCCGGGGTTCTGGGAGAAGTTCTACTTCCGGCCGGGCAACTCCGGCTACCCAGTGTTCGACACCGCAGTCGGCAAGGTCGGCGTGTACATCTGCTACGACCGGCACTTCCCCGAGGGCTGGCGCGCCCTCGGCCTCAACGGCGCGCAGATCGTGTTCAACCCGAGCGCGACCAGCGCCGGGCTGTCGAACTACCTGTGGCAGCTTGAGCAGCCGGCCGCAGCGGTCGCCAACGAGTACTTCATCGGAGCAATCAACCGGGTCGGCACCGAAGAGCTCGGTGACGACGACTTCTACGGCACCTCATACTTCGTCGACCCGCGCGGGCAGCTGGTCGGCGACGCGGGCGCCCGCGACAAGAGCGACCTGATCATCCGCGACCTCGATCTCAGCCTCATCGACCAGGTGCGCAACACGTGGGCGTTCTACCGGGACCGCCGTCCCGACGCCTACGGCGACCTGACCCGGCCGTAACGCCCGCCCGTTCGGAGGAGGTAGACCCGTGCGCACCCTAATCAAGGGCGGGACCGTCGTGAACGCGACCGGGCCGCACTCCGCCGACGTGCTGGTCGACGGCGAGACGATCACGGCCGTGCTGTCGCCTTCACTGGCCTCGGAGATCGCCGCCGACGAGGTCATCGACGCGGCCGGCTGCTACGTGATCCCTGGCGGGATCGACGCGCATACCCACATGGAAATGCCCTTCGGCGGCACCACCGCGAGCGACACGTTCGCGACTGGCACGGCCGCGGCCGCCTGGGGCGGCACCACGACGATCATTGACTTCGCCATCCAGACCCCGGGGCAGGCGGTGCCGGAGTGCCTGGACCGCTGGCACCAGAAGGCCGCGGGCAACTGCGCGGTTGACTACGGTTTCCACATGATCCTCGGCGGCGTCGACGACGACGCGCTCAAGGCCATGGATCACCTGGTCGATCACGAGGGCGTGACCAGCTTCAAGCTGTTCATGGCCTATCCGGGCGTCTACTACAGCGATGACGGGCAGATCCTGCGGGCGATGCAGCAAGCGTCGGGCAACGGCGCGATGATCATGATGCACGCCGAGAACGGGATCGCGATCGACGTGCTCGCCGCGCAGGCGGTGGCGCGCGGCGACGCCGGCCCGCTCTACCACGGGCTCACCCGTCCCGCGGTGCTGGAAGCGGAGGCCACCCACCGAGCCATCGCGCTGGCCGAGGCGGCCGGCGGCACACCGCTCTACATCGTGCACATGTCCGCCTCCGAGGCACTGGCCGAGGTCAGCGCGGCCCGCTCGCGGGGAGCCAACGTGTTCGCCGAGACCTGCCCGCAGTACCTGTACCTCACGCTCGAGGACCAGCTCGGCGCGCCAGGCTTTGAGGGGGCCAAGTGGGTCTGCTCGACGCCGCTGCGCAGTAAGCACCAGTCGCACGCCCGCGACCTGTGGCGTGGGTTGCGCACCGACGACCTGGCGGTCGTTTCGACCGACCACTG
>JBEKEK010000108.1:0-26604 GCA_050013875.1 Trebonia sp. | reverse complement strand
GACGTCTTCGTTCACTTCTCCGCGATCGAGGCGAACGGGTACCGCAGCCTCGAGGAAAACCAGAAGGTCGAGTACAGCGTGACCCAGGGGCCGAAGGGTCCGCAGGCCGCGCAGGTGCGGGCCCTCTGACGAAGACCTAGCCGGCGGCGGGTCTCCGCGCCCTCAGCGCGGAGACCCGCCGTCGTGGTTTTCCGGGTTCACACGAATCTTAATAAGTCGCAAAGTATCTCAGTAAGTCGCGCGGTCTGGCCCGTTAATTGTTCCGGACCACGACCGCGCGATCATTCAGGGATGAGCGCGATCGCCGGGTCAGGCTTGTCACAGGACACGGTCTCCCGTGTCCAGACGACGGCCGCGCGAGAGCGGAACCCGGCAACGTCTCCGTCGGCCACGTCGACGGAACGGACGAGGCTGGCGGAACGGACGAGGCTGGCGTAACGCCCCGCCCGGAGCTCGATGCCGAAGCCCGTCTTCCGCGTGATCCTGAGCGTCGTCGACGCCCGTTCTCCTCGTTCTGCGCCTATCGCGCGAGCGCCGGGCCACTCGGCAACGCGATGCCCACCGGAGCCGCCTTGGCTCTTCCCGCGCGCCTTGGCATGGCGTACGATTTGAGCGATCGCTTAAAACGATTGCTCAAATCGCGTCTGTGGAAGGGGCGGCTGGTGCGGGAGACGCGGGACGCGCTCATCGCGGCGGCCATCGCCACGCTGCGCGAGTCGGGATTCGCCGCTGCCAGCGCCCGGCGGATCGCCGCCAAGGCCGGATGCAACCAGGCGCTGATCTTCTACCACTTTGGCTCGGTGCCCGACCTTCTGATGGCCGCGCTTGAGGATGTCAGCGCACGGCGGATGGCCGCTTACCGGGAACTGCTTGATCACAGCGGCACACTGGGCGAGCTCATCGACGGCGCCCGGTCGGTGTTCGAGGCGGATCTCGACGCCGGCCATGTGACCGTGCTGGTCGAGATGATCAGCGGCGCGCAGTCGGTACCGGGGCTTGGCGAGCGGGTCAGCGCGTGCCTCGCGCCGTGGCGTTCGTTCGCGGAGTCAGCGGTGCGCGATGTGCTGGCGTCGTCGCCGCTCGGTTCGCTGGTGCCGCCAGCCGAGGTCGCGCACGGAGTCGTGGCGGGCATTCTCGGGCTGGAAATGCTGGCCAACCTCGATGGCGACCGGGCCAGCGCCCTGGCCCTGTTCGACCGGGCCCGTGCGGCGGGCGACCTGCTTGACCGGATCCGCCCGCTGGCGGCCCTGCTCACTATGGCTCCGCCCGCACCGCCCGCACCGCCCGCTCCCCCCGCTCCGCCCGCGAGACCGGAGGCATTATGCAGACAGACGTGGTAACCGGCGCGTTCGGCTACTCGGGCGCGGCCATCGCGCGTGAACTGGGGGCCGCCGGGCACCAGGTGCGCACGCTCACCGGCCATCAGGGACGCGCCTCGTCCGGGGATGCCGCCATCGACGTGCGGCCGCTCGACTTCACCGATGCCGGCGGGCTGGAACGCGACCTGCGCGGCGCGCACACCCTCTACAACACCTACTGGGTTCGGTTCCCGCACGGCGACGCCACCCACGCGGCGGCGGTCGCGAACAGCCGCGTCCTGTTCGCGGCCGCGGCCCGGGCCGGCGTCGAGCGCATCGTGCACGTCTCGATTACGCACGCCGATATCGGCTCGCCGTACCCGTACTTCAGCGGCAAGGCCGCGGTTGAGGCGCACCTGCGGGAAGCCGGCGTGCCCTACGCTATCGCCCGGCCTGCCATCTTGTTTGGCGGGAACGGCGTCCTGCTCAACAACATCGGGTGGCTGCTGCGCCGGTTGCCGGTGTTTGCCATCGGCGGCGGCGGCGCCTACCACGTGCGCCCCATTCACGTTGATGACCTGGCCCGGCTCTGTGTCTCGCTCGGCGGGCGCGCCGATGAGGTCACGGTGGACGCGGTCGGGCCTGAGTCACCTACCTTCCGGGAGATAGTGCTGGCAATCAGGGCCGCGGTCGGCAGTCGCGCACTGGTGGTGCCCGCGCCGGGCTGGGCGATCCCGCCCCTGTCGGCCGCCCTCGGCGCCGTGCTGCGCGACGTGCTGCTCACCCGCGAGGAGTACCAGGCCATGGCGGACGGCCTGGCCGACTCCGACGGGCCGGCGGCGGGCCCGACCAGCCTGTCGGAGTGGATCGCCAGGCACGGCCAGGAACTCGGCCGTAGCTACGCCAATGAGCTCACGCGCCACTACCGCTAAGCGGCAACGCGGCATAGGGCGTTTACCGTCATTTCCGGCTGGCCCCGGCCAGTCCCTGGGTGTCCCGCGACGCACTCTGGGGCCCAGCAGTAGCGTCTAGCTGCTTGCTGCCGTTGCGTGGGTCTGGCCGCCGTGGGCGGCGAGGGCGTTGGCGATGGCGGCAACGTCTCGGTCGCGGTGGGCGGCCGGGACGGCGGGCAGCAGATCGTCCCAGAGCGCCAGGCAAGTGCCGCGCAGCTGGGCGAATCCGGCTGGGCGGGCGAAGAAGAAGACGTGCAGGTGCGCCGAGCCGTCGCCCCAGCGGGAGACGTGCGCGCGGGCGATGTGCGGCAGCGCTTCGACCGCCCGGGCGATGCGGACGGTGAGCAGGCCCAGCTCGGCCGCCAGGTCATCGGGCAGGTCGGCCAGGTCGTGGTGGGCGATCGTCTCCAGCAGCAGGACCAGCGGGACACCCGGCTCCCAGCCGAGCTGCACAAGCCGCCAATGCTCATCGGACCAGACCGCCGCCCGGCGGGCCAAGCAGGCCCGGCATTCCCGGCCGCCCTCCCCGAGCCGTGGCGGCTCCGGGAGCTCGGGGGGCGCCAGCGGGACCACGCGCAGCCCGTCGGGCTCGAACGGGAACACCTCCCATCCGCTCATCCGGGAGAGCGGCAGCCGCCCCTCCCCATCGGCCGCCAGCATCGCGTGCGCGTAGAACTCGTCCGGGCTCATTGCCATCGGGTCAGCATAAATCCCGCTTGCCAGGGAGGCGACTCAGGCGCCCGGGGCAGCGCCGCCCCAGTAAGCCAGCTGACCTGAGACGCTCCGCAGCCTGAGTTCTGCCCTGTTTCTGCCTATTTCTGCCTAAAACAATCATCGTGTGTACTAATGGGCGCTATACGACCCGAACGACACACGATCACTCTCCTGGCCAGGAGCGTTCGGATTGGGGTGGCCGGTGGGGGCCGAGTTGGGGTGACTGGCGGGGGCGGAGGTGCCTGGAGGCGCTGGAAGCCATGGTCCGTTAGATATATGACGGATGTTGATTTTGATCTTCTGGTTTTGCGGAACGGACTACCATGGCGCGTCATGCGGGCGAAGCGCGTGGGCGCAGTGGTGATCGGCGGGCTTGCGAGCGCGGGCGTTGCGGCGGCTTTGATAGCTAACAGTGCGACAGCAGGCGTTGGCGCCGTCGCCTTGCGCGCGTCCTCCGTGGTCTCGCACGCGTCCACTGCACCCACAGTGGCCTCGCACGGGTCCGCCGCTCCCACCGTCACCTCGCACGCGTCCGGTGCTCCCACCGTGGCCTCGCGTGGGTCCGGTGCTCCCGCCTCTCCCGTCGTCGCCTCGGAGGCGTCCGCCGTTCCCGCTGTCGGGAACCCGGCTGGGCATCAGCCGGTGCCGGCCGCCGCGCGGGCGGTCAGCACCAGACACCCGAACCATGTCATCGGGCGCGGCACCCCGGCCGGGTGCACGTCGGCCGCGGTGGTCAAGGCGGTCGCCGAGGGCGGCATCATCACCTTCGACTGCGGGCCGAAGCCGGTAACGATCAAGATGACGGCCACCGCCAAGGTGGTGAACAGGAGCCACCAGGTCGTGCTCGACGGTGGCGGCAAGGTCACCTTGAGCGGCGGCGGCAAGATCCGGATCCTCTATATGAACACCTGCGACCCGAAGCAGGTCTACACAACCAGCGACTGCTGGGAGCAGCAGTGGCCGCAGCTCGTCGTGCAGAACATCTCCTTTGTGAACGCGTACTCGCCGGTCAAGCAGACCGCCACGTCGGATTACGGCGGCGGCGCTATCTTCGACCACGGCGGGCAGCTCAAGGTGGTCAACTCCGCGTTCATCGACAACCGGTGCTACGAGAGCGGTCCGGATCTCGGCGGCGGAGCGGTTCGCGCGCTCGGCATGTACACCAAGACCCCGGTCTACATCACCCACGACACCTTCACCGGCAACAGCTGCTCCAACGGCGCCGCACTGAGCGGCCTGTTCGCGAACTTCTACGTCATCAACAGCCTGATGACCAACAACAAGGCGACCGGCTTCGGTGCGAATCCCGCTGGTTCGGGCACGGCGGGAGGCGGCAGCGGGGGCGCGATCTACACTGACGGCAACTCCTACAACCTGACCATCTCCGGCACCGCCATCAGCGGCAACGTCGCCCCCGAGGGCGGCGGCGCCATCTTCTACGTGGTCGACGGCGGCCCCGGGACGCTGAAGATCGAGTACTCCGCATTGCGCGGCAACCACAGCGGCAAGTTCCAGAACGCCCCGGGCATCTTCAGCGAGGTCGACGGGAAGGTCGTCGCGCCGGTTGTCATCCACTCGTCCATCCATTAACAGGCCTGGTGACGGGTGCCCTCCGGCCCTTGGAGAGGGGACCCTGCGGCCCTTGCAGGTGAAGGCCCTGCGGGCCCCCTTGCAGGAGAAGGCCCTGCGGGCCCCCTTGCAGGAGAGGGGCCCGCGGCCCCCTAAGAGAGGGACCCCGCGGCCTAGGAGACGGGCCCCTGGTGGGCGCCGGGGCCGCCATAGGCGTGGGTGGCCTGTTCGATCGCGCTCAGGTAGCCGGACCGGCTGTAGGCGTGCTCGCCTTCTGGTGCCTTGGCGAGCAGGCCGCGGACGGCGGACAGCGACTTGAAGCCCTTGCGGTCCATCCAGTCTTCGAGGCCGTCGAGCAGTTCGCGGGCGTGCAGCGGGCCGTGCCGGAGCAGCGACGATGTCGTCATCACGACGTCCGCGCCGCCCAGCAGGTAGGCAGCTACGTCGGCGGCCGAATCCACACCTGACGAGGCCGCCAGCGAACAGCGGACCAAGCCGTGCAGCCGGCTGATCCAGGCGCGCGACAACGCCGCCTCGGCCGGGACCGAGAGCCGGAACCCGGCGGAGACCGTGAACGTCTCCGGGTCGATGTCGGTCTGCAGGAACCGGTTGAACAGCACCAGGCCGTCGGCGCCCGCGCGGTCGAGCATGGTGGCCATCTCGCCGAGCGAGCTGAAGTACGGCGACAGCTTCACCGCGACCGGGACCGAGACCGCCGCCTTGACCGTGGTGAGGATCTCGATGTAGCGGCGCTCGGCGTCCCGCGCCGGAATCAGGGCTTCGCCCGGCAGGTAGTAGATGTTCAGCTCGATCGCTGACGCGCCCGCCGCCTGCATCGCGGACGCGAAGTCCGTCCAGCCGCCGGCCGAAACACCGTTCAGCGACGCGATCACCGGGATGTCCACCTCAGCGACGGCCCGCTTGATCAGAGCCAGATACCGGTGCGGCCAGTCCCCCCGGCCCAAGCTGCCGGAGTCGAGAAAGTAGTCCAGGGCCTCACTGTGGCTCTCCGCGCCGTCACCGGCGAGGCGCCGATCGCGTTCGGACGCGGCCCAGACCTGCTCCTCGAACAGCGAGGGCAGCACGACCGCGCCGACGCCCGCCTCCGCGAGCCTCGTAATGCCTCCGAGCGAGCCGGTCAGCGGTCCGGCCGAGGCGACCAGCGGGCTGCGCAGGGTGAGCCCGAGATACCGCGTTTGCAGATCCATGATCTCGTCACGTCCTTTCAGGCCGCCGGGTCAGGCCCCGGTTTCGTCCGGTGCTTATCGCTTCACCGTCTCGCGGCCCGGCCCTTCCGGCCAGGGCAGAAGGTCCCATGCGAGGGCGCTATTCGGCACCGGCCGCTGCTTGGCAGGGCGATGGCTTGATCCTGTAATCCGGCCGGCCCCAGTCGCTCGAACGCGCATTTGATCTTTGCGATAGCATGTTCGCATGAGTGTCGCTGTACAGGATTCACTGCTTGACTTCGGGGATGAGCCTGTCGCCGGGAAACTGCATCCGCAGCGGGTGCCGCTGAGTGACGGTGCCTGGATCGACGTGCAACGCGGGTGGCTGGCGGGGTCGGCGGCGCTGTTCGGGCGGCTGGCCGAGCGGGTGCCGTGGCGGGCGGAGCGGCGGCGGATGTACGACCGCACGGTCGACGTGCCCCGGCTGCTGTGCTTCTACGGCGAGGACGCCGCCCTGCCTGACCGGGTGCTCGACGCCTGCCGGGACGCGCTCAACGCGCACTACCGGGCCGAGCTGGGCGAGGCTTTCACTACGGCCGGGCTGTGCTTCTACCGGGACGGCCGGGACAGCGTCGCCTTGCACGGCGACACGATCGGGCGCGGCTCGACCGAGGACACCATGGTCGCGATCGTGTCCCTGGGCGAGGCGCGGCCGCTGCTGCTCCGCCCGCGCCGGGGCGGAGCCGGGGAGACGCTGCGCTACAGCCTCGGGCACGGGGACCTGATCGTGATGGGCGGCAGCTGCCAGCGGACCTGGGAGCACGGCGTGCCCAAATCGGCCCGGCCGGTCGGGCCGCGGATCAGCGTCCAGTTCCGCCCCAGGGGCGTCCGCTGAAGCCGGAGACGTCTGAGGGGTCACCAGGCGGCCGCGGGCGATTAGGCTCATAGTTTGTGGGTGACTATCCGCTGCTGGTGGCGACCGATCTAGATGGGACGATCGTCCGCAAGGACGGGACGATCTCAGATCGGACCGTCGCCGCGTTCGCCCGGGTTGAGGCGGCCGGGGCGCGGTTCGTACTCGTCACCGGGCGGCCGCCGCGGGTAATGCGGGACATCGCGTCGATGTTCGGGCACGTGGGGACGGCCATCTGCGCGAATGGCGCGCTGGCCTACGACATGCGGACCGAGGCGGTCACCTCACGGCACATGATCCCGGCACCGGTACTCGCTGCCGCCGCCACCGCGCTGCGCGCCGCCGTGCCTGGCATCGGGATCGCGGTCGAGTACCCCGACGGGCGCGCCGCCGACGAGCTCTTCCTCGCGATTAACTGGGACGTCAACCAGACCATGCCACGTCCCGGTGATGCGCTGCTGTTCTCCCGGCCCGCGTCGAAACTGCTCGGCCGGCATATGGGCTACAACTGCGACGACCTGCTCGCGCTCGCCCTGCCCGCGATCGGCGGCCTGGTCAGCGTCACGCACTCCAACGGCAAAGGACTCATCGAGGCCGCCGCCCTGGGTGTGTCCAAGGCGTCGGTGGTCGCCGAACTCGCCGCCGATCTCGGGATCGGGCCGGAATCGGTCCTCGCGTTCGGGGACATGCCCAACGACCTGCCGCTGCTCAACTGGGCCGGCACCTCGTGCGCCGTCGCCAACGCCCATCCCGAGGTGCTGGCCGCCGCCACCCACGTGATCGGCTCCAACGACGACGACGGCGTGGCCCAGTACCTCGAGCAGATCTACCCCTGACCGACACCCGCACGTCCTCCCGCGAGCCGAAGGGCGCGCCCCTGTCCTCGGACTGAGGAAGGAGGGAGCGCAGCGACCGAGCGACGAGGGAGAGGACAGGGGCTAAAGGCGCCCGGAGGCGAGCGAGGAAAACACAGTGGCGCCGAAGCGCTCGGTTTTGATCGACGCCGGCCGGTGCCCGGCGTCGACCAGGAGCGAGGTCGCGGCCTCGACGAAGCCGGAGGGGCCGCAGACGTAGATCGCGGGGGCGGCCGCCGGGGGAAAGGCCGACGCGGCGATGACCGCCGCGTTGATGCGGCCGGGGGGCACGCCCCGGTGGGCTGAGCGGGTGTAGAGGAGCGTGAGGTTGAGGGGCGAAGCCACGGTCCGTTCAGACAACTCGTGAGCGTAAATGACGTCGGCGGGCGAGCGGGCCGAGTAGATCAGCGCGACCGGGACCTGGCTTTGCGCCGCGCCGTGAGCGCGGATCATGGACATCAGGGGTACGATGCCCGAACCGCCGGCCAGCAGCAGCAGCGGGCGGACGGACCCGGGCTCCGGTGACCAGGTGAACCAGCCGCCGATCGGGCCCTTGACGTCGAACTGGTCGCCCGGCTCCGCGACCCCCGCCAGGTACGGCGAGACCTCGCCGTCGTCCAGGCGCTGGATGGTGAGCTCCAGCCGGCCTTCCTCGGGGGCAGCGGCGACCGAATAGGAACGTTGGGTGGAGTACCCGTCCTCGGCCGTCAGTCTGGTGTCCACGTGCTGACCGGGCAGGTGGCCGGGCCAGCCGGGGACGTCGAGGACAAGCGTGCGGGCGGTCGCGGTCTCGTCGGAGGTCGCCTTGATAGTGGCGACGCGCCAGTTCAGTCGCCCTGGTACCGCTGCTCGCGCCACGGGTCTCCGTAGTCGTGGTAGCCGAGTTGCTCCCAGAAGCCGCGGGAGTCCTTGAGCATCAAGTCGATGCCGGTGACCCACTTGGCCGACTTCCAGAAGTACAGGTGCGGGACGAGGAGCCGGGCCGGGCCGCCGTGTTCATCACGCAGCGGCTTGCCGTCGTAGGAATAGGCAATCCAGGCCTGGCCGTCGCGCAGGTCAGACAGCGGCAGGTTGGTCGTGTAGCCGCCGTAGGACCTGGCCATCGCGTAGCCGGCCTCGGTCGTCACGCCGTCAAGGAGCGTGTCCAGGGAGACGCCGCGCCAGTTGGTGGCTAGCTTGGACCATTGGGTGACGCAGTGGATGTCCACCGTGATGTCCACCGGCGGCAGCGCCGTGAACTGCTTCCAGTCCCAGCGGCGGGTGTCCCCGGTCTCCGTGGTGATGGTGAACGTCCAGGTCGCGGTGCGCACCGACGGCGTCGGGCCCGCCTGCAGGACTGGGAAACTGTGCTCAAGGTACTGCCCGGGCGGGAGCCTGGCCTCCTCCCGCCCGCGGCCATGGAAACCTCGGGAGATCGTGTTCACCTGATCGGCCTTACGGGTGCAGCCTGGTCCGCCAGTCGTGCGGGACACGGCCCGCCGGGCCGGGAGTCGGCTGGTCCTTGGGGTGGTGCTCCGCGCCCGCCAGCGCCGGGCCGGTCTCGTAGAAGTCCTCTTCCGGGTAGGACCAGAACCACTCCTCGCCCGGCTCGAAGGAGCGGATCACCGGGTGACCGGTCTCCCGGAAGTGCCGGGTGGCGTGCTGCTGCGGCGAGTTGTCACAGCAGCCGATGTGCCCGCACTGGGCGCAGCGGCGCAGGTGGAACCACCAGCCGCCGTCCGCGTCGCACTCCACGCAGCCGTTGCCGCTTGGCGGCACGGCCGGGTCGACGCCCTTGATGTCTGTCATTTAGCCTCCCCATGCGGAGCCGCCTGGATCGGCAGCCTGACTTGGAAACGAGTATCACCGGGAACGGACTCGACCCGCAGGTCGCCGTGGTGCTTGTTGACCACGATCCGCCAGGCGATGTCCAGGCCAAGGCCGGTGCCCTCGCCGACCGGCTTGGTGGTGAAGAACGGCTCGAAGATCCGCTGCTGGATGGCCGCGGGGATGCCGGGGCCGGTGTCGCCGATCTCGACCAGGACGCAGTCGTCCTCCCGGGCAGTGCGGATGGTGAGCGTGCCCGTCCCGTGCATCGCCTGGGCGGCGTTGTCAATCAGGTTCGTCCAGACCTGGTTGAGCTCTCCGGCGTAGGCGGGGATCTTGGGCAGGTCGGGATCGAACTCCTTCTTCACCGTGATGCCCTTGAGCTTCACCGACAGCATGAGCAGGGTGGAGGTGAGCAGGTCCTTGACGTCCACCACCTGGAACGGGGCCCGGTCCAGCTGCGAGTACTGCTTAGCCGCGCCGACCAGCGTGGAGACCCGTGTCGTGGAATCCTCGATCTCGTCCATCAGCAGCTCGGTCTCGACCGTGTAGTTCAGCCAGCGCAGCGTTGGCTCGAGCATCTGCGGGCCGACCGTGTCAAGCACCCGCTCGAGCCACTCGGTGTCGATGCCTGCCTGCACGAAGACCGGGGCGATCTGCCAGCCGTCACGGACCTCGTGGTCATCCAGCCAGTCGGAGAGCTGGTCCTCCCGGTCGGAGGCCTCCAGCGGGTCGAGCTTCGGCGCCTTGGCGACCTGCTCGGCCGCACGCTGCTGCAGCTCGATGATCGACTCCAGGCTGGCCCGCTCGAACTTGCCGCCGGCCAGCAGGCGGAGCTTGCCGCGCATCCCCGCGACCCGCTCGCGCAGCGCCGCCGTCGCGCGGACGGCCGCGGCGGCCGGGTTGTTGAGCTCGTGGGTCAGCCCGGCGGTGAGCGAGCCGAGCGCGAGCAGCCGCTCCCGCTGGCCGACCGCCTCGCGAGTCCGCTGGCCGCCGATGAACAGCCCCTCGAGCAGGTGCACCGCCATCGGGAACCACTCGGCCATGATCTGCTCGAAGCACTCCGCCCCAAGGACGTAGAACCGGGACGGCTCGGTGACCCGCATCGAGTTCTGGTAGATCTGCGGCACCCGGTCGCCCAGGTAGGCCGTGTAGGCGCCGCTGTAGACGCCCCGCTGGCTGGTCCTTGCCACCTCAATGTCGTCACCGCCGACCCGCCGCGTGGTCACCACGGTCCCCTCGATCAGCACGTAGAGGCAGCTCGCGGGGTCGCCCTCGGCGAAGACGGGGCCGGCCGCGAACGTTTCCACGTGGCCTTCCTGGCAGAGCCGCGCGAGCTGGTCGTCGGTCAGCTTCTCGAACAGGAATAGCGTGCGCAGCTCTTCCGGGTCGCACACCGACATCACCGGGTTATCCGTGGTCACTGGGGCCTCCTCCCGTTACCGGGTCTTGTTATCGGGTCTCGTTTAGAGGGTCTCCAGGTAGCGGTGCACGAGCATGACTGCCATGGCGCCCTCACCCACGGCCGACGCGACCCGCTTGGCGGACTCGGCGCGCACGTCGCCGACCGCGAACACACCGGGCACGCTGGTCTCCAGGTGGTAGGGCTGGCGGTCAAGCGGCCAGCTGCCGTGGTCGTTCTGGTCGTCTTGGCCATCCCGATTGAGTTGTTCCGCGATGTCGGGACCGGAAAGGACGAAACCGTGCTTGTCCCTGGCCACCACGCCGTCGAGCCAGTTGGTCCGCGGCGCCGCCCCGATAAAGATGAACAGCTGCCCGGCATCGACTATTTCTGTGGTCCCGGCGGCCAGGTCACGGAGCTCGAGGCGCTCAAGATGCCCGTCGCCGTACACCTCCGACACCTCGGTGCAGCTGCGCACGGAGATGTTCGGTATGCCGGCGAGCTGCTGGATGAGGTAGTACGACATCGACTCCTCGAGCGAGTGAGCGCGCACCAGCATGGTCACCGACCTGGCGAACTTCGACAGGTAGACCGCCGCCTGCCCGGCCGAGTTGGCGCCGCCGACCACGAACACGTCCTGGTCCTTGCACTCCTCCGCCTCGCTCAGCGCCGCGCCGTAGTAGACGCCCGCGCCCGTCATCTCGGTGCAGCCGGGGGCGTTGAGCTGCCGGTAGGAGACGCCGGTGGCGAGGATGATCGCCTTGGCGTCGATCGCCCGGCCGTCGCTGAGCCGGATCGTCCGGGCCGGGCCGTTCACCTCAAGGCCGGCCGCCTCGCTGGTCGTCAGCAGCTCGGCGCGGAACTTGACCGCTTGCCGCCGTGCCCGGTCGGTGAGCTGGCCGCCGGACACGCCGTCGGGGAAGCCCAGGTAGTTCTCGATCCGGGAGGACTGCCCGGCCTGCCCGCCGGTGGCGTACTTCTCCACCAGTACAGTGCTCAGCCCCTCGGAGGCGCCGTAGACCGCCGCGCCGAGCCCGGCCGGCCCGCCGCCCACCACGACCAGGTCGTAGAACTCGCGCTCGGGCGTGGTCGCCAGGCCGACCCGGGCCGCCACCTCGGCGTGCGAGGGCGCGATCATCGGCTCGCCCTCGGCGGTGATCAGCACCGGGATGTGCTTGTCGTCGGTGCCGGCCGCGGCCAGCAGCCGCTTGCCCTCGTCGGTGTCGGCCGCGTACCAGCGGTACGCCACCTGGTTGCGCGCGAGGAAGTCCCGCAGGTCGGTGGAGGGCGCCGACCAGCGGTGGCCCACCAGCTTGGCCACCCTGACCGGCTTGCGCTCGTCCCGCTGCCAGGCCCGCAGCAGGTCGTCGATGACCGGGTAGAGCTTCTCCTCGGGCGGGTCCCAGGGCTTGAGCAGGTAGTGGTCCACGTCCACGATGTTGATCGCGTCGATCGCCGCGCTGGTGTCCGCGTAGGCGGTCAGCAGCACTCGCCGCGCGTACGGGTAAACGTCCATCGCCCGCTCAAGGAACTCGATTCCGTTCAGGCCGGGCATCCGGTAGTCCGCCAGCAGGATGGCGACCTGTTCGCCGCGCAGCTTCATCTGCCGCAGCGCTTCCAGGGCCTCCTCACCCGACTCTGCGCGCACAATCCTGTTCCGCTCGGCGTACCGCCTGCGCAGGTCGCGGGCGACCGCGCGGGACACGCTTGGGTCATCATCCACGGTGACGAGCACCGGCCGGAGCTCGGCTTCGCCGGAGGGTCGCGTCATGTTCCCTATGGTAAGCGGCAACCCCGCCGGGCATACCCCCCGTGGCTAGTGTTTGCCGGGCCGACCGCTCACCAGGCGTTACCGTTTGGGGCTCGGAGTGCCTGGCCGTGCGGGCCGCCAGCGGAAGCCACCGTCCGTTCGCCGCGGGTGTTGTCCTCGCTCTTCCAGTATCCGTCCGGGTCTAATATCCGTCCGGGCCGATGACGTTCAGCAGCGGCTCACCGGCGGCGAGCCGGGCGAGCTGGGCGGTGACAACGCTGTAGGCGCGCTCGCGGGAGGCGCGGATCGCGCCGCCGACGTGCGGCGTGAGCAGCAGGCCGGGCGCCGACCAGAGCGGGTGGCCGTCCGGCAGCGGCTCCGGGTCGGTGACGTCGAGCGCGGCCCTGAGCCGGCCGCTGGTCAGCTCGGCCAGCAGCGCGCCGGTGTCCACGATGACTCCCCTGGCGGCGTTGACGAGCAGCGCGCCGTCCTTCATGGTCTTGAGGAACTCGGCGTTGACCAGCTGTTTCGTCTCCTCGGTGACCGGGACGAGGATGACCACCACATCCGCGTTCGGCAGCAGCCTTGGCAGCTCGTCCATCGCCTGCACGCCGTCACGGGCGTGCCGCGCGACCCGGTCGATGGTGACCTCCCAGCCGCCCAGGCGGCTTTCGACCGCCTGGCCGATGGAGCCGTAGCCGACGATCAGCACGCGCTTGCCCATGACCGAATCGGTCTGCCCCGGCTCCCAGTGCCCGGCCAGCTGGGCGGCGGCGAACCGGGGGAAATCCCGGAGGCTGGCGATGATCGCGCCGACTGTCCACTCGGCGGTGGCCGGGGTGTGCGCACCCCTGGCGTTGCAGAGCGTGATGTGGGCGGGGACGTAGGGGAGGATGTTGTCGGCGCCGGCCGAGAGGATCTGCACGGTCTTGAGGTGGGGCAGCGTCCCGATTTTTCGTACTATTTCGGGCTTTACGCCGAATGGCAGAACGACATACTCGACCTCGTCCGCGGTCGGCGGGAAGTCGTCACCGCCCTTCCACACGTCCGCCTCGATGCCAGCGGGCAGGCCGCCGAACGCTTCCGGTGAGTCGGGCAGCCATACCCGGGTCAACATCGCCTCCGCTAATGTCTGAGAGAATCGATAACCGCCGCTTATTGACCTGTTCCGGTCACGCCAGGCCGAACTCGGCGCGACGGCCCTCCGGGACCAAGTCTGTGTAATCCGGGTGCTTCTTGATCCAGGAGCTGATGTAGGGACAGAAGGGCAGCACGGCAAGGTCGCGCTTGCGCGCGTCGTCGAGGATGAACCTGGCCAAGTGCGTCGCGAGGTGCGCGCCCTGGAAGGCAGGCTCTACCTCCGTGTGCTGCAGGCTGATCGCCTGGCCATTGCGGTGGTAGGTGACGAAGCCCGCGAGCTCCCCCTGGACATGCATCTCGTAGCGGGACTCTTCCTGGCTGTCCGTGAAAACCGGCGCTTCCGCCGCGGGTGATTCGGTGCCGGACGATTCCATGGCCAATACCTTACGCCCGGCTAACGGCCTGCCGTGGAGGCTGTGCCTCCCCGCTGCACCCGTGGTGCTAAGACGCCGGCGTGCACCGGCCCGCCGACGCCGGCCGACACGGCGACGCGCACGTCGGCCGGGCGGAGCGGAGGCTCGTGGCGCGGGATCTGATCCTGGGCGGCGCTGATGACGACGACCGGGCACTGTGCCCGGCGCAGGCACGCGCGGATCACCGGGCCGGCCGAACGGGAAGCGCCCGGCACGTCGCTGGCGGTCCCGAGGACCAGCATGTCCGCGTCCGCGCAGCGGTCGAGCAGCACCCGCGGAGCCAGACCCTCGACGACCTCGGTGCGGATCTGTACCGCGCCGCCCTGGTCCCGCAGGACCGAGCGCCACATCTCTTCGACGTCGTCCTCGGCGCTAGGCGAGGCGGCCGCGGCATAGCTTGCGAGGCTGTGGCAGTTCGCCTCCCGCACGTGCACCGCGTGCACCTCCGCACCGCGCAGGGAAGCCTCTCGGCAGGCCCAGCGGAGCGCATCAGCGGACTCGGCGGAACCATCGACTCCAACGACGATCCGCCGGACAGCAGGAACCGACATGCCGGAACCCCCTCATACCTGTTTCGTCGCCTGACGCCCCAGTCCGCCGTCCCCCAGGCGGTTTAGTCAGGAGTTCGTTTGCTACAAAGCCCGATCGTAATCCGAGGCCCGTGATTGCACGAGACCCGTGCCGAGATTTTCCCGAGTATTCGAAGGTCAACCGGACCAAGTTGTTAACATCACGTTTCGATAACTCTGCATATGCGGACATAATGCACGAAAATGCCCTCGAATTAGTGGCTTGATGGTGGCGGAATGGTGTCTGGCTGCGGGAGGAACGAGAGCACTACGGAGGGGGCGACGGGCAAGCTAGACAGCTGTGACCGTGACGTGGCTGCCGTGACGGCCCTTGGCCACGTGGACCTGGGCGGGAATCCGCTGCCGGAGTTCGGTCACGTGGCTGACGATGCCGACGATCCGGCCGCCGGCCCGGAGGCCGTCAAGAACGTTCATCACCTCGTCCAGGGTCTCCTCGTCCAGGGTGCCGAAGCCTTCGTCGACGAAGAGCGCCTCCATCGGGGTGCCCGCCGCCTCGGCGGTGACCACATCGGCCAGGCCGAGCGCGAGGGAGAGGCTGGCCAGGAACGTCTCGCCGCCGGAGAGGGTGGCGGTGTCCCGGTCAACGCCAGTCCAGGAGTCACAGGCGAGCAGGGACAGGCCGGCCCGGCTGTTACCTCTCCTCGCGTCGGAGTGGGCCAGGCTGTAGCGGCCTCCGGTCATCGTGCGCAGCCGCTGGCTGGCGGCCGCGGCGACCTCTTCCAGGCGGGCGGCCAGCACGAAGCTGGACAGGGTCATCTTGTACTGGTTCGCGCCCTGCCCGTTGGCGAGGTCCGCTAGCTGGCGGATCTGGTCGGCGCGCTGTACGAGCGGGGCGAGGGCGGCCAGCCTGTCCGCAAGCAGCGGCCTGAGCTTGGCCAGCTCGTCGGCGGTCTGCCTGGCGGTGGCGTGCGCGCCGGTCGCGGCGCTGTGCGCAAGCTGCGCGGCCTCGGCTGCCGCGGTGGTCTCGGCGACCGGGGCGGCCGGATCCAGGGTGACGTCCAGGTCCGGGTCGGCGAGCAGGCCGGCCACTGACTTGGTCTCCACATCGTGGGCGGAGAGCTGGTCGGCGGTGGCGCGGCGCCACCGGGCATCGCGGGCGGCGGCCTTGGCCGCGGCGGTCGTCGCGAAGCCCTCCTCGGCGGCGGCGCGCACCGCGCGCTCGATCGCGTCCCGCGCCTCGGCGTCGGTACGGGCGGTGTCGTCGGCGGCATCGGCCGCCTTGGCCAGGGCGCCGGCCAGGCCGCGGGCAGCACCGATGGCGGCGTCCAGGTCAAGGGCGCCACCGAGCTGAGCGCTCAGGTCCGCGCGGTGCTCCTGCGCGCGCTTGGCGGCGGCCGCCGCCTTGTCAAGCTCGGCCGTCCGCTGCTCGGTGAGCTCGGTGAGCCTGATGTTGTCCTCGGCGATGGCATCGTCGAGAGTTTCCAGGTCGCGCTGGCGGGTGGGCAGAGCGGCCGCCTGCGTCTTGAGGCGCGCGGCATCGGCTTCGAGCCGTTCCGCCTCCGCCGCTGCCCGGCGGGCGGCATCGGCGAGAGTCTCCGTGGCCGCCAGCAGCGCGGCTGTCAGCGGGTCAGCCTGGGCGGCGTCCGCCTCTCCGCCTGCCCCCGCCAGCCGTTGCGCGAGATCACCGATGCGCGCCTCGACGGCCGCCACTTCCCGGCCGGCCTTGTCCGCCGCGGCGGCGGCCTGGTCGGCAAGCGCGTTGGCCGCGTCCTCCTCATCGCGGCTGACGAGCGGGAAGGTCGGCTCCTTGGGGTTTGGGTGGTCGGTCGAGCCGCAGACCGGGCACTCGTGGCCGGGGAAAAGGTTCGAGGCCAGCTCCGCACTCATGCCGTCGATGCGCGCCCCGCGGATTCGCAGGGCCGCCGCATGCAAATCGACTGCCTGCTCACGCGCGGCCACGTGCGCCTCGTGCAGCCGGTCTCGGTTCGCGCGATCCTTGACCAATGCGGCGGAGTCGCTTGCCAGGCGACGGGCAGCGTCCGCTGAGGCCTTTGCCGTGGGCAACTCGGCGGCCGCCTCGCTGGCCGCATCGCGAGCTCGCTCAGTTTGCGGGCGTGCCCGGCTACGGCGATCTGCCATGGCCCTGGATTCGGCCAGCGTGGCTTCGATCGCCGCCGCGCGGGCACGAGCATCCGCTGACGCCTCATCCTCGGTGGCGGCCTGCCGCTCGACGGCGCGCAAGGCCTCGAGATGGCCGACGTGGGACTGCTGAGCCTGCGCGGCCGCCCTTAGCACGTGAGCGCTGGCCGACCGCAAGGCTTCCAGATCGTCTCCCGGCGCCGGCAGCGTGCCAACTGAGCTTGACTCGCTCGCGGGGCGCGGCGAGGCGGCTGCGGCGGGGATGGCCGCGCGGGCCGCTACTTCGGCCCGGTGAGCCTGCTGCGCCGTGTCGGCCGCACGGTCGGCCACGTCCAGAACGGGCGCGACCTTGGCGGCCCGCTCGGCCTCGTCGGCCTCGGCGCCGAGCCGTTCGATGCCAGCGGCGGAGGCCCGCAGCTCCTCGTGCCTGCGGAGGGCGTCGCGGCGGCGGCGCTGGCGGTCGGCGAGTTGCCCGGCGGCCCGCTGCGCCCCGAGCTTCTCGTCCAGCTCACGCTTCCGCTCGGCCATCAAGCCGGCGGCAAGGTCGCTGGCCGCCATGGCGTTCGCTGTCAGGCCCGACGCCCAGGCCGACTGCCACGGAACTGGGTCGCTTGCCAGCGCCGGGAGATCGGCCGCGGCCGCGGCGGAGTCAGGGACGGGGACGCGGGCGGCCTGCGCTAGCCGGGCTACCAGAAAGTTGAGTGACTCGGCGGCGGCGGCGGATTCCTTCTCGGTGGCGCGGCGGCGCTCGGCCAGCCAGTCCTCGACCCGGCGGAAACGATCGGTGCTGAAGAGCTTGCGGAGCAGTTCCTCCTTCTCCTGTGCCTTGGCCTGCAGGAACTGGGCGAACTGTCCCTGCGGAAGGAGGACGACCTGGAAGAACTGCTCGGCCGACATGCCCATGAGATCCCTGATCTCCTGGTCCGCCTCGACGACGCGGGTGGATTTGTTCTCCCAACCGCCGGACGCTGACTGCTCGTCCACCCGGACGGCGGCCTGCTCCTTGGTGAAGCCCGCACCCGCCTTCTTCGGGCGGTCCTGCTCCGGCTTGCGGGTGATCCGCAGGCGGCGGCCGCCGATCGTGGCCTCAAGCTCCACCTCGGTGGTCAGGCCCGGGGCAGCGTGGTCGGAGCGAAGCCGCTTGGCGGCGCCCCGCTCCCCCGGCACCCGGCCGTACAGAGCGAACGCGATCGCGTCGAGCAACGTCGTCTTGCCCGCACCGGTCTCGCCGTGCAGCAGGAACAGACCCTCAAGGTCGTCGAAGGAGACCTGCTCGGTCCCGGCGAACGCACCGAAGGCCTGAACGCGGAGCCGATGCGGGCGCATCAGCGGTCTCCCTCGCTTGTGTCGTTGGCGCTGTCCCTGGCCGCGGCGAACGCGGTCTCGAGTAGCTCGCGCTCAGATTGGCTCGCCTCGGTGTTCCGCACGTGCCTGACGAACTCGGCGGCGACCGAGAGGTCGTCGCGGCCCTTGACCCGCTCACGGTAGCTGCGCTGGTCCGGGGTGGCCCCCTCGGGCTTGAACTCAAGCGTGAGGACGTGCGGGAACCGGCGGCGGAGCCGGTCCATCGCCGCATCCGGGCGGGCTGTGTCCGTGAGCGTGACGGCGAGGAAGTCGTTCTCATGGCCGGCGTGGTCGGCCGACGTGAGCAGGTCGTCGATGCGGCCGGTGAGCTCGGCCAGCCGCCGGTAGACCGGGGCCGGGACCCGCTCGACCCTGGTTTTGCCGTCGATGCCGACCTCGACGAGCCAGCTGCCCTTCTTGTGGTGCTTCTCCGAGAAGGAGTAGGGCAGCGGCGAGCCGCTGTATCGCATCTGCTCGGTCAGGGCCTGCTGGCCGTGCAGGTGGCCGAGTGCGACGTAACTGAACCCGTCGAACAGCGCGGCCGGCACGTAGCCGATGCCGCCGACCGAGATATCCCGCTCGGAGCCGCTCTGCTGCCGCGCCGCGGCGTCCTTCCGCTCCTCGTCGGTGCCCCCGGCCGCCACCCACGCGTGCGCGATCACCGCGGTGCGGGTCATGCCCCGGGCCGCCGCGTCGGCCCGGATACGGGCCGTCGCCTCGCCGAGGACGGACGCATGGCTGCGCTGGCGCGGCGTCTCGTGGCCTGCGCCGGTGTCGCTGGCGTCGTCCGCGGCGGGTGAGCCGGCCTGACCGGCCGCGGCGTGGCCGTCCTGCGGCAGGCCGACGGCGGGCTCCAGGTACGGCACGCCGTAGACGGCGACCGAGCCATGCTCGTCCCGCAGGATGACCGGCTCGGCCAGCTTGCCCGGCCGGGTCCGCAGGTGGACGCCCGCCGCGTCGACGAGCGCGCTGTTGACCCCGAGCCGCCGGGCGGAATCGTGATTGCCGCTGATCAAGATCACCCGGGCGCCTGCCGCGCGGAGCCGGACGAGAACGTCCTCGTAGGCAGCGACCGAATCCACCGGCGGGATGGCCCGGTCGTAGACGTCGCCCGCGACGAGCACGGCGTCGACGCGCTCGGCGGTCACCGTTTCGACGAGGTGGTCGAGGAATGCCGCTTGCGCTTCTCTCAGATCGGCCCGGTGGAGCGACCGCCCGAGGTGCCAGTCAGAGGTGTGCAGGAACCGCATGGCAGGGACAGTAGCGAAACCCTCCGACATTCGGGGCGCTTCCGAACCGACCGCGTGCGCGTCCGATTTGCGGGTGACCAAGATCGTTTCGGCGCGCGGCTGTTCAGGCGGCTTCGTCTGGTCGCGGTGGGCCGGCCAGGATCTGGTCTCCGGATCGGCTGGCGGCTTAGCATGCTGGCATGGCATCGAGCGAGCCGTATCCGGAGGCGTACCTGGCAGCCATCCGTCGCGGCTTTCAGTTCGCTCGGGAACTGGGCTGTCGCTGCGGGACCGTGCACCTGCTTGTCGGCATCTCGGAAGGGCACGACCAGGCCGCCGCCGCCCTCGGCCCGCGCCAGGGACGGCCCGTCCGCACGGCTGTAGCGGCGGCGGGCGACGCCTTCGGCGACGGGGCGGGGTACCTGCAGATGCAGGCCCAGGAGGCAGCCAGGTCGCTGGCCCGGCAGCTCGGCCAGCCACTGGATCCCGGCCATCTGCTGACCGCCCTGCTTGATCAGGGCACCCCCGACGTCCTGCGCGCGCTTGCCCTGGCCGGCCTCGACCGCGCCGCGGTCCGCCGGGCGGCCCTGACCGCCGTCGGCGCGCCCGCCGACCTGCCGGCGGCCGGAATGCCCCCGCTGGCGCCCGCGGGCTCCATGGACCGCCCGGCCCTGCCGGTCGCGGAGCTCGACAAGCGGGCCTGGGGCGCGCTGCGCTGGCGGCAGGACCACCTCCCGCTTGGCAAGCTCCGCCGCCATCGGGACTGGGCAGCCCTCGGTAACCTCGAACGCGCGGCGGCCAGGCGGATCGCCGATGATCTGGGGCTCGATGACGACCAGCGCTGCTCCCTGCTGTCGCACCACGACACGGAGGTCGCGCGGCGCGCGGGCGCGGCCCGTCCCGACCTCGCCCCGCGCCCGCGCAGGCACCCGGCCCGGCGCCACCGGTGGCTGTCCGGCCTCCCGGCCGGCTGGGCCGCGTGGCTTGGCAACCGCTGGGTGAGCGTCCGCGACCGCTGGTTCCGGCTGCGCACGCTCGGCTCCTATCGCCACGCGCCGCAGCCCTAGCGCCCGGCGGACGTGACGACCTCATCGATGCCCGGCCGATGGCCGGGCGGTGGTGTCGATCTCGGTCGAGGGGACGCCGGGGGATGACGCACACCCAGCCGGCCGGGCCGCCGCCCCGGATGTGCGCGTCGACTGTCAGGCTGGCGCGGGGACGCCTTCGAGGACGATGACCGGGAAGACCCGCTCGGTGTTCTTCTCGTATTCGGCGGCACCATCGGCAATCAGGCCGTAGAGACGGTCGCGCTCCGCCCCCTCCGTCACGACGGCCCGGGCTTGGAAGGACCTGTCACCGAGCTCCACCGTCACCGATGGATTGGCCCGCAGGTTATGGAACCAGGCCGGATGCCGCGGTGCACCCGCCTTGGAGGCCATCACAAAGACCCGTCCGCTGCCGTCGACCGCGAACCCGAGCGGCACGGTCGTCGGCCGTCCGGTGCGCGCCCCTGTCGTGGTCAAGAGCAGGATCGGGAACGGCGGTTCGCTGACAACGCCGCGATTGGCGCGAAACTCGCTGATGATGCCCTGGTTGTACGCCAGGAACTCCTCGTCGGACGGCACGGTCGCCACAGCACCTCCACGATCATTCGGTATAGCTCACCGTACTGGAGCGGGACCGGCATGTCCGGCTGCGCTTGCCGAACGTCGGGCAAACAGGTACTTTGGTACTTTGGTTGGAGGTAGCAGAATGTCTTCTGGAGTAGCTCCCGTCAAAGTCGATGTCGAGACGGACGCGCTGATCTCCCACGCGGCGCACTTTCTCGACCGGTCGAAGAAGCACGTGGTCGACGCCGCGGTCCGCGAGTACATCGAGAACCACCGCGACGAGATCAACGCGGGCGTCCGTGAGGCCCTCGCCCAACTGGACGGCACCAAGGGCAGCGTGGTCTCCATGCTGACGGGGTTCGACACTGCAAAGCTCGACGAACTGGGCGGCATAAGCGAGTAATCCGCTAGTGGCAAATATTTGCCACTAGCGGATTATCCTCTGATTGTCAGTAGAGCTCTATTTATTGCCCGATATGGCAGATTCACCGCGTATTCACGTGCGTCCTACAATCAGGTTCCTCCATGACCTCGGCCTGTCATTCCCGAGGCTGGAGGTTCTCCTGTGGCGGATTCCCCACCCCCTCGTGGCGTACATGCAGAAGACCCCTGCCGAACTGGCCGCACTCGACGTCCCCGAGCCGGCCCACTGGTGGGGAGGAGCGGCCGGCGTCCGCCGCGACGATAGCGCCTCGGACTTCTACCGGCGGATCCAGGCAGAGGCCCTCCGGCGCGGCCGTGGCACCGGCAAGCCCCGCACCAGCCACCTGCTGCCGCAGCAGGTTGACGCCGACCGACTCAAGGCCGAGACGGCCGTACTTGCCGCCGAAGCCACGCGGTCGATGGTCCTGAGCGTTGTTGCGGCTCGCTCTTGGACGGGAAGGCGCACACGGCCATCCTGAGCGAGCACGTCATTACGGCGCTGGTACGGGCAGAAGAAGGGGGCGACGCCTACCTGGCCATCGCAGCCGAAGGCTTAATCCCGCCTGACGTCCGGGCCCGCATCCTGGAACTGAAACAGACGACTGAGCTAGACCGCCGGTGAGCGCCGGGGCGGCTGGGCGTAGTGCCAAGCTGGGTACTCAAGAAGGACTGTGGGTCGATGGCAGGATGGCGGGCATGACCGCGGTGCCTGAGGAGTTCGCACGGAACACGGTCGGCGGAATCGACGTCGAGTTGATCAATGGCAAAGACATGCGGCTTATCCCGGATAGCGAATCTTGCCGATTGACCAGGCATCACTAGTAGGAAATGTCGCACCACGTCGGTGGCAGGACGGAATGTCAGTGGGCGCTGCTACGGTGCGAATGCGCCCGGAAATTGGGCGCGCCGGGATAATCACTTTGTGCCACGGAAGCCTTGCCATACGATCGAAGGGTGCCGATCTCGATGAGCGTTGCCCTCGCTCCGGGGCTCGCGGAGGAGGGCCGCGCACCGGCCGGCCGCGGGCAGCCCGGCGGGGTGGGCGACGCGCGAGGGTGGGCTACCCGCCGGGGTGGGCGACGCGGGGATGGCGGGTCAGCGGCTTCCGCTCGACGCGGGCGGCTCGGAGCCGGGAGCGGAGGGTCGGCGGTGGGGCGGGAGCGGCGAAAAGTCGTTAGCTCGGGAAATGAAATATCGGGGTTGGGTGTTACAGAACTTTGGCCCGCGATCTGGTCTGTGGGCTGTGGGCGGGTCCCGAGGCGACGGGCGGCCCGCGATCTGGACGAGCATCTCGGCATGGGGTGGCATGAGCAACGACGGTAGCCAGCGGAGCAACGAGGCCCGCTGGATAAGGCGGCTGGCCGGGTACTGCTGGCGGTTCAAGCGCGATGTGATCATCGCGCTCATCGGCGCGCTGCTGTACACCGCGGCGACACTGTCCATCCCGCTGCTGCAGCGGGATGTCATCGACAACGTGATCGTCAAGCACACCGAGTCGGTCTGGCCGCTGGCGATCGGCCTGCTGATCGCGGCGGTGGCCAACTTCTTCGGCGTTTACATGCGCCGCTACCGCGGTGGCAAGATGGCGCTCGACGTCCAGCACACCATGCGGACCGAGCTGTTCGAGTCGCTCTCCAACCTGGACGGCGCGCGTCAGGACGAGATCCACACCGGGCAACTGGTCGGCCGGTCGATCTCCGACATCAACATGGTGCAGCAGCTGCTCCAGTGGATGCCGCTGATCCTGAGCAGCAGCATCCTGTTCATCCTCTCGCTCGTCATCATGATCGTGCTCTCCCCGCTGCTGTCGCTGGTCGCCATTGCGGTCGCCCCCGCACTGTTGCTGATCGCCACCGCCTCGCGCAAGAAGCTCTTCCCCGCCAGCTGGCAGGCCCAGCAGGTGGTCGGCGACGTGGCCGGAATCGTCGACGAGTCCATCGGCGGCGTCCGCGTGGTCAAGGGGTTCGGCCAGGAAGAGCAGGAGATGGAGCGGCTGGAGGGGACCAGCCGGTTCCTGTTCGGCTCCCGGCTGCGGATGGTCAGGCTGACCGCCCGGTACAACCCCGCGCTCACCGCGATTCCCTCGCTCGGCCTGGTTGGCGTGCTGCTGCTCGGCGGCTGGCTGGCCATCCGCGGCAACATCACCCTCGGCACCTTCCTCGCGTTCTCCAGCTACCTCGCCCAGCTGGCCGGCCCGGTCCGGGTGCTCACCAACCTGGTGACGATCGGCCAGGAGGCGCGGGCCAGCGTGATCCGGGTCTTCGAGGTGATCGACTCCAAGCCGACGATCACCGACAAGCCCGGCGCGATCGACCTGCCGGCCGACGCCAACGGGATCGTTTTCGACGACGTCAAGTTCGGCTACGTCCCGTCGCAGCCGGTCCTGCGCGGGCTGACGCTCGAGGTCAGGCCGGGCGAGACGGTCGCCGTCATCGGGCCGTCGGGCTCCGGCAAATCCACCCTCAGCCTGCTCCTCCCCCGCTTCTACGACGTGCGCGGCGGCGCCGTGCGGATCGGCGGGTACGACGTCCGCGACGTCACCGAGGAGTCGCTGCGGGCGTCGATCGGCATGGTCATGGAGGACTCGTTCCTCTTCTCCGACTCGGTCAGGGCCAACATCGCCTACGGGCGCCCAGACGCCACCGACGAGCAGGTCCTCGCCGCGGCCAGGGCGGCGGAGGCCGACGAGTTCATCCGCGAGCTGCCGGACGGCTATGACACGGTCGTCGGCGAGCAGGGGCTCACCCTCTCCGGCGGCCAGCGGCAGCGGGTCGCCCTCGCCCGGGCACTGATCACCAACCCCCGGCTGCTGCTGCTCGACGACGCCACTTCCGCGGTCGACCCCCGGATCGAGGCGGAGATCCACGCCACCCTGCACCGGGTGATGGCCGGCCGGACCACGGTGCTCATCGCGCACCGCAAGTCCACCCTCAACCTGGCCGACCGGATCGCGGTGCTGACCGCCGACGGCCGGGTCGCCGACATCGGCACCGACGCGGAGCTGACCGAGCGGTGCGAGCTCTACCGGGTGCTCATCACCGGCCCGGGCGACGGAGTCGAGGGCGCCGACGCGGGCGAGCTCCCCGGTCTTGTCGCCGCGGATCAGGCCAGCGGGAACGGTCACGCGAAGCCACGCGTGCGTTCCGCATCAACAGTTACGGACAGGGCGGCGGCGCGGGCGCTCCGCGCGACCGCACCCGCCGCCAGCGCCGCTGTCAACCGCGTCGGCGCGGGGCGCGGCGGCCGCGGCGGCATCGGCCGCGGCGGCAGCCTGGACGGCATGATCGGGTCGGTCCCGCCCAGTCCCGAGCTGCTGGCCAGGGTCGAGGCGCTGCCGCCGATCAAGGACGAGCCGAACGTCGAGCTGGCAGCGGCGCGCCGGGCCGACCACAACTTCACGCTGGCCAAGCTGCTCAAGCCGGTCGCGCTGGCGCTGACCTTCGGGCTCGTCCTCGACGGCCTCGACGCCGCCGCCGGGCTGGCGCTGCCCGCCCTGGTGCGCGGCGGGATCGACAGCGGCGTGCAGGCCAAGGCGTTCCATTACGTCATCTTGATGTCGGTCATCGGGCTCGCGATCGTCATCGCCGACTGGGTCGTCAACATCGTCGAGACCATGGTCGTCGGGCGCAATGGCGAGCGGCTGCTCTACACCCTCCGGGTCAAGCTGTTCGCCCAGCTCCAGCGGCTCGGCCTCGACTTCTACGAGCGCGAGCTGAACGGCCGCATCATGACCCGCATGACCAGCGACGTGGACGCGCTCTCGTCGTTCCTGCAGACCGGGCTGGTCACGATGGTCAGCTCGCTGCTCACCTTCGTCGGCGTGCTGGCGGCGATGCTGGTGATCAACCTGCGGCTCGGGCTGCTGGTGCTCGCGATCACCCCGGTCCTCGCGGTGGCCACCGTGATCTTCCGGCGGAAGTCGTCGCGGGCCTATACCGAGGCGCGGGAACGCATCAGCGTGGTCAACGCCGACCTGGCCGAGAACGTGGCCGGGCTCCGCGTCACCCAGGCCTTCCGCCGGGAGGGGACCAACCGGAACCGGTTCGCCGGCCGGAGCGACCTCTACCGGCAGTCGCGGCTGCGGGCCCAGCGGTACATCTCGCTGTACTTCCCGTTCGTGCAGACGCTGTCCACCGTCGCGTCGGCGCTGGTGCTGGTGGTCGCGGTGGGCCAGGTCCGGTCGGGCGCGCTGTCGGTCGGCGCGCTGATCGCCTACCTGCTCTACATCGACATGGTGTTCTCCCCGATCCAGTCGCTGTCCCAGGTCTTCGACGGGTACCAGCAGGCCGCGGTCGGCCTGCAGCGGATCAAGGACCTGCTCCGGCTGAAGACCTCGACCCCGCCGCCGGCCGACCCGGTGCCAATCCCGGCCCAGGGGCTGACCGGCCTGATCGAACTGCGCGACGTCCGCTTCGCCTACGCGACCGGGTCCGAGCTGTCGGGGGCGGAGGCGGCCAAGGCGGGCGAGGCGATCGGCGGGGTGACGTTCACCGTGACCCCGGGCGAGACGGTGGCGCTGGTCGGCCAGACCGGGGCCGGCAAGTCCACCATCGTCAAGCTGATCGCCCGGTTCTACGACGTGACCGGGGGCGCGGTGCTGGTCGACGGGGTGGACGTGCGGACCTACGACCTCACCCAGTACCGGCAGCGGCTCGGCGTCGTGCCGCAGGAGGCGTACCTGTTCAACGGCACGGTGGCGGAGGCGATCGCGTACGCGCGCCCGTCCGCGAGCGACGCCGAGGTCGAGGCGGCGGCGCGGGCGGTGGGCGCCCACGAGATGATCATGGCGCTGACGACCGTGTCGTCGAGCAGCTCAACCGTGCTTAACTCGCAGCTGAAGCTGCTGGTGGCGGCGGCGGTATTCGGGTACTCCCAGCAGCTGTTCACCTCGGTGCTCGACCGTAAGGGAACGAGCCTGCAGAACGCGGCCGCCGGCAAGTGACGGCAAGTGAGCGGCCCGGGTGACCGACGGCGTGCGGTCGGTCACCCGGGCTCGCTCACGCGGCGTACTCGGTGTCGCCGATGAAGGCGGCCCACAGGTCGGCGTAGACGCCGCCCTCTTCAAGCAATTCGTCATGCGAGCCGACCTGCGCGATCTGCCCGTGGTCCATCACGATGATCCGGTCGGCCCGGGCGGCGGTGGTGAGACGGTGCGCGACCACGATCGTGGTCCGCCGGGCTGACAGCTCTTCCGTCGCCGCGGTCACGGCCGCCTCCGAGGCCAGGTCGAGCGCTGCCGTCGCCTCGTCTAGGAGCAGGATGTCGGGGTCGGCCAGCTCGGCCCGGGCCAGCGCGATCAGCTGCCGCTGCCCGGCCGACAGGTTGCGCCCGCGCTCCCCGACCTCGTGTTC
>JBEKEK010000107.1:0-26640 GCA_050013875.1 Trebonia sp. | reverse complement strand
CGGCGGCGCGCCGCACGGGTCGATGCCCATGATCTTGCCGGTGAAGCCGACCGACTTCAGCGACTTGAGCACGTTGCCGCAGCCGTTGGGGATGTCGACGTAGACCAGCTGGGCGCCGCTGCTCTCGACCAGGGCGGCCTGCGGGGCCGGGTCGGGCGAGGTCGGCGAGAGCGGGATGTCGGTGATCTTGGTGACGCCGGCCGCCTTGAACGTCGGGGTGATCTGGGGCAGGATCGACTCGCCCTGGGCGTTGCTGAAGTAGACGATGGCGACGCTCTTGACCCCGAGTGTCTTGCCCGCGTAGACGGCGGCGGCGGCGTTGTCGCCCACGCTGACCGACCAGAACTGGACGGAGTTGGCGGCGGTCTCCGGCACCGGGGTGAACGGGATGCCGCCGAGGTAGGCCAGGTTGGCGTGGGCGTAGATCGGGATGGAGGCGGGCGCGCCGACATCGGCCGCGCCCAGGATGGCGAGCGGGTGGTCGGCGACCAGCTGGTTGGCGCAGCGGGCGGCGGTGGCCGGGGTGCCGTCACCGACGCAGCTGTCGATCACGATCGGGTGCCCGTTGATGCCGTCGAGGTAGTTGTTGACGTAGTCGGCGGCCGCGACCGAGCCCTGGCGCGCCTCGGGGAAGGTGACCGCGCCGGTCTCGTCGTTGATCATGCCGAACACGTACGGGGTTCCGGTCGCCTTGTGCGGGGTGCCGAACGCGGTACCGCCGGCCGCGGCGCCCGGGGTGCTGCCGGTCGCGGCCGCGCTGGTGTCACTGGCCGAGCTGGCGGGGCTGCTGGTTGAGCTGGCGGGGCTGCTGGTTGAGCTGGCGGGGCTGCTGGTTGAGCTGCTCGAGCTGCAGCCGGCGGCGGTCAGCGCGAGCGCGGCCACCGCGACGGCCGCCCCTGCGAGCGGTCTGTAACCCTTCATATTCCTTCTTTCCTGATGGTTGGGTGTGTGACGGTCAGGGGCGGCGGCACGTCAGGCGGCCGTCTCCCCGAGGTAGCTGGCCGCGAGCAGTTCCTGCCGTTTGCTGAGCTCGGCGGCGGCGCCCTCGAGGCGGATGCGGCCGTGGGCGAGGATGTAGGCGCGGTCGGAGATCTCCAGCGCCAGCGCGACGTGCTGCTCGACGAAGAGCACGCTGGTGCCCGTGTCGGTGGCGACCCGGCGCAGGATCGGGAGCAGGCGCTCGACGATCACCGGGGCGAGCCCGAGGCTCATCTCGTCGACAAGCAGCAGCCGGGGCCTGGTGACCAGCGCCCGCCCGACGGCCAGCATCTGCTGCTCGCCGCCGGACAGCAGCCCGGCCTTGCGGCTCAGGCACTTGCGCAGTTCCGGGAGCATGTCGAGGAGTTGCTCCTCGCGCTGGCGGCCGGCGCCGCTGCGCCCGCCGCGCCCGCCCGCCAGCCGCAGGTGCTCGCGCACGGTGAGGCCGCCGAAGAGCGCGCGCCCCTCGGGGACCAGTGCGAATTCCCGCCGGGCGAGGGCGTAGGCCGGGGTGCCGCCGATGCTGGCGCCTGACAGCTCGATAGTGCCGGAGATCGGCCGGTGCAGGCCCGCGATCGTCTCAAGCGTGGTGGTCTTCCCGGCCCCGTTCGGGCCGAGCAGCGCGACCACCTCGCCCGGCTTGACCTCCAGGTTGAGCTCGCGGACGACCGGGATGCCGCGGTAGCCGGCGAACAGGTTCCTGACCGCGAGGGAGTGGCCGGCCGCGGTGGCGCCGTCGCCGCTGGCGCTGGCGGCGCTACTGGCTGGTGCCGGCACGGTGTCCTCCTAGGTAGGCCTCGATGACGCGGGGATCGTCGCGGATCTGCGCCGGGGTGCCGGCCGCGATCCGGCGCCCGAAGTCCAGCACCATGAGCTGGTCGCAGACGGACAGGACCAGCCCCATGTCGTGGTCGATGAGGAAGATGGTCACGCCGTGCTCGGCCGGCAGGGCCCGCAGCCGCTCGCCCAGCTCGCGGCTCTCGTCGGTGTCGAGCCCGGCCGCTGGCTCGTCGAGCAGGACCAGCCGGGGCCGCCGGGCGAGCGCCCGGCCGATGCCGACCAGCTTGCGCTGGCCGAGCGAGATCTGGCCGGGGTAGCGGCTGGCGACGTCGGCCAGGCCGCAGACCTCGATGGCCCACTCGACGCTGGAGGTGTCCACCCGGCGCCGCGGCGGGAACAGGTCGCGCAGCGCCGAGCCGACGGTCACGTGCTCGCTGGCCACCAGCAGGTTCTCCTCGACCGTGAGGTCGTCGAAGAGCTCGACCGACTGGAACGTGCGCGCCAGGCCCAGGCGGGCCCGCCGGTACGGGCGGAGCGCGCCGATGTCCCGGCCGTCGAAGACGATCCGGCCGGCCGCCTGCCTGGTGTACCCGGTCAGCGCGTCGACCATGGAGGTCTTGCCGGCCCCGTTCGGCCCGATGAGCCCGAAGACGGTGCCCTCGGCGATCCGCAGGTCGACGTCGGCGACGGCGACGACCCCGCCGTAGGTCACGCGCAGCCCGGCGACGTCAAGCAGCGGCTGCTTCGGTCCGGCGGTGGCTGGTTCGCCCGCGCTGTTTGGTTCGCCCGGGCTGCTCGCTTCACCCGCGCTGCCTGGGTCGCCGGCGCTTTCCTGTTCGCTCACGGCACTCCTTAACTTTCATAGCATGAAAGTTACTTTCATTTCCATTAAGTTACGAGACGTGACCCCGGTTGTCCACCCCTGAGATGTCACGAATTGGCGGCACCACCGGCGCCGCCACGCTGGCCGGGCGCTACCCCGCCCAGCCGCTCTCCAGGCCTTTGACCAGCGCGACCATGCAGTCGTGGAGGGGCGTGGGCACACCCACCCGACGGCCCTCGGCGGCTATCCCGCCGTTCAGGGCGTCGATCTCGGTCGGCCGCCGCGCGAGCACGTCCTGCAGCATGCTCGGCTGGTGGCCGTACGCCTCCGCGATGGCCTCCGCCACCGCTTCCCCCGGGGGGCGGGTGAGCACGATCCCGGCCTGGTCGCAGACCGCCAGGGCCTCCGCGATCAGCGCGTCGACCTGCGGCCGGAGCCCGGCGTCGGTGCAGACCGGGCCGACCGGGAGCCCGGTCAGCGCGGCCAGCGGGCTTGTCGCCGAGTTGAAAACGACTTTCGTCCACTGCGGACCGCGGGCATCGGCCAGCGCGTGGGTGCGCAGGCCGCCCGCGGTGAGCAGCCGGGCCAGCCGCTCGACCTCGGCCAGCGCGGCCGGCCGGGGCTCGAACGGCCCGAACCACGAGTCGCCGGGCGCGTCGTAGCGGACGACGCCGGGGGCCACCACCGCACCCGCGGTGATGATGCTGCCGCGGATGACGCGCGGCAGCAGCCCGGCGATGACCTCCTCGTTCCCCAGCCCGTTCTGCAGGCTGACGACGGCGGCGTCCGCGAGCGCGGAGCGCGCGCCCTCGACCGCCGCGCGGGTGTGCGTCGCCTTGGTCGCGACCAGGCCGAAGTCGCAGTCGGGGAGGTCGCGGCCGTCGGTCAGCGCGCGGACCCCGGCGGTGAAATCGGCCAGGCCGGTGACCCGCAGTCCCGCCGCCGCGATCGCCGCCATGTGCTCGGCCCACGGGTCGACGGCCCAGACGTCGACCTCGGGCACGCGGGCGAGGTGCGCCGCGTAGAGGCTGCCGATCGCGCCGCAGCCGATGACGGCGACGCGGATCCGGCCGTCGGGGGTCATGGCGCGCCCGGGTCGGCCAGCGCGGTCAGCGCGTCGCGGGCAATCTCCTGGCAGAGCGACGGATCGGCACCGCCGACGCCGAGGCCGGCCACCACCCGCCCCTCCCGGCGGACCGGCAGCCCGCCCGGTAGCCCGAGAACCGGCGCGGTCACCAGCGCCGCGACCGCCTCGACGCGGCCGAACCGAAGGCCCAGGTCGCCGCTTTCGCAGTCGAACAGCGCGGCGGCGCCCGCCACCGCCTGCGCGATCGCGGCCCCGCCGACGGGGGCGCCGTCCATCAGGTCCTGCTGGATCGGGTCACCGCCGCGGTCAAGCACGGCGACCGCGACCCGGACGCCGTGGCGGGCGGCGGCCGCCATGGCCGCGTCGCTGAGCGCCGTCGCCCAGTCGAGCTCGGCCTGGCGGCTCGCGGCCGGCGCGGGGGCCAGGCCGAGGCTGTCGGCCGGATCGACCACCAGCGGGCCGAAGCGCTGCTCCCAGCGTTTGCCGTCGTCGCCGTGCTGGCCTTCGTAGCCGATGCCGAGCGCGTAGGCGATCAGCAGGTCCTCCGGGTTGGCCGGGCGGCCGTCCGCGCTCACCACCCGCGGGTCGACCCCGGCCGGGAGAAACGGGCTGACCGTGGCGCCGGAGGCGGCGATGCCCGCCACCACCACGCCGTCGACGGTGACCGGCAGGCCGCCCGCACCGGGGAAGAGCGCCTCCGGTGACGCGGCCGCGAACCCGGTTGCCACCGGCGGGGCGATGGTGGTCATCCGGTGCAGGTGCTCGGCGCTTGGGATCTGCTGGGTGGCCGAGATCCAGGCCTTCGACCTGGCCCTGGTCATGCCGCCGGGTCCGCCCGCGTCCATCCGGGACGCGGTGAGCAACCCGCCGCTCGCCCCGACGACCGCGATCCCGCCGCGCAACCCGAGCTGCTCGGCCTTGTCCACCGCCCGGCGCACCAGCGCGCGGGCCTCGGCCAGCCCGAGATCATCCCGGTGCGGCCCGGTCCGCTCGCTCACGCTGTGTCCCCCGCTCATGCCCCCACCATGTTGTAGCCGCCGTCCGCCACCATGTACCCGCCGGTCATGTGGGCGGCGTCGTCGGTCGCCAGGAACAGCGCGGTGCCCGCGACCTCGGCCGGGCCAGGGATCCGCCCCATCGGCGTGAGCGACCGCAGCTGCTCGGCCCGGCCGGACTTCCAGTCCTTGCGGCTGCGGGTCGCCTCGGTCTCGATGAACCCCGGCGCGAAGACGTTGACCCGGACGGCGGGGGCGAACGCGTGCGCGTAGGACTTGGTCACGCCGAGCAGCCCGTACTTGGCCGCCGCGTACTGCGGCGCCCGGGCGCTGCCGCGGACGATGACGGTCGACCCGATGTTCACGATGGCCCCGTGCCCCTGCTCGAGCATGCGCGAGCCGAACTCGTGCACGCAGAGCATGGTGCCCTTGATGTCGACAAGCAGCACGTGGTCGATCGACTCCTCGGTGATGTCGCGCCAGGACATCTGCTCGCGGGCGACGTCGCCGACGTTGTTGATCAGCACGTCCACCCCGTCGAGGCGCTCGAAGGCGGCGTCGGCCAGGGACTTGATCTGCTCCCAGTCGATGATGTCGGCCTGCAGCAGCACCGGGGTGCTGCCGAGCTCGGCCACCCGGTCGGCGGTCCGCTTGGCCCCGTCGGCGGAGTTGCGGTAGTGGATTCCGACCGCGCGGGCGCCCTCCTGGGCGGCGCGGACGGCGATCTCGGCGCCGAAGCCGGTGCCCGCGCCGGTGACGACAACGGACCGGCCCTCGAAGCGGCGGGGTACGGGAACGGGTGCGAGGGGCATGAAATTTCCTTTCCTGTCAGACGAGGGTTCGGCCGCCGTCGATATAGAGGACCTGGCCGGTGATGAAACGGGCGCGGTCGGAGGCGAGGAAGGTAACCGCGTCCGCGACCTCCTCTGGCCGGCCGAGCCGGTCGGCCGGCACCAGCGCCTGGAGGCTCTCCCGGTGGTTGCCGGTGTCGAGGTAGGCCTTGGTCAGGTCGGTTTCGATGTAGCCGGGGGCGACCGCGTTGACGGTGACACCGTGCGGCGCCCACTCGCGCGCCATGACCCGGAGCAGCTGGTTCAGGCCGCCCTTGGTGGCCGCGTAGGGCGCGTGGTCGGCGTGCGCGAGCAGCCCGGAGACGGAGGAGACGAAGACCATCCGCCCGTACCGCTGCTCGACCATCAACCGCCCGGCGGCCCGCCCGAGCCAGAACGCCGTCGACAGGTTCAGCCGGATGGTGTCCTCCCAATCGGCGTCCGCCAGCTCGAGCACCGGCTTGCGAACGTTCCGCCCGATGGCGTGCAGGAAGATCTGCGGCGTCCCCACCAGCGCGGCGGCGTAGGTGACGGCCGCCCGGCAGGCCTGGGCGGTCCGCAGGTCGGCGGCCAGCGGCTTGACGTCGCCGCCCGCCTCCTTCGCCGCCCGGACGACGGCATTGAGGCTCTCCTCGTTCACGTCCACCAAGGCGACGCGCGCACCGGCGGCGGCCAGGCTGAGCGCGCTCGCCCCGCCGAGCCCGCCGGCGCCGAAGACCAGGGCGGGTCGCCCGCCGAGTGTGAGCCAGTCCTGCATGGGGCCTATCTTTCCGTCGATGATTCTCGTAGAATGAAAGTGACTTTCACATTAACGTAGCGGACCCGCCGGGCGACTGTCTAGCCCGGATCCCAGCGCCAGGAGGAAGGCCATCCATGCCTCGCCGCACCGCTAGCTCCTCATCCCTGGAGCTCCCCGAGGCCGTGACTCCGGGCGCCGCGGAGCGGCCGGAGTACCGGGTGGAGGCGCTCGCCAAGGGCCTGCGCATCCTGTCGCTGTTCGATGAGAAACGTCCGTCCTGGCGCGTCAGCGATCTGGCGGCGGCCGCGGGCCTGCCGATGCCGACGGTCTACCGGGCGGTGATGACGCTGGCCGCCGAGGGCTACCTCGATCACCTGCCCAACGGCGACTACCGGCCCGGAGTGCGCACGCTGACGCTCGGCACGGCCGCGCTGCGCAGCCTTGACCTGGTCGCCATCGCCACGCCGAAGCTGCAGCAGCTGGCCGGGCGGACCGGCGAGACGGTGAACCTGGCCGTGCTCAGCGGCGACCGGGTCCTCTACCTGGTCCGGCTGCGCAACTCCGACCTGGTGACCGCGAACATCCAGGTGGGCTCCACACTGCCCGCGGTGCACACCTCGATCGGCAAGCTGCTGCTCGCCTACCTGGACGAGGCCGACCTCAAGGAGCGCGTCACCGACGCGTCGTTCGCCGCCAACTCCGGCCCCAACGCGAAGCTCTCGCTGGCCGAGCTGCTCGACGAGCTCGCCGCCGTGCGCGAGCAGGGCTGGGCGATGCAGGACGAGGAGCTGGCCTACGGCCTCCGGTCGGTCGCCGCGCCCATCATCAGCCCGGATGGCCGGGTGCTGGCGGGCGTCAACCTGGCCGTCCAGGCCCGGGACTGGTCCTCGCAGCGGATCATCCGCGAGCTGCGGCCCGCCGTGCTCGCGGCCTGCGCGGAGATCTCCGGGCTGCTGTCTTGACGCGGCTGTCTTGACGCGGCTGTCTTGACGCGGCTGTCTTGACGCGGCTGTCTTGACGCCGCCCGGAGTCTCTTGACACCATGCTCGCGATCGCATCATGATGTTAGTGAAAGCTACTTTCACAGAATGAGAGTTGATCGACGCAATGAAGCTCATCACGTTCGACGCCGGCCGGGTGGGCCGTCTTGAGGGCGACCTTGTCGTCGAGCTCGACTGCGCGTCGACGCGCGAATGGTTCGAGCGCGGTGGCCAGGTGGGTGAGACGGGCGAGCGCCTGCCGGCGGCCGACGTCCGGCTGCGGGCACCGATCGTGCCGAAGAAGTTCTTCCACACCGCGGGCAACTTCGCCGACCATCACAAGGAGCTGCAGGCCGTCGACTGGTCGCATCCGGTGCATAAGGGCATCGTGTTCTTCCAGAACGTGGACGCGATCATCGGCCCCCACGACGCGATCGTCTACCCGGAAGGGCTGACCAAGGAGCTCGACTACGAGCTCGAGCTCGCGATCATCATCGGCCGCGGCGGTAAGTTCTTCGGGCCCGATGAGGCCGCCGACTACATCGCCGGGTACACCGTCTTCAACGACATCACCGCCCGCGACATCCAGCGCCGGGAGATGCAGTCCGGGGTGTTCTCGTTCTCCAAGGCGATCGACACCTTCTGCCCGATCGGCCCCTGGATCGTGACCAAGGACGAGATCCCCGACGTACAGTCGCTGGCGATGGAGCTGCGGGTCAACGGCGACGTGCGGCAGCGGGGCAACACCGGGCAGCTGCTCATCTCCATCCCGCACCTGGTGGCCTACCACTCGGCGCAGGGCTACTCGGCCGGGGACATCCTCACCACCGGGACGATCTCCGGCGTGGCGGCGGTGCAGCCCAACCCGTTCGACTTCTACCTCCAGCCGGGCGACCGCATCGAGGCCGAGATCGAGAGCGTCGGCGTGCTGCGCAACCAGGTGGTGCCGTGGAGCGCGGCGCACGACACCCCGCCGTACTCGACCGACCTGTACTCGTCGACCAACTAAGCAGAAAGTGACGATCGAAGATGACTCGCATCGTGTTCCGCGGCGGCCGGGTGTTCGACGGCGGGCTCGACGGCCCGCGCCCGGCCGACGTGGTGGTCGAGGGTAACCGGATAGCCGCGGTCGCCAACGGCGCGCAGGCCCGCGATGACGACCGCATCGTCGACGCCGCCGGCTGCGTGGTCATGCCGGGCCTGGTCGAGGGGCACTCCCACCTCACCTTCCCATCCGGGGTCGGATCGGTCGAACCAGGCTTCAACCCGCCGCTCAACGTCTCCTACTTCATGCGCCCGCACCCGGCCGAGGAGCTGCGCGAGACCGCCGCGGGTAACGCCCGGCTGCTGCTTGACGCCGGCTTCACCAGCGCGTACTCGGCCGGCTCGCTGCTGCCGGGCGACACCGAGATCTGGCTGCGCGACGCGATCAACGCCGGGCAGCGGCCGGGGCCGAGGGTGCGGACCGCCAGCGTCGAGCGCGACAACCACACCGCCGGGCACGGCGAGAAGCTCGGCGCGGCCGACGACCCGGCCGCCGTCGCCGACTTCGTGCGGGAGATGGCGGGAGCCGGCTTCGAGAACGTCAAGCTGCTGCTGAGCAACGATGACGTCTTCGTCGCGGGCGGCTCGCAACTGACCCAGTACTCCGCGGCCGAGGCCGCGGCCGCTCGCGATGCCGCGGTGGAGGCGGGCGTGTTCCTTAACTGCCACGCCCAGGCGGCGGAGTCGGTCAAGATCGCCGTCCGCAATGGCTTCCGCGCGATCTACCACTGCTCCTACGCCGACGAGGAGGCGATCGACCTGCTTGAGGAGCACCGCGACGAGCTGTTCGTCGGTCCCGCCGTCGGCATCATGTGGGCCAACATCCACGAGGGCGAAGAGTTCGGCATCGACGCGGCGGCGGCCGACAAGATGGGCTCGGTCGCGTCGCTGGCGGCGATGGAGCGGCTCTACCCGGAGCTGCGCCGCCGCGGCGTCAGGATCGTTCCCGGCGGCGACTACGGGTTCCCCAACAACCCGATCGGGCGCAACGCGCGTGACCTCGGACTGTTCGTCAGGCTCTTCGGCTTCTCCCCGGTGGAGGCGCTGCACGCCGCCACCGGCGTCGGCGGCGAGCTTTTCGGCCGGCCGGACGAGATCGGCCGGATCGCCGACGGCTACCTGGCTGACATCCTGGTGGTCAGGGGCGACCCGGCCGTGGACGTCACGCTGCTCGAGGACTCCGATAACCTGCTGGCCATCATGAAGGACGGCGTCTTCCACAAGATCAGCCCGGAGCTGGCGCACCGGAGTGAGGCTAACGCGTCCCGGTGACCGTCGACTCCGCTCCGTCTCCCGTGTCAGCCGGCGCCGTGTCCCGGATCCGCGCCCTGACCTTCGCCGCGATTCCCGGCTACCGCCCGCTGGAGCTGGACCTTTTCCGGCTGGCGGCCGATGCTCTTGAGTCTGCGAGCCCAAAGTCGGCAAGGCCCGAGTCTCAGCGCCTGCTTCCTGCCGTCGTTTACCTGCACGGCGGCGGGTGGCGGCTGGGGGCCCGCGATATGACCTCGCCGGCGTTCCGCGACTGGGAACCGGGGCTGCTTGCAAGGGTGGCAGCGGCCGGATTCGCCGTTGTCTGCCCCGACTACCGGCTGTCGGGCGAGGCCCGGTTCCCGGCTCAGCCCGACGACGTGCACCGGGTGCTCGACTGGGTGGCTGAGCGCGGACCCGAGCACGGCATCGACCCGGACCGCATCCTGCTGTGGGGCGACTCGGCCGGAGGCCATCTCGCCACTCTGGCGGCCCTGCGCGGCGCATCGCGGCCGGGGATTCGCGGCGTGGTCGCCTGGTACCCGGTCACCGACCTGGCGGGCATCCAGGCCGACGCCGACGCGATCGGCGGCGAACCGCACAACACCGCCGACGCGCGGGAGACGGCCCTGCTCGGCGGCCTGATCTCCGACCTGCCCGACCTGGCCGCGGACGCTAGCCCGGTCACCCACGCCGCCGCGGCCACCGCGCCGTTCTTCCTCGCCCACGGAACCGCCGACCTCGGCGTCCCGTTCACGCAGAGCTTGCGGTTGCGAGACGCGCTGGTAGCGGCGGGCAAGGAGGTCACCTTGTATCCCGTGGCGGGCGCCAACCACCTGTGGCTGGGCGCCAGCGTCGAGCAGCTTCACCAGCTGTTCGACGCCACCGTGAAGTTCCTGCGGGTTAGCAGCGGCATTACCGACCCGGCTGACCGCTAGCTTCAGCTGGCAGCAGCGATCACTCATCCCGCCGAGCAGTGCGGGCCTACGTGGTTCCCGCTGACCGGTGCGCGCGCTGCCACCAGCGGCGCGGCCTGGACAGGGCGTTCGTCGCGGCGAGCTCCTCCAGCCGGGCCGCTTCCGCGGGGTCGCCGGCCGCGCGCATGGCGGCCGCCGCCTCCCGCCAGCACGCGGTCGCCCGGTCAGGGCGCCGCGTCTCGCGGTTGACGCCGCCAAGGTAGTCCATCGTCTTGCCCTCGTCGTACCGGTCATCGGTCTCCCGGAAGATCGCAAGCGCCTGCTGGTAGCAGTCGGTCGCCTCCTCGAACCGCCGCAGCTCCTGGTAGGCGCGGCCGAGGTTCTGCAAGGTCCTGCCCGCGCCGTGCTGGTCGCCGGCCTCCCGCTTCATCGCCAGCGACTGCTGATAGCTGGTGACGGCCTCCTCGAACTGGCGCAGTTCCTGGTAGGAGCGGCCGAGATTGTTCAGCGTCCGGCCCTCCCCGAGGCGGTCGCCAGCCTCCCGACAGATCTCGATGTCCCGCTGATAGCAGGCAACGGCCTCCCCGAACCGACCCAGCTGCTGGTAGGCGCGGCCGAGGTTGTTCAGGGCCATGCCCTCGCATTGCCGGTCGCCGACCTCTTGCAGGATCGCCAGCGCCTGCTGGTAGCTGGCGATGGCGTCGGAGAACCGCCCCAGCTCCCGGTAGGCGTTGCCGAGGTTGTTCAACGCCCCTCCGTGGCCGTGCCGGTCGCCGGTCGCACCGAAGATCGCCAGCGCCTGCTGATGGCTCGCGCAGGCGTCCTCGAACCGCCCCAGCTCCCGGTAAGCGCTGCCCAGGTTGTCCAAGGCCGCACCCTCGGACTGCTGGTCACCGGTCGCATGGAAGATCGCCAGCGCCTGCCGGTAGCTGGTGACCGCTTCCTCGAACCGCCGCTCCGCCCGGTAGGCCAGGCCGAGGTTGTTCAGCGCGCTGCCCTCGATGCCGGCGTCCCCGCCGTGGCGGGCGGCCACCAGCGCGGCTTCCCTGACCATGAGCAGGTCATCGAGGTAGCGAAGTATCCGCAGCGACTCCCCCATGCTTTCGCTGAGCCGCCGCACCTCCTCGTCCCAGCCTCGCTGTACGGCGAGGCCGAACGCGGCGAGCAGGCTGGGCCGCTCGGCCGCGAATACCGCCAGCGCCTGACGCATCGAGGAGAGCGGCTTGCGGTCCTGTTCGGCGGCCGTGCGCAGCTCCGGGTCGACGCAGGAGTCCAAGAACGCGGCCAGGTTCGCGTAGTGCTGTACGAGGCGGGTCTCGGCGGTCTCCCGGTCGGCCGCGTTGTCGAGCTGTTCGCAGGTGGCACGGGCGAACAGGCGCAGCAGATCGTGCAGCGCGAACCGGCCCACCGTGTCCTCGACGACCAGGTGCGCCGCGGCCAGGCGGCCCAGTTCCGACTCCGCCGCCTCGTCTTCGATCCCGCCGAGCGCCGCCGCGGCGCCGACGGTGAAATCGGGGCCTGGGTGCAGGCCGAGAAGCCGGAACAGCCGCGCGTCTTCCTCGGCCAGCTGCTGGTAGGAGACCTCGTACGCGGCCCGGGCCTGCAGGTCCCCGGCACCAAGGCGGTACAGCCGGTGCTGCTCAGCGGCCAGCAGCTGCGTCAGGCTGACGACCGGCCAGGTGGGGTGGGCGGCCAGCAGCTGCCCGGCGATCCGCAACGCCAGCGGCAGCCGCCCGCACAGCCGGGCCACCTCCGCGACCGCCGTCGGGTCGGCCGCCGCCCGGTGCCCGCCCAGGCCGGCCAGCATCGTGACCGCATCCTCCTTCGTGAGGACGTCCAGGCCGATCCGCTCATCGGCCTCCAGGCCCGGCAGCACCGACCGGCTGGTGATCAGCACCAGCGAATCCCCAGCGCCGGGCAGCAGCGGCCGGATCTGCGCCTCGGTCCTGGTGTTGTCCAAAACCATCAGCACCCGCCGCGCTGCCAGCCGCTGCCGCAGCAGGCCCGACCGTTCTTCAACATCCGCGGGTACATCCTCAGCGGGCACCCCGAGGCTGCGCAAGAAGACCCCAAGGACTTCGCCCGGCTCCACCGGTTCCTGACCTTCGGAGTAGCCGCGCAGGTCGGCGTACAGGTGCCCGTCAGGAAACTCGCCAAGCAGTTGGTGGGCGGCGTGCACCGCGAGCGCGGTCTTGCCGACCCCGGCGGTCCCGCCGATCGCGGTGACCACCACCCGGCCGCCGCCCGCCAGGCTGGCCAGCCGGGCCAACTCCTCGCCGCGGCCGGTGAATCCCGGCACATCCCGCGGCAGCAACCCCGGCACGGCCGCTTCTCCCGCGTCCGCCTCGACGATGGTGACGGTAAGATCCCGGCCCGTCGCGAACGCATCGCGGCCGGCCACAGCCTGCTGTTTCCCGCGGGCCTCTGGCTCCACTGACATCAGCGGTCACTCGTCTCGGTGATTGACGACTGCCTGGTCGTGCCCCACCGGGTCGTCACCCTCACAATCGCCCCCGCTCGCCAGAACCCGCCGCTCGCGCTGAACCGGACTCTACGCCGACCCGCCCACGCCCCGCACGCGCAACACGGCCCGAGCCGGTAAGCACCTTGCACCCTGGCGGACCGCGGCGGCAGAATGGGCATTCCTCGCGTTCGACGGTTCCGGAAGGACTGAAGCCACCCCGCAGACCAGGCCGCGCGGCAGCGACGGCCGGCCGTGAGTCACCTCGCGTCCCGCGGCTGGAGGCTGCCCTGCCCGCTTCCCGGCGCCGTAGCAACACGGTTCCCCGGCTGGAATACAGCGAAGAAGACGCGCCCCGCGCATGGCCCGCGCTGGCCGCGGCGGGCTTCACCCTCGAGCGCCGGACTCCAGTGCTGACCGCTGTCCCCGGCACGCTGAAGCGAAGTGGCCAGGAGCCCGTCGGCGGGGCATCGCCTCCGCGCTCAGCGCCTACCTCGCCTGGAGCGCTCACTCCCAGGCCATCAGCCTGGTCTTCCTCGAAGCAGAACCCGAAGCAGAACAGCTCTACCGCCGCACCGGGTTCGCCGATGCAACCACCAAGATCTGGGCCTCGCTCCGCTGACCCGCACCGCCGGGCTCCTGGCCCTTCAGGCGCGGCGGTACTGTCCGTGGACGCGGGGGGCCGATCCGCCCATGCGCCGGGAGATTTCGCGGCTGGCGGCCAGGACGGGCTCGAGGAGCCGGCTGACCAGCTGGTCGTCGGCGTACTCGGCACTTGGCACGGCCACATTGACCGCGGCTGAGACGATGTCACCGGTCTGCCTGATGGGGGCGGCGATCGAGCTCAGGCCGGGGATGGCCTCGTCGCGCTGAACCAGGTAGCCGTCCCGCCGGGCCGACTCAAGCTGCTTGTTCAGTGCGTCGGCGGTGGTGACGGCGCGCGGGCCCCAGGTGCCGCGGAAGGAGTCCGCGGTGACCCGCTGGCCGAGCTCTTCCTCGCTCAAGTAGGCGAGGATCGTCTTGCCGATGGAGCTGAAGACCGCCGGGACCGTCGAGCCGACCCGGAGGTTCGCCGCCACCAGCGTGTCGCGGCGGGGAATGCGCGCCACGAACAGCACCTGGTCGCCGTAGAGGACGCCGAGGTTGACCGTCTCCCCGGTCTCCGCCGCGAGATCACGCAGCACCGGCTCTGACATCTGCACGAGGTCGAGGCCCTGCATGGCGGCGAACCCGAGAACTAGCACGCCGGTACCCGGGCGGACCATGCCGTCGACCGTCCGCTCCAGGTAGCCCTCTTCCGTCAAGGTCGCGACCAGCCGGAACACCGTCGGCATCGGCAGCCCGCTGAGGGAGACGAGGTCTTTCACGTAGAGCGCAGGCCGCTCCGCGGTGAAGTAGGAGAGCAACCGCAGCCCTTTGGCCAGCGCCTCAACCCGGTAGGACCGGGCCGGGCGGTCCTGACCCTCAGCGGCTTCATCAGTCACATGCCGCATGATATCGGCAGGTCGCGCTTGGCCATCAGTATCGGCGCCGACGGCGGTAAGGCAAGATCCGGCTAGGCGACTTATCCCGACGGGACGCCGGGCGGCGGCCGGCTGTCGCTGTGCTGGACCTGGCCGTCCGGGCCGAACACCGAGACGCTCCCGTCGGGGTTCACAGCGATCCGCCAACCCCGCCGGTGAATGCAAATGTCGTGATGAAATTGACACAGGCAAACACAAGAGTCAACGCTGGTCTTGCCGCCGTCCTTCTTGTGTTTGATGTGGTGGATATCGGACCAGGCCGCCGGCCGGCCGCACCTGGGCCAGGCGCATTTGTATTTGTCGCGCCATAGGACCGCGCGGCGGATGGCGACGGGAATGTTCTCGGAGTACCCGATGTCCAACGGCAGCGACGGCGTGTTCCAGGGATGCTCGAGCAGGCCGCGGCGCAGGATTGAGGCGACCCCGGCCGGTCCCGAGACTAGGTCGACGGCCAGCCGGGCGAGAGCGTACCGCAGCGCCTGCCACGCCTGCGGGGATATCCCGGGTTGCTGCCGATGCGCTTGGCCGAAGGCGCCCAGGACTAGTCCGGCCATCTGGTCAAGGACCGTCCCGTCCATCGCGCCGGCCACCACCGGCACGATCATCGCGTCGCACGCGGCCGCCTCGGCGTCCTTACCGGTCAGGTAGCCGCTCTCGCCCAAGACCGAGCGGATCCAGACATCTTCGAGTCCGGACGCCCCCGGCATCGCGCGCAGGTCGCGCAGCGAGATGTGCGCCACCACCTGAGTGTCGGCCCCGGCGCGGTCGGGCACCAGCTTCGCCCGCAGGAGGAGCTCGCAGGCTAGTTGGAGGGCGTCGTGGAAGCGCTGCTTCTCCGTACGGTCATCTTCCGGGCCCGCCTTCTTCGCCAGGGCCTCCATGACGGCGGTGACGGCGGCGGCGCACTCCGGGGTCAGGTCGCCGCGGATCACACCCGCACCGCCGAACGTGGTCGCGACCTGGAGATACCGGTCAGGGAAGCCGTCGTCGTCTTCGTCGGGGTGGTCAGCCTGCCATTGAGCGAGGGCGCCGGCGGTGATAGTCGCCAGATCCTCCAGTGACGCTCCCGCCGTCGCGGCATCGGCGAGAACCTTCTCCGTGCCCGCGCGGAGCTCCTCCGGCAGCCTGCGGAGCCAGCCTGCGATCTCAGCGGCCCAGGAGTCGGAGACGTCCCCGGCGCCGAGGGCACTCTCCAGATGAGGACGCTCGCTCAGCGTACGCATCTGCCGGACGGCGGCCTTGGCGTCCTTTCGCGTCATCTTCGTCATCGCGGCCAGCCACGCCGAGGACGACCCGTACCCGTCCGCGTCATGGCCGTCGAGCGCGTCAAACCGCCGCAGCAGAACCGCGTGCGCGGCCGCCAGCTTCGACCGCACCTCGCCCAGCGTGCTGAGCGCCTCCCCACACGCCGCGGCCGACAGCTCCGGCGCCGTGGGGATCAGGTAGTCCAGGCACACGACCGCCGTGCGCAGCGCCTCCGCCACGCTCCCCGGCGCCGGACCGGCCGACCTCCGGTCGTCTGCCTCGCACATTCTGGACCACCCCCTCCGGGGTGTTGATGTCTCCCGCTATCCGCCTCCAAGACTACCAGTTCTATTCATCCAATTCAATCTATGATTACAAGATCATTTGTTCGATTTCGGCTGGCAATCTTTTGCGATGGATGGTCTTCCTTCGCGGCCGGTGTACTGGGGCACATCCCTCGACACCATCCCCGCGCGCTCCTAGTTGATCCCGAAGAGAGCGGCGGCGTTGCCGCTGAGGACCGCGGTCAAGTCCGCGGCCGGGAGGCCGGCCGCGGCGGCGCGCTCGACGGGATCGCTGATGCCCATGTCGAACGGGTAGTCGGTGCCGAGCATCACCTTGTCGGCACCGACCCCCTCGATCAGGTGGCGCAGCGCCGGTGCGGTGTAGACGAGCGCGTCATACCAGATCCGGCGCAGGTAGGAGCTGGGCGGCTGGGCGCAGCCGCGGGCGTCGGGGCGCTCGGACCAGGCGTGGTCGGAGCGGCCGATGTAGGTCGGCAGGAATCCGCCGCCGTGCGCGGCGAGCAGCTTCAGACCCGGGTGGCGGTCGAGCGTGCCGCCGAAGATCAGGTGTGACAGCGCCAGCGCGGTCTCGGCCGGCTGGCCGAAGGTGTTGCCGAGGAACCGCGTGCCCAGCCGCGCGCCGAGGCTGCATCCCCACGGGTGGATGAAGACCACGGCGCCCAGGTCGGCGGCGGCCTCCCAGACTGGGGTGAAGAGCGGGTCGGCGAGCTCACGGCCGTCGACGTTGGTGGAGACGCTGACGCCCTTGAGCCCCAGTTCGCCGACGGCGCGCTCAAGCTCGCGGACGGCGATGGCGGGGTGCTGCAGTGGGAGGGTGCCGAGGCCGTGGAGCCTGCCCTGGCCGTGCGCGCAGTGCGCGGCGACGGCTTCGTTGATGACCATGCTGAGCTTGACCGCCAGTTCCGGTTCTGCCCAGTACCGGTGCATCGGCATCGGGCCGACGACCTGCGCGTCCACGCCGATGGCGTCCAGGTCGGCGAGCCGGCGGCCGACGTCGGTGAGCTGCGCCAAGACGCGCCGGAGCTGCGCTTGGTTGGCCGCGATGCTGGCCGCAGAGAACGATGCCCGCTCGGCGGCCGCGTCCGCCGCCTCGCGCGGGTGGCCCTCGGCCAGCGCGTTAGCCTCGGGCACGAGCAGGTGGCCGTGCGCGTCGATCACGGGCCGCGCGGAGCCGGCGGGGCGTCCAGATTTGAGTCGCCTGGTCATCCGGTTATGCCTGCGCGGCGGCGAGGAAGCCGAGGGTCGAGTTCATGGTGCGGGCGACGTCCTCTTCGGTGTGCGGCTCGAGGCCCATCTCCCAGCGGACCAGGCGCATCGAATTGCGGACAACGAGCTCGACGCGTTCCAGGCGGCGGGCCATGAACGCGGGCAGCACGGTGTCCAGCGGCTGGCCGCCGCTGACGAGGTCGGCCAGCACCACTGCGTCCTCGGCGCACATGGCGGCGCCCTGGGCGATCAGCGGGGGGCAGGCGTGCGCGGCGTCGCCGATGACGATGATCCGGCCACGGAACCACGGGTCCGGCACCAGCAGCCACTCGATCCGGGTGTGCGAGACGTTGGACTCAGGGCCGATGGTCTCCCGGATCTTCCCCCAGGTGCCGCCGTACCCGGCCGACCGCTCGTACATCAGCTCCCAGGCCGGCTGATCGCCGAAGTCGCGGAGCGTGCCGTCGGTGTCGAGAATGTAGGCGTAGCACTGGCCGGCCGAGATCGGGGCGTAGCCGGCCTTGTAGCGCGGGCCGCCGTAGTAGACCTCGGCGCAGTCCATCTCGGCCGGCCGGCCCGCGACCACCCGCCAGATGGACATCCCGGTCGGCCGCGGCGTGATGGGGATGCCGAGCATCGCGCGGACGGAGGACCTGATGCCGTCCGCCCCGACGATGAGGTCGTAGCGGCCGGTGCTGCCGTCGGAGAACTCCGCGTACGCGCGGTGCGCGTCCTGGGCGAGCCCGCGCACGGTCAGCCCAAGCCGGACCGTGACCCCGGCCGCGTAGACCCGCTGGCAGAGCACGTCCTGCAGGTCGGAGCGGAGCGCGCCGAGGGTGGCTGGCAGTCCCTGGCCGCCGGTGTGCGGCGTGGGCACCTCCGCGATCAGCGTGCCGTCCGCCTGCCGCATGCGGAGCTGGTTGAACGGCACGCCGCGGCTGAGGACCTCATCAAGCACGCCCACCTTGGCCAGCGCCGCCAGCGCGTTGCCCTGCACGGTGATGCCGTGACCGACGCCGCGCCAGACTGGGCTGAGCTCCACCAGGTCGACGCTGACCCCGCGCCCCGCCAGCGCGAGGGCGAGGACGCTGCCGGTTATCCCTCCCCCGATGACCAGGGCCGACGACACGCTCACGGTGTGCTCCTTCTCGCGCAGGCGGTACTGATCATGAGGGGGCTGATCATGAGGGGGTCTCCATGCCGCGGCTCTTCATGAGCGTGCTCTGCATGAATTCGGTGATCATGACGGCGCGATCATGCCGGCCGACAGATCGATGTCGGCGCCGCACAGGCCGGGCATGCGCAGCATCGCCAGCACGGCGGCGGCGACCTCGTCCGCACCGACCAGCCTGCGCAGCGCCGCCCGGGACACGAACGCCTCCCGCGCCTGCGCGTAGCTGGTCCCGGTGGCGGCCGCCTCGGCGGTGAAGTTGCGGGTCATCCGCTCGCCCCGGCAGGGGCCGGGCGAGAGGCTGTTGACCCGGACCCCCAGCGGACCGGCCTCGAAGGCGAGGGTGCGGGTGAGGCCGAGCACCGCCATCTTCGACGCCGCGTACGGGGTGCGCCGGGTGAGCGGGCGCTTGCCGGTGACCGAGGCGATGTTGATGACATCGCCGCTCCCCCGCTGGTACATGGCGGGCAGGAAGGCCCGGCACACCAGGTAAATGGACCGCACGTTGGCGCCGAAGACCTCGTCCCACTCGGCCGGGGTGATGTCGGTGATCGCCTTCACCGGGCCGCCGATGCCGGCATTGTTGACCAGCAGGTCGACCTGCTCGGCGGCCAGTGCGTCGCGCAGGGCGCCGACGGATTCCGGGCTCGCCACGTCGGCCGTCGCGACCATGGCCAGGCCGGGCCCGCCGGCCAGCAGGCCGGCCGTCTCGTCCAGCGTCGCCTTGGTCCGTCCGCTGAGGATCACCCGCGCGCCCGCCCCGGCCAGGGCGATCGCGATCGCCCGGCCGAGCCCGTTGCCCGCGCCGGTGACGAGCGCCGTCCGGCCGGCGAACTCGCCCGCGCCCGCGAGTCCGGCGACGCCGGCCGCACCTGCCGACGGTTGCGCAGGACTCGGCCGTCGTCCGGGGCTCGGCGGTTGTCCTGGGCTCAACGGTTGTCCTGGGCTCAACGGTTGTCCTGGGCTCAACGGTTGTCCTGGGCTCAACGGTTGTCCTGGGCTCAACGGTTGTCCAGGGCGGCGTTGTCCAAAGCCTCGGCCAGCCAGGCCGGGCGGGTGCCGCGGATCTTGGCGGCGCGGATGTCGCCGGAGCGGGCGTGGCCCTCGAAGTGCTCGACCCGCGCGGCCCGGCCGCAGACGTCCCCGAGCAGTGCGCTCGCCTCCCGGTCGCGGATCTCCTGGTAGGTGACGGTCTTGAGGTACTTACCGACCCAGAGGCCGCCGGTGTAGCGGGCGGCGCCCCGGGTGGGCAGCACGTGGTTGGTGCCAATCACCTTGTCGCCGTAGGAGACGCAGGTGCCCTCGCCGAGGAAGAGCGCGCCGTAGTTGCGCATCGCGGCCAGCGCGTCCCTGGGGGATTCGGCCAGCACCTCGACGTGCTCGGAGGCGAAGCCGTCGGCGACCGCGTACGCCTCCTCGATGGAGTCGACCACCAGGACCTGCCCGTGGTCGTGCCAGGCGGGCCCGGCGAGGTCGTTGGTCGGCATGCCCGGCAGGATCGCCTCGATGTAGCCGAGGACCGTCTCGCCGAGCGAGCGCGAAGTGGTCACCAGGATCGCGGGCGAGTCGGGCCCGTGCTCGGCCTGCGAGAGCAGGTCGACCGCGACGACCTCCGGATCGGCGGCCGCGTCGGCGATCACCAGGATCTCCGTCGGCCCGGCGAACAGGTCGATGCCGACCTCGCCGAACAGCTGCCGCTTGGCCTCGGCGACGTAGGCGTTGCCCGGTCCCGCCAGCAGGTCCACCCGGCCGATGGACTCGGTTCCCAGGGACAGCGCGGTGACCGCCTGCACGCCGCCGAGCAGGTAGATCTCATCCGCCCCGGCCAGGTGGGCGGCCGCGACGGTGGCGGCCGGGATCTCGCCGCGGATGGGCGGCGTGCAGGCCGCCACCCGCCCGACGCCGGCCGCCTTGGCGGTCAGCACGGTCATGTGCGCGGAGGCGGTGAGCGGGTAGCGCCCGCCGGGAATGTAGGCGCCCGCGGACGCGATCGGCAGGTGCTTCTGGCCGAGGAAGACGCCGGGCAGCGTCTCCACCTCGATCTCGCTCATCGAGGCGAGCTGCGCCTTGGCGAACGAGCGCACCTGGTCCTGCACGAACTCGATGTCGGTGATGACCTGCGGTTCCAGCGTCGCGATGATGTCCTCAATCTGGCTCGCGGAGAGCAGGAAGCTCTCCGGCGTCCAGTTGTCGAACTTGGCCGAGTACTCGCGCACCGCCTCGTCACCGCGTTCGCGGATGTCGGCGATGACGCCGGTCACGGTCTCCTTGACGTCGGCCAGGTTCTTGGCCACCTGCGCCGCCGCGACCGCTTCTTTCAGGTATGTGATGCTCATGGCTGGTAACGCTCCGCGTGCTCGTTTTCGTGCTCGTTTTCGTGCTCGTTTTGGTCTGGTCTATTTCTCAGGGTGTGGGCTGGCGCAGTGGCCGACCGCGTTGAGGGCGGACTCGTCCGCGCAGTCGTAGCCGGCGAAGAGCCGGCCGGTGTCGCGGGCGGCGCGGACCGCACGGAAGCGGTCCCACGCCCCGTCGCTCATGAACCGGCCGGGCCGGATGGTCAGGTCGCTGTCGCCCAGGTAGCAGCCGGCCGAGAACGGCTCCAGACGGCGCATCGTCTCGTCGAGCCAGGACCGGCAGGCGGCGTCCTCGGCCGGCTCCTCGCAGACGACGTAGCTGGCGAAGTAGAGGTCGGACTGCACAGAAAGCGCCATGTCCGGCAGCGGCCTGGACGGCAGATGCGCGAGGTCGAACCAGAGCGAGAACGACTTGGCCGTCGGCAGTTCGCTGAACGCCGGCGTCAGCGCCGGGATCAGCGAGCTCGCCTCCCCGGCGAGGTAGGCGTTGTCAACGGTGTACCGGTGCCCCTCGGGGTTGGCGCGCACCTGCTCCGCGCGCAACTGCCCGATCGTCACCGGTTGGGCGATCTTGCCGACCAGGGCCTTGCCCGCCACCGGGCAGCTGCCGAGCGCGGCCAGCGAGGCCGGCCCGCCGTCGAAGCTGACACCATCGACCACCAACGCCGGACCGGTATGGTCAACCTCCGGCGGCAGCGGCGGGGTGAGCCCGACCGCCACCAGCTCGACCGACGACGGCACGTCGTGCCGCGCGTGGTGCAGCCAGCCGAGCACCTCCTCGGTGGCCTCGGCCGGGTACACGTACGTGGTCTGGAGCAGGTCCAGGTAGCGCGGCCTGGTCCGCAGCCGGAACGCGGTGACCACGCCGAAGAAGCCGGGGCCGGAGCCGCGGGCGGCCCAGAACAGGTCGGCGTTCTCCGACTCATCGCACCAGAGCACGTCGCCTTCGGCGGTCACCACCTGGATCGCCTCGATCGACTCCGCCGCCCAGCCCCAGCCGCGGCAGTTCCAGCCCATCCCGCCCTGCAGCAAAAAGCCGCCGAGCCCGACCGTCGGGCAGTGCCCGCCCGCGAAGAACCGCCCCCGGCCGGCCAGGAACGGGTCGAGGTCGATGCCGCCGCGGACCGCCGGGCCGACGGTGGCGATCTGGCTGCCATCGTCGTAGCTGATGGCGGTGAAGGCGGCCAGGTCGATGAGCAGCGTGTCTTCCCGCAGCGACCAGGCGGCCCAGCTGTGCCCGCCCGCGCGGACCGCGACCCGCAGCCCCTCCGCCCGTGCCAGCCGCACCCCGGCCGCGACGTCGGCGGCACTGGCCGCGCGCAGCACGGCGGCGGGCCTGGGGGACGGCCGCCGCTGGTTGAAGATCCGGCTGACCGCCGCGTCCTCGAACGCCGCGTCGCCGCGGCGGAGCAGCTGCCCGCTGAATGACACGGTCATCGGCCCCGTCCGCTGGGATCGGCCGCGGCCGGGGCGACCAGCTCGATGAGGTTGCCGTCGGGGTCGGTGACGTAGGCCATCCGCATCCCCGGTTCCGGCGAGTCACGCGGATCCCAGACCGCCACCGCGCCGCTGGCGATCACCCGGCTGTAGGCCGCGTCGAGGTCCTCGACCTGGAAGCAGACGTGATTGAAGCCGTGGATCGCGTTAGCCGACGGCGGGTCGGTCTTGGCCGCCCCCGGTACCGCGCCGGTCATCTCCAGTAGCTCCACGCCGGCGCTGCCCTCACCGAGCGCGAACACGCCGCGCAGCCCGATCGGCGGAACCTCGAAGCGGAACCCCGGCCGCAGGCCGAGCGCCTCGCAGTACCACGTCAGGGAGCGGTCGAGGTCCGGGACGCTGATCCCGGCGTGGTGCAGTCTCATCGATGTCCTCAACTTCAGAAGCGCAGTGATCGTCATCGTGTGTCGTTGGGGGCAGCCCGCGACCCGAAGTGCGCACGATGACGCCTGGCGGTGGCTAGACGCGGTCACGCAGCCTCCTCTCCCGGCCGTAGAGGGCGACGGTGAGCAGGATGAGCGCGCCGAAGATGACCTGGGCGGCCGCCGCGTTGACGTTCAGCACCGAGATCACGAAGTTGAGCGCGGTGATGATCAGCGCGCCCAGGCAGGTGCGCGGGTAGTCGCCGCGGCCGCCCATCATGGTGCCGCCGACGATCACCGCGGCGAGGCCGGGGAACAGGTAGTTGTTGCCGATGTTGGTGTCGCCGCCGGTGCTGAACCCGGCCAGCAGCACCCCGGCCAGGCCGGCCAGCACCGCGCTGGCGGCGTAGACGCCTGCCCAGACCCGCCTGGTCGAGATGCCGGCCAGGTCGGCGGCGCGCGGGCCCGCGCCGGCCAGGTAGATCTTCCGGCCAAGCGGGGTCTTGACCAAGAGCACGGTGATCACCACGGCGAGGATGATCCAGGCGGTGACGATCGGCGGGACCGGCGCCCCGAAGGTGTCCGACGACTGCGCGGTGAAGCTCTGCAGCCAGCCCGGGCCCGCCCCGTTGACCAGGGTGGTGTCGGTGCCGAGGAGCACGCCGACCACGACCGAGCTCATGCCCAGCGTGACCACCAGCGGCTCCAGCTTGAACCGGTGGCAGAGCCAGCCGCTGGCCCCGCCGCAGACCAGGCAGATGACCAGCACGAGGAGGGCGACAACACCGAAGTTCCAGTGCTCGAGGCCGGTCAGGTGGGTGGTGAGCAGGTTGCCGGCGACGATGTAGGCGGCGATCGAGAAGTCCAGGCCGCCGACCAGGATGGCCAGCGTCTGCCCGGCCGAGGCGATGCCAAGGAACGACGCCTGCAGCAGGATCGGCGCCCACAGGTCACCCCAGGTGAAGTCGCCGTCGGACGCGCCGACGGAGAGCACCAGGGCGATCAGCACGAGGAACTGCAGCAGCGGGAACTTCCGCTGGAACGCGGCCGCCCGCCGGGCGGTGCGCAGCGCGGTGTCCGCCCCGGCCGGTGGGGCTGGCGACGGTGCCGGTGCCAGGCTGGTCATGCGCCTGCCTCCCGGGTATTGGCGCGGGCGCGCGTCGCGCTGAAGGCGGCGAAGACGACGGCGATGATGAGGGTGGCGCCGTAGACCGCCTGCGACCAGAAGGACGACAGGCCGAGCGCGCCGAGCAGGTTCTCGATCAGGAAGATGACCGCCGCCCCGAGCAGCGCGCCGGGCAGGCCGCCGCGCCCGCCGGCCAGCGAGTTGCCGCCGATCGCGGCGGCGGCGATGGCCATCAGGATGAACGGGGTGACGAAGCCGGCGTCCGCTTCGGCCTGGTGCAGTTGGGCCACGATCGCGAGGCCGGCCAGGCCCGCGATGGCGCCGCCGATCGTGTAGCCGAGGGTCCGGACGGCCGGCACGTTCACCCCGGCGGCGTAGGCGGTGGTCTCGCTGCCGCCCACCGCGAGCAGCGTGCGGACGAACGGAGTCTGGTTCAGGCCCCACCAGGCCAGCAGCGGGACGGCCAGCAGGATGAGCCCGCCGGGCACGCCGGCGGCCTTGGAGCCGAGCGAGGTGAGCCACCCGGTGGTGCCGGACACCGGCGAGGGTGCGTAGCCGAGGGCGAAGCCGGACAGGATGAAGTTCACGCAGAGGGTGGCCACCACCGCCTGGTAGCGGCCGTAGTTGACCAGGACGCCGTTGACCGCGCCGACCAGCGCGCCGACCACCAGCGCGACCGGGATAATGACGAACGCGCTGGTCACGTTGTGGCCGAGCAGCATCACCTCGATGACCACCGAGACGAAGGCGAACAGCGGCGCGATGGAGATGTCGATCCCGCCGCCGAGGATCGCCGGGGTGGAGGCCATCGCCAGCAGCGCCGGCGTGGCCAGCTCGGCGAAGGTGACCGGCCAGGCCGACCAGGACAGCAGCGAGTGCTGCTCGGCGAAGTTGGCGATCAGCAGCGCCACCGCGAGCACGGCGGGCAGCTGCCACGCGCGATCCAGTCGGAGCCAGAGATTGAGTCCACCGTGGACGCCGGGCCGGGGAGCGGGATCCGGGGCGCGGTCAGGCGAAGCATGGGACCGTTCAGAGGGCTGATTCTGACTGTGCTCTTCGGCGCCGAAGAACTCGCGCACGATCGCGGACCGGCTCAGCTCAGCGCGCCGCAGCTCGGCCTGGGGGCGGCCGTCGCGGAAGACCAGCACCCGGTCCATCAGCTCCAGGTGCTCGTCGACCTCGGTCGAGAGCATGACGATGGCCAGCCCAGCGGCGGCGAGCTCGCGCAGCAGCGCGTAGATGTCGCGCTTGGCCCCGATGTCGACGCCGCGGGTGGGGTCGTTGAGCAGCAGCACCGCGGGGTCGCTGGCCAGCGCGCGGGCGATGACCACCTTCTGCTGGTTGCCGCCGGACAGGGTGGTGATCGGGTCGTGATCGCGGCCGAGCCTGATCTTCAGCCGGTCGATGTAGGGGGCGAACCGGGCGGCGGCCCGGCGGGCCGAGATCAGCCCGCCGCGCGCGTCCGCGCTCAGCGTCGCGGCGGTGAAGTTCTCCCTGATCGACAGCGGCGGGAAGATCGACTCCTCGCGCCGGTCCCTGGCCACGTACGCGATACGGGACGGCCCTCCGGCACCGGCGCCGGAGCGCAGCGCCCACAGGTACTCGTCCTGTCCCTGGCCCTCGAGGCCGGCCAGGCCGACGATCTCCCCCGCCCGCAGCCGCAGGTTGCCTGCCTCGAGCACGACGGCGCCGAGGGGGTCACCGCCGGCCGCCGCCTCGGGCTGGACCAGCTGCTCGCCGCCGGTCATCAGCTCGACCAGGCGGCCGATCCGCGCCTCGTCCCGCAGCAAGGTGGCGACCGACTCGCCAGACCGGAGCACGGTGACCCGGTCGGCGATCTCGGTCACCTCGTCCATCCGGTGCGAGATGAACAGCACCGCCCCGCCCCCGTTGGTCAGGTTGCGCACCGCTGTGAACAGCCGGTCGCGGGTGGCCACGTCGAGCGCCGAGGTGGCCTCGTCGAGGATCAGCACCCTCGGCTCGCGCAGCAGCGCGCGGCAGATGGCGACCGCCTGCCGCTCGCTCAGCGACAGCGCGCCGGCCGGCGCGTTCAGCAGCGCGTCGGTTGGCTCGCTGCCGAGCAGCTCGGCGAGGACCACCCTGGCCCGGCCGCGCCGCTGCGCCAGGGGCGGGCCGGCCCGGCGCAGCATGCCGTCCGTGCCGAGCCAGAGGTTGTCGTAGACCGACTGGCCCGGCACGCACTGGACTTCCTGGAATACGGTGGCCACCCCGGCGGCGGCCGCCGCCCGGGGGCTGCGCGCCCGCAGCGGCCGCTGCTCGATGCGGACCAGGCCGCCGTCTGGCCGGTGCACCCCGGCGAGGATCTTGACCAGGGTGGACTTGCCCGAGCCGTTCTCCCCCATCAGGGCGTGGACCTCACCGGGCCGCAGCTCGAGCGAGCAGTCGCGGAGCGCGACGGTCGGGCCGAAGGACTTCGTCACCCCCTCGATCGCCAGCAGGGCGGACGGCGGGGCCTTAGGCGGGGCCTGGTTACTCGTCATCGTCGATGCCACCGGCAGCTTTGTCGCCGGCTAGCCGATGACCGCGGCGAGCTCACTGGCCGGCAGCACGTTGAGGCTGGACGGCCCGCTCGCGTTCCCGGTGGAGGAGGTGCTGGTGCCCTTGACGTACCACTGGGCGACGTTGGCGTCGGTCACCAGCGGGGTGTCGAGCACGATGGCGCTGATCTTCACGCCGTCGCCCTTGAACAGGTCGTTGACGATCGTCGTGGTCGCGGAGGCGATCTGCGGCGGGGTCGCGGTGATGCCCACGCCCTTGTAGCTCGATTCGTTCTGGTACCAGTAGGCCAGCTGGCCGTCCTCCAGCGAGTCGTTGGCGATCTCCGGGATCGACTTGCCCGCGGCCTGGAAGCCTTCAAGCACCCCGGTCGCGCCGGCCCCGGAGGTGATCGCGGCGGCGATCTTGGCCGGGTGGGTCTCCAGGTAGGTCTGCACGTCGCTCTTGGCGGT
>JBEKEK010000106.1:0-27169 GCA_050013875.1 Trebonia sp. | reverse complement strand
TCGTGCAACGGCCGCAGAGGCGCGGGCTCCAGGCTGTACAGCCGGTGACGCCCCTGCGCCCGGCACTTCACCAGTCCCACCTCGCTGAGCACCCGCAGGTGCTTGGACACCTGAGGCTGGGACAGCGACAGGTCGGCCACGATCGTGCCGACCGCCTTCTCGCCTGCCATCAGCGCGTCGAGGATCTCGCGACGGCGCACTTCCGCGATCGCGTTGAAGACGTCCGAGGTCGTGGGGGAGCGGGCCACGGCTCAAATATATTCCGATATAGGAATGAGTCAAGGCCACTGAGCCGTCGGATAGGCCACGCCGACGCAGGTCAGTACATCTGTCCCTGCATGTGGAAGCTCATGGTTCCACAGACCGCTCCCGTTACGAGGCAGCAAAACGAAGGGACCGGCCTACGGCTAAGCGCGGATGCCCGCCCGAGCGGAACCCCCGACTCGGGGCCTTACGCTCTGGCGTTCTCCTTACCAGCCCCGGGCGCGCCATTCCGCTAGGTGCGGGCGCTCCGCGCCGCGCGCCATTCCGCTAGGTGCGGGCGCTCCGCGCCGAGCGTGGTGTCCCCGCCATGGCCCGGGTAGACCCAGGTCTCGTCGGGCAGCCGGTCGAAGATCTTCGACGCCACGCCGTCGTACAGGGACGCGAAGCGGGCCGGGTCCTGCTGGGTGTTGCCGACACCGCCGGGGAACAGGCAGTCCCCGGTGAACAGCTGCGGCGCGGGGCCGTCGGGGTCGATGACCAGCGCGATGGACCCCGGAGTGTGCCCGACCAGGTGGATCACCGACAGCACGGTGCCGCCGAACGCGACGGTGCCGCCGTCGGTGACCAGCTCGTCGGTCGCGACCGGGATGCCGGGCGCGTCCGCCGGGTGCGCCACGGTGATCGCGCCGGTCGCCGCCTTCACCTCGGCCAGGCCCTGCCAGTGGTCGGCATGCTGGTGCGTGGTCACGATCTTCGCCACCGGCGTGTCGCCGATCAGCTCGATCAGCCGGGCCGGCTCGGCCGCGGCGTCGATGAGCAGTCCCTGGCCGCTACTGTCGGTCAGCAGGTAGGCGTTGTTGTTCATCTCGCCGACGGCGAGCTTGGTCACCGTCAGGCCGCCGCCGATCTCTCGCGTGTCCGACGGCCCGCCGACACGCACATCTCCGGTGTAAGTCACCTGATGAATCTAACGCCAAGCCCGGGCCGGTGTCCCCCCAGGCCTAGCTGGCGGCCCGCGGGCCGGCCGGGGCGCCCCGAGCCCAGGGTCCGAGCCGTCGCCCAGACACCCGTAAACCGCCGCTCAAACACCGGCAAACCGGAAGCGGGTGGACCGTACGCCCAGGTCGTCGCCGGTGCCGAAAGCGTAAACGAACCTTGGGGTGATCCCGTAGACGCGGTAGGGCGGAGGACCCGCGGTCGGCGCCCCGTAGGGGGCATCGAACAGGCCCTCGTCGGTGATGGTCACGGGCCAGCTGTACTTCTCGTCGTAGGCCGCGGCGACGTCCTCGGCCACGTGACGGTCACCGACCCATGACGTTGGTCCCTCGACCACGATGTCGAACGACGGGCCGCGCGCCGCCAGCGCGCATTCAGGGCGAAGCCGCAGGTTGCGGCCCTTGGCCGCCGCGGGACTGGTGGTTGAGTAGACCTTGTCCCGCAGCAGTACGGCCAGTACCGGGCGGGACTGCGGCCGCTCGCCCGGGCCCGTCGTTGCCAGCCAGTACGACCTCTCGGCGCTGAACCGCTGACGGACCTCTGCCCAGGGCAGCGGCTCAGTGCCTGGCCCGGCGCCGGTGGCGATGACGGCTGCTTCCGCTGGCTCAAGCATTGCTGGCCTCCAGTAACCAGATTTCTGTCTGTCATCAGTTCCCTAAGGGAACTCATAGGATGACGCTAACACAACGAGTTTCTTAAGGGAACCCGCTGGCGTTAGAATGCGCTTATGCAGCGCACCCAGTTCGGCGCGATGGCGTGCTCGATCGCGCGCACCATGGACGTGGCCGGCGAGCCATGGTCCCCCCTGATCGTTCGGAACGTCTACGTCGGCATCAGCCGGTTCGATCAGCTGCAGGAGAGCCTCGGTATTTCGCGGAAAGTGCTGGCTGAGCGGCTCAGGTGGCTGACCGGGACCGGTGTGCTCGCGCGACGTGAGTACTCGGCCAGTCCCGTCCGGTATGAGTACCTGCTCACCGAGAAGGGCCTGGACCTGGTGGAGGTGCTGATGGTGATGGTCCGCTGGGGCGACAAATGGCTGGCTGATGAAGCCGGGCCGCCTGTCCTGTACCGGCATCACGCCTGCGGCCAGATCAGCCACGTCGAATTGCACTGCTCCGAGTGCGGCGAACCGATGGGGCCGGCCGGCATTGACGTGCTCCCCGGGCCGGGCTCGGCCGCACCTGAGGAGTTACCGCGCTTGCCGGTACTCAGGCAAGCAGGGTCGCTCGCCCCGCATCCGGGGACTCAGCGAGGACGCCCGGGTAGAAGCCACGGACCGTTCCCAATACGTCTTCAAGGGAGGGCCACCAGCGCCCGGTCCGCAGCGAGCTGAGCTCGCTCAGCACGGCTGCCGCCTGCGCGGCGGGCTCGGCCGCGGCGGCGACCGCGACCCGGTGCGGCCGGACCGAGCGGAGCGGGCCCAGGTAGAAGTCGGGGCGGAGCTCCTCCGGCGTGGCCGGGGCGCCCGGCCCGCTCTCGGCCGGCCTCGTCCCCTCGGTCAGCACCAGGTAGTAATCGGGCAATTCGAACTGCTTCGCCCGCCAGGCGGCCAGGGCCTCGCCCACGCGGAGCTCGAACCGGTCGCTGCCGCGCGCTTCGCCCGACAGGTCCCACATCGCGCTCCACTCGGCCGCCACCGCCGCCAGCGGGTCGGCGGCGACCAGCACGTACGGCGCGGAGATGCCGGAGGCCCGGCGAAGCGCCGCCGCGGCCGCCGCGATGCCTTCGCCGTCGTCGGCGGGCCGGACGACCACGACGTTCATCGACCGTTCGACAGCGGCGAGCACCTGGCCCGATGCCTGCCCGGCGAGCACCACGACAGTGGACGGATTGTGCCTCACCGGCCCGATGATAGTCCGGTGCGCGGGCGCCGGCCGCGTTCGAAGATATTTTCCCGTCCGGCTCGCCGCCGGAATGGCGGTGCCGTAGGCTGGGAGCGCTGGCCCGACGGGGGCAGCGGGCATAACGGCGGCGCTTTCCGTGCTGGTAACAAAGGTGTCGCAGCGCGGGCTCTGAAGAAGGTCTCAGAGTACTGACGGGCCGCTGGACTATCGCCACCGGAAATGTCAGACCCCCTCGTTAGCATGCCGGGTGCGTGGTGTCTGTCCACGGTCCGGCCTGACCGCCCGTCCGAGACGGCACCCAAGAAGACGAGACCAGAAGAAGACGACTGACCGGAAAACGACCGACCGGAAAACGACCGACCGGAAAACGACCGACCGGAAAACGACGGAGAGAAGAGCGCGCAGTGGCTGACCGGCTTGTCGTTCGCGGGGCACGCGAGCACAACCTCAAGGACGTCTCGATCGACCTGCCGCGCGACGCCATGATCGTGTTCACCGGGCTGTCCGGCTCGGGCAAGTCGAGCCTGGCGTTTGACACCATCTTCGCCGAGGGCCAGCGGCGGTACGTCGAGTCGCTGTCGGCGTACGCCAGGCAGTTCCTCGGCCAGATGGACAAGCCCGATGTGGACTTCATCGACGGCCTGTCCCCGGCGGTGTCCATCGATCAGAAGTCGGCCAGCCGCAACCCGCGGTCGACCGTCGGCACGGTCACCGAGGTCTACGACTACCTGCGGCTGCTCTTCGCGCGGGTGGGCAAGCCGCACTGCCCGATCTGCGGGCGGCCGATCGCCCGGCAGACCCCGCAGCAGATCGTCGACCGTGTGCTCGAGCTCGAGGAGGGCACCCGGTTCCAGGTACTCGCGCCGGTCGTCCGCGGGCGCAAGGGCGAGTACACCGAGCTGCTCAAGGAACTGCAGGCCAAGGGGTATTCCCGGGCGCGGGTGGACGGCACGATCATCCGCCTGGACGAGGTCGCGGGCGACGCCGGGGGCCTGCCGACGCTGAAGAAGCAGGAGAAGCACGAGATCGAGGTGGTTATCGACCGGCTCGCGGTGAAGGACACGGCCAGGCGGCGGCTGACCGACTCGGTCGAGACCGCGCTCGGCCTCGCGGGCGGCGTCGTCATCCTCGACTTCGTCGACCTGCCGGAGAACGACCCGCACCGGGAACGGATGTACTCCGAGCATCTCGCCTGCCTCTACGACGACCTCTCCTTCGACGAACTGGAGCCGAGAAGCTTCTCGTTCAACTCCCCGTGGGGCGCCTGCCCGGACTGCACCGGCCTTGGCACCAAGATGGAGGTTGACCCGGAGCTGATCGTTTCCGACCCGGAGAAGTCGCTCAAGGATGGTGCGATCGCCCCGTGGGCGGGCGGCCACGTCAGCGACTACTTCGACCGGCTCATCGAGGCGCTGGCCGACACGCTCGGCTTCCGGCTCGACACCCCGTGGGAGCGGCTGCCCGCCAAGGCCAAGAAGGCGCTGCTCTACGGGCACGACACCCAGGTGCACGTCCGCTACAAGAACCGGTACGGCCGCGAGCGCTCCTACTACACGGACTTTGAGGGCGCGATCACCTACGTCGAACGGCGGCACGCCGAGGCGGAGTCCGATTCCAGCCGGGAGAAGTTCGCCGGGTTCATGCGCGAGGTGCCCTGCCCGTCCTGCAAGGGCAGCAGGCTCAAGCCGATCTCGCTGGCCGTCACCATCGACGACAAGTCGATCGCCGCCTACAGTGCGCAGCCGATCGGCGAGCTGGCCAAGACCCTGCTCAACCTGGAGCTCTCCGACCGGGACATGCAGATCGCCCGGCTGATACTCAAGGAGGTCAACGCGCGGCTCGGCTTCCTGCTCGACGTGGGCCTCGACTACCTCAGCCTGGACCGGGCGAGCGCCACCCTGGCCGGGGGAGAGGCGCAGCGGATCAGGCTCGCTACCCAGATCGGCTCGGGCCTCGTCGGTGTGCTCTACGTGCTCGATGAGCCGTCCATCGGCCTGCACCAGCGGGACAACCAGAAGCTGCTCGACACATTGCTCCGGCTGCGCGACCTCGGCAACACGCTGATCGTGGTCGAGCATGACGAGGAAACGATCCGTGCCGCCGACTGGGTGGTGGACATCGGGCCGGGCGCGGGCGAGCACGGCGGCCACGTCGTCGTCTCCGGCACGGTCGACGAGCTGGTCAAGAGCGAGACATCGGTGACCGGCATGTACCTGTCCGGCCGCAGGCAGATCGCCGTCCCCAAGACCCGCCGCAAGCCGACCAAGGGCCGTGAGCTGGTCGTGAAGGGCGGCTCCGAGAACAATCTCAAGAACGTCGACGTCGCCTTCCCGCTCGGCACCTTCATCGCGGTCACCGGCGTGTCGGGGTCCGGCAAGTCCACGCTGGTCAACGACATCCTCTACCGCGCGCTTGCCAAGGAACTGCACGCCGCGCGCACCGTGCCGGGCAAGCACACCCGGGTCACCGGCATGGAACACCTGGACAAGGTGGTGCACGTCGACCAGGGCCCGATCGGCCGCACTCCGCGTTCTAACCCGGCGACCTACACCGGTGTCTTCGACCACATCAGGAAGCTGTTCGCCGCCACCACCGAGGCGAAGGTCCGCGGCTACCAGCCGGGCCGGTTCTCCTTCAACGTCAAGGGCGGCCGGTGCGAGGCCTGCTCGGGTGACGGCACCATCAAGATCGAGATGCAGTTCCTGCCGGACGTCTACGTGCCCTGCGAGGTCTGCCACGGCGCCCGCTATAACACCGACACGCTGCAGGTCCATTACAAGGGCAAGTCGATCGCCGAGGTGCTCGGCATGCCGATCGAGGAGGCGTCGGGGTTCTTCGAGGCGGTCCCCGCGATCCACCGCCACCTCAAGACCCTGGTCGAAGTCGGCCTCGGCTACGTCCGGCTCGGCCAGCCCGCCACCACGCTCTCCGGCGGCGAGGCGCAGCGGGTCAAGCTCGCCACCGAGCTGCAGCGCCGTTCCACTGGCCGGACGATCTACGTGCTCGACGAGCCCACCACCGGCCTGCACTTCGAGGACATCCGCAAGCTGCTTGGCGTGCTCGACAAGCTGGTCCAGACCGGCAACACGGTCCTGGTCATCGAGCACAACCTGGATGTCATCAAGACCGCCGACTGGATCATCGACATGGGCCCGGAGGGCGGCAACGGCGGTGGCACCGTGGTGGCGACCGGCACCCCGGAGCAGGTGGCCGGCAACGAGCAGAGCTACACCGGGCAGTTCCTGAAGACCATCCTCAGCTCCAACTGAGGAGGGTGGCCCGAACGCGCGCGGACCGGGCGCGCGGTACGGTGCCAGCGTGGAGATCATGACCGGTGCCGGACCCGCGCACGTCGACATTGAAGATCCGCTGCAGGGCAAGCCGACCTTCCTGGCCGTGTTCACCCACGGGGCGGGCGGGCTGCCCGACACGCCGGACGTGCTCGCCGTGCGCGATGTCGCGCGGGCCGCGGGCGCGGTGACCGCGCTGGTCACGCAGCCGTACCGGGTGAAGGGGGCGCGCGCTCCGGGGTCCGCGGCGCGGCAGGACGCGGCCTGGACCGAGATCATCGGCGCGCTGCGCGCCACGACAGCGGGCCTGCCCCTGGTCCAGGGTGGCCGGTCCAACGGCGCGCGGGTCGTGTGCCGGACAGCGACCGAAGTGCACGCTGTCGGTGTGATCGCCCTGGCGTTCCCGCTGCACCCGCCGGGCCAGCCGGAGAAGTCCCGCGACGCCGAACTGCGTCAGGCGGGCACTAGCGTCCTTGTCGTCAACGGGGACCATGATCCCTTCGGTGTCCCCGAATCAGACCCGGCCACGCAGGTTGTTGTCATCCCCGGGGAGACCCACGCCCTCGCAAAACACCCCGAGGCGATTGGCGTGGCCGTCGCGCACTGGCTGGACGGGCTACCCGGTCTGTGATTGTCGGTTGTCCGACGGTTCAGGCAGCTGGCGCCTGATGGTCGGTGGGGCGGTGCGGCGCGATCGTCACGCCGTTGGGCAGTAGTTCCCCGGTGTCTTCGAAGATCACGACTCCGTTGCAGAGCAGTGACCAACCCTGCTCTGGGTGGCTGGCAATCGTGTGCGCAGCCTCTCGGTCGGGTGCCGTTGACTCCGGGCACCTTGGTATGTGCGGGCACATATGCAGTGCCTCCTGGCCTTCCTCAGCAGTCCACGGCCTGGAACCACTTGGTTCTTGGGTGCACCCAGCAACTGAACTCCGCAATGAGTTACGCCCGCTTCCCCTACCAAGTGGCCTAGACCACTTAACTCAACTTTGCCCCGCAGCGACGGCAAGCGCAAGCGACTTGCCGTCCTGTTAAGCAGAGATTTCCCAAATATTGATACGTCTATGCGGGGTCGGTGGTTCAGACCATCCGCAGGTTTCTCTTCCGAGGGTACCTTCAAGAAAAATGCCCGGAGAACAGATGGAACGTACCCGGCCATCTCTATCGGGGCACGGTTATTGTCTCAATCCGGTAACGGTCGGAGCGCGGGAAAATCCCTGCCTAAACGACCGGGACGCGCGGGACCTCGGGGATCCGGTTGAGCCGGTGGTTCTCGCGCAGCGTCAGCAGCCGCTCGGCCTCGCCGGTGAGCGCGTGGACCTCAGGCTTGGCCTTGGCCTTGCGGAAGTAGATCCGGTCCTCGTAGCCCCGCGGGCCGATCTCGGCGCGCTGCGCGGCGAAGGCGGCCCGCATCGCGTCGGTCAGCGCCACATCGAGTCCCACAGCCAGCCGGTGCAGTTCGGTGACCGGAGCGTTCCTGGCCTCCGCCTCGCGCAGCGCGGCATCCGCCGCCCGGGCCGCGTCGAGCAGCTTGCCGCGCTCGTCGGCCGCGGCCACGTCCGCCGCATGCAGGTCAAGCGCTTCCTGGCTAGGCTTATACATCCTGAGTTCCGTCCTCCGCGTCGTTCGCACCGTAGATTACGCCATCGGAAAGCGTACGCCTTGCCCGGCTCCCGGTTTATTTGCCTTCGCCGCTGGCGGAGGCCAAGTGGGACGGCATGAGACGACTCGTCCCGTATCGTGTCCCCCGTGAGGATCACTAGGTGGCGCATGCTCGCCATCGAGGGCGTGATGGGGGTGGTGGTGCTCGCCGCCTGCACGGCGCTGGTGGTCCGCACCGTTAACAGGTCATCCTCGCCGCCCACGGTGCCGCACGTTGCCAGCCTGGCCGCCGACGGGCACGCGGGCGCCACCCTCGAGGTGATCACGGGCACGCCTGACCTCACGATCGGCGTGGCGGATCTTGGGCTCACCGGGACGCTGCTGCGCGTCAGCACGCCCGCCGCCAGCCCGGCACCGCAGCTGCGCACGGCCGGCGGGGGAGGGAACCCGGTGGTTTCACTGTCCGCCCCGGAGGCCGCCGCGATCACGGTCACGCTGAACTCGGCCGTCAGCTGGCAGCTCGACCTGGCGGCGGGTACCACCCGGACCGTCGCCGACCTGGCCGCCGGCCGGGTGGCGGGCATAGCGGTCACCAAGGGCTCGGAGCTCATCGACCTGACGTTGCCGCGGCCGGCCGCCAGCGTCACCGTCCGGCTCGCGGCCGGGGCGAGCCGGCTCGAGCTCAGCCTCCCAAGCGGCGTCCCCGCCCAGGTCAGCACCACCGCGGGCGCGGGCGAGATATCACTCGACGGCCAGGTCCACGTTGGCGTCGCCGCCGGGTCGGTATTCGCGACCCCGGGCTGGGCGGCGGGCGCCGCCGGCTATGACCTCGACGCGACCGCGGGCGCGGCCCGCATCACCGTGACGACGCGGGCGGGCTAGCACTCAGGCGCCGCCTTCCCGTTTTCCCCGATTTAGCCGTTTGGCGGATCCGGTGACGATAGGTTCTGACGCAGACTTGACAGGGGGGACAAGCGGATGGCCACCTGGGTCATTTGGGGGATATTCGTCGGCGTCGGGGCGCTGCTTGGGTTCGTCGGCTATCACTTCAGCCTTCGGACGCTGCGCGTGGTCGGGACCGTTACCGGGCTCGCCCTGGTGCTGGCCGTTACCGCCTACGGCTTAAGGCATGCTGCTTCGACGACCGCCAATTTCGAGAGCGCGCTCGCCTTGGGCGCGGACAAGGTCGCGGCCGTGCTCTTCCAGCCATTGCGGCCGGGACACCACGTCCCTGCACCAGGCCGTGCCGGGTGGGTCGTTATCTCGGTCCTGCTGCTGCTCGGCTACCGGGAACTTGAAGCCTGGTCGCTGCACTGGCAGGCGCCGCAGCTTGACACGTCTAAGCTGGCCGAAGGCCAGCCCAGCATCAAGCCGGACGGCGCGCCTCGCGAACCCGCGGGCGGCCTGACCGACGGTCAGCGTCATGACCAGCTGGCCGCCGCGCTCAAGTTCCGGCTGGCGGCCATTGAGGTGCGCGCACCCGCGATCCTGCCCGGCGGCAGCAGGTCGGTCGGACTCGCCACGATCGCCGAGTCCAGCGGTGTCGGCGGGGCGGGCCTGGCGGGCGCGATCATCAGGTTCTTCGGGATGCTCTGGCCGAACCCGCGCCAGGTCCAGCTCCGCGTGTGGGTGGAACCTGGGCCGACCGGGGCTGACGAAAAAACGGCGCGGCCGGCCGACCGCACGCGGGTGACGGTCGAGCTGGAGAACCCGACGACGGGGGAATCGATGGCGACGCAGACTCTGGCCGCGGCCGACATTGACGAGGCGGCGTCGCGGGTGGCCGGCTATGTCGGCCGGGCGATCTTCACCGCCGACCCCACCACGCCACCGTGGTGTTATGGCGCCCCTGACGGCGATGATCTCGCGGCGCTACTGCGGGTACGGCAGGAACGCGTCTCCACCCAGCGCCCCGTTGACATGCGACGCTCGCGTTCGCGGCAGATCGAGATCCTGGGGCGGGCGGCGGGAAGCAGCCGCTGCGCGGGCGTCGTCAGGTATGAGCTGGCGCAGCTCTACAGCATCAGGGGCAGGGCCTCCGCCGACCACCTAGCCGCGCTGCGGCTGCACGCGGTCAACCGCGAGCGGTACCCCCGGTTCTACCGGGGCCGTTACCGACTCGGCATGTCACTTGAGATGATGGCGAACCCGCAGTTCAGGTTCACCGACCGCAAGACAACGGAGCGAGAGCTCGATGAAATCCTGGGCATCCTCTACCGATGCGACCTGACCAGGAAGCGCCGGTGCGGCGCGGCCGACATCGTGACCGCCTCCGGCGGGGAGTCCTGGGAGCTGGAACTATCGCCTTCGCTGCGCCTTGAGTTGCTGAGGGCCGCGGCGATCGAGTTGCGGGGAGTACGGCGGCAGCTGACCTTCCGGCGCGTGGCGTGGGCCGCGCTCGCCCATCGCGACGAGCGTACGATCTGGGAGTCCTACTTCTCGGGGCTGCGACTGCGCCAGTCCTTTCACGACGGCGCGTGCGTAGCCCAGCTGCTCGTCGCCGTCCGCCGGCGGCAGAACGAAACGGCCGGCGAAGCCCGGCCGGCTGACGGATCCCCGCCGCCGCTGACACCTCGCCACCTGGGGCTGGCCATCCGAGTAGCGTCCGCCATCGCGGGCAGAGACGACCGGATCGAATCGATCGTGAAGCACCCGCGAGATCAATGGCCGCTGTCGGCGCCCTCGACGGATACCTCGGGACCCAAAGACCCGCGGGACAGACTACGGCGGTTGCCCTTGCTGCGCCGGACCGCCTCGTGGCAGGCCGCCTATAACACGGCGTGCCTGTATGCCGCGGTGGCAGCGGAGAACCTGGCGGCGGGCCCCGAGACCCGCGGGGCATGGGAGGACCGGGTCATCGTCAGCCTGCGGCGCGTCGTCAACAATCCGTACTCAGAGATGGGACGCCCGTACGACTTGATCTCTTCCGATCCCGACTTCTCGGCGCTGCGCTCGGCGCCGGAGAAGTTCCCGCACTTCAAGAAATTCCTCGACGAGCAGGGACGCATGGACTACTCGGACTACGACTCCGACGGGAGCGGGGACCCGGTGAATCTGGCTCGCTAGGCGAGGCTGGCGGCCCAGCGGGCGTGCAGGTCGGCGTACTCGCCGACGCCGGCCCGCATCAGGTCAGCGGGCGAGCCGTCCTCGATGATCTCGCCCGCCCGCAGCACCAGCACCCGGTCGGCGATCGCCACCGTGGAGAGCCGGTGCGCGATGATCAGCGCGGTCCGCCCGGCCAGCACCGTCCGCAGCGCGGACTGAACCAGCCGCTCCGACGGGATGTCAAGCAGCGCCGTCGCCTCGTCGAGCACCAGCACCGACGGCGCCGCGATGAACGCGCGGCAGAACGAGAGCAGCTGCCGCTGGCCCGCCGACAGCTTCCCGCCCCGCTTGCCGACCTTGGTTGCGTACCCCTCGGGCAGCGCGGCGATGAACTCGTGAGCCCCGATCGCGCGGGCCGCCTCCGCCACCTCGAGATCGGTCGCCGCTGGCCGCCCGAGCCTGATGTTCTCCGCCACCGAGCCCTCGAACAGGAAGCTCTCCTGGGTGATCAGCACGATCTCATGCCGCAGCACCGAGTCCGGCAGCTGCCGCAGGTCCACGCCGTCGAGCAGCACCTGGCCCGCGTTCGGGTCGTAGAACCGCGCGAGCAGCCGGGCCACGGTGGTCTTCCCGGCGCCGGTCTCGCCGACCAGCGCCACCGTCTGCCCGGCCGGTATGTCCAGGTCGAGCCCGGGCAGCACGGTCGTCGCGCGGTAGCCGAACCGCACACCGGAGAACCGCACCCGGCGTCCGCTCACCGCCGGTGTCAGCTCGGCGGCGACCACCGGGTCGGGCACCGACGGCTCCTCCTCGAGCACCCCGGAGATCTTCTCAAGCGCCGAGGCGGCCCCCTGGAAGGAGTTGTAGAACTGCGACACGTCCTGCAGGGGATCGAAGAACCGCTGCAGATAGAGCAGGAACGAGGCGAGCACGCCGATCTTGACGTCGCCGTCCAGGGCGAGGAAGCCGCCGTAGCAGAGCACCACTCCGGTGATCACGTTCCCGACCATCGCGATGCCCGGCGCGAAGATCGCGGACAGCTGCGATGACCGGGCGGTCGCGGCGGCGTAGCTGGCCGAGAGCCGGTCGAAGATCTCCTGGTTGCGCTCCTCGCGCCGGAACGCCTGGACCGCGCGCAGCCCGCCGAACGTCTCCACGAAGAACGCGATCACGATCGCGTTGGTCTCCCTGATCCGCCGGTAGGCACTCGCCGACTCGCGCCGGAACCAGGCGCTCAGCCAGACCAGCGGGATGAAGCCGGACAGCACCACCAGCGCCAGCTGCCAGTCGAGCAGCAGCATGCCCGTGCCGACCAGCAGCAGCGTGAGCACCGCGGTGATCAGGCCGTCAAGACCCTCCTCGAACAGCGCGGAGATCGCCTCCACGTCGGAGGTCTGCCGCGAGATCACCCGCCCCGAGGTGTAGCTCTCGTGGAAGGAGACGGAGAGCCTGAGCAAATGCGCGAACAGCCGCCGGCGTAGCTCGAGCACCACCGCCTGGCCGATCCGCCCGGTCATCGTGACGAACATCCGGGTGGTGACCGCCTGCACCGCCACCGTCGCGGCGAAGACCGCGGCGATCAGCAGCAACGGCCCGGCGTCGCGCGACTTCAGCAGTGGGGGGATGCCGCTGTCGATCGCGATGCCGACCAGCCATGGCCCGGCCAGCGCGGCCAGCGAGGAGACCATGATCGCGACGGCGGTCCAGCCGACCGCCCGCCGGTGCGGCCGCAGCAAGTTAGCGAGCAGCACCCGGCTGCGCCGCCGCAGCAGCGCCGCCAGCGGCGCGGATACGTCGTCGACCTGCTCGCTGGCGATGCCGCGCCACGACAGCGGCTCGGCTGAGCCGAGCTCGCGCTCGGAGCCGCCGGTGCCGGTGTCGGTGGCGGTGGTATCGGCGCTCATCGGGCGATCACCTCCATCGTCATCAGGTTGGCGTAGGCCGGGACGGTCGCCATCAGCTCCCGGTGGCTGCCGGTGGCGGCGATCACCCCGCCGTCGAGCAGCGCGACCCGGTCCGCCAGCGCGACGGTGGACGGCCGGTGCGCCACCACGATCGCGGTGACGCCGGCCAGGATCTGGCCGAGGGCGCGGGTGACCCGTTCCTCGGTGTGCACGTCGAGCGCGGACAGCGGGTCGTCGAGTATGAGCACCTGCGGCTTGGCGAGGATCGCGCGGGCCAGCGCGATCCGCTGCCGCTGCCCGCCGGACAGCGCCATGCCCTGCTCGCCGATCCGGGTGTCGAGCCCCCAGGGCAGCTCGTAGGCGAACCGGGCCTGCGCCGCGGTGAGGGCCGCCTCGAGCTCCTCCTCGCTGGCCCCTTCCGCGCCGAAGGTGACATTCTCCCGCACGCTGGCGGAGAACAGCGTGGCCTCCTCGAACGCGCACCCGACGAGGGAGCGCACCTCGGCCAGCGGGATGTCGCGCACGTCGGTGCCGCCGATCAGCACCCGCCCGCCGGTCGTGTCCGCCAGCCGCGGCATCAACTGCAGCAGCGTCGTCTTGCCCGACCCCGTGGCCCCGGCCAGGACGAGGGTCTCTCCCGGTTCCACCTGCAGGTTTACGTCCCGCAGGACCGGTTCGGTGGCCCCCGGATAAGAAAAGCGGACATGCTCATACTGAACGGTCCCGTGTTGCCCGCCCACCGCATACTGAGCGGCCGAGGTGGCGACGGTCCCCCGGGCGGCCCGGAGCTGGTCGGAGATCGCCGGCTGGGTGTCGAAGATCTCCAGGACGCGCTGGGCGGCGGTGGCGGCCTCCTCGCCCGAGGCGAGGACGTAGCCGAGGGCCTCGACCGGCCAGACGAGCTGCAGCGCGAGGGTGATGAAGGCGACCAGGCCGCCGATGGAGAGCGCGTGGTGGCTGATCGCGAGGGCGCCGAGGACCACGACGACGGCGATCACCGCGTTGGGCACCAGGTTGAGCGTCGCCCAGAAGGTGCCGAGCAGGCCGGCCATCTCGATCCGGGTCTTGCCAAGCTTGGCACCCTGGGCCAGGTGAGCGGCCGACGCCTCGGGGGCCCGGCCGAGGGACTTGAGCACCCGGACTCCGGTCGATGCCTCCTCCACCAGCGTGGTCAGGTCGCCGTCCTGGTCCTGCGACCGCCGGGCGAGGATCTTGTAACGGCGCTCGAACCGGGTGCAGAAGACCAGCACCGGGGCGAACAGCACGCCGGTGAGCAGCCCGAGCCACCAGTTGAGTGAGATCAGCAGGCCGACCACGGCGGCGAACGTCATGATCGAGATGAACAGGAACACCAGGCCGAAGCCGGCGAACCGCCTGATCGAGGAGAGGTCCGTGGTGGCGCGCGAGAGCAGCTGGCCGGACTGCCACTCGTCGTGGAACGCCGGGTCGAGCCGCTGCAGGTGCGCATAGAGGTCGTCCCTGATCGCCTGCTCCATGCCGGCGACCGCGTTGCCCTGCACCCAGCGGCGGATCAGGCTGAGGAGGGCGCCTGCCGCGCCGAGACCGACGGCAAGCAGCCCGAGCGGGAGCAGCAGGCCACGCTCGTGGTGGGAGATAGCGCCGTCGATCACGTCCTTGGCGATCAGCGGGATCACGATCTCCGTGCCGGTGGACAAAATGGCGGCAACGAGCATCAGGACCAGCTGGTAACGGTAAGGGCGCAGATAGGGGCGCAGCCGCCAGAGGGCGGCGACTGGGCTTGCTGACACTATGCGGAGCCTAATTGGCGGTATCAGGCGTGTCACCTGGTTTTTTCTGATGGAAATTGGTCGGTGTTGCCTTGCGTGTTATCTCGGTTGCGAAGGGTGTAGAAGTGCTAGCGTGAGATGTTCTGTTATTGAATGGCTTCGGAGGGTAATCATGAGTCGATACCTGTCCGGGCTGTGCGTCGCTGGCCTTGGCCTGTGCGGGGGCGGTTGGCTGGTAGTGGCGGCGGTGGCTTTCGGGGGAAAATCTGCTGGTCTCGCGGGGCGAGTGAACCTGTTGACGGGTGCGGGCTTGATCGCCGTGTGTTTCCTGTCACTGGTCTGCTGGTCATTCGCGTGGCGGCAACGGATGCGCGTCGACGGCGTCCTGGCGGACCGGTTTCTGCTGGTCTCCAAGCGCGAGGCGCGACGGAATAGGCGCGTCCTCGGCCGGGACGTCCGGCGTGCGGGCAAGCTGGCGGAGCGGTCGGCCCGCGATGCCAGGCGCTCCGCGCGGCGGTCCGCGCGGGCCGGAGGTGGCGGCCTGCTCAGTGCAGGCGCGCTCAGCGAGGGCGGCGTCGCCAGCGCGGGCGCTGGCCTTGGCAGCGCGTCAGCCGCGGACGAGCCGTCCAAGGTGGCGGTGCCGCACGGCACCAGCCTGAGCGGAGTGAACGGGACCAACGGCAAGAGGGTCGGCGTGAACAGGTCTGGGGGGACCGATATGAAAAGAGAAGACGCGAACGGGTCGGCGGGGGCCGGCCTGAACGGGTCGGCGGGGATTAGCGTCAACGGGGCTCCGGCGACCGCCGGTAACCGGCCCGCCGGGGACGGCGCGGCGGAGCTGGTCAATCAGCTCCGCGAGATGCTGGTGCCGCTGCTTAACACCACGGGGAGTCAGCCCACCCTGGGCGAACAGATCGCGGCTTCTGGGCTGCCGCGGCGGACACCGTCTGCCTCGGCCTTCAGGCCCCGGTCGGCCCAGGTGCCGCAGGCGCGGATTCCGCGGGCACGGATGCCGGTGAGACCCGGGCCGCACACGCCGATGCCTCCCCTGTCCGCGCCGGTTGCCGACGACGGCCTGGGGGTCCCGCTCGACAGCGAAGAGGCGTGGTGGTGATCCGGATAGGCGTGGCGGGCGTGCTCGCGGTTTTCGCCGCCGGGGTCTGGCTGGTCGCGGCGCCGTTCGCGCTCAGGTTGCAGACGGCGGGCGCCGGCTGGACCGGCGCCACCAGGACCGACGTCTTCACCGGGGGCGTGCTCGCCGCGACCGGATTCGCCGGGATCTTCGCCGTCATCGCCGGGCAGGTGGGCGAGTTGTACGCTGACGCCCGCTCCGCCGCTTCCCCGGCCGGCCCGGCGGACGGGGGGATTTCCGGCTGCTGACCCCGGTATGACCGGCACGTCGCCGCCCCGCGCGCGGCGATGTGCCGGTCATAGTGGTCTCCGGCGGCCTGCTCGGCGTCGTTCACGGCAATGACCGCGATCGCCCGGTGCCGTCCCCGCTGTTACGCCTGTTCTCTGTGTTGTTTCGCCGCGTGGCGTGGTTCGCCCGGCTACCGAGCCGTTCGCTTGTATGCTGATGCCCGTTCTGCCGATTCGCAGGCCGGTACGGCCGACAGGGGGATTCCCGGCTCTTGACCTTCGACGTCCGCGCCGTGCGAGCGATGTACCCGGCGCTCGCGGACGGCCACGCCTACCTGGACGGCGCGGCCGGGACCCAGGTCCCGGTGCCGGTCATCGAGGCCATCGCCGCCGCCTACCGCGGCGGGATCGGGAACCTGGGCGGTGCCTTCGCGGCCAGCGGCCGCAGCGAATCCATTGTCTCGCGGGCCCGGGCCGCGGTCGCCGACCTGGTCGGCGGCACCGCCGACGGGGTCGTCTTCGGGCCGAGCGCGACCGCGCTGGCCTACCGGTTCGCGGACGCGCTGTCGCGGCAGTGGACACCCGACGACGAGATCGTGGTCTCCCGGCTCGATCACGATGCCAATATCAGGCCGTGGATCCAGGCCGCCGGGCGGATCGGCGCGATCGTCCGCTGGGCCGAGGCGGACCTGGCGACCGGGGAGCTGCCCGCCGCGCAGTACGCCGGCCTGGTCGGCCCGCGGACCCGCCTGGTCGCGGTGACGGCCGCGTCGAACGCGATCGGGACCAGGCCGGACGTCGCCGCGATCGCCGCCTCAGCGCACGCTGTCGGCGCGCTCTGCTACGTGGACGGCGTGCACGCCACCCCGCATGTACCGGTCGACATCGCCGCGCTCGGCGCGGACTTCTACGCGACCAGCGCCTACAAATGGTCCGGCCCGCACGTGGCCGCCCTGGTGGCCGACCCGGTGCTGCTTGAGAGGGTCTGGCCGGACAAGCTGGCCCCGTCGTCCAATGCGGTGCCGTGGCGGTTCGAGCGCGGCACCCTGCCGTTCGCCGACCTGGCGGGCGTGACCGCGGCGGTCGACCACCTGGCGGCGCTCGCGCCAGGCGAGGCCGCTGCCGGGGCGTCGCGCCGGGAGCGGATCCTCGCGTCGATGGCGGCGGTCGAGGCGCATGAGGCCGGGCTATTCGCCCGGCTGCTCGACGGGTTCGCATCGATCGGCCCGGTGACCCTGTACGGCAAGGCCGCACGGCGCGCCCCGACCGCGTTCTTTAACGTCGCCGGGGTCGCCCCCCACGTGGTGGCGGCCTACCTGGCCGCTCGCGGCGTCAACGTCTGGAACGGCGACAACTACGCCTACGAGTTCTGCGCCGCCTGCGGCCTGGAGCCCGACGGCGCGGTCCGGGCGGGCCTGGTCCACTACAACGACGACTCCGACGTGGACCGGCTCCTCTCCGGCCTAGCCGACCTCCCGCACTAACCGACCTCACCCGACGCCGCGGCCGCACGCTGATTCTTAGCGGCGTGGCGCTGGCGGGACGCGGCTCCGCGGCATACGATTCACGTAGTTACTTGAGCGTGGCGCGGCGATTTGAGGTGACGAGGATGGCGACGCGGCTGCCGGGTGGCGTGCTTGGCGCGCTTTCCTGGCTGTGGCAGCTGGCGGGGCACCTGCCCGCCGTCCTGGCGTGGGCTGACTCGCCGCAGCGGGCCGCCATGCTCACCGTTGCCGTGCTCGCGGTCGCCGTACTCGCCGTTGAGCTGGCGGGATCGCGTTCCGTCAGCGCAAGCCTGGCGGTGGCGACGGGTGCGGTCCCGGTCCGGCGGCGGGTCGCCGCGCTCCAGGGCCGGTCGTGGCGGGTCGCGTTCCTGCCACAGCGCGACCCCGACGCCCGTGGCCGCAGTAGGCCCAGAGCCCCAGCGGCGGTCCAAGCGGCCGCCTGAGCTCAGCCTGCCCTCGCAACACCAGTCACTTCTGGGCCACTGATCACGGCCGCTTCCAGCAACCCCCACCATCTCTGCTGGAAGGTTCCGCCTGCCCATGTCATCTCTGTTTGGCGTCCCCGTTGACGCCGTCTACCACATCGTCTCTGCCCTGACCAGCCTCCTCACCCCGGTGCTTGGCGGGCTCGCCGCCGTCGTCGGCATCGTCGTCTGCACGGCGGCGGTCCGGCTCCTCGTCACCCCGCTGACCTTCCGCGCGCTGCGCGGGCAGGCCGCCCAGGCCAGGCTCGCGCCCGAGATACAGCGCCTCCGGCAACGGTACGCCAAGAAGCCTGAGCGCCTGCAGAGCGAGCTGACCGCGCTCTACCAGCGGGAGGGCACCAGCATGTTCGCCGGGTTCGCGCCGCTGCTCGCCCAGTGGCCGGTGTTCACCGTGCTGTACCTGCTGTTCCGCTCGCCGACGGTGGGCGGCGGCCCGAACCGGCTGCTCTCGCGCGACCTGCTCGGCGTGCCGCTCGGCAGTCACTGGCTGTCCGGCGCGGGGGCGCTCAGCGCCCACGGCGCCGTATTCGTCGGCGTGCTCGCCGTCCTCGCGGCGGCCTGCTGGCTGGCGGCCCGCAGCGCCCGGCGAGTGCTGCCGCCGACCGCGCCGCCCAGCCTGGCAGCGGGCGGCGCCGGGTCGAGCCCGCAGGCGCTCACCGCCGTGAGCAAGGTCCTGCCGTACATCACGGTGCTGATCGCTGCGTTCGCGCCCCTGGCCGGGGCGATCTACCTGATCACTTCCACCGGCTGGAGCGCCGCCGAGCGCCTCGTCTTCGCCGCCAGGAACCGCCGGGCGGCGCGGCCGGCACCGGCCGGACGGGAGCGGGCCGCGGCGAAAAAACGATAGCGGGCGGCGTCGGCGGGCCCGTAGCCTCGGGGGTCGTGACTGACAAACCGTTTCCGCCCATCCGCAGGCTTGACCCTGACGACCTGCGGCGGTGCGTCGCGCTTTCGGTCGACCGGGGCTGGTCGCCGGAGCGGGCCAAGTGGATGCTGCTGCTCGGGTGCGCCGAGGCCTTCGGCGTTGACGCGCCCGACGGCGCCGTGCCGGGCGGCGGCAGGCTGGCCGGGGCGGTGGTGCTGACCCGATGGGGTCGCGATCTCGCCTCGGTAGGGATGATGCTGGTCGCGACCCGGTATGCGCGCCGTGGTCTCGGCCGCGCACTGATGGAGCACGTGATCGGCGCGGCGGGCGCCGCCACGGTGACCCTGTTCGCCACCGATATGGGCAGGCCGCTGTATGAGAAGCTCGGCTTCGTGCCGGTTCGCCGGAGCGTGGGCTTCGTCGGCACGTTCCGGCCGGGCCGGGCCGTCCCCGGCGCCCGGCGGGCTCAGTCCGTGCCCGGCGCGCAGGCGGAAATTATCCGTCCCGCCGCCGAGGCGGATCTGCCGTCGATCCTCGCGGTTGACCAGGCCGCGTTCGGCGCGGACCGCGGCCGCGTCCTCACCCGGCTGCCCGGCTTCGCGGAGCGGCTGGCGGTGCTCGAGAACGGGCAGGGGATCAGCGGGTACGCGGCCGCCTGGCGGAACCTCCCCTCGTCGGCCGTCATCGGCCCGGTGGTCGCACCCGACGCCGCGGCGGCCAAGCGCCTCATCGCGGATCTGGCGGCCGAGGTAAGCGGCAAAGTCCGCCTGGACCTGGACCCCGACCGGCCCGAGTTGCCCGCCTGGGCGCACGCGCGCGGCCTGGAGCCGGTCAGCCGCACCACCGTCATGGCCCGTGGCGAGCTCGGGGACCGCGGCGCACCTGGCCGCCTCTTCAGCCCGATCTCGGTCGCCCTGGCCTAGCGGCAAGGCGCGGCGGGGTCACTGGTACACGTTGATCTGGGAGACCGGGTAGCCGCTGGCCCCGTTGGGCGCCTCGGGCTCCTGGACCGCCGTCTGGGTGTACCCCGTCTTGTCGGTCGCGCGCGCTTCGATCGTGTGCGGGCCGACGCCGGCCGCGTCCCATTCCCAGACCCACTGCCGCCAGGTGTCGACGTCCGGCACGGCCGCCAGCGTCGCCTCGTGCCAGGGGCCGCTGTCCACCCGGACCTCGACCGCCTCGATGCCCTTGTGCTGCGCCCAGGCCACCCCGGCGACGGCGGTCTTCCCCGCCTTCACCTGCTGGCCGGAGGCGGGGACGTCGATCCGGGACTCGGTCTTGATCGGGGCCTGCTGCGACCAGCCGAGCGGCACCCAGTAGGCCTGGGCGCCCGCCCACGTCGTCACCTCGATGTCCACCACCCACTTGCAGGCTGACACGTACCCGTACAGCCCGGGTACCACCAGCCGGGCCGGGAACCCGTGCTCGGTCGGCAGCACGCTCCCGTTCATCGCCACCGCGACCAGCGAGTCCCGGCCGTCGAGCACCGTCACCAGCGGCACCCCCGATGTGAACCCGTCCACCGAGGTGCACAGCAGCTGCTCGGCGCCGCGCAGCGGCCCGGCCGAGCGGATCAGCGACGCCAGCGACGCGCCGAGCCACTTGGCGTTCCCGACGTAGTCGCCGTCGACCGGGTTGGACACGCAGCAGAGCGTGAGGTAGTCCTCGGTCAGCGGACGGCGCAGCAGCTGGTCAAAGGTGATCACCACCTCGCGGGCCACCATGCCGTGAATGCGGAGCTGCCAGCTCGACGGGTCCACCTGCGGGACGATGAGGGCGGTGTCGACCCGGTAGAACTGGCCGTTCGGCGTGATGAACGGGCTGATCCCCGGCACCGGCAGGTTCACCCCCTTGGGCAGCGGCGGTGCGGGCACGGCGGCCTTGGGGAACCGGACCGCCGCCTGTGCGGCGGAGACGTTCTTGCGGGTGGCCAGGTTGCGCCCGCCGACCTCGGCGATGGCGGCGGCGGCCACGGTCACGCCCGCCGTCACCAGGAATGACCGTCGGCCGCTACTCCCGCTGCCGGCCGCCCACGCGGGCCTGTCCGCGGCCGGCCGCAGCGGGGTGGGCCGCCCTGGAGTCGGCCGGACGGGGGCCCGGCCGGCGCCCGCGTCGGTGCCCGCCGGCGGCGGGGTGGGGGGCGGCCCGCTCTCGCCCGGCCGGTACCAGCCGCGTGGCAGGTCCGGCGCGCGCAGCTCGTCATCCGGCTCGGCCTCGGTCCCGGTCCCGGCCTCGGTCCCGGTCCCGGCCCCGGTCCCGGTCCCGGCCCCGGCGTCAGCGTCTTCTGTCGGGTCGGTGTCCCCGTCCGGGCCGGCCGTCGCCCCGCCGAACACGATCGGCGGCAGCTCGCCTGCCCGACGGCCGCCGCGTCCCGCCGCCGTCCGCGCGTCCCGCGCCGCGGCCATCGTCTCGGCCGCCTCGATCAGCCGGTACAGCGCGAACGCCCCGACCAGCGCGCCGAACACGGTCGGCAGCGCGTACCCGGGCGACGCCCCGTGCCGGGTAACCGCCGCCGCGATCCCGAGCACGGCGAACAGCGTGAGCCCGGCGAACCCGTAGGCCAGCCGCCGGGCCGCGAGCACGCCCACCACCATGGCGTAGATGAACACCACGACGAACACCCCGGCCAGCAGCACGGTCTTGTCGTTGGTGCCGAACGTCGAGGTCGCCCAGACCTTCACCGGCAGCGGCGTGTGGTTGATCGCCACCGACCCGACGGCGTCCGCCGGCGAGGAATTGGGGGCCGCGATCCCGGCTAGCAGTTGCGCGATGCCCATCGCGACCGCGGCGGCGAGCAGACCGCAGACCGCGGCCAGCCATCGGGAGACCCTAACCCTGGAAGTCATGCACCTGTAGTCCGTCGCAGTAGAGTCCGCGTTACGCGAACCACGTGGTCATGTGGACGTAGGGAATACGTATTTACGCTACCTGCGGGATTGACCACGCGTGCGTTCGGGATGATCCGGGTTCCCTGAGTATTTGCCGGAGGCTTACTGAATTCAGTCCTCGTCGAACACCCACCGGGTCGGCGAGCCGTTGAAGTCGCTGTGCAGCATGGAGAACACGCGCCGCGGCCGGACGCCGATCGTCGCGTTCTTCGCCGGGTTGAGGAAGTCCAGATCGGCGCCGTTCTGGTACTTGGCGTTCATCAGGTCGACCACCCGCTGCAGCGTCGGGGTGTCGGTGACGAACCGCGCGGTGCCCTCGAGGATCACCGGGTCCGAGGCGTCTTCCGTGGTCACGCAGCAGCGCGGGTCGTGCCGCAGGTTCTTCACCTTCCGGGACTCGGCCGCCGAGGTGAACCAGAGGGTGCTGTCATCCCACATGCCCCAGACGGGCATGGTGTGCGGGCGGCCATCCGGCCAGACGCTGGCCACCCAGTAGTTCCGCGCGGCGGTCAGCCGTTCGGCTGCCCACGACCAATGCAGCAGGCCGGTCCCGTGCTCAGGCCCCGACACGCCATACCCGGGCATATAGGGCCGGCTAACCCGAGGGATACCCATGCCTGAAGTGTCTACCATGCGACAACGACCGCGCGGGCGACTAACGTTGGCCTTCGTGAAGGCATCTCCTGAAGCACAGCTGCGGCTGCTCGAACTAGCCGACCTCGACGCCGAGCTGAGCAGGCTCGATCACCGTCGGCGATCCCTGCCGGAAATCGCTGAGCTCAGCCAGCTCGGCGACCGCGCGGCAAAGGCAAGAGACGCGATCACGATCGCGGACACGAACCTGTCCGACACCGATCGCGAACTCCTGCGCGCGGAGCGCGATGTCGACCAGGTCAGGGTCCGCATCGACAAGGACAACGCGCGGCTCAACGCCGGCCAGGTGTCGAACGCCCGCGAGCTCGAGTCGCTCCAGTCCGAGGTCGCCTCGCTCCGCCGCCGCCAGTCTGACCTCGAAGAGGGCGTGCTTGATCTGATGGAGCGGCGGGAGAACGCCCAGGCGCTCCGTGACGGCGCCGCCGCGGAAGCGAGCACGGTGACCGCCGACACCGCGACGGTGTCCGCGCGCCACGACGCGGCCCTCGCCGAGATCACCGAGCAGGCCGAGAAGGCGACGTCGGCGCGGGTCGGGGTGGCGGCCGGCATCCCCGCCGAGCTGATCACCCTCTACGACAAGGTCCGCGCGCAGTCCGGCGGGCTCGGCGCCGCCCCGCTCCGGCACGGCCAGTGCGGCGGTTGCCGGGTGCAGCTCTCCACCGTGGACCTGAACGAGATCCGGCACGCCGCCCCTGACGAGGTCATCCGCTGCGAGGAATGCCGCCGGATCCTCGTCAGGACCCCCGAGTCTGGTCTGTAGAAGGATAAAGATTCCCACTCGGAACGGACGCGGGTTACTCTCAACCGCTCCATCGATGCCTGTCGCGTGGCCGGCGTCCAATAGACTTCCCGGTCGTGGACAACAGTGGCCAGATCAGCGCGAGCGGGCAGATTAGCGCTCCGGGCAGCCTCGAGGCCGGGACTGTCATCGCGCCGGAAGCACCTCGGGTGCCCACCGGGAGTCTCGCGGAGCTCGCCGCCCAGCACGGGCTGAAGAACGCCGGGGCGCGCCCGGCGCTTGGCACTTACCTGGCGAGCCTGTGGCAGCGCCGGCACTTCATCGTCGGCTACGCCACCGCGCGGAACGTCTCGATGTACACCGAGGCGCGGCTCGGGCAGCTCTGGCAGGTGCTCACGCCACTGCTCAACGCGGGTGTGTACTACCTGATCTTCGGCCTGCTGTTCGAGGCGGCGCGCGGCGTCGCCCACTACCCGGCGTTCCTTATCACCGGCGTGTTCGTGTTCGCGTTCAGTGAGCGGTCGATCGTGACCGGATCCAACGTGATGCGCGCCAACCTGCAGCTGATCCGCGCGCTCTACTTCCCGCGCGCCTCGCTGCCGCTGGCCTACGTGATCGTCGAGCTGCAGCAGATGCTCGTCGGCATGGTCGTGGTCACCGTGGTCATGCTGATCAGCGGGCAGTGGCCCAGCTGGTACTGGCTGCTGCTGATCCCGGCCATCCTGCTGCAGTCGATGTTCAACACCGGGGCGGCGCTGATCGTCGCCCGGCTCGGCGGCTCGATGGCGGACGTGTCCGAGCTGATCCCGTTCTTCCTGCGCATCTCCCGGTACTTCTGCGGCGTCATGTACCTGATCATCACGCTGCCGGCCGCGCTGTCCAACTGGGAGAAGCAGGTCCTGTCGCTCAACCCGTTTGCCGTCTTCATCTCGCTGATCCGGGTCGCGTTCATGAGCTCCTACCGAGCGAACTCGGCCGGTAACCAGCCGTACAATTACGGACTCTGCCAGCAGTTCCTCAAGACGCCAGGGCCCGGCCACTACATCCTCCCCGGTACGCACGTGCCGACCACACTGATCCTCCCGAACAGCAAGCTGTCGAGCATCGTGATCCCCAAGACCGGCCCGCTCTCGCAGATCTCGAACATCCCGCTGCAGGCCTATTGCCACGCGATCGTCACCAACAACGACCTGTGGATCGCCGCCCTCGGCTGGGGTGTCGTCATCTTCCTCGTCGGCATCGTCTTCTTCTGGCAGGCCGAAGACAAGTACGGCCGCGGCTGACCCGAGTGGACCGGGCCCCGCCCCGCCCCGCCCCGCCCCGTCCCGTCTCCGCGCTGTAACGTCGCCGATCAAGACCCGTCGGCCTGTCGGCTACGCCATCGACCTGATGGGCCCTGTCAGCTACGCCATCGACACTAATAGGCGCTGACGTTGGCGTAGGTGACATGCTTCGGCCCTGTCAGCTACGCCATCGACCTGATGGGCCCTGTCAGCTACGCCATCGACACTAATAGGCGCTGACGTTGGCGTAGGTGACATGCTTCGGCCCTGTCGGCTACGCCATTGACCTGATGGGCCCTGTCAGCTACGCCATCGACACTACTGGGCGCTGTCGTTGGCGTAGGTGACAGGCAGAGAGCGACGTGTCGGTTCGGATAACAGCAAGATGCGTGGAGCGCCGGGGACGTGGCGGACGCGGACCGCGGGGTGGAGAGCTAGGCAGCGGGGAGGGGCGCGGGTGGAGAGCTAGGCGACGGGGAGGGCGGGGGAGGCGTCGCGGGCGTGGCGGTAGTCGCCGGAGAGCAGGCAGGCCAGGGTGGCCAGGGCCCAGACGGTGGGGCGGTCGGGGTGCGGCGGAGTGAGCAGCTTCTCGGCGGCGGACCGGTTCACCACGTCGAAGAGGCCGCCTGCGGCCCCTTGGTCGAGGGTGTAGTCGCGTAGCAGGGAGGCGATCGCATCGCCGTACTGGCGGCGCCAGTCGAAGGGGGCCGGGCCGGCCGGGGGCTTGCCCGCCAGCGGGACGTCGATGAGCGCCGGGCAGAGTTCGGCGAGCACGGCGGCGGACAGCCCGCCGTTGATCCGGTAGCCCAGCGGGACGGCGCGGGCCGCCAGCACCACCTGGTCGTCGAAGAGCGGCTGGACCAGACGCTCCCGCAGCAAGTAGGCCTGGCGGGCCGCCGCTGACCATCGGCCGGCCCGGTTGACCAGATAGAAGTCATCCAGCGCCTGGAGCGGGCCGCGGGCGAGCGCGACCGACCATGGGGCAAGGCTGGCGACGTAGCCGGCGGCGGGGCCCCGGCGCAACAGCCCCAGGTGCTTGCTGGTGAGGCGGCGGAGCATCTCGGCTGAGCGGGCCGCGCGGCGGGCCGGGGCGAGGGCGGCGCGGACGCCGCCGGAGCCGGCCGCGGCCGATCGGCCGGCGGTCTCGGCGTAGCCGCCGCGAAGCAGTTCGCCGCCGTGCCCCCCGGCCGTGATCACGGGCGACGCGGCCGGGTCGGGGCGGCCGACGTTCTCGAAGGCAGAGAGCATCCCGTCGGCGACCAGCACGGTCGCGCGGATCCGGCCGAGCACGTCAACCTGCTGGCCGGGAGCGGCGGGGGTCCTGACGATGTGCTCGATGCCGAGCCGCCGCGCGATCTCGGCCGCGACCACGACGTCCGGATGTTCGGCGAACCCATGCGTCCTGGCCACCACCGGGACGCCCGCCGCGACCAGCGCCGCGGCCACCAGGCGGCTGTCCTTGCCCCCGGTCAGGCTCAACTCGACCGGCTGCCCGGTCTTCAGCAGGCCTGAGACGGCGGCGACCAGCGCCTCAGCTACCGCGCCCGCCCCGCCCGCGGCGACGCGCGCCAAGCCCGTGGCAGGGTCGGTCTCCGCGAGGCCGCTTGGCCCGCCGGCCGGGCTGAGCGCGGGCACCGGCTTGCCGCCGTCCGGGGTCGGGAGGCGGGTCACCGCGCCGTTCAGCAGATGCAGGGTGGTGGCGGAGGACAGGGCGTGGACGCCGCCGAACGGGGTGGCCGGCCCCAGCGGGAAGCCGGGGTTGAGCAGGGCGGCGACGTGCAGCGGGTCGTGGGCGCCGAGGCGGCTTGCCGTCCAGGCCACCCAGGTGGCACGGTCGGCGATGACGACCGCGCCGGCGACTTCGGCCACGTAGACCGGGTCGACGCGGGTGACCGAGGTGCGCGCGTAGACCGGCGCGCGGCCGCTGTCCGGGGCCGCGGCCCCGGTCCAGATCGTGCCGGCCAGCGAGGTCGCCTCCACGTGCGGGGTCGCGCGGGCGGGCCAGGTCGCCTCGCCGCCCGACGTCGCGGCCGGATCCTCGCCTGTGCCCGGTCCGTCCGGCCGGCGCGGCCGGCTGCCCCAGTGCAGCAACGCCGCCCGGCCGTCGGGGGAGCGCCAGGCGACCGCGGCGGGGCCCCGGATTGGCATGACCGCCTGGTCTGCGGTCAGCGCCCGGTCGGTCAGCGCCGCGCACCCCTCGGGCGTGGCCGCGCTGACCGCGAGGGTAAAGAACATCAGGCTGCCCGCGGGCTCATCGGGTGGCGGTCCGCGAGCCGGCGTCCGCAAGCTGGTGAATCGGGTCGCCGGTGGCGTCGCCGGTGATCACGCGGACCCAGGCGCGGCAGACCGAGGTCAGCTCGAACGCCTGGACCTGGTCATGGGCGATCTGGCCGACCGCGCGCCAGGCCGCATCGGAGTCGATGGCGGCGATGGACGCGGCCATCTCGGCCGGGTCCGGCCAGATCCAGCGGCGATCGTAGATCGTCTCCGCGCCCGGCCAGTGCCTGATCACCGGCACCGCCCGGGACGCCATGCCCTCGGCCGGGGCGACGTGGAACGACTCGTCGTCGCTGGTGGACAGGACGTACCCGACCCGGCGCAGCCAGGCGGCCACATCCGGGCCGCCGTCGTCGAAGACCACGGCGTCGCGCAGCAGCGGCGAGCGCTGCACCCGGCGCAGCGCGACCGAGTAGTGCTCGCGCTCGGTCGGGAGCTGCCAGATCCACCAGTGCTCCCATGGCATGCTTGACTTCACGTACAG
>JBEKEK010000105.1:0-26669 GCA_050013875.1 Trebonia sp. | reverse complement strand
ACCAGGAGCGGGAGCTGCTGATCGCCAGCATCGACGAGCTGTCGCCCGAGGACCGCCGGCACGTCGCCGCCCTGGTGGAGTCGCTGCGGAACCGCACCGACCGGCCGGCCGGCCACTAGCGCTACCGCCGATACAACCCGTGCGCGGGTTTGCTGTTCGGTCACCACCGTACAGTGCGATCGCCGCCCGACACGTGCGAGAGCTCCCGGCCGAGAGGGTCGTTTGGGCTCCCATGAGACACCTGAGTAGCAGGAGGTGACCACGGATTCGAACTTTAGGCCCATTGTCATGATTGTGTGCAGTTCAGGTCGTATAGCGCCCATAACAGCACACGATCATGGCGATAGGACTTTGCTTGTCGGGCCGCTGCAGAGTGGTCTTCCTGGCGGGCCCGCAGGTGCGGGAACCGGTGCGGGGATCACCACCTGCCCCGCGACCCCACGCGTAGGCAGACCAGCCCGGATAACCCGTCTTAGCGGCAGAGCGGCCGGCTCAGCAGCAGAGCTCTCTTGCCCGCGCGCGGCAGAGCGGCCGGCTCAGGAGCAGAGCTCTCTGGTCCGCGCGACGTCGAGGTGCATCTGCTCGACCAGCGCCTCGATCGAGTCAAAGCGGAGGGTGCCGCGCAGCCGGGTGCCGAAGTCGATCGCCGCGTGCAGCCCGTACAGGTCGAGGTCGTGCGGGGCGAGGGCGTACGCCTCCACCGTCTGCACGGTGCCCTCGAACGTCGGGTTGGTGCCGATCGAGATCGCGGCGGGCCAGCGGCGGGTCTCGCTGCCGACTTCGTCCAGGGTGGCGAGCCAGCCCGCGTAAATGCCGTCGGCGGGGATCGCGGTGTACGGCGGCGACTCCACATTGGCGGTCGGGAAGCCGAGCTGGCGACCGCGCTGGTGACCCCGGACCACGACCCCCTCGACCCGGTGCGGGCGGCCGAGCAGCTTCGCCGCCTCGGCCACGTCGCCGGCCTCGAGCAGCCGCCGGATCTCGGACGAGGAGACCGTCACGCCGTCGAGGACGAGCAGCGGCAGCCCCTCGATCGTGTAGTCGTACTTCTCGCCCAGCTTGGCCAGCAGCGCCACGTCCCCGGCCGCCTTGTGGCCGAATGTGAAGTCCTCCCCCACCACGACCACCGTCGCGTGCAGGTGCTTCACGAGCACCGTGCGGACGAACTCGTCCGGATCGAGCCGGGAGAAATCGAGCGTGAAGGGGAGCACGCACACCGCGTCCACCCCCAGGCTCGTGAGCAGCTCGGCGCGGCGCCGGCCGGTGCAGAGCAGTGGCGGGTGGGTGCCCGGCCTGATCACCTCGTCGGGATGCGGGTCAAAGGTCACCGCCACCACCGGCAGGCCGAGCTCCCGGCCGAGCTCCGCCGCGCGCTCGACGATGCGCTGATGCCCCCGGTGTACGCCGTCGAACTTACCGATCGTGACGACGGACTCGCCCCATCCTGCGGGTACCTCATCGAGGCCCTGCCAGCGGTACACGACTCTTCGGCCCTCCTGTTAGCTCGCCACAAGCCTAGCCAGTCCGGCTGGGCCCACGCGCCAGGCCCTTCGCTAACCTCGCGGCGGCACCCGGTTCATTCTGCCCGGGCAGCGGGCGGCGCATCGATGAAGACGGCCAGCGAGCGGATGCAGTCGGAATCGGCGGTCACCAGGGCAACCAGCGTGTTGTCTGGGTCAAAGGCGGCCATTGGCGTTTCGGACGGCAGCCCGGCGGGCGGGAGGGGAAGGCGGGCGCCCTGGGCCAGGCGGCGGGCCTCGTCCGCGGTCAGCCCCAACCGGGGGAAGACCGCCGCGGCGGCCTCTGCCAGCGGCGTTATCCAGGCGATGGGCCGGGCAACCGGGCTGGCGGCCGCCGCGGGAGAGGCCGCGGTAGCGGATTTGGCAGCCGGGGTAACCACGGTCCGTTCAAGATCAGGGTTCTGGTGCTTTTGATCTGCCAGATCTTCCAGGGAGTGCGCCTGGTCGAGACGGTAGGGGCCGACGGCGGTGCGGCGGAGCGCGGTCAGATGGCCGCCGGTGCCGAGCGCGCTGCCCAGGTCGCGGGCCAGAGCGCGGATGTAGGTGCCGCTTGAGCAGCGGATCTCCGCGTTGATGTCGAGGAAATCACCGGTCTCGCTGATGCCGGCGACGGTGAACTCGTAGACGGTCACCGGGCGGGGGGCCAGCTCGGGGGCTTCGCCGGCCCTGGTGAGCTTGTAGGCGCGCTGGCCGTTCACCTTGATCGCGCTCACGCCCGGCGGTACCTGCCAGATGTCGCCGGTGAGCTCGGCGATCTCGGCCTCGAGCGCGCCGGGGGCGAGGTCCGTCGCCGGGCTGCCGCCGGCCGGCTCCCCCTCGGCGTCGTCGGTGCTGGTCGACTGGCCGAGGCGGATCGTCGCCACGTAGGTCTTCTCGGTCAGCGTCAGGTAACCGAGCAGCCTGGTCGCCTTCTCGACGCCGACGACGAGCACGCCCGTCGCCATCGGGTCGAGCGTCCCGGCGTGCCCGACGCGGCGCGTGCCCGCCAGGCGGCGGACCCGCGCGACCACGTCGTGGGAGGTCATGCCGCTCGGCTTATCGACTACGACCAAGCCGCTAGGCGCGGTCATTCGCCTGCTTCGCCCTCGTCGTCGTCCCAGTCGTCTTCGTCTTCGTCGTCGGCTGGCTTCTTGTACGGGTCGGGGTCGCCCGCCCACTGCGCGCCCTCGCGGGCCGCGGCGAGTTCCTCGTCCGCCTGGCGGGCCGCGGCGACCAGGTCGTCGATCCGGCGGGCGCTGTCGGGCAGCGCGTCGGCGATGAACTCGATCGACGGAGCGTGCCGCAGGCCGATGATCCGGCCGACCTCGGAGCGGATGACGCCGGTCGCGCTGCGCAGCGCGATGGCGGTGTCCTGCAGTTCCTCCGGCGTGCCGAAGACCGTGTAGAAGACCTTCGCCTCGCGCCAGTCCTGAGTAAGCCGCACCTCCGTCACGGTGACGAAGCCAAGACGCGGATCCTTGATCCGGCGCTCGAGCAGCTCCGCGACGATCTTGGCGATCCGTTCGGAGAGACGGCGCGTCCTAGCGGCGTCCATGGCGGTTACTCCTCTTCGGTAAACAGCCGCTGTCTAGCCGACAGCAGCTCGATCTCCGGGTGGGCCGCCACCAGGCGCTCGCATTCCTCGAGCACACTGGTGGCGTTCCCGGCGGTGTCTGAAACCACCGCTATCCCGATCTCGGATCGCCGGTGCAGGTCGAGATGGCCCGTCTCGGCGATCGCGACACCGGGATAACGGCGGCGCAACTCTGCGACGAGCGGCCTGACGACGGCCCGCTTCTGCTTGAGAGAGCGGACGTCGCCAAGCAGCACGTCGAGCGTGAGCGCGGCTACGTACATCGGTCGCCAGGCGCGGTTAGGCGCGCGGCTTCTCCCGCATCTCGAACGTCTCGATGACGTCCTCGATCCTGATGTCGTTGTAGCCGACGCCGATACCGCACTCGAAGCCCTCGCGGACCTCGGTCGCGTCATCCTTGAACCGGCGCAGCGACTCGACCGTGAGGTTGTCCGAGATCACCACGCTGTCCCTGATCAGCCGCGCCTTGCTGTTGCGGGTGATCGTGCCGGAGCGGACGATACACCCGGCCACGGTGCCGACCCTCGGCACCTTGAAGAGCTCGCGGACCTCGGCGGTGCCGAGCTGTGCCTCCTCGAACTCGGGCTTGAGCATGCCCTTGAGCGCGGCCTCGATCTCTTCGATCGCCTGGTAGATGATCGAGTAGTAGCGAATGTCCACGCCCTCGCGCTGCGCGAGCTCGCCTGCCCGACCGGCCGGACGGACGTTGAAGCCGATGATCACCGCGTCGGAGGCGATGGCCAGGTTCACGTCGTCCTGCGTGATCGCGCCGACACCCCGGCCAATGACCCGGAGCTGGACTTCCTCGCCGACGTCGAGCTTGAGCAGCGCGTCCTCCAGGGCCTCGACCGAGCCGGACACGTCGCCCTTGATGATCAGCAGCAGCTCTTCGCGCTGGCCGGCCTTGAGCGCCGACTCCAGGTCCTCGAGCGTGACCCGGCGGCGGCGCTGAGCGAACTGGGCGGTCCGCTCGCGGGCCTCCCTCTTCTCGGCGATCTGCCTGGCCATCCGGTCGTCGGAGACGACAAGGAAGTTGTCGCCCGCCTTCGGGACCGCGGTAAGGCCGAGGACCTGCACCGGGCGGGACGGCGGCGCTTCTGACAGCGGCTTGCCGTCCTCGTCCAGCATGGCCCTGACCCGGCCGTAGGCCTCGCCCGCGACGATCGAGTCGCCGACGTGCAGCGTGCCGCGCTGCACGAGCACGGTCGCGACCGGGCCGCGGCCCTTGTCCAGCTGAGCCTCGATCGCGACCCCCTGCGCATCCTGGTGGGCGTTGGCCCGCAGGTCGAGCGCGGCGTCGGCGGTCAAGATGATCGCCTCGAGCAGGCTCTCGATGCCGATCCCCTTGGTCGCGGACACGTCCACGAACTGGGTGTCGCCACCGAACTCCTCGGCGATCAGACCGTACTCGGTGAGCTGGGCACGGACCCGGTTCGGGTCGGCGCCTTCCTTGTCCACCTTGTTGACCGCCACCACGATCGGCACGCCGGCCGCCTGCGCGTGGTTCAGCGCCTCGGTGGTCTGCGGCTTCACGCCGTCATCGGCCGCGACGACCAGGACCGCGAGGTCGGTGGTCTCCGCGCCGCGGGCACGCATGGCGGTGAACGCCTCGTGACCGGGGGTGTCGATGAAGGTGATCTTCCGCTCCTGGCCGTCGACCTCGGAGGTCACCTGGTAGGCGCCGATGTGCTGGGTGATGCCACCCGCCTCGCGCGACACCACGTTGGTGTGCCTGATGGCGTCAAGGAGCTTGGTCTTGCCGTGGTCGACGTGACCCATGACGGTGACGACCGGCGGCCTTGGCGTCAGGTCGGTCTCGTCGCCCTCGTCCTCACCGAAGTCGATGTCGAACGTCTCGAGCAGTTCCCGGTCCTCCTCCTCGGGGGAGACGACCTGGACGCTGTAGTTCAGCTCGACGCCGAGCAGCTGGAGCGTCTCGTCGTTCACCGACTGGGTGGCGGTGACCATCTCGCCCAGGTGGAAGAGCACCTGGACCAGGGACGCCGGGTTCGCGTTGATCTTGTCGGCGAAGTCGGACAGGGACGCGCCCCGGCTGAGGCGGATTACCTGGCCGTTGCCACGCGGAACCGACACGCCGCCAATCGACGGGGCCTGCATGTTGTCGAACTCTTGCCGCCGCTGCCGCTTCGACTTGCGGGCACGGCCCGGCTTGCCGCCTGGACGCCCGAAGGCGCCCGCGGTACCGCCAGACCGGCCCCGGCCGCCACCGGGGCGAGCGCCGCCACCGCCGGCCGGAGGACCGCCGCCACCGGGACGCGCGCCGCCGCCCGCACCGGGGGCGCCGCCACCGGGACGCGCGCCGCCGCCGGCGCCAGCCGGACGACCCGCACCGCCACCGGGACGCGGACCGCTGAAGCCGCCGCCCGCACCGCCCGGGCGCGGGCCACGGCCAGCACCAGGACCACTGGGACGCGGGCCGCCGCCCTGGCCGCCGCCGGGACCGCCCGTGCCCACCGGGCGGGACGGCATGCTCATCGGGCTGGGACGCGGGCCACCGGGACGCGGGCCACCGGGGCCAGCCGGGCGGGGACCGCCCGGACGGGGGCCGTCGCCGTGCGACGGCGCGCCTGGACGAGCGCCGTAGCCGCCGCCGGCGCCATCGGGACGCGGGCCGCCGGGACGCGGGCCACGGTCACCGGTGCGGGGAGCACCGGGGCCGGCCGAGCCGGGCGCGCCAGGACGCGGGCCGCGGTCACCGGTGCGCTCGGGCCGGTCGGTCCGCTCGGGCCGGTCGGTCCGCTCGAATCCCGGGCGGGGGGCCGGAGCCGAGCCCATCCCGGTCGCGGTCGAGCTGAATGGGTTGTTACCTGGCCGCGGGCCAGGACGCGGGCCGCGCTGGCCGGGCGCACCCGGCCTCGGCGCGCCGCCTGGACGGGGCGCGGAAGGACCGGGACGCGGCGCGCCGGACGACGGCGCGCCCTGCGGCGCGCTCGGGGCGCTCGGGGCGCTGGCCGGCGCCGCGTCCGCCGGTGACTGCGGGTTCTGCGGGCCGCCCGGGCGCGGGGCGCCTGGACGCGGTGAATTCGATCGCGGGCTTGGCGCGCCGGTAAAGCCGCCCTGACCCGGCGTGGCCGGGCGTGCCCCTGATGCGGGGCGGGCGGGGGCCGACGGCGCGGCCGAGGCCGCTATCGGCGCCGGGGTGACCGGAGCGGCCGGGGCGGCCGGGGCAGCCGGAACCTCCGGCGCGGCCGAACCACCAGACGCGGGAACACCGGGCGCGGTGACGCCGGGCACCGCCGGAACCGGGCGCGGCGGACCGGGGCGCGGCCCCGGCCCCGGCCTGGCACCGGGAGCTGACCCGCCAACGGCGGGGGCCGCGGGCGCGCTTGGCGCGCTTACCGCGGCGGCGGCCGAGTCGCTGCCGACCGCCCGGGCGCCGTCAGGCACCCTGGCCGCCGGGCCTCGGTCGTTACGCTGGCCGCCCTGATCACGGCGGCCCTGGTCACGGCCACCTGGCACCGGACGCTGCTCACCGCCGCCATTGCGGCTGGGCTTGGCCGAACCGCTGTTAAGCGACTCCTTGAGCTTGCGCACCACTGGCGCCTCGATTGTCGAGGACGCCGAACGCACGAACTCGCCCATCTCTTCGAGCTTGGCCATGACGACCTTGCTCTCTACGCCGAACTCTTTCGCGAGTTCGTAAACCCGGACCTTCGCCACTATGCTCCTCTGCTTCGGCCCTTCCTTGGGGCCTTAAAAACCGGATCATCAGCCGATCCGGCGCATAGCGTGCTTGCTCCGGGTCGGCCTCAGTCGCGGGCGTTCATCGCCTTGTGCTCATCGAGCGCTCATCAGCTTCTCGACCTGCTTTCCGTACAGGTTTCCGTCTTGTCTAGCTTGCTTCCCGTCACCATTGATCGTCCCGCTCCCTAATCCGTCAGCTATGTTATGCCCGGCTGTCGGCCAGGGAAAGGTACGAAGCAAGCGGTGTGGCGTTGAGCGTACCCGGGACGCGCAGTGCGCGTGAGAACGCCCGACGCCGCTGCGCCAGTTCGAGGCAGGCCAGGCTGGGATGCAGATACGCTCCCCGGCCAGGCCGCCGCGCTTGGGGGTCGGGAACCAGACGGTCCCCTTCCGCCACTAGGCGAAGCAGGCTTGACTTCTCCGCGCGTGCCTTACAGCCAACACAGGTGCGTACCGGGGGATTCCCCGACTCAGGCAGCTCAGCTCGCGCGGTCATTGCCAGCCTAGTCTACTCTGCTTTCCCCGTTCGCCTCCGGGCTGTGCTGTCCCGCTCGGCAGCGCTTTAAGAGTCGCCGTCGGGAGACTCCCGGCCGGGGCCGCGGGAGCCTGATGCCGCGCCGGCGGGCGGGGCGGTCGTCACGCCGTCGGACCGGATGTCGATCCGCCAGCCGGTCAGCCGCGCGGCGAGCCGGGCGTTCTGCCCTTCCTTGCCGATCGCCAGCGAGAGCTGGTAGTCGGGGACGGTCACCCGCGCCTCCATCGCGTCGCGGTCGACGACCTCCACGTTGGTGACCCGCGCCGGGGAGAGCGCGTTGGCGACGAACTCGGCCGGGTCGTCGGAGTAGTCGACGATGTCGATCTTCTCCCCGTGGAGCTCGGCCATCACGTTCCGCACCCGGCTGCCGACCGGCCCGATGCAGGCACCCTTGGCGTTCACGCCCTGCTGGTGAGACTGCACCGCGATCTTGGTCCGGTGCCCGGCCTCGCGGGCGATCTTGACGATCTCCACCGCGCCGCTCGCGATCTCGGGGACCTCCAGCGCGAACAGCTTGCGGACCAGGTCAGGGTGGGTGCGCGACAGCGTCACGGAGGGGCCCTTATGCCCCTTGCGTACCCGCCATACGTAGCACCGGATCCGCTCGCCGTGGACGTAGCGCTCGCCCGGCACCTGCTCGGCAGGCGGCAGCACCGCCTCGATCTTGCCGAGATCGACCAGCACCGTGCGCGGGTCCCTGCCCTGCTGGATCACGCCCGCCACAATGTCGCCCTCGTGCCCGGCGTACTCGCCGAAGGTGATCTCGTCCTCGACGTCGCGCAGCCGCTGCAGGATCACCTGCCGGGCGGTCGTCGCGGCGATCCGGCCGAACCCGGCCGGGGTGTCGTCGTACTCGCGCCCGACCACACCGTCCGCCGCGGCCTCGCGTGCCCAGACGGTGACGTGGCCGGTCGCCCGGTTCACCTCAACGCGCGACGCCGGGTTGGCGCCCTCGGTCTTGTGATACGCCATCAGCAGCGCGTCCTCGATCGCCTTGATGGCCGTTTCCGACGAGATATCTTTCTCGTTCTCGAGACTGCGCAGCACGCTCAGGTCAATGTCCATCGCCGCCAGCTCCAAGGTCGGTGTCATCTTCGAGCACCGTGTCGTCAAGCTCCGGATCTGCAAACTCGTCAAGCTCGGCATCCGGAATCCGCCCGAACTCAATCTGGACGCTCCCGGCGCCCAGCTCCCCGTACTCGAGCCGCCGCTCGCTCCCGGCCAGGTCAAGCGTGACGCCGTCGGCATCCGCGGCGAGCACCCGGCCCTGCACCGCGCCCGCACCGGCCACCTTCACCTTGACCAGCCGGCCCGCGGCCCGCCGCCAGTGCCTCGGCTCGGTCAGCGGGCGGTCCACGCCGGGCGAGGAGACCTCCAGCGTGTAGGGAACGTCGCCAAGCTCGTTGCCCGCGTCGAGCACGGCTGAGACCTCGCGGCTCACATCGGCCGCGTCATCCAGGCTCACCCCGTGGTCGCTGTCCACCACGATGCGGAGCAGCCGCCGCCGGCCCGCGACCGTCATCCGCACGGACTCCAGGTCCATCCCGACCCCGGCTATGACCGGTTCGATCAGTTCCGCGATCCGCTTGTCAGCCACCGGGCCGACTGCCGAACGGGGGCCACTGGCCATCTCGACCTCCTCGTCTGCGGGTCCGGAGAACCTACCGTTGTGCTGAGTTATATTTTCGCAGGTCCAGCCTATAGGTCACGGACGCAGCGTGCCGCCATGGACGCAAAGCGACGCGGAAGCGGCCTGCACCGCCCGCGACGCTTGCCAGCCACGAGTGCGTGGCATGCTTAGAGCCTATGCTGTCAAGGCGTCAGTTGCTCGCCGCGTCACCCACGACGCTCCCCTTGTTTCTCGCGCTGACCGCGTGCAAAGGACCGGCCGTGCTCAGCGGCCCGCCGCCGGTGTCCGACCAGACCCAGATGCTGCTGCACGCGGTGACCGCGGAGCAGAACCTGATCTGGATATACAACAAGGCCATAACCGGTTATTCCGCGCTCCGGCCGACGCTCGCCCCGCTGCTGGCCGAGCACCAGGCGCACCTGGCCGAGCTCACCGCCCGGGTGGTCGAACCGCCAGGCAGGAAGGTCCCCGACACCGTGACGTCAAGGCCCGCGCTTAACTCCACCGCCGCTGGCGCCATGCTGCAGCTCCGCGCCGCCGAGCAGGCCGCGGTCGCGGCGTCGCTGAGCCGTCTCGGCAGCGCGTCCCCGTCGCTCGCCCAGCTGTACGCGTCGATCGCCGCCTCTGAGGCGACCCACGTGACCACGCTGCTCAACAGCCAGACCGAACAGAGCCGGACGGGTTCTTGATGCCGGCCAAGCCAGCCAGGCCGGCCAAGCCCTCGCCGCGGGCAACCGAGATATCGGCGCTGGAGGGCGCCTTGGCCGCCGAGAACGCGGCGGTCTACGGTTACGGCGTGGTCGGCGCCATGCTCGCCAGCGGGCCGCGGTCCCGGGCGCGCACCTACTGGGTCGCGCACCAGGAGGCAAGGGACACGCTTGAGGCGATGCTGGTGAAGCTGGGCGCGACCCCGGTGGCCGCCAGCCCCGCTTACCAGCTGCCGTTCGCCGTCACTGGCGAGGCCTCGGCCGCGGCGCTGGCCGCGGCTCTCGAAGACGGTGTGGTCCGGGCCTACCTGGGCGTCGTCGCGGTGACCGACCAGACGCTGAGATCGTTCGGCGCGCTGGCCATGCAGCCGCCAGCGAACCGGGCCGTCGTCTGGCGCGGCAGCACCGTCGCCTTCCCCGGAATGCCGACAACTTCAACCAGCCCGTAGCCAGTCCGAACTGGACGGGAGAGCCTTAACCCCAGCTCCCGAAGGAACTAACCCCAGCCACCACCAACCCCGGGGTGCCCGCGGTCTGTGCGGGTACCCCCCAGGGGGCTTGGGGGGCGGGCAGCCCCCCAAATCGGGGGGTCACCGGGGGGTCGTCCCCCGGGGGAGACAGAGCTTCTTACTTGATCGCGGCGGCGCGGGCGGCGAGCACGCGGGTGATCGCCGTGGCGGTTGCGTCGAGGTCGTCGGCCAGGGAGATGCGCTCCGCCCAGGACCACCAGAACCGCCAGAGGCCGTCGGTGCCCCGGTCGGCGTAGACGTTCTCTTCGAGCGCCCGCGCGGCTGGGTTCGTGATGTACACGCTCGGTACCCGTCCCGGGGGCGCCATCAGCCAGGCATCAAAGCCCCGATTGGTAAGCTCCTCGGCCAGCTTGTCGAGGTAGACAGTCGCCGCAACGTGGTTACCCTTGGCTTCCACCGAACACCACCGTAATTACTGATCGTAGTTTCCCGGAATTGAGCGCGCTGATCGCGTGAGGATGCCGCTACCCGCCGGCCGCGCACATGCCTGCCGGAAATGCCGGGATGGGCCTCGATAACCGGGATAGGCCTCTATGAGTGGGCCCACTTCATGGTACGTAACGGCGGCTCGGCAGGTTCAAGGTTCGTCACAAAAGCTCGGCCGGCAGGGGCTGCGAGTGGAATACCGTCAGCCGCGACACCGCCCGGGTGAGCGCGACGTAAAGCCGCCGCAGGCCATAGGCCTCGCCGGTCGCGATCCGGCCGGGCTCGACCAGCACCACATGGTCGAACTCAAGACCCTTGGCCATCGTCACCGGCACGATCGTCAGGCGGCCGTCGCCCGCGGCGGCCGCGTCCGGCGGTTCGGCCACGCCAAGCACGCCGAAGGCGAGCCCCGCGGTCGACAGCGCCGCCGCCACTTCCGGCAGCTGGGCATCCGCGCAGATCACGGCGGTAGAACCGGGCCGTTCGAGCGCGGTCGCGCAGCCCGCGGCGACCCGCGGGCCGAGCTCACCGGGGGCCACCCCGACCACCGCCAGCGAGTTGGCGTCGGCGCGCAGCGACCGGGCGGGCCCGAGGCTGGGGGCGATCGCGGGCAGCAGCCGGGAGGCGTAGTCAAGTATCTGCCTGGGCACCCGGTAGCCCACGTCGAGCTCGCGCACCGCGGCCCCCGGCTTGCCCAGGTGCGCCAGCAGTTCGGGCCACGAGGTCGCCGCCCACGGGGTGGTGCCCTGCGCGATGTCCCCGAGCACGGTCGCGGCGCCGGTCGCGCAGCGGCGCCCGATCGCCCGCACCTCCATCGGCGACAGGTCCTGCGCCTCGTCCACCACCACGTGCGCGATCGATGGCGTGCGCTCGATGAGATCGGCCGCCTCATCGATCAGCACCTGATCGGCGCGGGTCCAGGGGGCGCTGGCGAGACCACGGGGGACCTTCGGCCAGCTGATGGCGCTCAATTCCGCGGGCGAGAGCAACCGCGGTCCGTTACTCATCGCCTGATTTTGATCTGACAGCACGCTGAAGACCAGCCGCTTCGGATCCACCTTGGGCCACACCTCGTCCACGCACTTGCGGACCGGCGCCGAGCGCCTGACCGAGTCGTGGGTGCGGTCGTCGCAGGTCTCGCCGGCCGCCTCGATTTGCAGCAGGATCACGTGCGCGATCCGGTGCGCGAGCAGCTCGCGGCCGGTCCCGTAGCGGACGCCGCGGTCGCGCAGTTCCCTGGCCAGCTCCTCGATCTCGTGCGCGGGTACCCGCAGCCGGCGTGAGCCCCGGCTGAGCACCAGCGCCTGGGCCGGCGGCCTGATCGACGCCCAGAGGGCGCGGTGCAGCACCTCGGCCATCCGCGCATCGCCCTTGACCGTCGCCGCCTCGTCGGTGTCGGTGCCGCCGATGGGCGTGCACGCGACCAGGTCGGCGACCGTGGTCTGGGTGACGTCAAGCTCCCCGAGCGCGGGCAGCACGTTCCTGATGTAGGACAGAAAGGCGAGGTTCGGGCCCACCACGATCACGCCGCGCCTGGTCACCTGCTCCTTGTGCGCGTAGAGCAGGTACGCCACCCGGTGCAGGCCGACCGCGGTCTTCCCGGTGCCGGGCGCGCCCTGCACGCACACGGTGGTGCCCGCGTCCGCGCGGACGATGTCGTCCTGCTCCGGCTGGATGGTGGCGACGATGTCGCGCATGGGGCCGGAGCGCGGCCGCTCGATCTCGGAGATGAGCAGGTTGCCGGGGAATTCAGATCCAGATTCTGCGGAACGGACGGTGGTTTCTGCCGCCCGCGTATTGCTGTTGAACCGTTCGTCTTCGTACGCGGTGAGCGCTCCCCCGGCGAACCCGAACCGCCGCCTGAGGGAGAGGCCAAGCGGGTCGGTCTGGCTGGCCCGGTAGAAGGGCCGCGAGACCGGTGCCCGCCAGTCGAGCACGACCGGGGTGCCCTCCTGGTCATGCACGTGCCGGCGGCCGATGTGGAAGTCGGCGCCCGCGAAGTCCTCGTCCTGCCTGGCCAGCTCGCTGTAGTCCAGGCGGCCGAAGAACAGGGGCGCGTCCGGCAGGTCCTTCAGCGCCTCGGCCCGCCGGTACAGGTCGGCCTTCAGGTACTCGAGGGAGACGCGGTCGCCCGCCATTGGGTTCTTCGCCAGCTCAAGTGCGTTCTCGCGCATCAGGTGCAGGAGCGCGCGGGAGCGGGCCAGGTGGACGCGCTCGGACGCGATGACGCTGTCGCCCGTGTCGTTGGCGGCGGTGGTCTTGTCCTTGAACTTCGCTGCGGCCGCTGGCCCGGCGTCGGCGGGCATGGAAGAACCCCCTGGGTGTGCGGTTGAGTTCTGGGCGCCGAAAAGTTTTTAGCGCGAAGCTCGAAACCCTAGCACCGGGCCGCCGGGGCGTCACATTGTTTTCCGTGGCGTTCCTTTCCCACCGGCAGGCTGACCTGATCAGATGAGTGCATGAGGTCGCTGATTCGGCATGCGGGAACCTGGACTGTTGAGGACATGATGGCCTCGCCCCTGCATTACCTTCCGGTCGAGGTCGCGCCGGGGGCGGCGGCGCTGCGGGTGACGCTGTCTTACCCGCGCGACAGCGGGGCGGTGCTCGACCTCGGCTGCTTCCGGCCGTCGGGGTTCAGCGGCTGGTCGGGGGGCGCGCGGTCGTCATTTGTCATCTCGGCGGCGGGCGCGACGCCTGGGTACCTGCCGGGGGAGGTCGCGGCCGGGGTGTGGCAGGTGGCCATCGGGCTGTACCGGGTGCCCGCCGAGGGGGTCGGGTACGAGGTGACGGCCGAAACGGTCGGCGGCGCGGAGGCGGCCGGATGGCTGGCCGGGGCGCTGGCGGAGGACGGGCTGGTGCTCACAGACGGGGCCTGGTCCGCGGCTCGGGCCGGGGCTGAGGGCTTGGGCGGGCTCGCGGGCTTGGGCGGGCTTACCGGGCTGGCAGAGTCGTTCGGCCCGGTTGCGGTGCCGGTGCCCGGGGAGCGGCCGGAGCGGCGCCCGCTGCCCGCCACTGCCGGGCGGACGTGGCTGGCCGGGGACCTGCACGCGCACACGGTCCACTCCGACGGGGCCATGACGGTGCCTGAGCTCGCCGCGCACGCGGTCACGCGTGGGCTGGACTTCGTCGCGGTCACCGACCACAACACGGTCAGCCACCATCGTGAACTTGGCCGGTTCTCCGCCGCTTACGGGATCACGCTGGTCCCCGGGCAGGAGGTGACGACCCCCCGGGGCCATGCCGGAGTGCTTGGCGACACCGGGTGGATCGACTTCAGAACGCCGGCCGACGGGTGGCTGGACGCCGCCGAGCTTGGCGGCGGGCTGATGTCGGTCAACCACCCGTTCGCGGGGGACGTCAGCTGGCTGCACTCGATGGCACGCCGCCCGCCGCTGCTCGAGGTCTGGCACTGGTCCTGGCTCGACCCCACCTGGACCACGCCGCTGTCCTGGTGGCAGGCCTGGGACCCGTCGGCGATCCCGGTCGGCGGCAGCGACTGGCACCGGCCGGGTTCCGACTCGCCGCTGGGCACGCCGACCACTTGGGTCGAGTGCGATGACGCCGGGGTTGACGGTGTGCTGGCAGGGCTGCGCGCGGGACGGGTGGCGATCAGCGCGGGACGCAACGGCCCGGTACTGCTGCGGCATGACGGCGGCTTCGCCGCCGTCGGCGCGGACGGCCTGCTGCTGGCCGGCCCCGAGGGCCCGTACCGCCGGGTCACCGGAGACCTGACCCACCTGCCCGGCCGCCCCGGCTACCACCGCCTCGTCACCCCATTCGGCGCAACTGTCGCACTAACCCCGTGATGCTGTGCCCGATTTCAGCATAAAACTGACATGGTGTGCACTTCGGGTCGCGGGGAGCCCTGAAGTGCACACGATGACCACTATGGCCGGTTGGCTGGTTCAGGCGGTGGCGAGGTAGCGGACGCGGGCGCGGAGGAAGGCGCGGTGGGCGGTCAGGTCGTCTACCTCGTCGGGCTTGCCCGGGCATTCGCCGGCGGCGACGGCCCGCTCCAGGCGGGCGCGGGCGTCGGCCGCCTCGATTGGCTCGAACACGACAAGCGGGTCGTTCTCGGCGGCCATCCAGGTCTTGTCGAGCAGGCCTTCGGCGCTGTCCACCCAGGCGTCCTTGATCTTGCCGCCCTGCCCGTGGTCGATCAGCACCGACAGGGCGTGCTCGGCGTCGCCGTAGCCGAAGCTGACCGTAACCGACTCCTGACGGCCGCCGACATCGCTGTAGTGCCAGCACCGGCCGACGGTGGGCGAGCCGATCGCCGGCGCCCAGTCCGGGTCGGTCACCCCGCTCGCGGTCACCCGCTCGGCCGCCTCGGCCGCCGCGGTCTTGAGCGCGGGCGACCCGATCGCGGCGAGAATCCGCAGCAGCGCCAGCGCCTCGGGCGTCGCGCTCTCCTCGGCCGCCGGGACCAGGGAAGCGGTCAGCTCGGTCATGACGTCGGTGCCGCCGGCGTCGCCGCCGGAGAGCGCGCCGATCATGTCGGAGCCCCACAGCTCCGCGTCGATCGGATTGTCTACGTGGGCGAGAACCTCGCGCGCCTCCCGGAGCACGACGTCGGACGCCTGCGCCGGCCGCAACGGCGCAAACAGTGCGGCGATGTCAGGGTCTACCTGGGCCATGCGGGGTATTGTTGCACGCCTTGCCCGAGTCCGTAGCGTTACTGATTTGTATCGATACCGATGCCGCGGGCAAAGCAGCCGGTCAGGTGGTCGTTGACCAGACCGCAGGCCTGCATCGCGGCGTAGACGGTGACCGGGCCGGTGAAGACGAAGCCGTGGGTGCGGAGCTCCTTGGCCAGCTGCTTCGAGACGGGTGTCTGCGCCGGGACGTCGGCCAGCGTTTCCGGCCCCGGCGCGGAGGCGGCGTCGGCGTGACTCCAGAACAGGTCGCTGAGCCCCTCCTTGAGCTCAAGGGCGGCGCGGGCGTTGGTGATCGCCGCGTTGATCTTGGCCCGGTTCCTGACGATGCCCGCGTCGGCCAGCAGCCGCGCCACGTCGTCAGCGCCGAATCCGGCGACCGCCTCGATCTCGAATCCCGCGAACGCGGCCCTGAAGTTCTCCCGCTTGCGCAGGATCGTCAGCCAGGACAGGCCGGACTGGAACGCCTCCAGGCAGAGCCGCTCGAAGATCGGCTGGTCACCGCGGACGGGGCGGCCCCACTCGGTGTCGTGATAGGCCACGTACTCGGGCGCGCTCAGGCCCCAGGGGCAGCGCAGCCTGCCGTCGGGGCCGGCCACTGGACCTTTCCCCGCCCCCGTCGCCGCCCCTGCCCCCGCCCCCGTCGCCGCCCCGGCCGCTGACCGGGCAGCCGCCGCGGACGGCGCGTCAGTCATGGGACTGCTCCGGTGGCGGCGCCTGCTCAAACGGCCCGGACTCGAACGGCGCGGGCTCGAACGGCGCGCGGCGGTGCCGGGCCGTCCCGTAGGGGCTGCTCAGCGGCAACGCGGCCGGCTCCTTAGTTAGGTCGGTGACTAGCTGCTCAAGCGCCACGATGCGGACGTCACGCTCCCTGATCGACGCCGCGATCCGCTCCAGCGCCTCATCGGTTACCGGCATGCTGTACCCCCACATCGTCAGTGGCGGCCGCAGCAGCACCACGTCCGTCGCCGACACCGGCCCCAGCTCGAGCTCCAGGTAGTCGCTTCGTTCGGTGGACAGCTGGCCGCCATACCCCCGCGCGACAAAGACCACGACAGCCACGATGACGAGGGCGGCGATGACGATGAGAACAGGCACATACGAATCGTGCCATGAACTTTGGTCCACGTCGCGTCCGGCCACCCCGGATTACCGGTCGAATGCGCAATCGACCTGGTAGGGCCGCGGGCCTATTTCAGTGACATGCCGGCGTGGGCGGTCTTAATGATCTTGAGTATCTCGGCCGGGTCGTCGGCGACCTGGAACAGCTCAAGCTCCTCGGGGCCGATATTGCCCTCGGCCAGCATCGTCTCCTTGAGCCAGCCGAGCAGGCCGTTCCAGTAGGCGCTGCCGACCAAGATGATCGGGAACCTGGTGATCTTGCCCGTCGCGAGCAGCGTCAGGGCCTCGAACAGCTCGTCCATGGTGCCGAAGCCGCCGGGGAGCACCACGAAGGCCTGCGAGTACTTGACGAAGACGGTCTTGCGGACGAAGAAGTAGCGGAACTCCACGCCCACGTTCACGTATTCGTTGAGGCCGGATTCCAGCGGGAGCTCGATGCCGAGACCGACGGAGACGCCGTTCCCCTCGGCGGCGCCCTTGTTCGCCGCCTCCATGATTCCCGGGCCGCCGCCGGTGATCACGGCATAGCCGGCCTTGGCCAGCCGGGAGGCGATCTCGGTGGCCAGCTGGTACTCGGCCGACCCGCGTTTGCTCCTGGCCGACCCGAAGATCGACACGGCCATGCCAAGCTCGGCCAGCAGGCCGAACCCCTCGACGAACTCAGCCTGGATGCGCATCACCCGCCAGGGGTCGGTGTGCACCCAGTCGGAGTGGCCCCGGCCGTCGAGCAGCCGCTGGTCGGTCGTGGTCGCCGGAATCTGCTTATCGCGCAACGTCACGGGTCCCTGGCGTCGGACCCTTCGCGCGTTACTTCCACCCATAGTCCTATCCACGGTAGCTACCAACCGTCAGTGCTCTGGCGGAAACACGCCGCACATAGAGCGAACGGCTGGCGAACGGCCAGTTGCGAGACTCAACCATTGACACCGTGGTCGCGGAGGATCTGGTTGAGCTCGCTCTTGTCACGGCGGCGGCCGGCCGCCAGGCGGCGGAGCATCAGCAAGGGCCAAGCCCGGCCCGCTGCTCCCACAGGTCGTCGAGGGCCGGCGCCAGCGGAGACCTCAGCTCACTCATGGCCAGCGACTCTACCGTCAGGACCCGCCGGTCTGCCTTTAACTCCAGCTACAGCGGCAGATTGCGGGTACGGTCTTGATGTGCGGACGACCACTTCGGGGCGCAGTGTGCCGTACAACTATCGACGCCCCTCCTGGCGCCGCCCGCTTATCACGGTCAGCGTGGTCATCGTGATCCTCGGGCTGGTCGCGTTCGGCGCCCTGACCGCGTATAACGCCTACCACCGGTATGTCCAGCGGCTGCTTGTCGTCCCCGGCTGCCAGGCCGGGACCGGCGCGAACGCCCTCGGGCTCGACTTCGGGCAGGCGGCCGACGCCGCGATCATCGCCGGCGTCGCCGCCCGTGACCGGCTCCCGCGCAAGGCGCTGACCGTGGCCTACGCCACCGGCCTGCAGGAATCCAAGCTGGAGAACCTGAGCTACGGCGACCGGGACTCGGTCGGCATCTTCCAGCAGCGCCCCTCGGAGGGGTGGGGCACCACTGCCGAGATCGAGGACCCGGCCTACGCGGCCGGGGTGTTCTTCAAGGCGCTGGTCAAGATCCCCGGCTGGGCGAAGCTGCCGGTCGATGTGGCCGCCCAGGACGTGCAGCGCAGCGCGGACGGCGCGGCCTACCAGCAGTACGCCAAGACCGGCGCGGCCCTCGCGGCCGACTTCACCGCCACCCCGCACGAGGTCACCTGCTGGTACACCCCGGCCGCGCAGGCCGCCAGCGAGGGCGTGTCCGCCAAGCTGAACCTCAGCTCGGCCCTGCGCCAGCTCGGCGAGGTGTTCGGCCGGCCGGGCGCCGACGGCGGGCTGACCGCGGTCCGCCGGGCACCTTCCGGCCGCTCCGCGGTGATCACGGCCACGCGTGGTGACGGCTGGACGGTGGCCAACTGGCTTGTGAGCAATGCCAGCTCTTACGGGATCACCCAGGTCAGCTACGGTGGATACCGATGGACAGCGGGGTTGTTTGAAACAACCTGGCAGGCAGTATCCGGTCCGGTTAGTGCCGGTATTGTCACCAGCTAGAAGGGCGAGCCACCATACTGGGTGGTAGCTCAGGTGGGTTATGAACGTTAAAGAGGAGCTCCCGTGACCTACATCATCACGCAGCCATGCGTTGATGTGCTCGATAAGGCGTGCATCGAGGAATGCCCCGTGGACTGCATCTACGAGGGCGACCGCATGCTCTACATCCACCCGGACGAGTGCGTGGACTGCGGCGCCTGCGAGCCCGTCTGCCCGGTTGAGGCCATCTACTACGAGGACGATGTGCCCGAGCAGTGGAAGGACTATTACAAGGTCAACGTCGACTTCTTCGAGGAGCTCGGCTCCCCGGGCGGCGCCTCCAAGGTCGGGAAGATCGGCAAGGACCACCCCCTGGTGGCCGCGCTGCCGCCGCAGGCCGCGGAAGAGTGACCCTGGCCTCACGGCTCCCCGAATACCCCTGGGACGAGCTTGCCCCGATCGCGGAGAAGGCGCGGGCCTTCCCCGGCGGGGCGGTCGACCTGTCCGTGGGCACCCCGGTCGACCCGGTGCCCGCGATCATCCAGGACGCGCTCATCGCGGCCGCCAACGCGCCCGGCTACCCGCTGACCGCGGGTACCCCCGAGCTGCGTTCGGCGGCCGCCGGGTGGCTCGCCCGCTCGCTCGACGTGCGGGTCGACCCGGCGGCGGTGCTGCCGGTGATCGGGACCAAGGAGTTCATCGCCTGGCTGCCGGTCATGCTCGGCCTCGGTCCGGCCGACACGGTGATTTACCCCTCGCTCGCCTACCCGACCTACGACATCGGTGCGCGGCTGGCGGGGGCCTCCTCGCTGGCGGCGGACGAGCTCGACGGCGCGCCGCCCGCCACCCGGCTGCGCTGGGTGAACTCGCCGTCCAACCCGACCGGCCGGGTGCTGCCGGTGCCCGCGCTCCGCGACGCGCTTGCCTGGGCCCGCGCCCGCGGCTGCGTGCTCGCCTCCGACGAGTGCTATATCGAGCTCGGCTGGACGGCCAAGCCGGTCTCGGTGCTGCACGAGTCGGTGCGCGGCGGCTCCCTGGACGGCGTGCTCGCCGTGTTCTCCCTCTCCAAGCGGTCCAACCTGGCCGGCTACCGGGCCGGGTTCGTGACCGGCGACCCCGCCCTGATGAAGCAGCTGCTGCTGGTCGGGCGCCAGGCCGGGATGATCGTGCCCGCCCCGGTGCAGGCCGCCATGATCGCCGCGCTCTCCGACGACGCGCACGCCGTCGAGCAGAAGGCACGCTACGCGGCGCGGCGCGCGGTGCTGGCGGCCGGGCTGACCGCAGCCGGGTTCCGCATCGATCACTCCGAGGCCGGGCTCTACCTGTGGGCAGCCAAGGATGGGCTCGACTGCTGGGCAGCCTGTGAGCTGCTCGCCGCCGAATGCGGCATCCTGGCCGGCCCGGGCTCCATGTACGGGCCTACCGGGGACGGGCATATCCGGATCGCGCTGACCGCGACCGACGAACGGGTCGCCACCGCGGGCGGGCGCCTGCGTGCCCTCGCGCGCTGACCGGCGCAAGGGTGGCGGGCAGGGCAGCGGGGCCGGCGCAATGAATCGACGGCAAGCGGCGGAACAACGCAACGGATCGCCGCTCGGACGCATAATCACTCTCTGTTACTAAAGTGGCCGCTCTCCGTACCCTTTAGCCCATGAGCAACGACTTGACCAGCCGGACCGCCACCCCTAGGTCCTACCTGATGTGCCCGCCTGAGCACTTCGAGGTTACGTACGCGATCAACCCCTGGATGCGGCCGGATGCACCGGTCGACCCGTCGCTGGCGATGCGGCAGTGGGAGACCCTCAAGCAGACCTACGCGTCGCTCGGGCACTCGGTCTCCACGATCGCGCCCGTCCACGGGCTGCCGGACATGGTGTTCGCCGCCAACGGCGCGACGGTGATCGACGGCCGGGTGCTCGGCGTGCGGTTCCGCTACCCCCAGCGGGCCGCCGAGGCCGCGGCGTACCTGGACTGGTTCCGGGCCAACGGCTGGCCGGTGCGCGAGGCTGAGCACGTGAACGAGGGCGAGGGCGACATCCTCGTTACCGGGGACGGCACGGTTCTGGCCGGCTACGGGTTCAGGTCCGACTTCGGGGCGGGCCTGGAGCTGGCGGCGGCCTTCGGCCGCCCGGTGGTGTCGCTGCGGCTGGTTGACCCGCGGTTCTACCACCTGGACACGGCACTGTGCGTGCTCGACGCGACGACCGCGATGTACTACCCGGCGGCCTTCGATGACGCCGGACGGGCCGCCCTGGCGTCGACGTTCGCCGAGCTCATCGAGGCCAAGGACGAGGACGCCGAGGTGCTCGGGCTGAACGCGGTGTCCGACGGGCGCCGCGTCGTGCTCGCCGCCGCCGCGACCGGGCTGGCGCACTCGCTGCGCTCGCGCGGGTTCGAGGTGGTGCCGGTGGACATGTCCGAACTGCTCAAGGCGGGCGGCGGCGCGAAGTGCTGCACGCTGGAACTGAGGTACTGAGATGACCGATCTGGCTGTGGCCGACCTGTCCGCCCTGACCCGCGAGTACAGCGCGCACAACTATCACCCGCTCCCGGTCGTCGCCGCGACCGCGTCGGGCGTGTGGGTAACCGACACCGAGGGCAAGCGCTACCTCGACCTGCTCGCCGGGTACTCGGCGCTCAACTTCGGGCACCGGCACCCGCGGCTGATCGCCGTGGCGATGCGGCAGCTTGAGCGGGTGACGCTGGTCAGCCGGGCGTTCGACCACGACCAATTCGGGCCGTTCTGCGCCGAGCTGGCGCAGTTGTGCGGCATGGAGATGGTGCTGCCGATGAACACCGGGGCGGAAGCGGTCGAGACGGCGATCAAGGTCGCCCGCAAGTGGGGCTACGTCACCCGCGGGGTGCCCGCCGACCAGGCGGTCATCATCGTGTTCGACGGGAACTTCCACGGTCGTACGACCACGATCGTCTCGTTCTCCTCCGATCCGGACGCGCGGGCCGACTTCGGTCCCTACACGCCAGGGTTCGTGTCCGTCCGCTACGGTGACCTGCCTGCCCTGCGGGAAGTGTTCGCCCGGTTCGGGTCGCGGGTAGTCGGGGTGCTGGCCGAGCCGATCCAGGGCGAGGCGGGCGTGGTCGTGCCGCCGCCCGGCTTCCTCGCCGGGGTGCGGTCGCTGTGCACGGCGGCGGGCGCGCTCATGATCGCCGACGAGATCCAGTCGGGGCTCGGCCGGGTCGGTGCCACCTTCGCCTGCGAGGCGGAGGGCGTGACGCCGGACGCCTACCTGCTTGGCAAGGCGCTGGGCGGCGGGATCGTGCCGGTCTCGGCGATGGTCTCCTCGCGGTCGGTGCTCGGCGTGCTCCAGCCGGGCCAGCACGGGTCCACGTTCGGCGGCAACCCGCTCGCCTGCGCGGTGGCGCGGGAAGTCATCGCGATGCTGCGGACCGGCGAGTACCAGGCCCGCTCGGCCGCACTCGGCACCGTGCTGCACAGCCGGCTGGGCTCGCTGCCTGCCTCGGTGGTGACGTCGGTCAGCGGCCGGGGGCTATGGGCCGGGGTGACGTTCGCGTCGCTTGACGGCCGCGCGGTCTGTGAGCGGCTCGCCTCGCTCGGCGTGCTCGCCAAGGAGACGCACGGCAGCACCATCCGGCTGGCTCCCCCGCTGGTGATCACGGAAGACCAGCTCGACTGGGGCCTTGAGCGCTTCGGCGAGGCGATCGTAGCGGCCTGACGCGCTGGATCCACCCCAGCCAGCCTGAGGTAACCGTGGGCCGGGCTGGCTGGGGCGGGACCTGGTGCGGAGCCAGAGCCAGAACCCCACCGCGGCGCCGGCCGCCGCTGCCAGCGCACCGCCGTACAGGTACCACTCGCCGGCCGGCGAGGCCTCGATGATCACGCTGCCGTTCGGCCGCGGCATCGCCAGGATGAACGAGGCGACGACCCAGCCGAGGGCCGGGAGGATGCCGGCGCTGTAGGTGCGCAGTCCCAGGCCCGCAAGCACGCAGGTCACGAAGAGGATCACCACCAGCGCGATGGCGATGAACGGCGCGGGGCTGCGGCTGTACTGGAAGCTGCCGATCAGGCCCTGCGCCGCGCCGAGCACGAAGAGCGCCAGGTAACCGAGGCCCGTGACGAGCGAGCGCGGCGAGGTCCCCATGAGCCAGCAGGCTACCGCGCAAACACGTCGCGCTCGAACTGGCCGGCCGGGCGGCGCGCAGCACCCTCGCCGCCCGCAGGCCCGGCCGGGCCGGCCAGCAGCGTGTAGTACTCGGTGCCGAGCGCCCGCTGGCCGATCTCGTTGGAGAGCGCGTAGAACTCGCCGTCCATGGTGATCTGGGTCTCGTGCGCGGCCATCGCCGCCAGCTTGGCGGGCAGGTAAGGCGTGCCGTCGATCTCCGTCGTGACCTGGTCGTCGGGCACGCCCACCGACAGGTCCTTGATCCGCTCGAACCAGGAGTCATCCGGCAGCTCGACCGCCGCCGCGAGGACGGAGCGCGGCATCGCGGTGGCGTAGAACTTCGCGGCCGCGCCGGTCAGTTCATTCGCCCGCCACGCCACCCGGTGCGCCTGGATGTGATCCGGGTGGCCGTAGAAACCGTTGGCGTCGTAGGTCACGATGACGTCGGCCGCGACCTCCTCGATGATCTGCGCAAGCTCAGTGGCGGCCTCCTCGACATTCGCCTGCCAGAAGCAGCGCGGATCCTCGCTGTCCGGCAGCCCCGCCATCCCCGAGTCACGGTACTTGCCCTCGCCGCCGAGAAACCGGTGGTCGGTGACGCCGAGCGCCCGGCAGGCGCGGTCCAGCTCGCCGATGCGGTGCTGGCCGAGCTCGTCCGGCAGCAAATGGCGCAGGTCAGGCGGGATGATCTCGCCAAGCTCGCCGAGCGTGCAGGTCACCAGGGTGACCCGGGCGCCCTCGGCGGCGTACTTGGCCATCGTCGCCCCGGTGGCGATCGACTCATCATCGGGGTGGGCATGCACGAGCAGCAGGCTTCTGTTGACCACCAGACGATTTTGCCATCGGGTGCGCGCAACGGCATGATCGGGAGGCATGACCGAGAGCTTTCCCAGGCAGCAGGCGCGGACGCGCGGATTCCGGCTCGGGGTGCCCCGAGCCTTCCAGATATCGCCGGACGGGGAACGGATCCTGTTCCTGCGTTCCAAGGCGGGCGACGACCCGGTGACCTGCCTATGGGAGGCCGACGCGGCCACCGGCGCCGAGCGCCTCATCGCCGATCCGCGGGCGCTCGGCGCCGACGAGGAGAACCTGCCGCCGGAGGAACGGGCCCGGCGTGAGCGGGTACGCGAGACCGCCGCCGGGATCGTGGCCTACGCCACCGACAAGGCCGGCACGCTGGCCGTCTTCGCACTCTCCGGCCAGGTGTACGCGGTGCCGCTCGGCGATCCCTGGCAGCCGCCCCGGCTGGTCCCGGCCAAGACGCCCGCGCTCGACCCGCGGCCGGACCCGACCGGGACCTGGGTCGCCTACGTGCACGACGGCGCGCTGCACGTCGTCCACCTCGCGACCGGCGATGACCTCGTCGTCGCGGGCGAAGACGGCGTCGCCTTCGGCCTGGCCGAGTTCGTCGCGGCCGAGGAAATGGGCCGTTCCCGCGGCTACTGGTGGTCACCCGACGGCGGCCAGCTGCTCGTCGCCCGGGTCGATGAGTCCCCGGTCAGGCGCTGGTACATCGCCGACCCGGCCAACCCGGGCACGGCGCCGGCCGAGATCGCCTACCCGGCGGCCGGCACCCCCAACGCCGACGTGTCGCTGCTGCTGGCCACGCTCCCCCTGGCCGGCAGCGGGCAGGACCACGCCGGTATTGCCCGCACCCCCCTCACGGTGGCCGACCGGGCCGAGACCACGCTCACCGAGGTGGCCGGCTGGGATCGGGAGCGGTTCCCCTACCTGGTGAGCGCCGCCTGGGGCGAGGACCCGCTCATCGTCGTGCAGACCCGCGACCAGAAGACCATGCGGCTGGTCAACGCCGCCACCGGCGAGCTGCTGCGCGAGGACACCGACCCGCACTGGACCGATGTCGTCGACGGCGTGCCCGCCCGGCTCGCCAACGGCGACATCGTCTGGACCGGGATCAGCGGCGGCACCCGCGGGCTGATCATCGCCCCGGCTTCCCGGCTCGCCGCCGCCCAGCCCGTCACCCCGGCCGGGCTGCAGGTGCAGGCGGTCCTCGGCACCGACGGCGACGACGTGCTGTTCGCCGGGAAATCCGAGCCGACCGAGCTCGGCGTCTGGCGCTACGGGCCGGCCGGCCTTACCCCGGTCGCCACCGAGCCGGGCGTGCACGCCGCCCTGGCCGGCGGCGGTACGACCGTGGTCACCAGCCGGACCCTGGCCAGCAGCGAGGCCGCGGTGCGGATCCGGCGGAAGGGGGCGGCGGAGGCGGGCGCCCAGATCGCGTCGCTGGCGGAGACGCCGAACCTGCCGCACCCGGCACCGCGCTTCATCAACGCGGGCCCGGCCGGGATCCGCACCGCCGTGCTGCTCCCGTCCTGGCACCAGCCCGGCACGAAGCTGCCGGTGCTGCTTGACCCCTACGGCGGCCCCGGCATGCAGCGGGTGGTCAAGGCGGCCACCATGTACCTCGCCTCGCAGTGGCTGGCCGAGCAGGGGTTCGCGGTGGTGGTGGCGGACGGCCGGGGCACGCCAGGGCGGGGGCCCGGGTGGGACAAGATGATCGCCGGGGACTTCGCCACCGGCGTGCTTGAAGACCAGGTCACAGCGCTGCACGCGGCAGCCGCGGAGTTCGCCGACCTCGACAGGGAACGGGTCGCGATCCGCGGCTGGTCGTTCGGCGGCTACCTGTCCGCGCTGGCCGTGCTGCGCCGCCCCGACGTGTTCCACGCGGCGGTGGCGGGCGCGCCGGTCACCGACTGGCGGCTCTACGACACGCACTACACCGAGCGCTACCTCGGTGACCCGGCCAGGAACGCCGCCGGCTATGAGCAGAGCTCGATAACCAACGATCCGGAACGGACCGGGGCTGCCGCCGCCCGGCCATTGCTCATCGTGCACGGGCTGGCGGACGACAACGTGGTGGTCGCGCACTCGCTGCGGCTTTCCTCGGCGCTGCTCGCGGCCGGGTACCCGCATTCGGTCCTGCCGCTCTCCGGCGTCACCCACATGACCCCGCAGGAGGTGGTGGCGGAGAACCTGCTGCTGCTCCAGGTCGCGTTCCTGAAGCAGGCCCTCGGCATCTCGTCACCGGCGGCGTAATCGCCAGGCTCCGGCTCACTGGAGGCGGGCGGCGACGGGGCGCCGCCGGGCTGGCCCCGGGGTGGGCTCAGCGGGCCAGCAGGGCGAAGCCACGCGTGCGTTCCATATTCTCGGCAGTTGATCTCTTCTGTTTGGACGGGTGCACGGTGGCGGGGAGTGTGAACCTGCTCACGCGGCTGGGCGAATAGGCCGGTAAGAGCAGGGAGTGTATCGAGGCTCACATCCTGGAAGCACCCTCCGATGCGGCATCCTGAGACTAACTGGAATAAGTTCGTGGGCATCGCATGCGCTCCCGCTCCCGTTTCGGGGGGCTCCCCGGCTGCGCGTCGCGGACACGATCACGCACGAGGCAGCGAGGACGCTGGATGACACAAGTTTCTGATGCGCCGGCAGGCAGAACGCGGGCGCAGATCGCTGAGCGGACGCTCCGCAAGGACCCCTGGTATAACCGCGGGCGCGTCGTCGCGACGCTGCTCACCCTCTGGGTGGCCTACGCGACCGTCCGGGTTCTCACCGGTCACTGGTATTACGTGCCTCAGTACCACTACCTGACGCCGTTCTACTCGCCCTGCGTGAGCGGCGAGTGCGTGCCTGGGTCGTCCGCAATCGGGCGCTGGATCCCGGCGATCCCGCCGATCATCCCTTACGCGTTCGTCTCGCTGCCGTTCGTCCTCGGCTTCCGGCTGAGCTGCTACTACTACCGGGGCGCCTACTACCGGGCGTTCTGGCGCTCACCCGCCGCCTGCGCCGTCCGCGAGCCGCACGCCAAGTACTCGGGCGAGACCAAGGTGCCGCTGATCGCGCAGAACCTGCACCGCTACTTCTTCTACGCCGCGTTCCTGATCGCGATCCTGCTCACCTGGGACGTGGCGCAGGCGTTCCGCGGGCCGAACGGCGACTTCGGTATCGGGCTCGGCTCGATCATCATGCTCATCAACGTGGTGGCGGTCTGGGCGTACTCCTTCTCCTGCCACTCCTGCCGGCACATCACCGGCGGCCGGCTGAAG
>JBEKEK010000104.1:0-40013 GCA_050013875.1 Trebonia sp. | reverse complement strand
CGGGAAGAACGGCTGCCCGACCACGTTCTTCTCGGTGTTCCCCTTCAGCGGCATCTGCGTGTGCTTCTGGTGGAACATGATGAACAGGTGCGCGGTGATCAGCGCCAGGATGATGCCCGGGAACAGCAGCACGTGCAGGATGTAGAACCGCGGGATGATCTGCGAGCCGGGGAACTCGCCGCCGAACAGGAAGTACGACAGGTACGTGCCGACGATCGGGATGCCCTGGGCCACGCCCTCGGTGATCCGCAGGCCCGCGCCGGACAGCTGGTCGTCGGGGAGCGAGTAGCCGAACAGGCCCTCGAGCATGCCCAGCGTGAACAGCGCGACGCCGATCAGCCAGTTGACCTCGCGCGGCTTGCGGTAGGCGCCGGTGAAGAACACCCGCAGCATGTGCGCCATGATCGCGACCATGAACAGGTCGGCCGCCCAGTGGTGGATCTGCCGCATCAGCAGGCCGCCGCGGACGTCGAAGGAGATGTTCAGCGTCGACTGGTACGCCTGCGACATCGTGATGCCGTCAAGCTTGCTGTACGAGCCGTGGTAGACCACGTCGGCCATCGAGGGCTGGAAGAACAGCGCCAGGTAGGTCCCGGTCAGCAGCAGGATCACGAACGACCAGAGCGCGATCTCGCCCAGCATGAACGACCAGTGATCAGGGAACACCTTGTGCATCAGGGTCCGGACGCCCTTGGCGCCGTGGAACCGGTCATCCAGCCAGCCGCCCACGCCCGCGAGGACGGGAGGAACGTCAACGTCTTGGCTCACTGCCGGTCCTCTTCCTTACTGGGCAGGCCCGGCCGCCTGCCCCCAGGCGTCCCAGGCTGATCCGAGCGGTCAGGCGACGGTGGATTCTCGTAGTCCTCCTGATCCCCGACCGTTCAATACCTAAACATAGTATCCAGGTAAACCTCTAAAGTTTGCAGAGGGTAGGGGCTGAACCTGCGGGCCGGCATCGCAGGGACTCATGACCATCCCGCCCGTTGAGGGTGAGGTGCGTGGCCGCGAGCCGGGGATGCTCTTACCTGATTAGCAACCGCGTGAGCTTAGGAGCGTCCCATGACTACCAAGGCCGCATTTTCACCCAGCGAATGGCAGCGAGTGCTCGAAGGGCCCACGTCCGCGGGCTTGCTCATCATCGCGGCGTCGCGCGGAGGGACGTTCCGGGAGACGATAGCGATGTCGAAGGCCTACGTCGAGGCGCGCGCCCAGCACGGCGAGAGTGAGCTTCTCGACGAGATCGTGGCGGAGAAGCCGCGCATAGAGCACGGGACAGGTCACAATCCCGAGGCCCTCAGGGATCAGGAACTCGACTGCCTGCGCTACGCGGCGACGGTGGTGGAAGACAAGGCGACCGCCGAGGAACGCGATGACTACCGGCGCTTCGTGCTCACCGTGGCCAACAAGGTCGCCGCGGCCCACCGGGAGGGAGGGCAGCAGGTAAGCGCGGAGGAGGCACAAGCCATCCAGGACATCACCACCGCGCTTGGCCTAGGTACTACCTGAATCAGCCGTTCCAGCGAGCGCATGGACCACCGTCCGTTCGAGATGATTAAAATCTTTCACTGAACGGACGGTGGTACATGCTCGCTGCGCCCGCTGAAGCGGCGAGCAGCGCGCTTAGCTCACCGTGGTGTTGAACGAGCCTGAATTATTGGCGGTATTGGGATCGGGATTGAGCGCCTGGACGCCGGCGGTCACGGTGTTGGTGCCCGGGTTCGTCAAGGTGATGGAAACCTTCAGGTTCTGGTGAGAACCTGACCCAATCGACGCGACGTTCCAGGTCACCACCCCGTTGGCGTAGGTGCCCCCGTTCTGTGCCGACACGAACGTCGCGCCGGCCGGCAGATTGAACGAGCCGACGACTTGGTAGGCGGCAGCGGGCCCGAGGTTGTAGGCGGTCACGGTGTAGACCACCGTCGAGCCTGGTGTCGTCGACGCCGGGCCGGCCATCCCGACCGACATGTCGGTCGGCGCGACAACCACCATGGTGATGGCCGGGCTCACCGCCGGACTGCCATAGCCGTTCGAGGCCGATACGGTGAACGTGAAGGACCCGGCCGCGGTCGGCGTGCCGCTGAGGACCCCGGCCGGGCTGAGCGTCATCCCGGTTGGCAGCGAGCCGCTCGCCACCGCGAAAGCCGGCGATGGACTGCCTGAGGCGGAGAAGGTGTAGGAGTACGGTTCGCCGATGGGCACGGTGGCCGCAGGCGAGTCCGCCGTCAGTGCGGGAGGCGCCGCCGAGGGGTTGAGCTTGTAGGCGAACAAGGTGCCCGTTCCCGACGGCTGGAACACCATGCCATTCGACACGACGGCGCTGCCGCCGCTGGGTGCGCCAAGCGGCGCCGACCACAGGAGCTGTCCCGTCGTGGCGTTCAGCCCCAGGAGCGTGCCGCCGTAGGAGGCGACGAAGACGATACCGTCGGCGACAACCGGGGAGTTAGGGCCGCCGTTGGTGGTGTAGGACCAGACGAGGGCACCGGTGGACTCGTTGAGCGCGTAGACCTTCTTGCCGCCGATGCTCTCGAAGATCACCAGGCCGTCGTAGACGGCGCCGCTGCCGTAGATACCGTAGTCGCCGGAGAACCCGGTGTTGTACTGCCAGTTGACCGCCCCGGTGGTGGCCGAGATCGAGAAGAAGATCCCGTCCTTGTTCCCGAAGTACAGGTTGCCGTTGTCGTACGTCGGCGCGGCCGGGATGTCGTCATCGCCGCTGAAGTCGGGCACTTGGAAGAGGGTTGTGTAAGCGCCCGTGGCCATGTCGACCTTCAGTATCTGGCCCGAGCACGGCGGGGAGTCCGAGGAGCCGGTCCCGTTACACGGATTCCCGGTTCCCTGGTAGTAGTACTGGCCGCCGGGGTCGAGCGTCGGCGGGGCCCAGACCCCCTCGTTGTTGTTGTCCTGCCAGAGTTGCAGGCCCGTCAGCGCGTTGAAGGCGATCATGCCACCTGACACCCCTTCGCGGTTGGCCATGGGGAAGAAGATGTCACCGTTGGTGACGAGCGGCGTCGCCCAATCGCCACCGTTCGGGAGCAAGGCGGTCCAGATGACCGCTCCGGTCTGGGCGTCGAGGGCGATGGCGTAGTTGCCGACCTGATTTTCCTGCGGCTCGTTGACGGTCCCGAAGTAGGCGATGCCGTTGGAGATCACGGGCGAGGCGTAGATAGGCCCGGGGGCCTGATAGGACCACAGCAGCGCCCCCGTGGCCTCGTTGTAGGCGCTGAGCAGCCCGTGCACCGAGCCCAGGTAGACAATGCCGTTGGCTACCGTCGGTGCGGCCTGGTAGACGTCGGGCCCGGTTATCGATGCTTGCCAGGCCGGGCCGAGCGTATCGATGTTCGACGTGCTGAACGCCGTCTCTACGGTGTTGACGCGGTGCTGCTGAGCGTCGAACCCCCAGTTCGCCCAGTCATCAGGCCCCGGGGACGGCCCAGTCGGCGTCGGGCCGACAGTCACCGTGGCGGTCGCGGTGTCGCCGCTGGGGGCGCCGTCCGCGGTGACCGTGTAGGCCCCCGGTGCGGTGCCCGCCGGGATCGTGTAAGTCTTACCGGAAAAGAACCCCTTGGCGTCCGTGGACGCCTTGACGACGAGCGTCCCTGCCCACTGGACGGTGACCTCTTCGTGCGGACCGAACCCCCATCCGGCGAAGGTCAGGGTGGTCCCGGCGGGCGCGATCTCCGCCCCTGTGTCGATCCGCGGGACGACAGTGAACGATGCGGTGTCGACCGCACCGCTCGTCAGCCCGACCAGCGAGATCGTGTCCGCGCCGCTCGGCACCACCGGGATGAATATATCCGTGGTCGCCGTTCCCGCCGAGCCCGCAGTGACGATCGGGGTGTACAGGTAGAAGCTTTTCTGCGATATCGCGCCGCTCGTCCCGTAGTTCCAGTACGGCTGGACTGTCTCACCCGGTGTGAAGCCGGTCCCGGTCAGCAGGACGCGCGTGCCCGCCGAGCCCGAGGACACCGACAGCGTCAGCGGCCCGGTGCCCGCCGCCGCCGGCGTCGCCGCAAACACCAGCGGCAGCCCCGCCAGCAGCAGCATCAGACACGCGCTAAGGCGCCAGGATCTTTTCAGGAATGCATTGATGATTCGGCTCATATTCCGCTCCGTGGATCCTTCATGTCGCTGGATAACGACAAGGGGAGTAGCTGAGACGCCAGGGCTTCGCAGGCGATGCCCATCGCCTCGGAGGTGACCCAGTCCTCCGTGACCCGGCTGTGGCCGGGTCCGTCGGTGGACTGGTAGATGGCAAAGCCCGGGGTCACGCGGTACGGGTAGCCGTCGATGCTCGGCTGCCACAGCAAGCCGCGCACCACGGTGAGCATCTGCTGCTCCCGCGCGGCCCAAACGCCGCCGTGTTCGATCCGCGCCAGCTGCGCGAGCAGCGGCAGCATCCAGGCCTGGCGACTCTCCTTGTAGTGGGCCTGGAGATCGCTGCCGTCCGCGTCGACCGAGAAGAGGAAACCGCCATGCACCGTGTCCCAAAGCCCGATGGCCGGGCTGTACATCGAGGCGGTGGCGCGGACGACGGCATCGAGGTAGCTCTTGTTCCTCGTCAGGTCGTAGGCGTCGAGAAAGGCATTGAGAAGCTGGGCCTCCTCGCCTACCGTCACCTGTGCCTGCACCACGGTGTCGCGGGCTGGGCCGAGTTGCATCTGGAGCGGGAACAGGTGAGTCTGCGGGTTCTGCGCCCGCTGCACCAGATGCGCCAGGGCGGAGTTGCCCGCCGCGGTGAAGGCCGCGTTGTGCTCCCGGTACCCGGCGTCGATCAGCATCGCGCCGCACTCGGCCGCGAAGTCTGTCCGGTAGACGCCGTCGTGGCGGGGGTCGGCGATCGCGCCCGCCTGGGTGTTGTAGTAGTACCGGTAGACGGCGGCGGCGAAGCGATCGGCGATCACGCCCCAGCCCTGGCCGGGCCGCAGCTCGTCGAGGTCGCGGAACTGAAAGTACACCCAGCACCGGTAGTAGCTGCCCGTGTCCCATTCCTGCTTGACCAATGGCTCTATCCGGGCCGCGTCCGCCACGAACTGCCGGTCCTGAGGGTAGATGGCCTGGAACGCGTACAGGTTGACGAGATATGTCAGGTCGGTGAGCGGGTCGTGGCGCGACGCGCTGCCGGCCTCCTGGTCGGGTACGCCGCTTTCCTGGATGTTCGTGTTGGCGGTGGCGGTGGCGGAGTCGCCGTTCCAGCTTCCCCGCCAGTTGATGAACAGGCCACCAGGGCGGCGCGCTCCGCTAACCGGCGGGGCCGACGGGTTGAAGGCCTTGACGCTCATGTCCCGCAGCACGTCGTAGATCCGTGCCGCGGTGGCAGGCGCGCGGGCGGCCGGGCTGCCCGGCAACGGCACGGGGGGCGAGGTCGTGTCCGTCGGGGCAGCGGAGGAGTGCGGCTGCGGGGCCTGGCTGGTGCAGGCGGCGACCGACACTCCCGCGAGCACTACGGCGATCAGGGCCGCCGCCCGCGCCCGCCGGGGCAAGCTCACTGGCTTCCCCTGAAGTACAGGGCGGTGGTGGCGTTCCCCGCGACCTCGGTGAACTGCGCGCGAATCAACTGCGTCATATCGGCCTGCACGCTGTCGAAGTAGGGGCCCTGGTCGGTCATCAGCCAGATGCGGGGATGGGTGGCGATGACCTGCTCGAGATCCTCGGCGGTCAAGATCACCGGCTTGCCGTAATAGACGTCGATGACGACCCCGTTTTTCTCCGTTAGGTAGAGGAGCTTGTTGAGGTGGGGCTGGATGATCATGTCCGGCGGGCGGCCCGCGTAGTACGCCGTCGCGGTGGTGGACGCGAGGGTAATAAAAAGATCCCCCGGCTCCTCATGCGCCCTCATGTACGCCGCGGCATTCACGTAACTGGGCTGCTGCTGCGAGTACGGGATGCCGGCCAGGCGGGACAGGGTAAGTCCGTAGTCCTGCAGGCGGGCTGGGAAGGACGCGGCCAGCAGCACGAAACCGGGCACGGCCGCGGCCAGGATCAGGCCGGCCACCAGGCGGCGTTCCCCGGCCTGCCCGGTATCGCCCGCCTCGCCCGTCGCGGTGAACAGGGCACGCAGCCAGCGCAGGATGTCGAGGGCAGCAAGCCCGCCCAGCGCGAACAGCATGGGCAGCAGGATGAGTGTGTACCGTTCCGCGTACGCGCTGAACAGCGTGCCAAGCACCAGCAGGGGAACCAGGCAGAACGCGCTGAGGTAGAGCCGTCCGAAGGCCCGGCGCGCGATCCCGACAGCGCCCGCCAGCACTGCCAGCGTGGTGAGCAGGTACAGCGTTCCGCTCCCGCTGCCGGCCGGGACGCCGCCGGTGCCGCCGGGGATGGCGAGCAGGTAGTGCGCCAGGTAGTAGTAGAAGTTGCTTGGATCGAAGTAGATATAGGGTTTGTTACTGCGGTCGAAGCCGAGGGCGGGCATCTTGGTGACGATCGTGAGCAAGTACTGGATGCCGATCACCGCCGCCGCGGGAAGCCACCACCTGAGCCAGCGCCGGTCGCGCAGCCAGCGCAGCCCGAGGCCGCCGACCAAGACGACCGGGATCGCCGGGAGCAGGATGAAGCTCTCCTCAAGGGAGAGGTACATGCCGACCAGGGTGACCGCGGAAAGTGGGATCGACCAGCGTGCGGCTAGCGTCCACAGACGACCGTCCGGCGCCGCGGGCTGTTGCCCCAATCCGGCCGCTGCCCGGCTCGTCTGCAGCGCCAGCAGGAAGAATGACACGAACAAGATGGCGAAGAGCTGCTCTTGCTGGTACATGCGCACCAGTTGGGCCTCCTGCAGCTCCATCGGCGCGGTCGCGAAGAGCAGGGTCAGCATCACCTGGGCGAGCCGGTGTTCCCACTTCAGCACGATCGGGAGCAGCAGCAGGCCGAACGCGAGCACGGTGGCACCGTAGGTGAGCACGGTGAGCAGCCGGAGCGCCACCGGCCCTTGGCCGACGACGGAGGTGTACGCGGCCAGCAGGTACTCGTAAAGCTCGCCCTTGAAGTAGAAGAGACCTGAAGGAAACCGGGGCAGGAGATGGGCGCGGATCGACTGCGCCGCCAGCAGGCTCACGGTCTCGTCACCGGAGTACGGTTCGTAGCCGAGGCCATACGCCAGCTGCCCGATGCTCGCCAGCGCGATCAGGATGACGCCGCCGGTTGCCCAGGTGAGCTGGGATGCCATCCGGGCGGCCAGCCGATCGGCCTGACCTTGGAGCAGGCCAAGGCGGGCGGGTACCGCAGTTGACCGCCAGGTCGGCCTGGTGTCCACACCGACCGGCACCGCGCCGGCCTGCGCCGCCCCCTCGGCCATGGCAAGCTGTGGCGGGAAGGGCAGCCGGCCCAGGGCCCGCCGATGCGGCACTGCGGTCCCGGCGGATCGCCAATGGGCCGTCTGGCCGTCCATGGCGGCGGTAGCCGCCGGGTGCTCGCCGCCGCGCCCGCGTAGCAGCGGCAGCCGTGCCAGCGGCCCGGGCAGCCCGCGGGAGGTCACCGCCGATCCGCCGAGCGCGCCGAGTTTGCCCACAGTCAGTATTCCGACGAGCAGCCAGAACACCAACGGGCTGTAGGGGTGCGGTGGCGCCCAGTTGGGCAGGCGGGCGAGGGTGGCAACGGCAGCGGCCGCGGCCAGCGCGGGGAGATGGCCGGCGGCGTCGGCGAGCAGGGCCCGCCCGAACGGGCGGCGGGCGGCGCGGACGGCCGCCGCGGCGGCCCCCAGCCAGAGCGCCAGCACGAGCGCGATGGCGATCAGGGCGTAGCTTCGGCCGTCGGTGATCAGGACCTCGGCGCCCACCCCGGTTCGCCGCACCCCGTGCGGCCAGACGCGGTTCACCGGACCGAGCACGACCGCCGCGGCGGAGGGCAGCTGTCCAGCTGGGAGCAGCGCCGACCCGGTGGCGTGCCACCCCGATCCGGTGGCGATGAGCGCAGGCCCAGAGGCGGCGTCCACTACGCCGTCGAGGTAGATCGCCGCACGCTGGCTGCCATAGACATGCACCTGCAGCAAGTTGGAGCCGGCTTGCAGATAGGGCTGAATGTCGAAGAGGTTCACCGCCGCCTGCGGCGGCTGCGCGCCCCGGCCGGAGGCGAAGTACGCGGCCGGCTGGTCGGCGACGACATGCCCGTCCACTGACAGCGTGTAGGCATCCGAGGCGACGACCCGTAGCCAGGCGTAGCTGACGTCGGGCGGCACCTGGATCACACTCTCGGCGAGCATGTTATCGCTGCTACCGGCCGAGATGACCTGGCCCTCCAGCGGTCCCGCCACGACCGCTGGCGGCATGAGCGACACGGCCTGGGCTGGCTGCGCGGCCGTCGCCTGCGCGGCATATGACCACTGGCCCGCGTCGAACGCCGCGGCGGAGAAGCTGGCGTCCTTCTTGTCGCTTCCGGGGTAACGCACCTGCTGAACCGTTGCGGCCGCCAGCCAGGAGCCGGCTGACGTGCTGTAGCTGACCTGCTTGCCGCCGAAGTCCAGGGTCAGCTGCGCGCGGAAAACCGCCGGACCGCCGTCGCCGTTAACTATCTCGACCCCGATACCGTTCCGTCCCTTGCGCAGCCGCCCGGACAGGTCCACCGGGTCCGCCGCCTGCGGCCGGCCGGACGCCGTCGGCCGCAGGCTCGCGGCGACGTCGGATCCGTTGGCATACACCTGGTACTGCTGGTCGGCCTCGATCCACAAGGTGGCCAGATCCGGGGTTGCGGGCAGGTCGAGCGGCAGCCGGAAGTACCCGTCCTGCGCGCCGCCGGGAGCCTGGATCCAGGAAGCACCGGACAGGCCGGCCGGGTAGGTGCGCCAGCCGGCCCGCGCGAACGTGGCGGTCGCGGCGCCTGCCAGCAGCAGGCCGGTCGCGAGCACGGCGATCAGGCCGCCCACGATTCGCCATCGCATCACGCGGCTCCTGACTTCGTGCCGATGTACAGACCTGCCACCAGGGATCGGGCGAGGGTGTTGTTGTACTCGGTGTCCAAACTGACCGCACGCAGCAGGTCGCGCCGCGCCTGGTCGGCCTGCCCGAGTCTCAGCTCCGACAGGGCGATGTAGGTGAAGGCCGATGAGGTGACGTTGGCATCCCCGGTCATGGTGAGCACCTGCCGGAAGCACGCCAGCGCCGCCGTGTAGCCCGCCCCGGCGTACAGGATCCGGCCTTGCGTGTACTGGTCGGCCACGGTGGGATCGCCCAGCGCCTGCAACGGGCGGGCATCCTGGCCGGTCAGCCCCAGGAGCTGACTGGCCTGGTCTAGCTGCTGCGCGAGTACGTCGTTGGCGGGGTCACTGGCTGCCGCCTGGCGCAGCTCGGTGACCTGTCCCTGGATGTCGCCCTGGGCCGCGCGCGCGTCGGCGTCGGCGAGCAGCGCGAGCGGCTGGCCGACGTGGCCGGTTGCCATCAGCACCTGGCCCAGCGCCAGATCGTAGGCTGTACTGCTGGTGAGCAGCGGGTCCAGCCGGTGAGCGAGGGCCAGTGTGCTGTTCGCTGAGGGGTAGTTCCCGGCACGGGCGGCGGCGGCACCCTGTCCGACCAGGTAGTCGGCGACAGCCCCGCGGCCCAGCGCACCAACAACGAACAGCAGTCCCAGAGCCGTCACTAGCCTCCACCGCTGCCGTGTACGGCGGGCCCAGCCTGCGAGGCCGGGGGCACCGCTGGCGAATAGCATCAAACCGCCGACGGTGGCCGTCAGCCAGCCAAGCCGCAGCGCACCCCCCACCAGCGCCCAGGCACCGGTCACCGGCACTAGCAGCATCAGGCTGGGTAGCTGGTTCGGCACCCCGTAGCCGAACTGGCTGAAGATCGCGGTCTGCTGTGCGGTCTGGTCCTCGAGCTGCTGTAGCAGCGGCCAGTCGGCGGTCCCCGTCGCCACCAGGAAGGTGAGGCAGACGACCAGGACCCCCGCGCCGACGGCCGACGTCGCCGCGCACGCCCGCCCCCGCGAGCGAAGGATCGACGCCAACCCCAGGCCGAGGCACCCGGCAAGGACGGCGCCGTAGCTGGCCCACGAGGCAGACGGCGTCCCGGCCAGCACGACCGGCAGTGACCAGGCGGAGCGGCCGCCCATCAGCGGGATCGTGAACCACGGCAACACCAGGCCAGTGATCGTCAGCAGCAGCCCAAGCAGAGGCCAGCCTAGCCAGCGACTGTGCCGCGCGCGCCGGGCAGCGATCCCCGCAAAGGACATCACCCGGACTGCCCGCCGAGCGGTCCGAGATCACCGGTGATGTGTACGTGGTCACCGTTTGCCAGGTTCTGGTTGCCGACCAGGACGTATTCCTCGCCAGGCTGGATGCCCGCCAGCACCTGCACGTCGGGGCCGTTCCCGGCGCCGACCTGTACCTGGCGTAGCTGGACGGTGTCCCCACTGACCACAAACATGGCCGGCGCCAGGCCGATGTTGAGTACTGCCATCCTGCGGACGATGGCTCCTCCGCTGCTCGCGTACGGCACCTGCGCGTAAGCCTGATAGCCGGGATGGACGAGCTGACCGGCGTTATTGGGCGCGTCGACGGTCACCAGGAAGCCGGTGCCGTTGTTGACCGAGCCCGGTGAGACGCCGCTGACGATCCCGGTGATGGTCAGCTGGGGAACGGCGGCGAAGGTGAGCCGTGCGGTATCGCCCGGCCTGATCTCTTGCTGAACCGACACCGGTAGCTCGGCGGTGACGCTGATCCGGTGGTAATTCACGATCTCAAGCAACGTCGAGCTCGGCTTGGCGACCTGGCCAGGCAGCACGTTCACCGCCAGCACCTGCCCGTCGATCGGCGAGGTCAGCGTGCTGCCCTGTCCCTGGGCCGCGGCCAGCAACTGGCCGTAGAGGCTGGCCTGGCTTTCCAGCATCTGCTCCTGGTCCAGCAGAGCCGGCGCCAGCGCCGGGGACACTCTGCCATCGGCTAGGTCGGCCTGCACGTGCGCCAGATCGATCCGCACCCGCCCCAGATGAGCCCGGAGCTGCACTTCGTTGGCGAGCAGTGGCTGTGGATCCAGGGTCAGCAGCGGCTGCCCCTTCTTCACTTGCTGCCCCATCGCGACAAAGACGTGTTCGATGCGATCGGTGAAGCCCAGGGCAACCGGCGCGGCAACCGCCGCTGACACCGTCCCCAGACCGCCAACGTCAGTCCCGATCGCGCCGCTGGCCGCCCTCGCCACCGTCACGCTATTCGGCGAACCCCCAGAACAGCCGGCCGCCAGCACGGCAACGCAAAAAAGCCCGCCGATGCCGGCGATACGACGGTAACTCGCCACGCGACCTCCCAGTAGCGACCGTAAGGCCGGAATCACAATGCCTGGCGCATGAGGTTATGCCATAACCCGGCCTCAAGGCATCCTGCAGGTGCAGGTGTTTTCATCATCATCGCGTCTACTTCTCTCGCTTGACCGTGTGTACGCCCCCTCGTCGCTTCGCTTGGCTGCCCGCTCGCAGTGTCCGCGCGAGCTCCGGCCGCGCGCCCGCGACCTCGCATAATGCGCACGGCCCGCGCGGCCTCCTGCATATGCATGAGACACCGTGATGCAGAAAACCAGTTTCCGTCATTGGAATATTTCATACAGCCAATTCATCATTGTCGCATGGCGGCTGACGGCCGTGGCAAAGTATATTTTCGCTAACCGGATTGCGATTAAAGAATCAGGCACCTCGGCATAACGCCAGGAGAAGAGGTCGTATAGATGCCGGAAGAGATGGTCCAGAGGCAGCACCGGCCAAGCCGGGTATCCGCGACACTGCCGGGCGTCCAGGCAGCCCAGGATCCGCCCTCCGATGACTGCGTCGCGATCGTCGGCGCCGGCTACGTAGGACTCGCGCTCGCCGCCTACCTGGTGCTGCGTGGCCGGTCGGTGCTCCTCGTGGAGGCCAATCCCGGGCGCCGGGAGGCTCTTGCCGAGGGTGAGATGCCCATCTTCGAGGAAGGAGTGGGCCCGGTGCTCGCGCCGGCGGTGCGAGACGGCCGGGTCGTGGTCACCGGTGATCTTTCGCGCGCGCTCGACGCCGCCCGGATGGTTTTCGTCGCCGTGGGCACACCGTCGGCAGCGGACGACCATCCCGATCTGGGCGCCGTCACCGCGGTCGTCAATGAGCTCCGCTCGCACGCGAAGCCGGGAACGGTCGTGGTGCTGAAGAGCACCGTCCCGCCCGGTACCGGCCGCCTCGTTCAGCGGCAACTCGACGGTCCGCCGTTCCGGCTTCCGGTGGTGACCTGCCCAGAATTCCTGCGCGAAGGCTCGGCGCTGCACGACATGCACGCCGCGGCGCGCCACGTCATCGGCGGCGACGATGAGGAGTCCATGACCAGGGTCGCCGCGGTGCTCAGCGAGCCGAGCACCCCGGTCCTCATGACCGACTCGACCAGCGCCGAGCTGATCAAGTACGGCAGCAACTCATTCCTGGCGCTCAAGATCTCCTTTGCCAATGAACTGGCGCGCTTCTCTGACCAGGTCGGCGCGGACATCGTGTCGGTGGTGCAGGGCATGGGACTCGACCCAAGGATCGGGGTGGAGGGCTTGCGGGCCGGCCTTGGCTTTGGCGGCTGCTGCCTGCCGAAGGACGTGCGTGCCCTGATCGGAGCGGCCGGGCAGCACAACACCGCGTTCGGGACTCTCGAGGCAGCACTGCGGGTCAACGTTACCCAACGGGCGCTGCTGGCCGACAAGGTCAAGCACGCGCTTGGCGGCCAGCTGAGCGGGTGCAAGGTGGCGGTCCTCGGCCTCGCCTTCAAGCCGGGCACGGACGACATGCGGGAGGCCCCCAGCCTGGACGTCATCGCGAACCTCCTCGGGCACGGCGCGTCGCTGGTCGCCCATGACCCTTGCGCGATCAGCAACGCGGCGCCGCTGCTGCCGCCGGACGTGCGGCTGACGCCCGACCCGTACGACTGCCTGACCGGGGCCGATGCTGTCGCGATCGTGACCGAATGGCCGGAGTACCAGCAACTCGACTGGAACCGGGCCCGGCAGGTGATGCGGCAGCCGGTACTGGTCGACGGTCGCAACTGCAGGCATCGGCCTAAGAGGGGGAGCAGTGAGCAAGAAGGTTCTGGTGACCGGGGCCGCGGGCTTTATCGGCAGCCACGTGGCCGAGGCATTGCTCGCGCGCGGGGACAAGGTCGTCGGCCTAGACAACTTCGAGGCGTTCTACTCGCCGGATATCAAGCGCGACAATACACAGGCGGCACTTGCCCACTCCTGTTACACGGCCGTAGAGGGCGACATCAGGAGCGCCGCCACCGTCGAGCAGGCGTTCGCCGAGGGGCCGTTCGACGCTATCATCCATCTCGCCGCGCGGGCCGGCGTCCGGCCTTCGCTGCTGAATCCGGTCGGCTACGCCGAAACTAACGTTTCCGGAACAGCGGTGATGCTGGACGCCGCGCGCAGGCACGGCGCCGGGCACTTCCTTTTCGCCTCCTCCTCCTCGGTGTACGGAGCCAGGTCCACGGCACCGTTCCGGGAGTCCGACCCCGTGGACGAGCCTGCGTCCCCGTATGCGGCCACCAAGCGGGCGGGCGAGCTTCTCGCGGCCACCTTCCATCAGCTGTATGACCTGCCGGTGGCCTGTCTCCGCTTCTTCACCGTTTACGGTCCACGGCAGCGGCCGGATATGGCCATCCACCGTTTCACCAGGCTGATCGACGCCGGCCAGGAGATCGAGCTCTACGGGGGCGGTCAGAGCGAGCGGGACTACACGTTCATCGACGACATCGTGGACGGCGTGCTGCGCGCGCTGGACAGGCCGCTGGGTTATCGCATTTACAACCTCGGCACCAACCGCACGATCCCGCTGATGTCGCTGGTCGACCTGATCAGCGAATGCCTCGACCGGAAACCCCGGATCGCCCTGCTCCCCAACCAGCCAGGGGACGTGCCGCTGACCTACGCCGACATCAGCCTGGCCTACGACGAGCTTGGCTATGACCCCGCAACCAAGCTCGACGACGGCATCGCAGCGTTCGTTGACTGGTACCGGAAGGAACATCATGTCTGACCTCAACGCCCAAAATGGTCACCGGACCGCGGCCAGCATGCCCCAAGTACCAGGGGCGGAGCTGATCGACCTGAGCGTGGTTGTCCCGCTGTACGACGAGGAGGACAACGTCGACCCGGTGCTAAGCGAGCTACTCGACGTGCTTGACGGTCTTCCTCTGAGCAGCGAGGTGGTGCTGGTCGACGATGGCAGCAAGGACCAGACGGTGGCCCGGGCCAGGCACTGGCACGACCGCGATCCGCGCGTTCACCTGATCGAGTTCCGGCGGAACTTCGGGCAGACCGCCGCCCTCAGCGCGGGCTTCGATCACGCCCGTGGCCGGGTGATCGTGGCCATGGATGGCGACCAGCAGAACGATCCGCACGATATCCCCCGGCTGCTCGCCGAGTTGGACGCCGGCTACGACGTGGTCAGCGGGTGGCGGCGCGACCGCCAGGACGCCCTGCTGCTGCGCAAGCTGCCGTCGGCCGCGGCCAACCGGCTCATCTCCCGGGTCACCGGGACCAGGATCCACGATTACGGCTGCACGCTCAAGGCCTATCGCCGCGAGGTGATCAGCCACCTGCGCCTGTACGGCGATATGCACCGTTTCATCCCCGCGCTGTCACAAATCGTCGGCGCACAGGTAACCGAACTGCCCGTCAACCACCGGGCGCGGGTCCGCGGACATTCGAAATACGGCATCTCGCGGACGGCCCGGGTCTTCCTCGACCTGCTCACGGTCAAGTTCCTGATCAGCTACTTCGGGCGGCCAATGCGGCTGTTCGGCAGCGCCGGGCTTGTGAGCATGGCGTTGGGCGGAATCACCCTGTTCTACCTCCTCATCGACAAGGTGGTGCTCGGCCACCCGCTCGCCAACCGCCCGCTCCTCCTGCTTGGCATGCTGCTGCTGATGGTGGGCGTTCAGTTCCTATCGCTGGGAATCTTGGGCGAGCTGATCATCCGCTTCTACCACGAGTCGGGGCAGCGGCGTTCCTACTTCATCCGCAGATTGGACGGTGCCGACGACGGCCTGCACGTCGGGACGCCGGTCCGCGGCTTCCCTGACCGGGTAGCAAACGGTTCCGGTTGGCCGACCCCGGTCAATGGCGCCGCGCTGGTAACGCAGCCCCTCGCCGAGGGTCCGGGGAAGCAGGCGTGAATGCGGCAAACTCCCGCCGGAACTGGAAGAGGCCGCTCACCCTTGCCCTGAAAGTCGCCTTTTCGGCCGGCCTGATCGCGTGGGTCCTCCATAAGACAAACCTCGCCTCGATCGGACGGTCGATGGTGAGTGCCAGCCCCGAGTGGCTGGCACTGGCGCTGGTACTTGGGATCGCCGGGACGATGGTCCAGGCAAGGCAGTGGCAGCGGCTCCTGCTGGCGGTGGGTCTTAACCGCTCCATCACCCGCTGCCTGCGCATCGTCTTTATCGGCAACACGTTCAACGTGATACTGCCGAGCTCAATCGGCGGCGACGCCTCCAGAGCGGTCTATATAGCCGAACAACCCGGCGAGCGGGCTCCTGGCGCTGCCGCCGTCGCACTCCAGCGCCTGCTCAACTTCCCCGGAATGGTGCTGCTGATGGCGCTCGGGCTGGCGCTCACCATCAACAGCAGCGCCGCCGCGCGAGTGCGGCCGGTGGCCTTGGCGGGATCGTTGCTTGGGTTGGGGTTCCTCGCGGTTACGCTAAGCCCGCTGATCGGCCGGGTCGCCGCCAGCACCAGCCTCGCTCGCCTGCCGGGGTGGAAGCCGCTGGCCAATAGCCTGCGGGTGCTTGACGGCTTCCGCTCGCAACATGCCGACGTCATGGCGGCCATCGGCCGCGGCGTTGTGTTCTGGTCGCTGACGGTCCTCAACCAGTGGGCCTACATCCGGGCGATGGGAATACACCCTTCGCTGGGATATACCGCCCTGGCAGTGACGCTGGTCAACCTGGCTACCATGCTGCCCGTATCAATCAATGGCTTCGGTGCCCGCGAGGGTGGTTTCATTGCCCTGCTTGCCGGAGTGGGCCTGGCCAGCACGGCCCAGGCCGCGTCGGCCGGGCTACTGATTACCGCCCAGAGCCTGCTCTTCGGGCTGATTGGGGCGGGCTGCCTGCTTACTTTGCGCAGCGCGGCACCATGGTCCCGCCGGGTGGAGGCCGGGACAGAGGCGGTCTTCAGCCGGGTGTACGCCGCCACCGAGCGGCTGAACGCTCGCGGTCTGGCGGTCACGTTCGGTGTCCGCCGCCCGCGGCCCGAGAACGAGCAACACGAAACACCGGCCGAGCCCGGTCCGGCGGAGCTTTCTTCACAGCAGAGGAGATACGACAATGCGCGTCTTGATGCTGGCTCCTGAGCCTGTCTACACACCCCGCGGAACACCGATCGCCGTCCTGAACCGCTGCCGGGCGCTGACCGCCCTCGGCCAGGAGGTCGACCTGGTGACGTACCCGTTCGGTGAGGACGTCGCCGTGGACGGGCTACGGTTCGTTCGTACCCCGAGACCGCCAGGCCTGCGCCGGGTTAAGATCGGCCCTTCCCTGGCCAAGCTGCCGCTGGATGCCCTGCTGCTCTTGACAGCGGGCCGCGAGCTCCGGCGGCGGCACTACGACTTCATTCACACCGTTGAAGAAGCGGGGGTGGCCGGGTGGCTGTTGCACGCCATATCCGGGGTGCCGTACGTGCATGACGTGCACAGCGACATGATCACTGTGCTGCGGGATTACGGTTTCGGCCGGCGCCATCCAGTGGTGCTGCTTGCGCGCTGGCTGGAGCGGCGTGTCCTGGGCAGTGCCAAGGTCGTCATCGTGAATTTTCCCGGGCTGGTACCGGTGGTAACCGCTCAGGTACCGGACAAGCCGGTACACATGATCAACTGCTGGCCGCTCGGGTACCGAGTCGATCACGATATCAGCGAAAAGCTGCGTAGCGATTGGGGCACGGCGGGGCCGCTAATCCTGTACGCCGGCAGTTTCGAGCCCTACCAGGGGCTTCCAATGCTGCTCGAGGCAATGGCGGTGGTGCGGAAATCGCTCCCGCGGGCCCGGCTCGTGCTGGTTGGCGGGCGCCCGGACCAGGTAGCGGAGATAACCCGGCAGGCAGCGCAACTCGGCGTCGCAGGGGCGCTCATCTGCACTGGGCAGCGCCCGCCGGACGAGATTCCCTCCTACCTCGCAGCGGCCGATGTCTTGGTGTCAGCACGCCGCGATGGCATCAACACCCCCTACAAGGTGTACGACTATATTCGGGCAGGCAAGCCCATCGTCGCAACGCGTACCGCCAGCCATCTCGATGTCCTCAATGACGATTGCGCGGCGTTGGCCGACTCGACGCCCGAGGCGTTCGCAACGGCTCTGCTCGGCGTACTCAGCGACGCTGAGCGGGCCGGGCGCCTGGGGCGGGCGGCAACTGAACGGGTGCGCGACTTCGGCATCGGTACCTTCCTAAGACAGCACGCGGCTGCCTACCGGGAGCTTGGTGTGCCGGAGGCATCCGAGCAGGCCTTGCAGAGCCTCATGGAATCCGTCGGGGAGGCGCCTTGAGCCGCTCCGACGGAGCTGACGGACCTGGCCTCGGCCCGGCGGCCCCGGCTCACCGTCGTCGAGGCCTGAAAACCATCGGCGACGAGCTCGTGCCGGGCGGCGAACACTGCCGCCTCAAGCCTGGAATGGAGCCCCAGTTTTGCCAGCATGTGCTGGACGTGGCTGCGCACCGTGGTCACACTGACCGTCAACTTCTCGGCAATCATGCGATTATCCAGGCCGATTCCGACCAGAGCCAGGATCTCGAGCTCTCGTTCGGTCAGCCGGCGGACCACATCCGCGCGTTTTCGCTGCTGCAGCGTCTCCGTCCGCTGGTGCTTGATGATCCTCCGCAGCGTGTCCGCGGACAGCAGGAACTCCCCGGCGGCGGCCCGATGGAGCGCGGACACCAGCGTGTCAAAACCATCCTGCTGGAGGTTCACCAGCCCGGATGCCCCTGCTGTCACGAGGCTGTGCAGGCTCTCGTCATCGGCTTCCGTCGACAGGACCACCACGCGAGCTTGCGGACTGTCACTAATGATCTGCTCTACAAGCTGGGCAGCGGTGCCGCCGTCAACCTTGTCCCACACGAGGATCACGTCAGGAAGGTCAGCCAGGAAGAGCCGAGCTTCGACGAGGTCCCTCCCCACGCCTATTACCCTAATGCCCGCCACCGTGCGCAGCGCGCGCTGCAGGGCCTCGTTCACGATCTGCAGCCCGCCAACGATCAAGACCCTGGTGTTAGACGACAAAACCATCTCCGCCATCAGATTATCCCCCACTCCCAGGCCGAACGTGAGTAATCACCACTAATGAGCTCAGCGAGTGACGCTCATAAATCCCCAAACCGCCGACAGTAATCGAAACTATCTTCCCTTCTCGCGGCGGCAAGCCCTTAGTACGATCTTAACGTTTACGGCCGGATTACATACGGTATGGACCTTACCGCAGAAAAGTTTCAGCCTTGTCACGTTTTGTATCGAATGACTTTCGGTTAGCATCACGCCAACGGTGGGGCGGTCCGGCAGGACGCTAAGTAACAGTGGAGACGCGACCGGAATTGCTCATACACGTGTGAGTGTGTCCGAGAACTAAGGCCTTCTAATTATCAGAGCAGGAAATCCGTCAACCCTCATGAAAGCGGCGGTCAAGACTTGGCAACTCGTCAACAGCGCAGCAGGCCTCACGCCGATACGGTCACCACGCCTGAAAACATCTCATGATCAGGCCGGTCCTGCTAATACGGGATCGTGACCGCGGCCCCCACTCGCTGCCTGCTAGGTGATAGGCCAGCTTGAGTCGTCCTAGCGGACGGAAGATCTCTGCCTTGTCGTCGGGTCGGCGTCAATGGGTATTCGGGCGATGTCTATGTTTCGGTGATTTATGCAGGACCGCGGCCGGGTTGGCTCCGGCCCTCAGGTGACGCGCAGGACTCGGAAGCGGTCGGGTTTCGCCGGATCCCGGGAAGGCGATCGCGGCACTGTCACTGCCCAGCAACGTCAGCCATTCGGCGAACTCCGGTTGCCCGGCCGGAACCGCCGACGAGCAGCGGAAGGGCAGGCCGGGAGCGTCGGCCCTGGCGGCCGCTGTTCGCACTTGCGCAAAGTTTGACAGGACCAGGGCACGGTACATTAGGTTTGCCTTACCTAAAACTTGTTCCCAAGCATCAGTTGGAGACGATGTGCTCGCCACGCTTGTCATCTTCCTCCGCGAGGGCATCGAGGCGAGCATGATCGTCGCCATCCTGCTGGCGTACCTCGATCGGCTCGGACGCCGGGATCATTTCAAGGACGTGCTCCTCGGTGTGGCCGCGGCGCTGCTGATCGCCACCGGCGGCGGCCTGGCCGCGTACCTCACCATCCGGTCCTACGACGGCTCACGAGTGCAGACGATCTTTGAGACAGGCACGTTCATCCTCGCCGCGGCTGTGCTCACCTACATGACGTTTTGGATGCGCAACCATGCGCGGTCGATCTCAACCGAACTGCGGTCGAAGGCGGATGCGGCGCTAGACGGCAGGGCACGGTGGGGTCTCGCCCTGCTGGCCTTCCAGGCCGTCGGCCGCGAAGGTCTGGAGACCGTGGTGTTCACGCTCGCGATCATCTTCTCCACGTCTACGGCCAACGCGCTGACCGGCGCGATCATCGGCCTGGCAGGCGCCCTCGTGATCGCCTTCTTCATCTACCGGCTAGGCCACAAGCTGAACCTGGCGCGGTTTTTCACGGTCATCGGCTGTCTCCTGATGGTCTTCGCCGCCGGCCTAGTCGCTGACACCGTCGAGAACCTCCAGCAACTCGGCTGGGTGCGGGTGCTTGACGTGCCGATGTGGCACAGCGGGCAGATTCTGTCGGAGGACAGCTCATTCGGCGACGTACTGCACAGCTTCTTCGGTTACAGCGATTCCCCCACTCCGCTCCAGCTCATGGCGTACGTCGCGTACCTGGCGATCGTCATCGCCGCCTTTCTCGGCCTGCGGGGCGCCCTGCGGATCCGCCATAAGGTGTCAGAGCCCGCGATCGAGTCACAAGGTAGCCGGGAGGCGCTCGCCCGTTCGGATAAGCAGGCGAAGACCCCTAGCTCGCACGGCTCATAGGCTGCCCAGACGGCAGGCACAAGGCGTCCTGGTACTCTCCGGGCGTGTTCACGCTAGGTCTGGCGGTGCTGGCATTCGTGGCGTTCCTCGTCAGCATGGTCGCCGATTCGCGCAGTTTCCGTAACGCGGTCTTCCTCGGGCTGGCCCTGGCGCTGGGAACCCTGGGCCTGGCTGACCGGCTCGCTGACACGCCCGGCCGTCCGGGGCACCTGCTGCTGCTTGGACTGGTACTGCTTGTCGCCCTAGGGCCGTTCCTGCTCGCGTGCTATCTCGTCGGGAACGGGATCACGATGGCCCGCCGAGAGAGCCTGCGCCCCGCGAACCTGCTGCCACTGGTGGCTGGAACCGGCATCCTCGCGGTGATTGGGCTGAACCTCGCCGCGGAACGGACGGGGAGCGTGAAGCTGGGGCTGCTCGCCACGGTGACCACGCTCGTATTCGGCTACGTGTCGTTCCTGCTCATCTCCTACGTGCTCTACGCCTGGTTGTACGGCCAGGTAGCCGGGCTGGCGAGACGGGCGGACTACGTGATCGTGCTGGGGACCGGGCTGGGGAAACGCGGGCAGGTCACCCCGCTGCTTGCCAGCCGCCTGGATCGGGGGCGCGAGGTGTGGGAGTCGCTCGCCGCCCGGGGCGGTCGCCCGGTGATGATCGTTTCCGGCGGCCAGGGCAGCGACGAGCGGACACCCGAGGCGGAGGCGATGGCCGCGTACCTGGCCGAGCGCGGGTTCCCCGCTGGCCGGCTAGCCCGCGAGGACCGGTCCCGCACGACCGAGGAGAACCTGGCGTTCAGCAAGGTGATCATGGACGCGGCCGGGCCTGCCAGCCCGGATGAAAGGGGCGCGCGGTGCGTGATCGTGACGAGCAACTATCACGTGTTCCGCACGGCGATCATCGCGCGCAAGGCCGGGATCCGGGGCCAGGTAACCGGGGCACGCACCGCCGGGTACTACTGGCCGAGCGCTATGCTGCGCGAGTTCGCGGCGGTATTCCTCCGGTACCGGGTGGTGAACCTCATGATCTGCTTGGCGCTGGCAGTCGCCCCAGTCGCCCACGCGGTAGCCGAGCGCGTCTAGCGGCACGAATCCGACGGGCTGGGCGGAGCTCTACCGGTCTGTGGATTGCGCCATCAGGTACCGATGGCCGCCATCAGGACCAGCAGCAGTGCGGTCGCCGCGAACAGCCCGTGCGCGAAGATCACGAGAACCGGGATCCGGTGGCGCCGGGCGGTGAGGCCGGTGCGCCCCGGGCTTGGCAGCCCGAGTACGAGCACCGCCATGCCCGCCCCGGCCACCGGTGCGAGCAATCCGAGCGCGATCCAGGCCAGGACCGCCCAGCCCCCGAGCATAAAGACGGCCCACAGCACCAGCCCGAGCAGACCGCCGCCGACATGCCCAAGGATCACCGCGGGCGGCGCGGCGGTCGCGGTCCCCAGCAGGGGCCTGCCCCCGGCACGGAGCCAGCGAACCAGCACCAGGGCGCCGCTGGCGGCGGCCGCCAGCCACGCGAGCAGCGCGCCGACCTGCGCAGCCAGCTCACTCACGCCGCCCAGCCGCAACCCGCTTGACAGCGATCCGCTGGGGACAGCCGACGACGGCCCGCCGCCTGAGGAGGTCGCGGGCGCAGCGGCGGCCGCCGGGCCCGGGGTGGTGATCAGCGCCTGCACCCACACCGCGGCGGCGCCCGCCTGCTTGCGGCGGGCTGACTTGGTGCCCTTCGCCAGCGTCATCCGGATGGCGGTGCCCACCGCCTGGTTGACCTGGGGGCGGGTAAGTCCCTCGCAGGCCGCCGGCGTCGCCGTGATAACCATGTGGCCCTCGATGGCGGCGTACGCGTACGCCGTGCACGCCTGCGGGCTGCCGCTCACCTGATCGGCCGCCAGCGTCATGCCGGTTGCCAGTGAGACGCCGCCCGTCTGTGACGTGGCCAGCACCGACGGAGCGGCCGCGGCAGCCGACGCGACCCCCGCGAGGGAGCCAGCCAGGCCAACGGCCAGCCCGGCGCTTACCAGCAAGCCGCCGCAAGCGCCAACCACGACCGACACCCTCGCACGCACAACCGCGACCGTAACATAGCGGAATAATGTCGGCCCGCCAGGAGCCCGGCCGCCTGCCAAACGGCGGCGCCCACTGCGCCGGGGCGTCTCACTCCGGCCAGGACTGCCAGGGGCCCGCGTCCTCGAGCCTGACACGGACGGCGGACGTTAGCTGGCGCAGGTCTGCGCAGATCCGGAGCAGGTCGAGACCGTCGAGTCCAGAGACGATGGCGTGGTTCTCCAGGCGCGCCTTCGCGGAGATGGCCGTGAGCGCGCGCCGGCCGTCCGCACTGAGCCGGAGGAAGGGCGAGCGCCGGTGCCGCGGATTGTCGTCGAAGGTTGCCAGACCGTCATGGACGAGCTCGTTGGCGATGCGCTGGACGGCCTGGCGGCTGGTGCCCAGCCGGTCGGCCGCCGCCGGCACTGTCCAGTCCCCGTCCGACACGACGCTCAGCAACTGCCAGCGGGCCTGCGTCTGGCCCGCCGTCGCGGCAATGCGCTCGCCGTAGTGGCGCAGGACGCCCGCAACCTCGAACACGTCGGCAACGAGCAGGCCTAGCTCGTCCGGGTCCCCGGCTGGCTGGCTCATCAGCACGTCCTTCCAATTTGACAACATGTTGTCAATATCGCTAGAATGACAATACGTTGTCATTCTAGCGACGGGGGACTCATGAACCGGCTCGATGTCTACACCGCGGTCCACAAGATGCACCGCGCCCGCCTCTTCAGCCTGACGATCGAGGCCGGCAAAGCCGACCCGGCCGACACCGTCACCATGACCAGGCTCGCCGCAGCCGTCGACGCTCTGGCGGCTGAGCTGGTGGCGCACGCCGAGCACGAGGACCGCTTCATCCACCCGCTGCTCCGCCAGCAGGCCCCCTCGCTAACGGTCAGGCTTGACGCCGCCCATGTCATGCTCGACGCCCGCCTCGGCCACCTCCGCCAAGTCGCGTCGGCCGCCGTGGCCCCCGCCGGAGCCCTGGGCCCGCCCGCTGACCCGAACGCCCTGTACCGCGCACTCGCCGACTTCACCGCCGCCTACCTTGAGCACCTTGCCGTCGAGGAGGGCGAGGCCCTGCCCGCGCTGTGGGGCGGCTGCACCGATGAGGAACTGCTGGGGATCCTCGCGTCGTTCCGCGGCTCGCGCTCCGACGCCGAGAACCTCGCCTCGCTCCTCGCCCAGCTCGCCACTCTCAACCCGCCCGAAATCGAGCACATGATCTCGGCGGGCCTCGGCCCGGTGCCGTCCTCAGACGTCAGCGAGCTCCTGGCGACCGTTTTGGATCCCCGGCAACTGGGCGCCCTGCGCCACGCAACAGCGGTGCCGACGGCACGAGCGTAGCCGGGCCGAACGCGCGCACGGAGGGGTCACTGGCCGGGTCGGCTGATGGCGAAGGTGACGGTTATCCTGGTGCCGCCGGAGTCGTGGTCAAGGGTGACCCGGTCCGCGACCTGGTCGATGATCCACAGCCCGTGCCCGTGCTCACGCTGCCATCCGGCCGGGTCCGGGCGGGTGGCGTCCTGGTCCGCCGGGCCGCCGTCGCTGACCTGGCAGTGCAGTGACCGGCCAGCTGCCCACAGGAGCAGCCGCCCGTGCCCGGTGCCGTGGCGTACCGCGTTGGCCGCCAGCTCGTGTGCGGCTGCGACGATGTCGTAGACCCGCTGCCGCGGTAGCCCGGCCTCGGCAGCGTGCGCCGCGACCGCTGCCCGCAGCGCGTACAGCGAGTCACCGTCGAAAGCCTGGTCCAGGACAGCGGTGCCGGCGATGGGCGGAGCCTGACTCCGTCCGCTGTCACTGCTCACGGGCGATCTCCAGCCTGACGCCGGGCAGGCCGTCGACGCCCAGCCGGGCGAACCCGGCCGCGACCTCGGGCGGGCATTGCAGCACGACGGTCCGGGAGCCGGCCAGCATCTTTGCGGTCTCGGCGATCATCCGAGCGCAGAACGCATCGATGAAGGCCAGGGCGGCCATGTTGATCGTGATGTCGCCGTCGAGGCGGACGGCCTCGGCCAGGGCCAGGGTGAGCGGCTCTTCGGCCTGGTAATCGATCTCGCCCGCGATCCGGATGCCCGGCGGGGCATACTGACGGCAGATCCGGAGGATCGCGTCCGCGTGGTAGGTGGCGGCCGCCACCGACCGAGTGTGGAACGCGGCCACCGACGCCAGCGTGGGAGGATGCCAGCTGCCCGGTCAGCCATTCGATCGCCGCGTCGGCGCTGAACACCTGCCCGGCCAGTAGGCGGCCCTCGCACCCGTCCGCCGTCATCCGGCCCGCGGCCAGCGCCGGCTCCACTTCGATTCCCCGCCGGGACAGCTCTTTCACCGCCAGCCCCGGGCCGGCGTCGCTGAGCCACATTACTTTCAGGCCGCCGGCCAGCCCGTCCCGGACGAACGCCGCGGTCAGGTCGAACAGCTCCGCCGCCTCGCCGAACGTCAGGCAGGCGTGATCATCCACGGTCAGATCCGTGATCTGCGCACTCGCGTCCGCCGCCACCCTCAAACCTCCGCCCGCCCGGACCGAACCCGCCCAGCATCCGACCGTACAGGCTCACGCCCCGCGGCCATGGGGCCTTTGCTGGCATTTCGGTTGCCCCGTATCCCGCCATGCTCACCCCCGGCCGCATACGTCAAAAGAAGCCCAGTAGAGGACTGGCGCTACCCCCTGACAGCCGGCTCATGCGTCCTTGCGAACCCCTTTCCCCGCGACGTCCCGAGGAAGATCCGAAGTGAATCCGGCTCGCTACTGTGGTTTTCGAAGATTCTTGAGCATCTCGCATGATCGGCGTGCTAGCGGGCAGTACGGCGACGGGCCCAGCTGGGTCCGGGAGTGATGGTGCACGTGCGGGCTATGGGGTAGGGCGTGTATGGCGGCTCGCGCCAGGAGGAGGGCCATGGGCGATGAGCTGTCTGTCACGGTCCGCCGCGAACGCGGCGTTGTGATTGCCGCGGTCACCGGGGATATCGACATGTCCACAGTGGCCGGGTTGCGGGAACGCCTGTTCGGGCTGGCAGACGGCGGGCAACCGTTGATCGTCGACCTGAACCGGGTCACCTTTATCGATTCGGCCGGGCTCGGGGTCCTGATCGGCGCGGCCCGCCGCGCCGCCGCGCACGGCGCCAGCGTGCATGCGGTCTGCTCCCAGCCGCAGACCCGCAAGCTGCTGTGGCTGACCGGGGTGGACCGCAGGATCCCGCTCACCGCCACAGTGGACGGGGCGCTGATGCTCCTGACGGCATCCGGCGACGCCCAAGGCTAGTCGGAGTTGCCGGGTGCCTGGCTGGCTCCGGCATTCCCGTTCACCGCCGGCCCCGCCGGTATCAGAAGCTCGAACGTCGAACCTTTGCCCACGATGCTATTCACCCGGACTGAGCCGTGGTGGGCTTCGGCGATCGCCGCCACGGTCGGCAGCCCGAGCCCGAACCCGCCGGCCTCCCGGCTGCGGAAGGGAGTAGCGCGGGAGAACCGGCCGAAGATCCGCTCCAGGTCGGCTTCCGGGATGCCGCAGCCGGAATCCGCGACCGCCAGGATGACGTGCTCGTCTTCGACGCGGGCGCTGAGTTCGATGCGGTCGTCCTTGTCCGTGTGCGCGACGGCGTTTTCCAGTAGCGCGTCAAGCGCCACCGCCAGCCGGTCGGTGTCACCAGGGACGGTCGCCTCCGCCACTTCACCCAGCCGCCACCTGCGCGGCGTATAGCCCCAGCGGTCCAGCGCTTCGATCACGATCGAAGCGACTCCGACCGGCGCCACGTCAAGGAAGCCAGGGCTGCCGGCCGAGGCGAGCAGCAGCATGCGGCTCGATAGTCTGCGCAATCTTGCCAGCTCGCCGATGACCACCCGGGCGTCGTCGGCGACCACCTTGTCAGTGACCGACTGCTCGATGAGCTCAGCGTGGCCGAGCGCGACCGTGATCGGCGTGCCTAGTTCGTGTGAGGCATCGACCAGGAACAGCTGCTGCTGCTCCAGCAGGCGCAGGTTCTCCCTCGAGACGCGCTGCACTTCTTCCATCGCGGCGAGTCGCTCCAAGAGCGCGGCCTGCCGTCGGCGCCCGTGCCAGACCATCGCCAGGAACATCAACGCGACCAGCGGGACCTCGACCAGGTAGTCCGCTTCCTGTTGACCGTCCACCACCTGTCCCACGATGATCCCACCGGTCGCCAGCGTCACCACGGCCACCGTCAGGATGGCGGGCTGCAGGCGCCACATCCGGAGCCCGTAAACGAGCGTCAAGCTCACCCAGATGACCAGGAAGGGGATCGTCGACCAGGACCCCATCTCGCGCATACCGAGCAAGTTCACCCCGACGAACACCGCCCAGACGATGTCCACCCACGACGACCGCACCCAGCGGGGTCCCCGTCTCAGCCGCCTGCTCAGGGCAAGCCACCGCCACCGCATAATTCCGCCTCGCCCGCTAGCCGCCTCAGCCGTACCGATGCCCTGGCCGCCGCTCATCCCAACACCGCATTGCCGCCTCCCGCCGCATGGCATCAGGTCACGCCCGATACCGACCCTTCCACGGTAGGGGCCTCCCGGCGTCGGAACCAGAAACCAGCACGAAGGTGACCAATCCGTCATCGGGGCGGTAACGCTGCCAGCCTGGTTGTCGCGGCTACTGGGCGGAGATCGGCAGGCTGGTGTGGCCGTGCAGGGCGAGGCCTCGGTCCCAGGATCTATGCGTCTTGCGCCATCCCGGTGCTGGCGTCTGGCATTCCCGCAGGCCATTCGGTCAAGGTCGCCAGGTAGGCGGCACGGATCTGCTCGATCCGCTCCCGTAGATCCCGAAGATTCCAGTTCTCAACGCTGACCGGTGGCAGCACGGCGATATCGACCGTACCCGGATTGAGCTTGGCCGCGTTTCGGCCCGCCACCGACTCGGAGTTCCTGATCACGATCGGAACGATCGGCAGGCCGGTTGCCATGGCGATCAGGAAGGCTCTCTTCTTGAACGGACCCACCGACTTCGTATCCAGCCGGGTTCCTTCCGGGGCGATCAGGACGGACAGCCCCTTGCGTGCGGCCGCCTCGAGCGGCTTGAGGGTGGCGGTCGTTCCTGGGTGATCGCGGTCGACGAACGCGACGTCGAGCAGCTTCCCGAGCTGACCGAACACACGGCTGCTCATTACCTCCTTGGTGGCCACCCCGGTCCAGTTGTCCTTGACTAGCGCGGCCACCAGGAATACGTCGGCGTTGCTGCGGAAGTTAAACAGGAAGACCGCGGGACGCCGCTCCGTCAGGTGCTCCGCGCCCGCCACGTTCAGCTTGACCCCGCTGAGCGCGAGGACAGTACCCGGCCAGAACCTGGTGAGGAAGTTGACCCCGGCGCGCTTGTTGCGGCGTACCAGCCCGACGCCAAGAGCGGCGGCGGCGAGCGGGCCGAGTGAGGTGACGCTGGCCAGCCGACGGGCCACCCCGATCGGGCCGCCGCTGCCCCTGCTGCTGAACCGCATGATGGGCCAGCCGCCGCGGACCGCGGCCTTGGTCAGCTCAGGTCCCGGGTTAACCGGACGCGGACGGCCGACCAGGCACATGAGGCTGAGATCTTCGTCGCCATCGGCGTAGAAGTAACTCGACCCCAGGTCAACCTGATGATCGGCGGCGAACTGCTGCACGCCGCTCGCTTTGGTCGGGCCCCACACCACGGGCTGTTCGATCTCGCCAGTCAGTATCCCCAGCTCGTCGGTGACGAGCCGGTTGCACACGATGTGCTCAATGCCGAGAAAGCGGGCCACGGGCGCCACCTGATTGGTCAGCGCGGACGAACTCAGCACCACAGTGTGGCCGCGGCGCTGATGAGCCCGGACCAGCTCGCGCATTTCCGGGTACATCAGGTCCGCCACGGACTGCCGGAAGATGCGCTCTCCCATCTCATCGACCTCTCGCGCCTGCCGGCCCTTGACGGTGCGGGCGCTGCCCTCGATCAAGGTCTCGAATGTGCGCCTTCCGAGGCGGAACTGCACCGCGAGCTGCATGATCGTGAGGAACTCGACCGCCCGGAGGTCCCGGTGGCGCACCCGGTCTCTCGTCTGCGCGGCGGCGGTGTATCCGGCGACCAGCGTCCCGTCCAGGTCGAAGAACGCGCCGACACTCGGGCCCTCCGGGCCCGCATCGACTTCCGCCGCCGCGGGGAGCCTGTCGCTGCCCACGCCGTCAGGCCGGTTCTGGCGGCACCCGCAGCAGTACCGCGCCTGGCTGGGCTACCACCGTCAGCTGCCGGGTCGATCCCATAACCTCGCCATCCAGCTCCCACGGCTGTTCCTGGTCCAGCGTCACCTGTAGCTCGGAGAACCGAATGCGGTGGATTCCGCCATGCTCCCGGCGCCGCAGCAAGATGCCCGCGGCCACCGCCAGCCACCCGGCCAGGCCGCCGGCGATCAGCACGACAGCGTCCAGCACTCCGTCGTCAGGCCTCGCATCCGGCAGCAGCGGAACCCCGCCCTGCAGCCAGCCCACGTTGCCGACGATCAGCGCACTGGCCCGGAACCGGCGGCGCCGGCCGCCATCGGCCCTGACCGTCACCTTCATCGGCCGGTCGCCCAGATGACGGACCGCCGACAGCGCATAGGCCAGCCACCCCAGCCTCTTCTTGAGTGGCTCGCTGGCATCGTCCAGCATGCGCGCGTCCAGACCCAGGCCCGCCATCACGACGAACAGCGCCCCGTTTACCCGCCCGGCGTCAACCGCCCGCTGCACGCCGCCGAGCGCGACCTCCAGCGCCTCCTCCAGGCCCATCGGCACGCCGACATTGCGAGCCAGCAGGTTGCCGGTCCCCAAGGGGATGATCGCCAGCGGCACCCCGGTGCCGGCGATCCCCTCCGCGCACGCGGTCACCGTCCCGTCACCGCCGCAGGCGAGCACCAAGTCGGCCCCGCCCGCCGCCGCCGTCTCAGCCTGGCCACGGCCGGGCTCCGCTGGCGTCGTCTCGTGCCAGAGCGGCTCTTCCCAGCCATGGTCGTCCATGACCCGGCCGACGGACTTACGGAAAGCCTCATAGTCATCCAGCTTCGTCGGATTCACCACGACCGCGGCCCGGCTCATCGGCGTACCTGTCCTCACCCGGTCCGGCGGCCTGACAGGTGCCGTACGCGCTAGCGCCGACGCGGAGGCGCCGGCCACCCGCAACTACCCGCCGGTTCCGCATCAAACGGGCGCCACGTTGCCAGGTGATAAAGATTTCCCGATCACGGCTGGGCTCGTCAGGCTTTCCACTGCGCTGGCGGCCCCGGCCACAACACCGGCGGACTGGCACTGACGTGATGGCGCGATGAGGCTGCCATTATTGCCGCATGTCTCCTGAACCTGCACAGCAGCCCGCCGCCCGCCGGGCAGTCACATCGGCCCGCACGAAGCTGCTCGTGTCGTTGGGCGCGGGGCTCGTGGGGAGCGCGGCTACCGCGCTGGCGGGGGCGGGCCGCGCGGCGCCGCTGGTCGGATGGGACATCCTGGCACTTGTGTACAGCGCCTGGGTGTGGTCCACCGTGTGGAGGCTCGACTCTGCGTCGGCCGGGGCCGAGGCCAAGCGGGAGGACCCCAGCCGGGACTTGGCGGACTTGGTGATGCTTGGAGCGGCCGTCGCCAGCCTGATCGCCGTGGGGGTTGTCCTCTTCGGTGCGGGCGGGGCCAGCGGAGACACGAAGTACATGGACGCGGGTCTCGCTCTTGTCTCCGTATTCGTGTCCTGGACTCTCGTCCACACGGTGTTCACCCTGAAGTACGCGCGGCTCTACTATTCGGGCACCGCCGGAGGAATCGACTTCAACGACACCGGCGCGCCCGACTATCGCGACTTTGCCTACCTGGCCTTCACGATCGGGATGACGTTCCAGGTCTCCGACACCAACATTCAGTCAAGGCAGATCCGGCAGACGGTGCTACGGCACGCGTGGATGTCGTTCCCGCTTGTCTCCGTCATCATCGCGACGTCAATTAATCTCGTATCTGGCCTAGCCAAGTAATGGAAACGGACAAGATCACTGGCCTGCGAACACGTCTCTGGTCGTGGATCTCTTCGCGATCGGTCTGGGATTACCCCGTGTGGTGGTGTTTGTGCCGGCCGACGCCGTTTTCGGTCTTATCGTCGCCAGCGGGGATCACTGTCCCGGCATCTCCGGCTAGCAGCAGCTGCGGAATCTGACCGAAGGTATAGCGGGCCGGGCCCGGTCCCGGTGCCAGCGTGAACGACCAGATGACGTCGTACCGGTCGCCCGGCCACTTCCGCGGTATGGCGGTCCCGCTGGCAACCGGCAACGAGGTTGCGATCACCGGAATGTGGCTGTGTTCCCAGCAAATGAGGACGACTCCGGAGCAGCTGCGCACCAGGCTGTCGGCTAGCTGCTGTTCCTGACCCTGGGCGAACTGGGACGTTATCGGCAGCCCCAGACGCTCGCTCAGACCCTGAATGGTCTGGTATGACCGGTGCGCCGCCGTCTTGCCTGGATGACCCCACGATGGCGCTACCAGCACAGTCGGAGTCCGCAAGCCGACCCGTAGCGGACCGAAGTCTGGGTGGAACAGGGCAGCGAGGGCGCCGGAGCGCTGCCATCCGCGCGGCAGCAGCGAATGCTCATTCCGGCCGCCCTTAAAGTCAACGCCAGTCAGCGGCGGCTTGAGTGGCTTCTCCGCGTGCCGGATGATGTAGATGACTTCGGGCGACACGTTCATGCCGTAAACGTAAAGCATGACGCTCGGCCTGATCGGCACTGGCTGGCCCGTTATGCAACCTGACAGGCGAAACAAGAGTGACGGATGACTTCGACGAGGTCGTTGAACGGGTGATCGCCCGGTTCGATCCCGGCCAGAGCTCGGTCCGGGAGGACATCGGTGCCCTGCAAGAGCGCGGTGTCGCTTCCTGGACCAGCCTCGTGGCAGTCCTGGCTGATCGGGCGGCGGGCGAAGACCGGGCTACGGCGTGCTGGCTGATCGGGCGGCGGGCGAAGACCGGGCTACGGCGTGCTGGCTGCTGGGGTTTGCGGGCGAGGAGCGTGCCCTCGGCCCGCTCCTCGCTGCCCTGCGCCACCCCGATCCGCTCTTTCTGGGCGCGGCCGCACGGGCGCTCGGCGCGCTGGGCAGCCCGCGGGCAGTCCCCGATCTGATCGCGGTACTGCAGACGGACGCCAGCCCGGACAGTCTGGGCCGTTCCGGCCCTGATCGTCGCCCTCGGCGATCCGTCGGTCGAGGTCAGATTCTGGGCGGCGTTCGCCCTGGGGCAGCTCGGGGATCCCGCCGCGCTGAGTGCACTTGAGGAGCTGGCGCGGACCGACGAGGCGGCATTGCCCGGATGGTGGTCCGTCAGTGACGAGGCGGCCGCCTCGATCGAACGCATCAGGTCACGGCCAAGCTAACTATGCGGCGGCTGGCCGCCCGGCTCATCCCTGGGTCATGCGCCGGCGGCCTCTGCTCCGCTGACGGTCGCCCGGCTACGGCGCTTTGCGGATGTTGACCACCCTTCGCTTGCGCAAAGACTCGAGCCATTCCTGCCCGCTGAGCAGTCTCGTGGTCTTGGCCGACTTGACCTCGCCCGCGGCGGCAACCGCCATGGCAACACTGGCAGCTGTCACATCATCGGGTGCCTCATACACGACGAGCACGTCGTACTCGCCAAACGGAAAACCCGTCACCACCAGCTCGGCTCCCACGTCCTCCAGTGCCGACCTGATCGCTTCCACGGGGTCCTCCGGCTCCTTGAGCTGAGCCGCCATCGACTTCGCGGTGTACGAGGCTTGGTACATGTAGAGCGCCATCGAGATTCCCCTCAGGCGGCAACAGGCGACGAGATCACCCCGGACCTCTAGCACCCACGGCTTCCGCCAACGTGGGCGAGGCAGGAGCTGGTGACACTGCGGTCTACAAATCGTAAACCCGTCCCAGACGACGCACCAGTCTCCGCACCAGGTCATCGTCACCGAGCTATGCGACTACTACTCTGCCGGACCCGCGCGCTGCCGGGCTTGGGTAATAGCCCAGGCGGCGTTGACCAGGCCTATGTGACTGAACGCCTGCGGGAAGTTGCCGATCATCTCGCCGTTGCGGGGGTCGATCTCCTCGGCCAGCAGGCCGACATCGTTGACGCCGGCCACGGCGCGCTCGAAGGTCGCGGTGGCTGCTTCGACGTCCCCGGCGAGTGCTTGCGCCTGCGCAAGCCAGAACGTGCACAGCACGAACGTGCCCTCATCTCCCGCCAGGCCATCGCGGGTCTGATACCGGTACACCAGCCCGCGCTCGTCCGTCAGACGCTGGGCGATGGCGTCGATCGTTGCCTTCATCCGCGAGTCATCCGCCGCCAGGAAGCCGGTGATGGCCAGCATCAGGCTCGACGCGTCGAGGTCCTCGCTGCCGAACGTCTGGGTGAAGGCGCCGGCCCGCTCATTCCAGCCGCGGGTCAAGATGGCCTCCCGGATCTCCTCACGGGCGGTCCGCCAGTCAGCCACCCGGCCTTCGGCCCCGAGATGGCCTGCCAAGGTGATCGCACAGTCCACCGCTACCCAGCACATCAACTTCGAGTACAGGAAGTCCCGCGGATCGCCGCGGATCTCCCAGATCCCCTGGTCCTTCTCCCTCCAGCGGCCCGCGGCGGTATCCGCGGCCGCTGCCAGAAAGCGCCTTGTCACCGGGTTCAGCCGGCCGAGCTGGTCGACCAGCCGCCGCGCGGCGCCGAGCAGCTCCCCATACACATCGAGCTGCCGCTGCAGCCACGCGCCGTTCCCGACCCGCACCGGCCGGCTGCCCCGCCAGCCCGCCAGATGCGGCAGCTCCCGCTCGGACAGGTCCCGCTCGCCGCCGATGCCGAACATGATCTGCAGGTCCGCGTCGCGCTCCAGCCCGGAGCCGGCCGCGTTGGCGAGGAAGGCGAAGAACTTGCTCGCCTCGTCTGGGCAAGCCGCCACCCACAGGGCGTCCATCGTCAGGCTGGCGTCACGAACCCAGGTGTAGCGGTAGTCCCAGTTCCTTTCGCCGCCGACAGTCTCCGGCAGCGAGGTGGTCGGCGCCGCCACGATTGCGCCTGTCGGCGCGAACGTCATGCCCTGCAGCACGCGTCCGGAATGACGCACCAGCTCGCGCCACGGCCCCTCATAATTCTGGTGAATCGCTGACCAGGACCGCCAGCCCTGCACGGTGTCGTCCAGCCGGCCGGTGATCTCCTCGGCGGGCCAGGGCGCCAGTGGCGGGCCTGCCATATGGCCGAGCCCGAGCGCGAACACGGCGGCCTGCCCGGCGGCCAGCCGCACGGTGGCGGTCGCGGTGGCCTCATCCACCCGGAATCTGACCGACGTTGACAAGAACAGCCGGCTGGCGCCGCCCCGGGCGGCGAGGCCGCCGGGGGCGGGAGCCAAGATGGGGTGGACGAGCCCGTACTCGGGCCGGGGCGCGTAGCTGATCTCCGCCTCGATCTCGCCGCGAGTGCAGGCCAGCGAGCGCAGCAGCGTGCCCGGGGAGTGTGCACCCAGGTGGTGCCCGCGCTCCTTGCGGCCGACCGCAAGGGCGTCGGTCAGTACCGCGGTGCCGCGCGCGGTGGTGAAGGTGGTCTCGAGCACCAGTGTCTGGTCCGCGTACCGGCGGCTGACTTCGAACTCGCCCGCGGGCCGGATAGCGAAATGGCCGCCAGCCGGGTCAAGGAGTCGGCAGAACACCGACGGGCCGTCGAAGCGGGGGGCGCAGAGCCAGTCCACCGAACCGTCCCGGCTGACCAGCGCCGCGGAGCGGCAGTCCGAGAGCAGTGCATACTCGCCGATCGGCAAGCTGTCGATCACGGTTCCCCTCGTGGTCCGTCAGACGCTCGCTGAGGTGTGCTCCTTCGACCGATGGGTCGCTGCGGCAGCCCGCCCTCGGCCGCAGCTCGCTCGGCCGTGTCGGGCATGCCTCGGACCAGGGCGATCAGTGCCACCGCGATGGGGACACCGATCAGGTCGCCGAATACGTAAGCCCACCAGCCAGTGAAATTGACCCCTACGACATCGGGCGCCAAGGTGCGGACCGGATTCATCGAAGAGCCGCTGATCGGGCCGGCGAACAGGACGAGAAGCGCCACCGTCGAGCCGACGGCAATGGCGGCGTTGTGACCGATGCTGCGGTGCCCGGTCGCGGTGTGCAGGACCACACTCACCAGAATTGCTGTCAGGACGATCTCCATGATGAACGCCCGCCAGTCCCCGCCTGGCTTGGCGATCGGGTAGGTGCCGCCCGCGGTGACATGGGAGAACATGGCCTGCAGAAACAGCGCGCCGCCGATTCCACCGGCAAATTGCGCCACCCAGTAGGGTACGACCCAGCGCAGCGGGAACACCCCGCGGCCGTAGAAGGCAGCGGTCACCGCGGGATTTATATGCAGTCCGGACAGCGGGCCCCAGGCGTAGATCAGGGCCATCACGAGCGCGCCGGCCGCGATCGCCGCCGCCGCACTGGTTATCGCGTGCCCGCCGGCGTAATGGTTGATCACGCCTGCTCCCACGACCACCGTCACCAGCAGAAACGTGCCGAGGAACTCGATGATCAGCCGGATCGACAGTGGCTGCGACTTCAGCATGTCCTCTTCGAACCGGATCAGGTAGCGGCGCTGGAGGGCGGCCGCGCGCTGGTCCTCCTGATTACCCGCGGTACCGGCCATGCTCTCCGCCTCCAGTCAGAAGGCCTCGCCGGCCCCCTAAGTCCACGTTGCCGCTCCGATGTGACCCGTCGCGCCTGTGAGAATCCCTGGCCTGCCCATTATGTGACGAGGGCGACCCGGCGGGCCATCCGTTCCGGGCCGGACCAGAGAGCTGGGACCGCGTCGGTAGCTGGATCAGTCGGGACATAAGTGCGGGCCGCCCCGGTGGGGGCGGCCCGCACGGTCAGGCCCGGCTGAGTCCCGGGCGCTTGGTGCCGCGTGTGGTCAGAACTTGCCGGCCTTGACGTCAGCCACCGTCACCCGGGAGTCCCGGTCGGTCTCCCCGCCCGTCGACACCCCGGGAGCCCACGCCTTCAAGCTGACCTGGAGCCCGGTAGCGGCGCTGACCGTCACCACCTCTGTGAAGTTGTCGAATCCCTTCGGCCCGGCCGTGATGGTCAGCGTGGGCTGCCGGTCGGTCGTCGAGTGCACGACGGTGATGTGGGGAATGCTGGCGAGCAGGCGCATGATGCCGGCCCGGGCCTGCGGGTCGGCAGCGGCCCATTGCAGCGCATCGGTGCAGCCGTTCCAGATGGTGTTGTTGATGAGGTCCTGCAGGGCCTGGCCGTTGGGCATCTGCGGGTTGAGCGCGCTCCCCTTCGCGCCCTTCTCGCGCAGCAAGGCTCGCAGCGCCGGCAGGTTCTTGTCCCAGATCTTCTTCCGCGCGGCGTAACTGAGGTAGTAGTCGTTGGGGCCGGACGCATCGGCCATCATCTTCCGGGCGGTGGCGAGGTTGCCGGTGACCGCGTAGCGCGCGGCCGCGATCTCTTTGGTATTGAAGCCATCGGCCTGGTTCTCGTTCTTGATGACCTCGGTCATGAGGGTCTTCTTGTCGTCCCCCAGGTACATAGCGCCGCTGTCGGTAAACAGGGCATAGACAACCTCGACCACCTTGGGGCCAAGGTTCTTGTGCGCGATGACCAGCGACGCGTTACCCGGCACGCTGCTGTTGCCTGCCGTGATGCGGGCGGCCAGGGTCATCAGCGGGGAAGTCGCCGCGGTCGCGGGCGCGTGGGAGGCTGACCCGGTCGGCGCCGCGGGCTGCGACGCCGGCGTGACGGCAAGTACCAGGGCCGCCGCCGCCGCGACCGCGCCGATCCCGGCGCCGATGCCGATCTTGCCCTTGGTGCCGAAGGTGCCGCGCCGGCGGTGGCCCGCCCGGGCGAATCCGCGCCCCCGCAGCGGAGTCACCGCTGGCGCCGGCGCCGCTTGCGGCTGGGGCCCGGCCTCGGTGATGGCTCCCCGCAGCCTCGCCCGCGCCTGCTCGTACATCTCCGGACGCCAGGGCGTCACGTTCAGAGCCTCCCTGGCCAGATCCATCTCGTCCACGTTCACTTGCTTCCCTTCACACTGTTGAGTTCGATCAATAGCGCGGCCACTTCCGGCGCGTTCCGCAGCGCGGTGCGGGCCTGGTGCAGCAGGCGGCGGGCCGTCCCGGCCGGCAGGCCGAGTACCCGGGCGGCGTCGGCGACGGTCAGGTCCTCTCCTGCCACCAGGGTCAGCACCTCTCGTTCAGCGGGCTTGAGCCCCGCCACGGCCGCGCGGAACGCCGTCCGGGTGTCCACCCGCACGTCCACCGCCGGCCAGGGATCCCACCCATCCGACAGGCCCGTCAGATCCGGCACCAGGTCCTCGGACGGCCGGGACCGCCAGTACTGCTTCAGCCGGTTCAGCGCCATCGTGTACAGCCACGGCCGCGCCTCGGGGAACGACTGGTCGTACGTCCCCCGGTACGCATAGGCCGCGGTCCACACATCGCCGAGCAGGTCCTCGGCCGCCTCACGCCCCACTCGCCGCTCGAGGTAAGCCCCGATCGCAACCTCATGGCGGCAGATCACCTCCATAAACGCTTCCGCGTCGCCGGACAGCGACCTGCCGATCAATTCCGCGTCTGACGCCATGTCCCTCCTTGACTCTCTGCTGCTCCGCTCTCCACCCCGTATTAGCCAGTTCACTGGCAAAGCGTTCAGGGCCCGGGGCCCGCAGCATCGGCTGGCGTCAGGAGGCGGGGGGCAGCGCGAGCCAGTCCTGCCAGGTGATGTCACGGCCCAGATAGCGGGGCTGCCGGAACGGCCAGTCGGCCGCGATCCACTGCGGCACCAGTGCGTCGAGCGCGCGCTCCGCGTCGCCGCCGACGAGGTCGTCCGCCACCCACCAGGAGACCTCGCCGTCGGCGCCCGCGCGCTCCGGCGGGTCGATGTAGACGCAGCCGAGTACCGCCGTTTCCCGCTCGTCAAGCAGCGCGTAGTTGAAGGACTGGTGCGCTGCTATCTCCGCTTCGTGCCGCCGCAGATCGCGACGGTCATCTTCAAAGGTCATGGTGTCCCTGGGCCAGGCCCAAGCCGGGCCGAAGATCTCCCACAAACGCTCGCGCGAGCCCATCACGGCCGGGTAGTCAATCGCCGTGTCCGCCTCCCTTATCGGCCGCAGGTGAAGCGCGGTCCCAGGCACGGGCACGCGGACGGGATGGGCGAAATCGTCAGGCAGCCAGCTCACAAGACCCGAGGCTACAGCCAGCCGCACCGGCGCATTGCTTTGCTGTTATTTGATTTGCACGCGATGAAATCCGGCGGCGGCGCAGGCGCTTTCGAGTAGGTCGGCTCCGAAGGCTTCAACCGGGCCGAGCGCGCCCGCCGGACGCACGCCGTCGGCGGCCGCCTTGACCGCCGCCCACGCGAGTATCGACGCGGTGAACGAGTAGGGATCCCCGCCGGTCAGGTGTACCGCGGCCAGTTCCTTGCCGTTCGCATCGCCCGCCACGGCTACCACGTCGGAGTGGATGGCCGCCGCGGCACCGGGGGCGGCCCGGCTGCGCTGAATCCGCCGGGCCGCGGCATCCAGCGCGCCACGCACACCAGGCAGGCCGCTTACCAGCGGGGTGAGCACGGAGCCGTAGTGCACCAGCCTGGTCGCACCGCCGAACCAGCCAAGGTAGACGCTCACGTCGGCGAGTGGCACCTGCCCGGAGGCGCCGTCTGCCTCCGCTTCCGGCCGGAGCCTGGGCAGCGCGAAATGCTCCGACGCACCCATGGAGTAGGCCTCCCGCTTGCTGCCGCCCACCTTGAACGCGGTGACGTGGGCCGCGGTCCGCTCGCTGACGATGCGGCCGCCGCGGAAGGCGTAGCCGGGTTCGAGCAGCACACCGGTCATCGATGCGCGGGTACCCGCGCTCGATCCCCTGCGCACGTCGCCGCGCACGAAATAGCCGACCTGCACCCGGGCCGCCCCGGGCCCGGCGGCCTGGAGCGCGAGAGCACCGGCCAAGTTTCCCGGCACGAAGTCGTAGCCGAACGCGGTCAGCAGTACCGCACCGGTGCGTTGGGCGCGCGGGCCGAATTCCTCAAAAACTTCGCGGATGAACGGCGGTTCTCCGGTCGAATCCAGGTAGACCGCACCCGCGTCCACCGCCGCCGCCACGATGGGCCGGCCGACTTTCATGAACGGTCCCGCGGTGGACACGAGCACGTCACCGGTCCCGAGGAGGTCCCGCAGCGGCCCCGGTCCCTCGGCCGCCGCGACGGCTGTCTCCAGTTCAGTCCCGTCGCCCGCCCGCGAGAGCCGGGCGGCGAGCGCACTCAGCCGGCTTTGGTCACGGCCCGCCAGGACCGGGCGCGCCCCGCTGGCGACCAGCGCCTGCGCGGTCAGCGCACCCGTATAGCCCGTGGCGCCATACAGCACGATCCGACCCGGCATGCCAATAACCTACCCGGTGCCGGTCCCGTGCTCTCACGCACGACCAGGCGCGTCTCCAGTTCCATGCTCAGTGCCTCGTGGGCGTGCCCGTCGAGCTGACGCATCAGCATCGTGACCGCGGTGCGGCCCATCTCCTGCAGCGGCTGGCGGACGGTGGTGAGGCGGGGGGTACTGGCCCGGCTGACATCGATGTCGTCGAAGCCCGTGACGGACAGGTCTCCGGGTACCCGCACCCCGCGCGCCGCGGCCATCTCCAGCACCCCGACCGCGACCTTGTCGTTGAAACAGACCACGGCGCTCGGCCGGGGCCGCAGGTCGAGCAGCTCCTGGCCGGCCCACACCCCCGTCTTGGTGGCGGGCTCGCCTGACCGCATCAGTTCCGGGTCGCTCAGCATCCCGGCTTCGGCCAGCGCCGCGAGGTGGCCGCCGACCCGGTCGTCCCTTGAGTGCCAGTGCCGCGGCCCGGTGATCACCCCGATCCGGCGGTGGCCGAGCTCGATCAGGTGCCGGGTGACGGCCCGCGCGCCAGAGAAGTGCGCCGCCGAGATCGACACCATGCCGGGCGGCACGGCGGTACGGGGGTCCACCACCACCAGGGGGTAGCCCCGCGCGACCAGTGCCTCAAGGTCGGCGTCAGGCTCCGGGGGAAGGATCAGCACCGCGCCGTGCACGCCCCGGCGGCGTGGCAGCTCACGCACCGCGGTGGACCTGACCACCGCGTCGCCCGCATCGAGCAGCATGCTCTGCCCGTGCAGCGCGAGCGTCTCGGCGATCGACGTGACAATGTGCCCGAAGTAATCGGTGAGCAGGTAGGGGCAGCGCACGAACACCGGCGGGCGGGTAGCCCGCGCCGGTGCCCGGCGGCGCGGCTCGGGTGCCCGGTCACCGAGGCGCTCGACCACATCCGCTACCCGCTGGCGGGTGTCGGAGGCGACGTTGTCGCCGCCGTTGAGCACTCGGGACACCGTGGCGATCGACAGCCCGGTTTCGGCCGCGATCGCCCGCACAGTCACCCGGCCGATCCCCGTAACAAGGTCTGAAACAGGCTCTTGTTTCATCGCTTCTCCATAAGGGTGCCTTAGGCGGAAGTTAACAAACCCTCAACATGGCCGACACGTATTGACGCGCCCGTAGGCAAATGCTCCAATCCTCGTAAACAGGATAGTTTGGGTGACCCCGCTCCCGCCGGACCGCTCGGCCGAAGGGATCGCCGGATCACCATGCGAACACCAAGAATCTCCAGGAAGCCGTGGTCAGTCGCGCTTGTCGCGGCCGCCGTGACCGCGCTCGGGTCGGCCGGCCTCGCGGTCGCCGCCGCCGGGCCCGCCGCCGCGGCCGGCTCGGCCTTCCCGTCGCACTACGCCGCGCCGTACCTGCAGATCAGCACGTCGGACTCCGGCGACATGGCCGCCGACATGTCAGCGACCGGCGATAAGTACTACACGCTGGCCTTCCTCGTCTCCCAGTCCGGCTGCACTCCCGATTGGGAGGACGGCGGCTACAGCCTGGGCACCTTCAACTCGCAGATCAGCGCCCTTCAGGCGGCCGGCGGCAACGTCATCATCTCGTCCGGCGGTGCGGGTGCCACCGAGCTCGCACAGACCTGCACGAACGTCTCGCAGCTCACC
>JBEKEK010000103.1:0-27205 GCA_050013875.1 Trebonia sp. | reverse complement strand
AGCGGTGCCAACATCGCGGCGGCGAAGGCATACCAGGCCCAGTTCCTGGGCTCGCCGACCTCCATCGGCATCAGCACGCCGCTCAATTCCAAGCCCGCAGCCGGCAAGCTGCTGGTCGGCCTGGACTCCGGCAGCGGCAGCGCGGTGGTCCTGGCGAAGTACTGGGCGCAGGCCGCCGCGGATCTCGGCTGGAAGTATAAGGACCTGCAGTCCGGGACAACGCCGGCGAGCCAGCAGGCCGCGATGGCCTCGGCTATCCAGCTGAACCCCTTCGGCATTCTTACCAGCGGTATCCCGAACTCCACGCTGACGACGCAGCTCGCCCTCGCCGCTTCCAAGGGCATCTGGGTCAACAGCAGCGCGGACACGTCTCCGGCGGTCGGCGCCATGTTCGACACCTCGATCTCGAACCCTGCTCAGCTTGCCCAGTGGGGCAAGATGGTCGCCGCGTATGTGGTCGTGCAGTCGAACGGCAAGGCCGTCATTCAAGAGTTCACGCTGCCGATCTTCCCCATCCTGGTGGACTTCGACACGGCCTTCGACGCCGCGATCAAGGTGTGGTGCCCGGCCTGCAAGGTCACGACGACCCCGCAGCAAGGCTCCGACATCGGTACGACCACCCCGCAGGCCGTCGTCTCCGCGGTTACCCGGGCCCCGGATACCAACTGGCTGATCTTCGACCTCGGTGACCTGGCCACCGGCGTCCCGGCGGCGCTGTCGGCGGCCGGCCTGCACGGCCTGAGCATCGGCGGCCTGACCGCGGACACCCCGAACATCGCGGGTCTGAAGAATGGCACGGAGAACGTCTGGACGGCCTATTCGCTGCCGATCGTCGCCTACCGTCAGGTGGACTCGATGGCCCGCAAGTCCGAGGGCATGACGATCCTCCACGCGCAACTTCCAACGCAGCTGCTGACGCCGCAGAACGTCAACTCCCTGGTGGTGGACAGCCAGGGGAACTACGTCGGCGTGGCCAACTACCGCTCTCAGTTCCTGACGCTCTGGCACGTCACCAGCTAGTGCTTAAGCGAGCTGCGTGATGGCTGAGGAGTCCATCGATCTCCGCCTGGGCCGCCTGGAGGCCCGGGCGGAGATCGGCGAGCTGCTCACCAGGTACGCGTTCCTGATCGATGACCACGAGTTCGACGCGCTGGGGCAGCTGTTCGCGCCGGACGCCAGGTTCGGCTCGCCGGGCAGCACGCACCTGGGCCGCGACGCCATCGTGGCGAACTACCGGGCGCTCGGCGAGCTGTACCCCATCACGCTGCACGAGGCGCGCGGTTCCGTGCTGGAGTTCCTCGACGACGACCACGCTCGCGGCGAGGTGCTCGGGTTCTCCGAGCAGGCGTCCGGCGCGAACACCGTCGTCACGTCGTTCCGGTACGCCGACGAGTATGTCCGTCTGGACGGACGCTGGCGGTTCGCGTCCCGTCAGGTCCGGACCCTGTACGCGATGACCCATGCCGAGCTCGCGTCCGGGGGGCTAGCGTGGGAGCTGCGCAAGCGCTGGCCCCACCGGGCGCCAGCCCCCGCCGAGCTCCCGGCTTACCTGCGCAACGCCGGGCACGACAGGTAGTCACCGCAAAACAGCGCGTTCGACGACGTGGATCGGGAGGTGCCGGGTGCTGGTCATCGCGGTGCAGACGGGATCGCTGTGCGGGCCTGGGGGGTCTGGGGGGTCTTGGGGTTGGGCCGGGCGGCGGCATGACGACGAGAGGCCGGATGCCAGCTCCGGTGCCACCTCGGCGGAGCTGTTCGACGCGGTCTTCCATGCGCTGCACGACGGCGAGCAGGTCGCGCTCGGGTTCGATTGCCCGCTCACCTTGGCGGTTTCGCCCGATCAGGGCGTGGTGGCCACCCAGGCCGACGCCGATGCGCTCGTCAACCGGGCCGAGTCGGCCGCGACCCGGCCAGGGATCACCGAGCTAGGGCACCTGCTCGGGCAGCTGGGCACGTGGCGGCCCTGGACGACGGTCAGCACGTCGCTGTCGCGGTGGAAGGCGAACACGTCGATCCTGGTGTGGGAGGCGGTGCCGGCCGAGGGCTCGGGTCCGGTCACGGCCAGCGCGGCGGCCGACAGCTTCTTCCGGCAGCTTAAGACGCCAGCCGAGCCTGGCCCAGAGGCGGCCGCCGGGACGGTGGTCAACCTGGCCGCCGCGACCGCCCACCTGGCCGGACTGTTCGTCGATGCGTCCGAGCTGGACCGCCCGGCCGCCTCGATCACCGTGACCGGCGGCTGAGCGCCAGCTTACGGCGCCCGGCCGGTGAACGCGATCAGCCGCTGCAAGATGGTGGCCTCCGCCCCGGCGGGCAGCTCGGCGGCGAAGCTACGACCCCTCTTGTCGGGGGTGATGAGTTCCCGGGCACGGTCCAGGACGTAGCCCGCGACCTCGGGCGTGACATCGATGTGCTGCCCGGTCGCATGCGCGATGTCCCAGCCATGCACGAGCAGCTCGAGCGGGATGATCTCGACGGCCACGCTGGCCGGCAGCACGCTGCGTCCGACCGCCACCGAGCCGTCGAGCCCGCGGTGCCGCCAGGCCGCCAGTGCCGCTTCGGCGGTTGCCCCCACTGTGGTGTCGAGCGAGCCCGCAACGGGGGTGCCGATCTGCTCGCCGGCGACCGAGGCCAGCAGCACCATGGACCGCACCAGGTGCTGACCGACATCGCCGACGGTGTACTCCGTACACGGCGTGGGGCGGGAGAGGTCCGCCTCGGTGAGCCGCTGCAGCGCGGCCAGGCAAGCCGGCAGCGTGACCGCGGCGCAGTCGAATGGCCCCATCGCTCAGGCGTGCACGTGCAGGGGCTTGCCGGCCAGAAGCAGATGGGCTTCGCCGATGGCCTCGGATTGGGTGGGGTGGGGGTTGATGAGCCGCGCGACTTCGGCCGGGAGGGCTTCCCAGTTGTAGATGAGCTGGGCTTCGGCGATCAGTTCGCCGACGCGGTCGCCGACGATGTGGATGCCGAGGACCGGACCGTCCTTGGCCGCGATGACCTTGACCGCGCCCTTGGTGCCGAGGATGGAACTCCGGCCGTTGCCAGACAGGTCGTAGCTAACCGTGGTGATGTTATCCCCGCCGTACTTTTCTGCCGCCTGTGCCTGGGTGTAGCCGACCGAGGCGACCTCCGGATGGCTGTACGTGATGCGGGGCACGCCGGGGTAGTCGATGGGCACGACCGGCAATCCGGCCAGGTGCTCGGCCACGCCGATGCCCTCGGCGAAGCCGACGTGGGCCAGTTGCGGATGCACTCCGTCGTTGGTGCTGACCAGGTCGCCGACCGCGTAGACCCCCTCGGCCGAGGTGCGGCAGTACTCATCGACGGCGACGAAGCCGCGGTCGACGCGGACGCCCTGCTCTTCGTAGCCCAACCCGGCCGACACCGGACCACGGCCCACGGCGACCAGCAGCAGCTCGGCATCCAGCGTCTCTCCGCCACTCAGCTGGACCCGGACCCCGTCGCCGGCGGGTTCGGCGCGCTCGAACCGCACGCCCAGCTTGAAGCCGATGCCGCGGCGGCGGAATTCCCGCTCGAGCAGCTTGGAGCTGGCCTCGTCTTCCAGCGGAACCAGGTGCGGCAGCCCCTCGACAATGGTCACCTTGCTGCCGAACGAGGTCCACGCCGAGGCGAACTCGCAGCCGATGACCCCGCCGCCGAGCACGATCGCGGTGGCCGGCACCCGGTCGAGCGCCAGGGCGTGTTCGCTAGCCATGACCCGGTCCCCGTCCAGGTCCAGCCCCGGCAGGGTACGCGAGTACGAGCCGGTGGCAAGCACCAGGTTCGTTCCGGTGTAAGTGTCCGCACCGACCTGCACTGTCTTCGGGCCGGTCAGCCGGCCCTCGCCCTCGGCGATCTTGATACCACGGCCCTTGATCAGGCCGGTCAGCCCCTTGTGGTTCTTCGCGATCACCGAGTCCTTGTACTTGTGGACCCCGGGCATGTCGATGCCTTCGAACGTCGTCTTCACCCCGAACGCCGCGCTCTCCCGCGCCTGGTCGGCGATCTCCCCGGCGTGCAGGAGCGCCTTGGTCGGGATGCAGCCACGATGCAGGCACGTCCCGCCTACCTTGTCCTTCTCCACAAGTACCACGGACTTGCCCAGCTCAGCAGCCCGCAGCGCGGCCGCGTAGCCGCCGCTGCCGCCACCGAGAACCACCAGGTCGCACCGGTTGTCTACCACGGCTACTCCTCCTACTCACTCACTCACTCACGCTGCGTCAGCTGGCCTGAAGCGCGGTCATCCGGGTCTTGCGACGTCCGTCGCGCCAGGAACAAGGTGCTGACCATGTCGCGCGCCGTGTCGTACCCGGCCAGGAACTCCTCTTCGGCACGGCTCGGTCCCAGGCGGCCGTCTCGCAGCGCCTCGAAGGCCTCGCGCATTCGCTGCAGCGCGGACTCCACGACATCACGGTCGTCGGGGAAATGGGTGCCGACCACGCTCAGTACGCCGCCGTTCCGCCGTCGACGCTGTAGATCGCGCCGGTGATGCCGGCCGCGACGTCGGACGCGAGCAGGACCGCGACGGCGGCCACCTCATCCACGGTGTTCGGGCGCTTGATGGCAGACTCGGCGGCGAACAGTGCCACCATCTCATCGAACGTGATGCCCATCGCCTGCGCCGTCGAGGGGCCGTTGCGCTGGATGATGTCGGTAATGACCAGCCCCGGGCAGATGGCGTTCACGGTGACGCCCTGGGTGCCGACCTCCTTGGCGACGGCCTTGGTGAGCCCGTTGATGGCATGCTTGGCCGCGACGTAGGCGGTCAGCACCGGCTTGCCGTGCTTGCCCTCGACCGAGGAGATGTTGATGATGCGCCCCGACTTCTGCGGCAGCATCTGGCGCAAGGCGGCGCGGGTCCCCCAGAAGGTGGAGTAGACGTTCCACCTCATCACGAGGTCAAAGTCCTCGTCATAGAGATCGACGAGCGGAGCGAGCCGCTCGGCGCCGCCAGCGTTGTTGACCATGATGTCGATGCGACCGAAGCGCTCCACCGCCGCCGCGACGGTCCCTTCGATACCTTCCTTGGTCGTCGCGTCACCCCGGTGGAAGGCGGCGCGCTTCTCGCCGAGTTCGCTCACTGCCTGCTTGCCGCGGTCGGCGTTGCGGCCGCTGACGACGACGACGGCGCCCTCGGCCAGAAAAGCCTCGGCAATCGCGCGGCCAATGCCCGCCGTGCCGCCGGTGATCGCTGCGACCTTGCCGTCCAGCTGCATGGCAACTCCTAAGGTTCTCGGAGCCGGCGGGGAAACTTGAGGCCGACTTCAGTATGTTCGTCTGTCGTGGTCGCCGTGGTCAAGGCCGGACGTCGTCTGGGCCGAGATCTCTCACGTAACGCCCCGGCGCGTCGTCCAGCGGCGGGTGCCCCGCGCTGCCGGGCTGGCCCGGAGCGGCCTTCGTCGCGCCCGAGTTTGCGATGACCCAGTCCGCCCAGTGGGTCCACCAGGTTCCGGTGTGCTTTTCCGCCGTGGCCAGCCACGCCTGCGGGTCGGGGGGCAGCTCGGCTCCGGTGTAGAAGGTGGCCTTCGGGTTGCCCGGCGGGTTGACCAGACTCTGGATGTGCCCGGCGTTGCTGAGCACGAAGGTGCTCGGCCCGCCGAACAGCTGCGTCGTGCGGTAACAGCTGGCCCACGGCGTGAGGTGGTCGGTTACCCCGCCGGTGACGTAGGTCGGCACCTTGATCGTGCCGAGGTCCACCGGACTGTCCAGGCAGGTCAGCGCGCCCGGCGTGGCCATCGAATTGTGTTCGAAGAGGTCGAGGAACTGGGCGTGCAAGGCGGCCGGGAGGTTCGTCCCGTCCGCGTTCCAGGCGAGGATGTCGAACGCCGGCGGCTTGTCGCCCATCAGGTAGTTGTTGACCCAGGCCTTCCACACCAGATCGTCCGGCCGCATCCAGGTGAACGCGGAGCCCATGTCCTTGGCGCTGATCACACCGGCCCGCGCGGAGTTCCACCGGGCCAGGGCGAGCAGCTTGGACGCGGAGAACGCCTTGACCGGCACGTCGGCGCCCCAGTCGAGCAGGGTCACGGCATAGCTCGCGGAATGCACCGGCGCCTCGCCGAGCGCAGCCAGCTGGTTGAGCGCCAGCGTCAGCAAGATGCCGCCGGCGCAGAAGCCGATCACGTCGATGTCCGGGGCCCCGGTGACCTCGCGGACCGCCTCGATGGCCGAAAGCACCCGCCCGGCGTAGGTGTCGAGGTTCCAGCCTGCCTGTTCGCGCGTCGGGTTCCGCCAGCTCAGCATGAAGGCCTGCAGTCCCCGGCTGACCGTGTACTCGACCATGCTGCGCCCGGGGCGCAGGTCGAGGAAGTAGTAGCGGCCGATCGGCGGCGGGATGATCAGGACCGGGCGCGTCTGCACTTTTTTGGTGCTTGGCGTGTACTGGATCAGCTCGGCGTACGGGTCACGGTCCACGACCGTTCCCGGCGTGATCGCGAAGTCGCGGCCGACCTGGTAGACGCTGCGGTCCACGGTAGACGGCATGCCGCCGTTGTGCACCACGTCATCCAGGAGATTCCTCGTGCCGCGCAGCAGGCTGAGGCCCCCGGTTTCGTATGCGCGCTTCACCGCGGCGGGATTGCCAAGCAGCGTGTTCGTCGGCGCGACCACGCTTTCTGCGACGTTGACGACAAACCGCGCCGCGCTCGTAGATCGCCCGGTGCGGGCCAGATCGTCGAGCACCTCGTCCGCGAACGTGCAGCTGACCGAGTATGCCTGCCCCAGCCTGCGGTAATAGGGATGCTGCGCCCATGTCGGGTCCTTGAATCGCCAGTCTCCGGGTGCCGGGCTCACCTGGGAGGTACCCAGCGCGACGCTCGCCAGCCCGGTGGCCAGCCGCCAGCCACTGCGGAAGAGCCTCCCGGCCGGCGTGATGGGATCGGGCCGATCGTTAACCGGGTCATTCGGCTCCGGCGTGCCAGCTGGCGTCACTTGGTCTCCTGCCTGTCCACTTTTTGTAGCTAGAGTCTAGTTTACGATCAGCCCGGTCCAGCTGGAGCAAGGCGCGCGAGCGCGTCACGCGAGCGCGTCAGAGGCCGGTGAAGGTGGCCGGGCGCTTCTCCCGGAACGCCGTGAAGGCCTCCGCCATGTCCTGAGTGCCGGCCGCCAGTGTCTGGTTGCGGTTCTCGAGTTCGACGGCGGCCTCGAGTGACGGGGCATCGACGTTGACCTGCACCATCTGTTTGGTCAACCGCACGCCGAGCGGGCTGTTCGCGGCGATGAGCTCCGCCACCTCCAGCGCCGCGGCGAGCAGGTCCCCGGCCGGAACGACCCGGTTTACCAGCCCGATCCGGGCTGCCTCGTCGACCTCGACCAGGCGGCCGGTCAGCAAGATCTCGTTGGCGTGTCCCAGCCCCACGATACGCGGCAGCATCCAGGAACTTCCGCAGTCACCGCCGGTGAGCCCGATCTTGATGAAGGCCGCGTTGAAGCGTGCCGCGGGCGCGGCAATCCGGATATCGGCCGCCAGGGCCAGGGAGAAGCCGGCCCCGGCGGCCGGGCCGTTCACGGCGGCGATCACCGGCTTAGGCAGGCGCCGGAACGCGGTAATCGCCCGGGACCATCGCTCCTGCCCCTCGAGAAACTTCGCCGTCGGCATGTCCGGCAGGGTCGCGGCGTCGCTGAGATCCAGGCCGGCGCAGAATCCACGGCCGGCGCCGGTGAGCACGAGCACCCGTACCCGGTCGTCCGCGCCGATATCGGCCGCGAGCTGCGCGAGGTCGTCGAACATACCGAAGGTGAGGGCGTTGAGCCGATCCGGGCGGTTCAGCGTGGCGACCGCGATACCTACTCGGGGCCGGTCGACCAGCAGCGTTTGGTAGGTCGCCATGGGCGTCTCCTCTGCGGTGCGGGCCACGTCTGCGCCTGCCGGGCCGGCCACGTCTGCGCCGCCCGCCGCCACGGATGCTGGTATCCCGGTTCGCTTTATACCCGAGATATACCCGAGTTTCTTGACGTTGACCACAGTTCAGTCGAGGATCGATCCAGTACACCGTAGTACGCCGACCCAAGGAGGTGCCCTGGCCATGCCCGACTCGCCGGATCCGTCCGACCCCACTGCGCAGGCCCTGATTTCGCTCGTCGTCCGCGGCATGGTGCGAGGTGCGCCGGACGAGGCGACGGCCAGGCTGGTCGAGCAGGGTCTGGCCATGACGAAAGGCCCCATCACCATGCCGACTCCGGAAGGCACCGCCGCCGCCGGTGAGCTGCTGCGCCTCCCGCCGGGCGGCCGGCAAGAGCAGGAACTCGACCCGCTCTTCGACGGCTTCCTGCCGATCAACCGGCGGCTGCGCGACGTCTGCTCCGCCTGGCAGAGCCGCCCGGACGGCACGCCCAACGACCACAGCGACGGCGCGTACGACGACACGATCCGGGACCGGCTCGACGACGTTCACTCTGCCATCGGCCCGATCCTGCGCCGGATGGCGGCGATTGAGCCGCGGCTGGCGGGCTACCGTCCGCGCTTGCAAGAGGCGCTGGACAAGTTCGACGAGGGGGAGTCGACCTGGCTCGCGTCGCCGCTGAAGGACTCTTATCACACGGTCTGGATGCACCTGCACCAGGAACTGATCTTGATGCTCGGCCTTACCCGCGCAGACGACGAAACCCGTGAGGAGCGCCTCGTCAGCGGCCGGACATGAGCACCGCGCAGCAGGACGCCGAGCGGGCCGGCGAACTCGCCGCGCTGCGCGAGGCAGTCGGTGACCTCATCGCCGGATCAGGCGGCGTCGCGGCGGCTCGCCGGCGGCTGGAGGCCGGGCCCGGCTATGACGAGCAGGCGTGGCGGCTGCTCGGCGCGGACATGGGCCTGGCCGGCCTGGGCCTCGCCGAGGATCTCGGCGGCGCCGGCGGTGGCCTGGCCGAGCTGACCGTTGTCGCCGAGGAGCTGGGCCGCTCGTTGCTGCCGGTCCCGTTCTTCTCCTCGACGGTCCTGGCCGGCCAGATCCTCAGCCGCTGTCCGGACACCTCAGGTGACGTGCTGGCCCGGCTCTGCGCCGGCACCGAACTCGCCGCGTTCGCCGGCACCGACGCCGACGGATGCTGGCGGCCCGAGCGCCTGCCGGTCGAGGCGAAGGCGGAGGCGTCCAGCTGGCGGCTGCGCGGCACGGCGGAGTTCGTCCTCGACGGTGCGAGCGCCGCTCACCTGGTCGTCGCCGCCAGGACACCGTCCGGCTGCGACCTGTTCGGTGTCGGCGCGGACAGCGAGGGTGTCACGCGCCAGGCGCGCCCGACGCTGGACCCGACTCGCGGCCAGGCGTCGATCAGCTTCGACGGCGCGGCCGGCACGCCGCTGACCACCGGCGGCGGCGGTGCCGGGGCCGTCGAGGCGGCACTGGACGTCGCCCTCGTGGTGCTCGCGGCGGAGCAGGTCGGCGGCGCGGCGGCGTGCCTTGACATGGCGGTGGAGTACGCGAAGATCCGCCATCAGTTCAGCCGTCCGATCGGCGGCTTCCAGGCCATCAAGCATAAGCTCGCTGACCTGCTGATACTGGTCGAGATGGGCCGCTCGGCCATTGACCGCGCGCTACTGGTCGAGCTGGACCCGGCGCGGCTGGCCGAGGCCGCGGCGGTCGCGCAAATATGGTGCAGCGACGCGTTTACCACCGTCACGACGGAGAACGTCCACATCCACGGGGGGATCGGGTTCACCTGGGAGCATGACGCGCACCTGTACTTCCGCCGCGCGCGGGTGGACGGGGCACTGCTCGGCGACGCGACCGTGCACCGGGAACGGCTGGCGACGCTGCTCAGCTGGTAAACGATTCGTCAGCCGGCCTGCGCTTCGAGGTCGGCCTGCGCTTCGAAGTCGGCCTGCCCCGGGTCTGATCCCGCCTGGAAACTAAACTAGATTCCGACTACAGTAAGGTACCTGCCGACTGGGCGGCCGGACGGTCCGTTGCCTGCCGCCGCTTGGTTCGTCCCGCGGAGGTGGAAGGAGCGTCGTGCGCCAGATCCAGCACGCGCTGACCGGTTCAGTGTACGAGTGGGCCGAGGACGGCCTCGGTCCCGTGCAGGTCACGGACAAGCGTGGACGGCAGGGCCGGTTCGACCGTAACGGGCGCTGGGTGCTCGGTGAGCTTCGCGTCGCCGACCCGGAACTGTGCCGCTGGATCGAGAGCGGCGGACCCAAGCCGGGCGGCGCCGCGGCGCGCAGCCGGCGATTCGAAACGGAAGAGACCTTCTCGTGACCGCGCCGCGGACGCAGGCCCCGCGTACTGGGTTCGGTGGGAACGGCCCGAGCTACCAGGACCTCCTCGACATCGACAGCAAGCTGGTACCGGCATCGCTGCGAAGAGACGAGCCTGGCTACTTCGGTGACGCGGACATCCCGGTCCACCGCTACCTGTCCCGGGAGTTCCACGAACTGGAGAAGACCAGGCTGTGGAGCCGGGTGTGGCAGTTCGCCTGCCGCGAGGAGGTGCTCGCGGAGGTCGGTGACACCGAGATCTACGACATCTGCGACACCTCGATCCTGCTCGTCCGGGCCGCTCCTGGCCCGGATGGCATCAAGGCGTACTACAACGCGTGCCTGCACCGCGGCCGGACGCTGCGCGACGAACGCGGCCACGTCGATGAACTGCTGTGCCCGTTCCACGGCTTTTGCTGGTCCCTGAACGGGCGCCTCAAGCGGGTCCCGAGCGCCTGGGACTTCCCGCAGGTACACCCCGGGCGGTTCCGGCTGCCCGAGGTGCGGGTCGGGACCTGGGGCGGGTTCGTCTTCATCAACCCCGATCCGGACTGCGAGCCGCTCGAGGACTTCCTCGGCGAGCTGCCGACGTTCTTCGACCGGTGGCCGTTGGAGGACCGGTACACGCGGGTGCACGTGTCGAAGATCCTCAGGGTGAACTGGAAGGTTGCCCAAGAGGCATTCATGGAGTCCTTCCACGTCATCACGACCCACCCTCAGCTGCTGCCCGGTTTCGCCGATGCCAACAGCCAGTACGACGTGTTCGGCAACGTGTCGCGGGCCATCTCGGCCCGGGGCGTGCCGAGCCCTTACCTGTCCTGGGCGCCGGACGAGCAGCAGCGGCTGAACAGCCAGATCGACCAGCGGATGGATGACCCGCCGATGCTCGAGGTGCCGGAAGGAAGCACGGCTCGCAAGACGCTGGCCCAGGCCGCCCGCCGCTCGCTGGGTTCCGTCCTGGATCAGGCTTACGTGGAGACGCTCACCGACGCGGAGCTCGTCGACAGCTACTTCCTGACGGTCTTCCCCAACATGCATCCGTGGGGCGGGTTCAACCAGATCACCTACCGCTTCCGGCCCAACGGCGACGATCACCGGAGCTGCATCATGGAGGTGCTGCTGCTGTCGCCGTTCCAGGGCAGGCGGCCGCCGCCGGTTCCCGAGCGCCGGCTCGGTCCGGATCAGCCGTGGCGCGGCGCCGTCGACGAGCTCGGCTCGCTGGCACGGGTGTTCGACCAGGATGAGTTCAACCTCGAGGCGGTGCAGAAGGGCCTGAGGACGACGCGGAAGCCGGGGGTCAGCTTCGCTGTCTACCAGGAAAGCAAGATCCGTCACTTCCATCACCTGCTCGACCGCTGGCTGGCCGACCCGATACCGAACGGCGACGGATTACATGAGCACGGGATCGCTCCAGCGGGTCCCGGTGCAGCCCGCCGATGTCTCGCTGATCGACGGGCTGACATCCACCAGGGCGATCCGGCGGTACACCGGCGAACCCATCCCGGACCGGGTTCTCCGCGATATCTTGTTCGCCGCGACCCGGGCGCCGAGCGGTTCTAACCGGCAGCCGTTCCGGTTCCTGGTGCTGGCCGACGGCCCCGCCGCGATGGCCGCGAAGCACCTTATCGGGGACGCCGCGCGGCGGTTGTGGTCGGCGAAGCGGCAGCGGGACGGCTACACGCGGGGATCGGCAGCGCGGCCGGACTCGCCCAAGTCGCGACTGGCTGACACCATGCAGCAGTACGTCGATGCCTTCGCGTCGGTACCGGTGCTGATCCTGCCGTGCCTGAACCGGTACCGGGAGCCGGAGTACACCGAGGGCGCGAACGTCTACCCGGCGTGCCAGAACCTGCTGCTGGCCGCCCGAGCCTACGGGTACGGCGGCGTGCTGACCATGTTCCACAAGGAGGTCGAGCCGCAGCTGCGGACGATGCTGGCCATCCCGGACTCCACGGCGATGGCCGCGACGATCACGCTCGGCCGGCCGGCCGGGCAGCATGGCCAGGTGCGGCGCCGCCCGCTGTCCGAGCTGGTGTATCAGGACGCCTGGGGGGAATCAGCGCCATGGGCGGTCGATCCGCCCGGCACGGCGTTCACCGCGGCCGGGCCGCCGCGCCCGGTCGCGGGCGCCGGTGCTGGCCCCGCGGCCCCCGGAGCGCCGTCCTCGGCCGCCTGATGCCAGCCGACGTGCAGGTGGACGTCGATGACGGCGTGATGGTGGTCACGGTGAACCGCCCGCAGGCGCGGAACGCGATCACGCAGCCGGTCGCGGCGGCCATCGCCGCGGCGTTCGACGAGCTCGACGCCTCCGGCGAGCTGACGGCCGCCGTCCTGACCGGAGCCGGAGGGACGTTCTGCTCCGGGCGTGACCTGAAGGCGGCTCTGGCCGGTGATCACCCGTGGGTGGCCCGGCGCGGGTTCGCCGGGATGGCCGAATATGGGTTCGTCAAGCCGCTGATCGCCGCGGTGGAGGGGTACGCCCTCGGCGGCGGCTTCGAGATCGTGCTCGCCTGCGATCTCGTGGTGGCCGCCGCGTCGGCCCGGTTCGGGCTGCCCGAGGTGCGCCGGGGCAGGATCGCCGGCGGGGGCGGCCTGCTGCGGCTGCCCAGGCGCATCCCCTATCACATCGCCATGGAACTCGCGCTGGCGGGCCAGCCGATGACCGCCGAACGTGCGGCGCACTTCGGCCTGGTGAACCGGTTGACCGCGGACGGGCGGGCCCTGGCGGAGGCGGTCGCGCTAGCCCGGCAGATCGCTGCGAACGGGCCGCTGGCGGTCGCCGCGTCCAAGCGCGTTATCTCAGAAAGCGGGGACTGGCCGGCCGGTGAGGCGTTCGAGCGGCAGCGCCCCATCTCCGAAGCGATCCGGGCGTCGCGGGACGCGGCCGAGGGCGCGCGCGCCTTCGCGGACAAGCGCAAGCCAGTGTGGCGCAACCGATAGCGGGCCGGCCGCTCTCTATCTTGCCTCACCCGCCGCGGCCTGGGTAACCGGGCAGAACATCGTGGTCAGCGGCGGCCGGGACGGCGGCCGGTCGGTCGAGGACCGTTGACCGGAGTGACCTTGTGCCCGGCCCGGCACTAACTATAGCCTTTGTCAAGAAACGGCGCAGGTCCCCGATCTGGCGACAGCGAGGGCAGACGTGGTAACAGTTCACTTCCGGCCTACGATCTCGGAAGGTAGACGGCGCAACATGTCTCAGCCCCAGGAGGGTGGGTCCCCGAAGCCAATGCGGTTCCAAGGCAAAGTCGCCTTCGTGACCGGCGGCGCATCCGGTCTCGGTGCGGCGGCGGCAACGCGCTTCGCCGACGAGGGCGCCAAGGTCGTGGTGGCCGACATCGACGAGGACGGCGCCCGCCGGCTGGCCGGCCGGCTTCCCGACGGGTTCGCGGTCACCGTCGACACCGCGGAGCCGTCATCGGTCGAGGCGGCGGTCCGCCGGGCGGTCGAGCACTATGGCCGCATCGACGTGGTCTTCAATAACGCGGGCATCGCCGGCGCGCAATATCCGCTGCACGAGCTTCCCGTCGACGACTGGCGGAAGGTGCGCGGCATCAACGGCGACGGCATGTTCTACGTGATGAAGTACTGCGTGGCCGAGATGCTCAAGACGGGCGGCGGGAGCATCGTCAACACCTCCTCGACCGCCGGTCTCACCGGTCAGGCCAACATCTCGCCGTATACGTTCGCGAAGGCGGGGCTGATCGGCCTCACCCGCAGCGCCGCCATCGAATACGCCGGGCAGAACATTCGCGTCAACGCGATCGCGCCCACCGTCGTGTGGACTCCGCTGGTGGAGCGGTTCGCGCAGAACGCGCCCGACCCGGCCGCCATGCGCGCGGCGATGGAGAACTACAACCCCACGCCGGGCATCCCGATGGCTGAGGACATCGCCGCTGCCGTCGCCTTCCTGGCATCCGATGAGGCGCGCTGGATCACCGGCCACACCCTGCCGATCGACGGTGGCTACTGCGCGCAGTAACGGACGGCACCAACTCCTCCAGGCACTACTCCTCCAGGCACCGCATCGCGAGCAGGACTGGCAGGACGTCACCGACGTCAACCAGACCGGGGTGTGGCATACGTGCAAGGCCGTCATCCCGCACCTGATCGAGCAGGGCACGGGCGGGTCGATCATCCTGACCAGCTCGACGGCCGGGCTCAAGGGTACGCCGAACGTCGCGCCCTATACCGCGAGCAAGCACGCCGTCGTCGGGATCATGCGGACCCTGGCGCTTGAGCTGGCACCCCACCGGATCCGGGTCAACACCGTGCACCCGACCGGAGTGGCGACCGACATGATCCTGAACCAGGCCACGTTCCGGCTCTTCCTGCCCGACGTCGAACACCCGACCCAGGAGCAGGCGGCGGCGGTGTTCGAGACCACTAACGCCCTCCCCGTGCCGTGGGTGGAGCCGGCCGACATCAGCAACGCGGTCCTGTTCCTGGCCTCCGATGAGGCGCGGTACGTGACCGGTAACGAGCTGAAGGTCGATGCCGGTTACACCATTAAGTAGTCTTACCGGCCTCAGCCGCTGCGCGGCAGCTTGGAGTACGGCACGCCCTTGTCCACCCGCGGTTCCCTGGGCAGGCCGAGGACGCGCTCGCCGATGATGTTGCGCTGGATCTCATCGGTCCCCCCCGCGAGCCGGTAGCCCGGCGCGCCGAGGACATGCTCGGTCCACGCGAAGCCGTCAGGCTCACCGGTGTCCGCGGCAATCCGCGATCCGAGCAGGTCGGTGGCTACCTCGCCGATCCGCATCATGTTCGCCGACGCGACCAGCTTGCCGATGGACGCCGCGGGCCCGGGCGAGGTGCCGGCGGCGGCCGCCCGGGCGACGCGCCCGGTTGTGGCGGCCCGCAGCTGCGTTCGTACGTAGACGTCGGCCAGCTGCTGGCGGACGACCGGGTCGCCCGACTTGCCGAGCCTGGTGGCCAGCCGGAGCAGGTCCTCGAACGTGCCGCCCTTGCGGCGCTGCGCCTGGCCGCTGGCGGTGCGTTCGAAGCCAAGCGTCGCGTTGGCGACCTTCCATCCCTCGCCGACCGGCCCGACCCGCATGTCGTCACCGGCCTGCACGCCGGACAGGAAGACCTCGTTGAACGACGAGGCCCCGCTCATCTGCCTGATCGGCCTGATCTCCACCCCGGGCGCATCCATCGGGATGAGGAACATCGAGAGCCCGGCCTGCTTGGCGACCTCACGATCGGTCCTGGCCAGCAGGAGGCCGTAGTCAGCGAAGCGGGCACCGGATGACCACACCTTCTGCCCGTCGAGCAGCCATCCCTCGCCCGCCTCTCCGTCCGCCTTCGCGCGCACCGCGCTCGTCGCCACCGCGGCGAGGTCGGAGCCGGCCCCCGGCTCGCTGAACAGCTGGCAGCACAGCAGGTCCGAGCGCAGGAAGGCCCGGGCATACTTCGCCCGCTGTTCCGCGGTGCCGAAGGTGGCGATGGTCGGACCCACGAGCCCCGTCGTGACGCTGATCAGCTCGGTCGACGGCGGCGCCTCGAACGCCTGCTCCTCCTCGGTGAAGGCGATGACGTACCGCATCGACAGGCCCGCGCCGCCCAGCTCGGCCGGCAGCGCGATCGCCCCGTAACCGGCATCGAACCGCTGCTTGCGGTACGCCCGTACCTTGTCGAGCAGCTCGCGCTCGGCCTCCTCCGTGATGTTCTGGAACACCGCGTAATCCGCGGGGCCTTCGGGCCGCCCGGACCGCGGCGGCAGCACCGAGGCCAGCCATTCGCGCACCTCGGCGCGCCATGACTCCAGGTCCGATTCGCTCACCGGCGCTCTCCCTACGCTGTCAGTACGGTGCACGCGCTGATGCCCGGCGCGCCGTAAACGTGCGTGAAACCGATCTGGGGCGGCCCGGCCACCTGGCGTGCGCCGGCCCGGCCTTGCAGCTGGAGAACGACCTCGATGACCTGCCGCAGCCCGGACGCGCCCACCGGCTCGCCGTTGGCCAGGCAGCCGCCGTCGGTGTTGATCGGCAGCCGGCCGGTCGGAGCCGTCTCGTTCGCCTCGATCAGCTGCTGCTGGGCGCCGTCCTCGCACAGGCCGGTCTCTGCCATGTGGTAAATCTCGGCGCCCGCGTCGGTGTCCTGGAGCTGCGCGACCTGTACCTCCGCCGGGGAGATTCCCGACGCCGCGAAGGCAGCCCGGGCGGCGTCCACGCTCGGGCTGTGGCCGGCTTCCGGCGGTAGCCACGGCGCGAACACCTCGAATGATCCGAACCGCCGGGTGCGCTTGGCCACGGCCGCCAAGTGCACTGGCCGCTCGCACAGGTCGGCGGCGCGGTCGCTACGCGCCAGCACCACCGCGGCGGCCCCCTCGCTCGGTGAGCAGATCATGTACTGGGTCAGCGGCGGGTTGATCACCCGAGCCCGCATGATCTCGTCCTCGCTGAGCGTTTTGCGCCGCCAGGCGTCGGGGTTGAGCTCGCCGCACCGGAACGCCTTGGCCGCGACCTGCGCCAGCAGCCGGTCCTTAAGTCCGTGGGCATGCAGGTACCGGCGGTCCTTCATGGCGAAGAACTGCGTCGTGATCATCAGCCCGGTTTCTGCGTACCAGTCCGCGTGGCCGTAGTCCGCCGGGCTGGCCGCGAAGGCGCCGCGGGCGTGCTTGTCGAACCCGACCGCGAGCGCGAGGTCAGTCTCGCCCGCCCGGATCGCGTTCGCCGCCGTGGCGAGCGCGACGCCGGCGGTGGCGCACCCGTTTCGGACGTTGACGAACGGCACGCCGGTCAGGCCGAGCACGCTGACCAGCGTGTCCGGCTTTCCGGAGACGTTGCTTCCGCCTACCGCATAGCCGATGTCGGCCCAGCTCAGGTCGGCGTCGGCCAGCGCGAGCCGGCTCGCCTGCGCGCCCATCGCCATTCCGGTCAGGGCAGGGTCATGCCGGCCGAACGGATGCAGGCCGACACCGACGATGCTGACCTCCGTGCTGGTACTGCTCATACGCCTTCTCCCGCGGGCTGGAACGCGTAGGTAACGACCGGCCGGCCGTCCGGACCCGGCCACAGCGGCAGCAGCGTCAACCGCATCGGCAGGCCGATCTCGAACCCGGCGGGATCGCCGAGGATCCGTGACTCGATAATCACCTCGCCGAGGTCGACGTAGCCGACGCCGTACGGCGCGAAGCCGCCTTCGGGCCCGCGGTAAGGTGCCTTGGGCTCGAACGCCTGCACGGTCCAGGTCCACAGCGTGCCGCGGTCGGCGAGCTCGACGGGTGCCATGTTCTCCCCCGTGCACTTGGCGCATCCCGCCTGCGCCGGGAAGGTCACCGTGCCGCAGGTCGCGCAGCGGGAACCGGCCAGCCGCGGCGGGTCGAGGGAAGCGAACAGCACGGGGTCCACGGCCGTCACGCTCAAGAGGTCGTCTCCTTCTCGCGCTGCCAGCGTGGCTGCTCGCCGCTCTCGATGGCGCGCCGGCGCTGGCTGATCGCCCGCCGGCCGATCGCCCAGCGGTGTACCTCCGACGGCCCGTCGTAGATCCGGAACGGGCGCACCTCGCGGAGGTAGCGGGAGAGCAGGACGTCTCCGGAGACGCCGAGCGCGCCGCAGACCTGCACGGCGCGGTCAACCACCCGGTTGACCGCCTCGGCGGCGAAGGTCTTGGCGATGGAGGATTCGCTCCCGCCGCTGGCGCCGCTGTCCAGGACGGCGGCGGTGTGCAGGTACTTCTCCTTCTGCTTGGCCAGTTCCCCGACCTCCGGCGGGACGGTGATGTCCATACCGATTCCCTTCGCCTTCAGGACGCCGCGGCGTCATCGTCGGAAAGGCGGACGAGCATCTTGCCCACGTTGGCCCCGGAGAGCAGCCCGAGGAACGCGTCGACGGCGTTCTCCAGGCCGTCGACCACGGTCTGCCTCGATCGGAGCTCCCCGGTTCGCAGCCAGCCCGCGACCTGCTTTTCGAACTCCGGGCGGAGATCTTCGTGATCGCGCACGATGAAGCCTCGCAGCGTCAGGCGCTTGAGCACGGCCTGGATCAGGTGCTGCATACCGGGAGCCGACGAGGCGTCCTCCATCGTCGAGATCATCCCGCACAGGGCAACCCGGCCGCCTACCTTCAGCGCGTACAGGGCTGCGACAAGATGATCGCCGCCGACGTTGTCGAAGTACAGGTCGATGCCGTCGGGGGCTGCTGCCGCCAGCCCCTGCACCAGGCCGGCCCGGTAGTCGATCCCCTCGTCGAAGCCCAGTTCATCGACGAGGATGCGGGCCTTCTCCGCACCGCCGGCACTGCCGATCACCCGGGAGGCGCCGAGCAGCCGGGCGAACTGGCCCGCGGCGCTGCCCACCGCGCCGGCCGCCGCGGACACGAACACCACATCGCCCTCGTGCAGCTCGCCGGCCCGGCGGAGCCCGACGTAGGCGGTGAAACCGGTCTGGCCCAGGACGCCGAGCCAGGTGGGCAGCGGGGCCAGCGCCGGATCGACGATGGTGGCCGCCGAGGCGTCCAGCACGGCGTAATCGCGCCAGCCCAGGCGGTGCCGGACGAAGTCGCCGGCCGCGAACCGGTCGGTGCGGCTTGCCACGACCCGCCCGACGGCCGATCCGTCCAGCGGGCCACCGACCGAGAAGTTGGTGGTGTAGTGCTTCTCGGTCGGCTCCATCCGCCCGCGCATGGCCGGATCGACGCTCATGTATGCGTTGCGCACCAGCAGCTGGCCGGGACCGAGCTCACCGACCGACTGCTCCGCAAGCGCGAAGTTCGCTGGCGTCGGGCGCAGCAGCGGGCGCGAGGCCAGGGTGACGATCCGCGTTGTCAGCGGGATGGGTTCGACCGCCACGGACACCTCCTGGAACCGTCACTTCGGACCCTATACCGCGCCTGTCCGGCCCGGAAGCAGTAAGTGGACACAGATTCAAGTTACTCCTTGGTCGGGAACGCGCCGGTGACCGCCCACGCCAGGCACCGCTCCAGGATCGTGCGGAACTCGGGAACCTGCCAGCTGCCGAAGTCCCGGTACCCGAGGTCGTCGATGCCGAGGTCCTGCACGTCGAAGCGACCGCGGCAGTGACCCAGCGTGAGGTAGCAGACGGTGCCATCGCCGGACCGCTTGAGGTAGAGGACGGGACGCGGCTCGTCGTCGGTGACGTGGCCCTCTTCGAAGCCGCGGCACTCACCCGTGAAGCGAGCGTGCAAGAGCACCTCGAGCGGCGGGTGCAGCTCGAGGACGTAGAGCTCGTCGCGGACCTCGAACGGATCGATGCCCGCCACCAGCGGGTGTCGCGGCGCGGTGATGTGGACGGTATACGGCGCGATCGGCGGGTGACCAAGGAACTGGCCGCCGAGCAGCGCGGCCACCGTCCCGAGGACCCGGGGTGTGCGGAAGACGCCAGAGCCGTCCCGCGGGTCGATCGCCGAGTGAGTGCCGTGCAGGGCCAGCCACCGGCCACCCCGCTGCACGAACTCGGCCAGGGCGTCCTGCTGCTCGGGTGCGGGGCGCACGTCGCAGGTGTAGGTGATCAGCAGATCCGCGCGCTTCAGGGCGTCGAGACAGCGGTAGTCCTCGAAGACGCGGGTCCGGACCTGCTCGGTGTCGCCGAGCGCGCCGAGCAGCTGGTGGCGTGCGAAGTCGAAATCGTGCCACCGGCCGCCGCAGACCAGGACGGCGTCCACCCGTCCGGCCGGCCCGGCCATCTAGAACTGGACGCGGCTGACGAAGCCGCCGTCGACGACAAGGTTCACGGCGGTGCAGAAGCTCGCGGCTGGGCTGGCCAGGAACGTGACCGCACGCGCGACCTCGTCCGCCCGGCCCAGGCGCCCGACCGGAATCCGGGCCCGGATCGTTTCGTAGAACTCCGGGCGGCCCTCGCGCAGCTTGTCCCAGGCTCCGCCGGGGAAATCGATCGGCCCGGGGGAGACCGTGTTGACCCGGATGCCCTTCGGGGCCAGCGCGTGCCCCAGCCCGGAGGCGTGCTCCAGGACAGCCGCCTTGAGCGCCGCGTAAGAGTTCGCCGACGTCGGCGGCAAGGTGTCGAACGCCGACGTCGTCCCGACCACCACCACCGCCGCCGCGTCGGACTGCTCGAGGTGCGGGACGGCCGCTTCGACGAGCCGGACGAACGCGAGCAGGTCCGCCTGGAAGCTGGTCTGCCACTGGTCAGGCCCCTTCAGGGCCCCGGCCGAGACGTTGGAGATGACGATGTCAAGCCCGGAAAGCTCCTGGGCCGCCGCCGCGACGAAGCCGGTGACCGCCTCGTCGTCCGACACGTCCACGGCCTGGGTGTAGACCGTGCGGCCTGGCTCGCGCAGCTCCTTCGCGAAGGCCTCGAGCGGCTCCGCGCCCCGGGCGCACAGCGCCAGGCTGCACCCTTCGCGCGCGAGTTCGGTCGCGATGGCGCGCCCGATTCCCCGGCTGGCGCCGGTGACCAGTGCCTTGCGTCCGGTCAGCTGCAGGTCCATGGCTGTTCCTTTCTGTCGACTCACCCAGGCGGGATGATGTGCGTGCGGTGCTGCGCCGCCCAGGAACGGGCGTCCGCGGACGATACCCACGCCAGGGCGTTGCCGACCAGGCGACGGTAGGCGGGGCGGTCGAAGGTGTCCGGCCCGTCGCCGGGCTGGATATAGACCACCGGGCTGCTTCCGGCGGCCTTGGCCCAGGCGATGAGGTCACTGGGGGCCGGGTGCTGCCACGGCGGGCCCGGTGTTCCCGTCGTGCCCAGCACCTCCCGGTATGTCTCCCGGAACGGCCCGTCAGGCGCGTGCGCGCGGACCAGGGGGAGGACGTCGGCTTCGAAAACCGGGCAGCAGTACAGCTCGTCGCTCAGCTCGAAGTCGTCGAGGCCGGCACACACGGGGTGGTGCCGATCCACCACTCGCGCGGTGTACTCCGCGTACCGGAAGCCCGAATCGGGCCAGGGCTGACCGCGAAGCTCGGCGGGTGCGTAATGGTAGCGGCCGCCGAGCACCTCGGCCCACCCTGGCCACGCGGGCCAGCCGGCCAGCGCGTGGTGGAGGAACACGAAGCCCTGCCCCGCGGTGAGCAGTTCCGCCAGCCGCCGGGCCACCTCGGGTGCGGGCGGGATCGGCTGCGGGGCGCTCCCCCGCCGCAGGGCGAGACCCGGCAGGTCATGGCACAGGAAGGCGTCGAACACCCCGCGGTGTTCCGGGCCAAGCCACTCCTGGGCGGCGGGCTGGACGGCGCGGGCGAACGCCCAGCCACGTTCGGCGCTGATGTCGCCGAGCATGCCGGTGAACGCATCCTCCTCGACGCGGTGACCTCCGGTGACGGCCAGAAAGCGCACCGCCCGGCGGGCGCCCATCAGGCTCCGGCGTCGCGGGCCAGGCGGAAGAAGCTCGCTCCCGCCGCGGTGTAGCCGCCGTCCACGTAGACCACCTGGCCGGTGACGTAGCGCGAGTCGTCAGAGCAGAAGAATGCGACCGTGTCGGCGACATCCCCGGGTCTGCCGTACCGCCCGGCGGGCAGTGTCCGCCCGCGCCGTTGCCGCGTCGCCTCGTCCCCGTAGTGAGACAGGGTGCCCTCGGTCGGGATGATGCCCGGCCCCACGGCATTGCAGCGGATCCCGAGCGGGCCGAACTCCACGGCCGCGACGCGAGTCAGCGCCTCAAGCGCCGCCTTGGACGCCGGGTAGACCCCGGCTCCGGTCGGAGAGTACTTCGCGGTGATCGAGGAGATGTTGACTATCGCCGCGGCTTCGCTGCGGGCCATGACCGGGACCAGGCGCTGCATGAGGAGCAGCGGGCCGAGCACGTTGACGGCCAGCACCCGGCGGGCCTCGTCGATCGGGGTTTCCGCGAGCGGCGTGTACCGCCAGATCGCGGCGTTGTTGACCAGTGCATCGCAGTGCCCGAGCCGGGCGGCCAAATCGTCGACGGCGGCCTCGTCGGTCACGTCGATGGCGCACGCGGTCGCCCCGACCTCATCGGCCATGTCGGCCACTTCGGCCTCGTCCGCGTCGAGGGCCCACACCGTGAAGCCGTCCGCGACCAGGCGCTCGGAGATCGCCCGACCGAGCCCCCGCGCCGCGCCGGTAACGACCGCCGTCCGCATGAATCCTCCCGGTCACGAGGTCGCCTGCCAGCGGCCCCGGGGGGCCGCCAATTACTTTCTAGAGACAGCGTAGCGTTTCTATCGTTCGGACAGTACGGTAAGGGCATGAGCAGCCACTGCATGGTCGACGCGGAGCGGTGATGACCACGACAGCCGAGCAGGACCCGATATCGGCGCTGGAGCCGGAGGTACTTCACGATCTCCATCGCCGAATGGTGCGGATCCGGCTCTTCGAAGAGGAAGCCGGCAAGCTGATGGAGGCCGGCCGGATGCCCGGCTTTCTTCATCTGTATGTCGGGCAGGAGGCGGTTGCCGCCGGCGTGATGGCCACGCTCCGCCCGGACGATGTCGTCACCTCGACCCACCGCGGTCACGGACACGCCGTCGCCAAGGGCGCGAACCTGCGCTATATGTATGCCGAGCTGTTCGGCAAGGAGACCGGTTACTGCAAGGGTCGCGGCGGCAGCATGCACATCAACGATCTGAGCATCGGGATGCTCGGCGCGAACGGCATCGTGGGCGGCGGCATCCCGCATGCCGTCGGCGCGGCGCTCGCCGCCGTCTACAAGGGGCAGGACTCGGTGGCGGTGCCGTTCTTCGGCGACGGCGCGACCAACATCGGGGCCTTCCACGAGTCCGCCAACCTGGCGGCCGTTTTGCAGCTGCCGGTGCTGTTCGTCTGCGAGAACAACGGTTACGCGGAGTTCACGCCGCAGGACAGGCACATGCTCCTGAAGGACGTCGCCGACCGCGCGGTCGCGTACGGCATGCCGGGGGAGATTGTCGACGGCATGGACGCGGTCGCCGTCTACCTCGCCGCTCTGCGGCTCGTGGCGCGGGCCCGCGCCGGCGACGGCCCGGCGCTGCTCGAGGCCAAGACGTACCGGTACTACGACCATCAGGGCGTCAAGGGCCTGCGCATTCCGTACCGCACCCAGGAAGAGATAGACACCTGGAAGGAACGGGACGCGATCACCGCACTCGAGCTGCGAATGGTCAACGCCAAGGTGGCTGCTCCCGACGAGCTGGAGAAGGTCTGGTCCGACACGCGCGAGGAGATCGCGGCCGCGATCGAGTTCGCCGAGCAGAGCCCTGATCCCGACCCGGCGGATCTACTCAACAACGTCTACACGGTCTGAGGACGCCACCAGTGCGCGAGATCACCTACGTCAAGGCCTTCACCGAGTCGCTCATGCAGCTGATGGCGGAGGACGAGAACATCGTTATCATCGGCGAGGACGTCGCCCACTACGGCGGCGTGTTCCACGCCTTCGACGGGCTGTGGAAGACCTATGGCGAGAAGCGGGTCATCGACACCCCGATCTCCGAGATGGGTTTCATCGGGATGGGTGTCGGAGCGGCGGCGCGCGGGCTGCGACCCGTCTGCGACCTGATGTTCTTCGACTTCATCGGCGTCGCGCTCGACCAGCTGTACAACCAGGCGGCGAAGCTGAAGTTCATGTTCGGCGGCGATGTCACGGTGCCGCTCACGCTGACCACGGCCGGCGGGGCCGGCCTGTCCGCCGGTCCGCAGCACAGCCAGAGCCTGGAGGCGTGGCTCGCGCACGTCCCGGGCCTGAAGGTGGCGCTGCCCTCGTCGCCGTACGACGTCAAGGGGCTGATGGTGGCCGCCGTACGCGATGACAACCCGACGGTGGTCGTACTCAACAAGCGGATGCTCGGCACCAAGGGCCCGGTGCCCGAGGAGATTTATGAAATTCCGTTCGGCCAGGCCAATACCGTCCGCTCCGGTCGCGACGTGACGGTCATCGCGGTGGGGCGCATGGTGACCGAGGCGGTGACCGCGGCCACCGAACTCGCCGAGTCCGGTATCGAGGTGGAGGTGATCGACGTCCGCACCGTTCAGCCGCTCGACAGCGGGACGATCCTGGATTCCGTTCGCCGGACGAACCGGGCCGTGGTCGTGCACGAGGCGGTTACCTTCGGCGGCATCGGAGCCGAGATCGCCGCACAGATCCAGGAGGAGGCGTTCGACTACCTGGACGCACCGGTCCTTCGTCTGGGAGCGCCGTTCTCGCCGGTGCCGTTCAGCCCGGTGCTTGAGCGTGCCTACATTCCGGACAGCAACCGGATCTCGGCCGGGATAAGCCGACTGCTCGAGCGCTCCGGAGGCTGACGTGGCCGTGGAGGTACTGCTCCCCAAGCTCGGGTTGACCATGGAAACCGGTCTGATCGAAGAGTGGCTCGTTCCGGCTGGCACGCCCGTCAAGCCAGGCGACCTGCTGCTGCGGCTGGCCACCGACAAGGTGGACGTCGAGGTCGAGGCGGAGGGGACTGGCCTGTTCCACCCGGTCGTCGCGTCGGGGGTGGAACTGCCGCCGGGCGCCTTGATCGGCTGGCTGCTGGAAGCAGGGGAGGAGGTGCCCTCAGGCGCAGCCGTCCTGGAGGCGCCGCCGCCGCCGCACGTCCAGGCCGAGACCAAGATACCGGTCGTCGGCGAACCCGGCGCAATCACCCGCACCGGGCGGTTGTTCGCCTCACCTAATGCCCGTCGGGTGGCCGGCCAGCGAGGGGTCGACATCGCGCAGCTGAACGGCACTGGCCCGGGCGGGCGGATCATCACCGCCGATGTGCTGGAGGCGGCGCCCGCGCCAGGCGCGCCCGCCCCGGCGCCTCAGGTCGTCTCGCCGCTCGTGCGGCGAGACGCGGCCGCGGCTGGCGTGGATCTCGGTACCGTGGTGGCGACCGGCCCGGGCGGCAAGGTGCTCCGCTCGGACATCCTCACCGCAGCGGCCAGGCAGTTGCGTGCCGATGGGGCCGGCCCAGATACGGCAGTCGCCGAGACGGCAGTCGCCGAGATTATCCCGCTGACCGGAATGCGCGGCGTCATCGCGTCCCGGATGCACGCGAGCTTGCAGGAGATGGCACAGCTCACGCTGGGCACCGAGGCGGCGATGGACGCCGCGGTAGCCCTGCGGGCCCAGCTCAAGGAGCAGTGGTCGCAGGCTGGGATCGCGGTGCCGACGATCACCGACCTGGTGATCCGGGCGGCTGCCCTGGCCCTGCGGGAGCACCCGCGCCTCAACGCGTCCGTGCACGACAACGCGATCCACGTCCAGCCGGAGATCAACGTCGGCATCGCGGTCGCGCTCGACGAAGGCCTCATGGTCCCGGTGGTCAAGCGAGCTGACCAGCTGCCGCTTTCCGCGATCGCCGCCGAGAGCCGCCGGTTCGGGCAGGGTGCCCGGTCGGGCCGGCTCGCGCTGCCTGACCTGGAAGGCGGCACCTTCACGGTGAGCACCCTGGGCACCTACGGCATTGATTTCTTCACTCCGGTGATCACCCCGGGGCAAGTCGCGATCCTGGGTGTCGGGCGGCTGCGCGACTCGGTCCGGTGGGAGGGAGCGACGCCCGTACGCACGCAGGTTCTGACGCTGAGCATCACCTTCGACCATAGGGCCGTCGACGGCGCCCCCGCCGCCGCCTACCTGCGCTCGGTCGTGTCCCGTCTCGCGAATCCGCTTTCCCTGCTCGCCTGAACCCGCCCACGCCGCCGACGCCGGCGTCCGACCAGAGGAGGACTCGTGCGCGCACTGCAGCTTAAGAGCTTCCAATCTGATCTGGAACTAGTGGACCTGCCCGAGCCGGAGCCAGGCCCCGGGCAGGTCGTGGTCAAGGTCGGCGGGGCTGGCGCTTGCCACTCGGACCTGCATGTGATGCGGGAGTTCACCCACGGGATGGCGCCATGGGGACCGCCGTTCGTCATCGGGCACGAGGCCGCAGGCTGGGTCCACCGGGTGGGTGACCGCGTCCGCGGGCTGGAGCCCGGTGCGCCGGTGGCGGTGTACGGCCTGCTCGGCTGCGGGCAGTGCCAGCCGTGCGCCGCCGGTGCCGAGAACCTCTGCATCCATGGGATGGAGGGGCCGCCGGGCATCGGGTTTGGCGTTGACGGTGCCATGGCCGAGTACCTGCTCGTCTCCGACCCCCGGCGGCTGGTGCCCATCGGCGACCTCGACCCCGTGGACGCCGCCCCCTTGACCGACGCCGGGCTCACGCCGTACCGCGCCGTCAAGCGGGCCTTGCCCAAGCTGACGCCGGGCTCCCACGCGGTGGTGATCGGTGCCGGCGGCCTAGGGCATCTCGCCATCCAGATCCTCGGCGCGCTGAGCCCGGCCAAGGTGATCGCCGTTGACACTCGGGAGCCTGCGCTCACCCTCGCCACCGAGGTGGGCGCGGTCGCCACGGTGCTCGCCGGGCAGGACGCCGCCGCTGCGGTCATCGACGCGACAAACGGCGCCAAGGCGGAGGTCGTCCTGGACTTCGTCGGGGCGGCTACGACGGTCGCGCTCGGCGCGGCCGTCGTCCGGGCCGGCTCGGACCTGATCGTGGTCGGTGCCGCGGCAGGGAACTTCGCCTGGAACTTCTATGCCCTGCCGTACGAGGTCAACCTGACCACCTCCTTCTGGGGTACCCTGCCGGAACTGCACGAGGTGATTGCACTGGCCCGGCGGGGACTGATCAAAACGCACGTCCAGCGTTTCCCGCTCGAGGAGGCAATGCACGCGTACGAGCTGATGGAGCAGGGCAAGCTTTCCGGCCGCGCGGTCATGGTTCCGTAGGCAGACCCTCGAGGAGCAGCATGTCCACTGGTGAGGCGCCCAGCGCCGCCATGTTGACGGTGTTCTCCGAACGCCGCAGCGATCTGGTCATCACGGCCCGCGAGGACCGCGCTGATGGCGTCATTTCGCTGACGCTGGCCGACCCGGGCGGCGCCCAGCTGCCGGCCTGGACGCCGGGCGCGCACATCGACCTGCTGCTCGACGACATCGTCCGCCAGTACTCGCTCTGCGGCCCGGCGGGTGACCAGCACACGTGGCGCATCGCGGTGCTGCTCGATCCGGGCGGCCGGGGTGGTTCGGTCAAGGTGCACCAGACGCTGAAGGCGGGGGACCAGGTCGCCGTCCGGGGCCCGCGCAACCACTTTCCGCTGCACGCCGCGCCGCGCCATATCTTCATCGCCGGGGGTATCGGCATTACCCCGAT
>JBEKEK010000102.1:0-27492 GCA_050013875.1 Trebonia sp. | reverse complement strand
GCCGACCTCCTCGTACCCGGGCAGCGCCTCGTAGAAGAAGTCGAACAGGTCGTCGTGCATCGGGACGACCCGCTTCATGAACTCGACGTAGCGCATCAGCCGGGTCAGGTAGTCGGTGAACAGCTGCACCGTGGCGACCGTGCCCACACCGCCGGGGTACAGCGTGGACGGGTGCACGTGGCGCCCTTCCATCAGGCAGAACATCTCCCTGGTGGACCGGCTGACCTGCAGGGCCTCCCGGTAGAACTCGCCCTCAAGCGGGTTCAGCGAGCGCATGATGTCACCGATGGTCCGGTAGCCGTGTTCGGCGGCGTGCGGTGCCTCAGTGGCGTTGGCCCGCTCGAGCACGCCGGGGTTGGTCTCGGCGACCATCTTCTCGCAGAAGTCCACCCCGACCAGGTTCTCCTGGAAGATGTTGTGGTCGAACATGTACTCGGCCGCTTCGCCCAGGTTAAGTATCCACTCGCCGAGGTGCGGCGGGCGGACCCCATAGGCCATGTTCTGGGCGTAGACCGAGCAGGTCGCGTGGTTGTCGCCGCAGATCCCGCAGATCCGGCTGGTGATGAAGTGCGCGTCCCGTGGGTCCTTGCCCTTCATGAAGATGCTGTACCCGCGGAAGATCGACGACGTGCTGTGGCACTCGGCGACCCGCTTGGCCTTGAAGTCGATCTTGGTGTAGATGCCCAGGCTGCCCACGATCCTCGTAATGGGATCCCAGTTCATCTCGGTGAGTACGTTATCGCCAGCGTTTGTCGACATCGGAGTTCACCACGTCTTCTGGTAGCCGGTGAGTAGATCGGAGCCCTTCGCGCGCCACTTCGGCTCCTTATCCGCGGTGTGCGCGGTGAAGGAACGCAGGGTGCGGATGACCGTGCCGTACATGCCGCTGGCGGCGGTGGAAACGCGCGCTCCCGGCGGCTCGTCCATGAACGGCATGAACTTGTCAGGGAACCCGGGCATCGTGCAGGCGATGCAGATGCCGCCCACGTTCGGGCAGCCGCCGACGCCGTTGATCCAGCCGCGCTTGGGCACGTTGCATTTGACTACCGGACCCCAGCAGCCCAGCTTGACCAGGCACTGCGGCGAGCCGTACTCGCTGGCGAACTGGCCCTGCTCGTAGTAGCCGGCCCGGTCGCAGCCTTCGTGCACGGTGGCCTCGAACAGCCACCGCGGCCGCAGCGCCTCGTCCAGCGGGATCATCGGGGCCGCCCCGGCCACCTGGTAGAGCAGGTACAGGATCGTCTCGGACAGGTTGTCCGGGTGAGTGGGACAGCCGGGCACGCAGACGATCGGCAGCCCCGCCTTGGATTTCCAGTCCCAGCCCAGATAGTCGGGTACGCCCATGGCGCCGGTCGGGTTGCCCGCCATGGCGTGAATCCCGCCGTAGGTGGCGCAGGTGCCGACGGCCAGGATCGCGGTGGCCTTCGGCGCCAGCCGGTCGAGCCACTCGCTGGTGGTCATCGGCTGCCCCGTCTCCGGGTTGTTGCCGAAGCCGCACCAGTAGCCCTCTGACTTGATCGCCTCGTTCGGGATGGACCCCTCGACCACCAGGACGAACGGCTCGAGCTCGCCGCGATCCGCCTTGTGCCACCACTCGATGAAGGTGTCCGCGCCCTGCTCCGGACCGCACTCGAAATCGATCAGCGGCCAGTGCACCGCCACCTTAGGGAGTCCGGGCAGGGCTCCAAGCACGATCTCCTCGATGCTCGGCTGCGTGGCGGCGGTCAGCGCCACCGAATCCCCGTCACAGCCGAGGCCTCCGTTCATCCAGAGGATGTGGACAACGGGCTCCTCCGACATGGCACGCCACCTTTCGGGAGTCACTCACTCACCCAAGCGGTTAACACATCGTAATCCTGACGTTAACTGACCACAAGACAGAACAGTCCTCTGGCGGACAACTATGTCTGCCTGCGCCCAGGCTCGGGCCGAGTCGTCTCATGTGTTGATTTGCACGTACTCTCATAGAACGACGCCCAGCCCTGCGCCCGGGCTCGCACGATCAGCCCCGACCGGACGGCGGAGATGGATAGGCCAGACCACGCGATCAGCCAGAACATCGAGGTCGTGCCGGTCGTCGTGGTGTCGCAGACATTTCCCGCCCGGCCATCCTCAATACCGGACATTCGCGACTTCGTCCGCCTCTGCCTGGCCCAGTCGCCGCTGTCGGAGGAGGACAACCGCGAAGTCGGCGAGACCGTGTCGCAGGCGCTGCTCGACGCGGCCGGCCCCACCGGCGCGATCAACGTCTCGTTCCGTATCTTCCCCGATCACGTCGAGGTCGACGTGCTCCGCTCCGGCCCAGCGCTGTGGACACCGGGGGGCCTGAACAATTTGACGTCCTTCCTGCGGGCCGAGCCAACCGCGGTGCGCGCCGCCAGCAACGGCGGGACCAGCAACGAGCCAAGCGAGGACGCGTCGTCGTTCGCCGACTGGATGGCGGGGGTGCTGCGCCGGGAGGGCATGACCATGGAGGCGGCCGCCCGGCAGTTGGGGGTCTCGGTCAAGACGGTCAGCCGCTGGGTGGGCGGCGCTACCGAGCCGCGCCTGAGGGACCTGCGGCGCATCCGCGAGCTTTTCGGCGACATCCCGTTCCCGTGACCGGTCCTCGCTGGACCGTCGGCGGCGCAGCGCTTACGGTGGGGCGATGGCTGATGTCACCGGTAACTACAGGCTCGGGCCGGGCTCGGGGCGCTTGGTCGTCAAGACGAGCCGGGCCGGCCTGGCCGCCAAGGTCGGCCACGACCTGGAGCTCGAGGTCACCCGCTGGTCGGCGGACATTACTGTCCCCGGTGAGGACGAGGGCGGGCTGGCGGCGGCCACGATCACGGCCGAGCTGGATCTCGGCTCCCTCACCGTCCGGGCCGGGAGCGGCGGTGCCCGTCCGCTGACCGACTCCGACCGCCGGGACATCGAGTCGACCATGCGCAAGATCCTGCCTGGCGGCGGGGCGGCCGCGGCCGCCTTCCGCTCCGCCCGGATCATCCCGTCGGCCGCCGGTGGCGCGATCGAGGGGACGCTCACGCTCAACGGCAGGTCCCAGCCCGTCCGGCTGCAGGTGGCCAATCCGGCACCCGGCCGCTACCGGGGGACCGTCCCCGTTGTCCAGTCGGCCTTCGGGATCAAGCCGTACTCGGGCTTCTTCGGCGCGCTCAAGCTGCGGGACGAGGTGACGGCCGAGTTCGAGGTGGACCTCGACCGGTCATAACTGTCCGATGTCTCTGGACGTCCTCCCACAATTGTCTTACGGTGCTGGTATGTGTCCCGTCCACGAAGATGGGGTTGCCGTGCCGTTCGAGCGCCGGATCGAGCCGATGCGGGATCTTGCCGCGCATGGGACGACAAATCCGCATCAGGCCGATTCAGCGGGGCCGATGGTGCCCGAGTGCCATGATGACGTGTGCATCACCTGCTCCGACCAGGCGGTCGCGGTCACGGTCGTACGCCTCCTGGACGACGGCCTGGCAATCGTGGACACCGGGGCCGGCCGGGAAGAGGTGAGCGTCGCCCTGGTGGATGCGGGGGTCGGCGATACGATTCTGGTGCACGCCCGGGAGGCGATTGCCGTCGTTGGAGGCGACCCTGGTGAGCGCTGACGCGGGCAGTTCCGGACGGGAATGGTGATCTCATGTGCCTGGGTATCCCTGGTGAGCTAGTCGAGTATCTGCCCGACCGGCCCGATCTGGCCAAGGTGGACGTCAGCGGGGTAAAGCGGGTGATCAACATCGGCCTGCTGGCCGACGACCCGCCTAAACCGGGGGAGTGGGTGCTCATCCACGTCGGGTTCGCGCTGTCCAAGATCGACGAGGCCGAGGCGGCCGCCGCGCTTGCGTTCCTTGAGGGGATCGGCCAGGCGTACGACGACGAGATCGCGGCCTTGCAGGAATCCCGGATCGAGTAGTCGAGTAGTCGAGTAGTCGAGTAGGAGCGTGGCGCATGCGGTTTGTCGATGAGTTCCGCGACGCTGACAAGGCCCGCGCGCTAAGCGCCAAGATCACGGCGCTGTGCGAGCCGGGGCGCCAGTACAAGCTGATGGAGGTGTGCGGCGGCCACACCCACACCATCTACAAACACGGCCTCGAGGACTACCTGCCAGAGTCCGTCACCCTGGTGCACGGCCCCGGCTGCCCGGTGTGCGTGATCCCGATGGGCCGGGTCGATGACGCGATGCACCTCGCGAGCGCCGACGACGTGATCATGACTTCGTTCGGTGACATGATGCGGGTACCCGGCAGCCACGGGTCGTTCTTCGACGCCAAGGCCGCGGGCACCGACATCCGGATGGTGTACTCGCCGCTTGACTCGCTGAAGCTCGCCCGCCAGAACCCGGGCAAGCGGGTCGTCTTCATGGCCATCGGCTTCGAGACCACCACTCCGTCCACCGCCATGACCGTGCTGCGGGCCGCGGCCGAGGGGCTGGAGAACTTCTCGGTCTTCTGCAACCACGTCACGATCATCCCCGCCATCAAGGCGATACTCGACTCGCCCGACCTGCGGCTCGACGGCTTCATCGGGCCGGGTCACGTGTCCACCGTGATCGGCTGCCGGCCGTATGAGTTCATCGCCAGGGACTACGGCAAGCCCGTGGTCACGGCGGGCTTCGAGCCGCTCGACATCCTGCAGTCCATCTACATGCTGATGCTCCAGCTGTCGCAGGGCCGGTCGGTGGTGGAGAACCAGTACTCCCGGGTGGTGCCGTGGGACGGGAACCCGGTGGCCCTGCGCGTCATCGAGCAGACCATGGAGCTGCGGCCATTCTTCGAGTGGCGCGGGCTCGGCTTCATCTCGCAGTCCGCCATGCGGATGCGGCCCGAATACCAGCGGTTTGACGCCGAGGTGCTGTTCGATGTGCCGGGCGTGCGGGTCGCCGATCCCAAGGCGTGCCAGTGCGGCGAGGTTCTCAAGGGCGTGCTCAAGCCGTGGGAGTGCAAGGTGTTCGGCACCGCCTGCACCCCCGAGACGCCGATCGGCACCTGCATGGTGTCACCGGAAGGGGCCTGCGCCGCCTACTACAACTACGGCCGGATGAACCGTCACCGGGTGCCCGAGGCGCTGAAGGTGATCAGCCGGTGACGGTCGACCGCGGGCAGCCGGTGACCGTCGACCGCGAGCAGCAGGTGCTCGACCGCATCGACCGGGCCCGCCGCCGGCGGCCGAAGGTGCTCGAAGAGCGCATCACGATGTCCCATGGCGCGGGCGGCAAGGCGACCCAGACCCTGATCGAGGCGGTGTTCCTCGAGGCGTTCCGCAATCCGCAGCTTGAGCAGCTGGAGGACGCCGCCCGGCTGAACGTCGGCGGAGCGCGGCTCGCCTTCACCACCGATTCCTACGTGGTGTCGCCGCTGTTCTTCCCCGGCGGGAGCATCGGCGACCTGGCCGTCAACGGCACCGTCAACGACCTGTCGGTGTCCGGTGCCATCCCGCTGTACCTGTCGGCCGGGTTCATCCTCGAGGAGGGCTTTCCCGTCGCCGACCTGATCCGCATCACCGGGGACATGCGGGACGCCGCGGCGGCGGCCGGGGTCCAGATCGTCACCGGGGACACCAAGGTGGTGGAGCGGGGCAAGGCCGACGGCTGCTACATCAACACGGCCGGGGTCGGCCTGATCTGCCACGATACGGCCGAGCTGGCGGTGGCCAATGCCCGTCCGGGAGACGCGGTCATCGTGTCGGGCCCGATCGGCGATCACGGCATCACGATCATGCTGGCCCGCGGTGAGCTGGACATCGAGGCGGATGTGGAATCGGATACCGCCCCGCTGAACGGGCTCGTCGCCAGCCTGCTGGCCGCCACCGACGGGGTCCGGGCGCTGCGCGACGCGACCCGGGGCGGGGTCGCCACCATCCTGAACGAGATCGCCAAGTCGTCCGGCGTCGGCGTGCTCGCCAACGAGGACGACATCCCGGTCCGCACCGAGGTCCGCGGCGCCTCCGAGCTGCTGGGCATCGACCCCATGTACGTCGCCTGCGAGGGCCGCTTGGTCGCCGTCGTGGCGGGCGAGGCAGCGGACCAGGCGCTGGCGGCGCTGCGCGCGCACCCGCTCGGTGAACAGGCCGCGGTCATCGGCCACATAACCGACGGCCCGCCCGGCCTCGTTCAGCTCAAGACCGCCTTCGGCGGCACCAGGATCGTCGATCTCCTCGTCGGCGACCCGCTGCCGCGCATCTGCTGAAGCCGAGGACGTTTCCGGGCCCCAGTTGGGGCTCGGCCCATGGTCAAAGGCAAAATCTAGCGCCAGAACGCACGCGTGGCTTCGTCGGCAAGGGTCAACTGGAAAATGGTCAGATGGAATAAATCTATGGAGTTTCCACCGCTATAGCGACGGATGCGGCCCGCCGGAGACGCGCGCGTGCCAGCCGGCCCAAAATTTGGTCTCAGTATGATCTAGCGCCTGGAATCCCGTTGCTGGACGAGGCCATCGCCGGACTGGTGAGAATGTCGCGTATCTCGCAGGTGATGCCATCCGGATATCGGTCTAGAGCCGCCACGAGTTCGCATCTTTGCGCCGGGGTCGAATATGCGGCCAGCTCGCGCCTTAGCTGAGAGCGCCGCTCACGGTCTGCGTCAGTGTCGCCGGCGATCATCAGGGCGCGCCAGAACGATAGCAGTCCGGGAATGATCAACACGCTGCCCGGGCCCTGTCGGTCTATAACGCCGAAAACCGTGAGCACCACGCCCGCAAGCAGAGGCCGCCAGCGGGGCCGCACGGCGATCACCGTGAGCAGCATGGCGATACGGAGGAACCTGCGGATAGGCCCGGTGCGCGCAACCCGCTTATCCTGCGAGGTACCGTGCCCAACGACTGGATCGGCAGGCGAGCTGAACACGACCAGCCTCCGCCGATGCGGTTGCAGCCTCATGTCGGCCTCCTGCGCTGGGACTCCGCGCTGCTTGTCCTCAATCGTACGCTCCAGGGCCCTCAGCAGCGGGCTACTATTTCGTGCATTTATCGGCCTGGCGATCTTCGGTGCCCGCGCTCGCGGCCCCGCGCGCGCCAGGCCGGCCGCCTAACGCCAGGCCCATTGATTTCAATTAGCCGCTGCTCGGCATTCCGACTCTACATAGCTGCCAGACAGCTTCCGGTCATATGAAACGTTTCATTTTGTCCGGGAACTATGCAAAGTCGGCCCTGAGCATGACCGGCAGGGGTGTCGGCGGCATTACGAGACTCGGCCCAGCGGCGGGGCCGCTGGGCCGGTCACCCGACTAGATTGCCACAAAGGCGGTCGTACGATACCCGCATGGACGGTGACCGCCTGTGGGCCGCTCCCGCGGAATACGTCGTTGTCGGGCGAAGGTGGACGTACGCTCCGCCGCCTTGGGTCATGTACGAAGCGATCGTGGACGACATCGGGCAGTGGCTGTCTCTCCAGACAGGCGAGACCGTGCCTAAGGTGGCGGCATCCCGGCGGCCCAACGCTGTGCTGCTCAAGCCGTGGGTGGACGCTGCCGTGGCGGCCGTCGAACTCCGAATCGACCAGCACGAGCACGGCGCTGCGATCACTGTGCTCGCCTACGGTGACGTTCCGGCACTCCCCGACGAGACCCGGCGCAGGGTCAGGCACCGGCTGGGCACCGCCTTTGGCGGGCAGTTGCGCTATTGGGTGGACGAACCGCACTGATACCGCAGCCCAGCTGGCCTGGCTGGAAAGGGACTGTCAGGCGGCTGACTGGTGGCCACGTCGAGCGGGTGCTCGCCTGTCAGCGGGTCTCTTGGCGCAGCCGGTCGCGGGCGCCGGCCACCGCTACCTGGCCGAGGCTGATTCCGCCGTCGTTCGGCGGCACTTGCCCGTGCACCAGGACGCGGAAGCCGTCGGCTTCGAGCAGGCCCGCGGTCCGGCCGAGCAGCAGCAGGTTCTGGAAGACGCCACCGGACAGCGCCACGACCCCGAGCCCGGTCCGCGCGCGCAGCATCGCGCACGTCCGCGCGATCGCGTCCGCTACCCCGTTGTGGAACCGGGCCGCGATGATCGCCGCCTCGGTGCCGGCCCGGACATCGTCGGCGACCGCCCGGATGAGATCCGCGCCGGTCACCCGCAGCTGGTCACCCTCCATGACGCCCGCCGGGTAGCCGGCCAGCTCGGCCGGGTCTGCTAGCTGCTCAAGCTCGACGGCCGCCTGCCCCTCATAGTTGATCTCGTCCCGGACGCCGAGGATCGCGGCGGCCGCGTCGAACAGCCTGCCCGCGCTCGAGGTCAGCGGCGAGTTGACGCCGCTGCGGGCCACGGCCAGCACGTCGTCCCAGCGGCCGGTGTTGCGCCGGGTGACGTCGAGTCCATCCGCCGGCCCGTCCGGGTAGGCGGCGGAAAGGTAGACCGCCGCCATCCGCCACGGCTGCCTGACCGCCGCGGCCGAGCCGGGCAGCGGCACCGGGGCGAGGAACCCGGCCCGCGAATACCCGGCCAGGTCGGCGATGAGGAACTCGCCGCCCCAGATGGTGCCGTCGGCCCCGTAACCGGTGCCGTCGAAGGCCACCCCGATGACCGGCCCCTCCTCCCCGTTGTCGGCCAGGCAGGACGCGATGTGCGCGTGATGGTGCTGCACACCGACCAGTTCGACGTCCTCGCATTCCAGCGCGTACTTGGTGGACAGGTACTCCGGGTGCAGGTCATGCGCCACCACCCGCGGGGTCACGTCGAAGAGCCGCCGGAAATGGGCGATGCCCTCGGTGAACGACCGGAACGTCTCGTAGTTCTCCAGGTCCCCGATGTGCTGCGAGACGAACGCGCGGTCGGCCTTGCCCAGGCAGAACGTGTTCTTCAGCTCCGCCCCGCAGCCGAGTACCGGCCGGACCAGGGGCGCGCGCAGCCGGACCGGCTCGGGCACGTAGCCCCGGGACCGGCGGATGATCATCTCCCGGCCGCGGAACGCCCGGACCACCGAGTCATCGGTGCGCAGGTGGATCGGCCGGTCATGGGCAAGGAAGCCGTCGGCGATGCCGGCCAGCCGTGCCAGCGCGTCCTTGTCGTCGTAGGCGATCGGCTCATCGGAGGTATTGCCGCTGGTCAACACCATCGGCCGGCCCAGTTCTTTGAGCAGCAGATGGTGCAGTGGCGTGTAGGGCAGCATCACCCCGAGCTGGCGGGCGCCCGGCGCCACTGCCCGCGCGACCGGGGTTCCGCCGCCCTGGCGGAGCCGGGGCAGCAACACGATCGGCCGCCTGCGGCCGGTCAGCAGCGACGCGGCCGTCTGGCCGACCTCGCCGAGCCCGCGGGCAGCCTCGAGGTCGGCCGCCATCAGCGCGAACGGCTTGTCCTCGCGGTGCTTGCGCGCCCGCAGGGCCGCCACGGCGGACTCGCTCCCGCCGTCGGCCGCCAGGTGGTAGCCGCCCAGTCCCTTGACCGCGAGCACCTCGCCGGCGGCCAGCCGCGCCGCCGCCGCGGCGATGGGGTCGGCGGCCGGGATCCCGCCGCCGCCCGCGTCGAGCAGCCGCACCCTGGGGCCGCAGGCGGGGCAGCACACCGGCTGGGCGTGGAACCGGCGGTCGGCCGGATCGTGGTACTCGGCGGCGCACGCCGCGCACAGGGTGAAGCCGGCCATCGTGGTCAGCGGGCGGTCGTAGGGAACGTCCCGCACGATCGTGAACCTCGGCCCGCAGTTGGTGCAGTTGATGAAGGGGTACCCGAACCGGCGGTCGCCGGGGTCGGCCAGCTCGGCCAGGCAGTCGGCGCAGGTGGCGCCGTCGGCCGAGACCAGCGCCTGGCGGGCGCCGCCCGGATCGCTCGCCGCGATGGAGAACCCGGCGGCGCCGCTTGGCGCGGCCGCGGTCGCGCGTACCGCCTCGATCCGCGCCAGCGGCGGCGCGTCCCGCTCAAGCCGCGCGAGGAACTCCCTGACCCGGGCGGGCGGGCCCTCGATCTCGATGAAAACGCCCGTCGCGTCGTTTCCCACCAGGCCGGACAGCCCGAGCCTGGTGGCCAGCGAGTAGACGAACGGGCGGAAGCCCACCCCCTGGACCACGCCCTCCACCCGTACCGTCGCCGCGACGTCGCGTCCCACCAGACGATTGTCCGCTAAGGGGCGGCCAGGCCGGTAGTAGCGGGGCCGGCCGTCCGCCGTCCGCTTACCAAAGGTCGCCGCCGGTCAGCACGTAGATGAACGGCACCAGCGGGATGATGGAGAACAGCGCCCAGGCGATCTTCGCCCCGCCCCCGATATCCCGCCGGGTGGCCAGGTCGATCCAGATCAGGACGACGGCGATGGGGTGGAGGAAGCAGATCAGGAGCTCGAGAATCTTCTTTAGCATGCCCTGCATCTACCCATAGCGCGTTAAGCAACCCATTGACGTTTAGGCAATACAGTGACCACGTGCCGAGCACGGCCCCTGCGCCTCGAACAGCCGGACTCGTTCTGCATCGGTGGACCGACCGAGCCGTCGTCGCCGTTGCCATCGCCGCCTTCGCCTCGGGATTCGCGCAGTTCGGCGTCGTCGCCGCGCTCGGCAGCGTGGCCCAGGGGTTCGGCCAGGTGACCCACGGCGCGTCGTTCGCCGATCAGGCCGGGCTTTCCGGCACCGACCTGGGCGTCGGGCTGGCGGTCATCCGCCTGGCGGCGGTGGGCGGCCTGCTGGTGACCGGCCTGGCCGACCGCTTCGGGCGGCGCAGGATGCTGCTGATCACCGTGGCCGCGGGGCTGACGCTGACCGCGCTGGCGGCGGCCAGCCCGAGCTACTGGTGGTTCGTGGCGATCTTCGCCGCCGGGCGGCCGCTGCTCAGCGCGACCAACGGCCTGGCGCAGGTCGACGTGACCGAGCAGACCGCTTCCTCCGACCGGACCAAGGCGGTGGCGCTGGTCGCCGCCGGGTACGGCCTCGGCGCCGGGGCCATCGCCATCGCGCACAGCCTGGCCGCCAGCGCACTCGGCTTCCGCGGGGTATTCGCGCTGGCGCTGGCCCCGCTGGCGCTGCTGCCGCTGCTCCGGCGCTGGCTGACCGAGCCCGACCGGTACGCCGTGTCCGCGGCTCGCCCCGACCACCCGACCCCCGTGTTCGGCGCCGTCGCCCGGCCGTTCCGGGCCCGGCTGGCGGTGATCGTGGTGCTGGCCTTCGCCGTGAACATGATTACCGGGCCGGCCAACAGCTTCATCTTCCTGTTCGCGCAGAACTTCCTGCACCAGGCCGGCTACGTGACCGCCGCCATGGTCGCGCTGGCCGGCGTGGCCGGGTTCGCCGGGCTGGTGGCCGGGCGGTGGCTGGCCGACCGGGTGGGCCGGCGGCTGACCGGCACGGTGGCGATGGTGGCGATGGCCGGGTTCGCCGTGCTGGCCTACAGCGGCGCCGCCCCGGCCCTGGTGCTCGGCTACACCCTCGAGGTCCTCGCCGCCTCCGTCTTCGGCCCGGCGATGGGCGCCCTGACCAGTGAACTCTTCCCCACCTCGGTACGGGCGTCGGTGGTCGGCTGGTCGCTGGCGGCCGGGGTGCTTGGCGCGGTGGTCGGCCTGGTCGTCTTCGGCGTGGTGGCCCGCTCCGGTGACCCGTTCACGACGGCCGGGCTGCTCACCTTCCTCCCCGTGGTGCCCGCCGTGGGGCTGTTCTGGCTGCTCCCGGAGACCCGGGGCCGTGAACCGGAGGATCTGTGGCCCGACCAGTAAGCGGCAGCGGCGCCTACCTGAGCCCGCGGCACAGGGCGGCCGGTGCGGTCTTGGGGCACCGGGCATACCGCTGGCTGGATCCCCGCGGGTACGGTGCCGGTAGCCAAGGCTGGCCGGATGGGTCGGGAGACGGACATGATCATTAAGGATGAGCTGCAGCTCACCGAGGCCGTGCTGGCCGAGACCGAGCGGGCCGACGACCCGCGGGTGCGGGAGATCGTGGCGGCCCTGGTGCGCCATCTGCATGATTTCGCCCGCGAGGTCCGGCTGACCGAGGCGGAGTTCGACGCCAGCGTCAACCTGGTGGCCAGGCTCGGCCAGCTCACCACGCCCAGCCACAACGAGGTCCGGCTGATGGCCGGCACCCTGGGTCTGTCGACGCTGGTGTGCCTGATGAACAACGGCACGCAGGAGCAGCCCACCTCGGCCAACCTGCTCGGCCCGTTCTGGCGGCAGGGCGCACCGCTGATGGCCAACGGCGAGTCGATCGTCCGCTCGCCGACCGAGGGGCCGCCGCTGTTCTTCACCGGCACGGTGCTGGACACCGACGGCCGGCCGGTCGCCGCGGCCGAGGTGGACGTGTGGCACGCCTCGCCGGTCGGCCGGTACGAGAACCAGGACCCCGAGCAGGCCGAATGGAACCTGCGGGGCACGTTCCTGACCGACGGGGACGGCGTGTTCTCCTTCCGCAGCGTCAAGCCGTCGGGCTACCCGATCCCGATGGACGGGCCGGTCGGCGACCTGCTCACCGCGCTCAGCCGGCACCCCTTCCGGCCCGCCCACGTGCACGCGATGGTGTACAAGCCCGGCTACAAGACGATCACCTCGCAGATCTACAGCCACGACGACCCCATGCTCGACACCGACGCCCAGTTCGGCGTCACCGGCCCGCTCATCTCCGAGTACGTGCGGCATTCCGGCGAACAGGCGCCGGACCCGGACGTGACCGGGCCCTGGTACTCCCTCGACTACACCTTCATCGTCGAGCCGGGCGAAGCCTGGCTGCCCACGCCGCCCGTCTCGGCCAAGGCCGAGGGCAACGGGCCGTCCGCATGAAACCAAGCGTGCGTTCGGAAGCTTTCATCCTGAACACACGCGTGCTTCGCGTTACATCCGGGGTCAATGTAGGACCGATAATTGCCACGACCTTATATCGACGCGACTCGCTCGCTACCATGGCAGCAGCATGGGCGGAGCGGGGGACCCCAGCACCGCAGTGAATCTGTGAGGTGCGATGAGTAGCAAGCCACTACGGGTGGAATTGCCGAATGGTGAGGTTATCTGGGCCCGAGTGGCAGTGGACGGTCCCCAGAATGTCGCGTCCGGCGCGTTGCAGCGGCTAGACCTAGAAGAACTGAGTCGTACAGTCCACGGTGTTTCCACGACTCTGCGACAGGCTGTCGGCGACCTCGCACCAGATGAAATTGAGGTCGAATTTGGGCTCGAACTAGCTCTGAAGTCCGGCATGGTTATCAGCATGCTGGCCGAAGCGGGCGCCACAGCGAGCGTCAAAGTCACGCTGGCTTGGAAGGGCGAGACAGCGGCGGTGAAGACGTTGCCCCCGAGTGCGGCCGCGTCGGCGGCTAAAGCCTGAGCGGCTGATCCTTGTGGCTGACCCGCAAATCAGGCTCCGTGCGCTGGCTGCCGATTGCCGGGTGCGAATCGGCTCGGATATCACAGAGGCCCCAGGCGAAGGCGGTTCCGGAGTATGGATCGCGCCGGGCACGGTGCTCACGTGCGCGCATGTAGTCCCTTCCGGTCCAGCCTCGACAGTCCAGGTTGGCTGGCGGGAGCACGTCTTCAACGGAACGGTCACTGACCGGGTCCCGGAGGCACCCGGTGGAGGACTATGGCCATACCCGGACTTGGCGGTCATTGTCGTGAAAAACCCGCCTGAGCATCCTTGCGCGTGGTTGTCGGAGGAAGCGCCAGTACATGATCTGGCCGCTTTCGGTCACTCAGCTGAGCTCGGCGAAGGTCTGCGGCAGGTCGAGGTCATAGGGTGGCGCGGCGGTTCGCACGATTTCGGAGTAGGCCGATTCTGGCAGTTCAAGGGCAATGAGCTGGTTTCAGGTATGTCCGGCGGGCCGGTACTTGATCTTTCCAGTGGCGCGGTCTGCGGCATCGCATCAGTGTCCATTGGCGAAGGCGCCGACCGAGGCGGTTACGTGGTACCGATCGAAGGGCTACGCCACCTCGACGGGCAACGGCGCCAGGACCTGCTGCGCGCGCACGACCGGTTCCATGGCGATGACGGACGCTGGACAGCACTCAGGGCCGAGCTTCCCCAGCCGTCCGGTTTCGCCCGTTACCCGATCACGCCTACCGAGGAGATCGAACTGCTGGATCTGTTGGCGCAGTTCTCGGAGGCAGACCCAGATCTAGAAGGAGACCCGGAAGCGCTGCTCACGCTCGTCGCCCGCAACTCGGTCAATGGCCGTGTTCCACTGCCGCCCGGGGCATTGCGAGACGTGCCATACGCCTTGCTGGATAGCGGTGGCCTGGATTCTGAATCCGAGCTCGTCATGTCGGTGCTGCAGTTGATTCACTATTTGGTCGGCTCTGCTCCGAAGTCCGACCACCTTGAACTCTATAACTGGGCCTCCACTCTTGCGGCCCATCATGACCTGCATAAAGAATTGCGTCAGCTGAGGCGGGTGCAGGCACTGGAAAATACACATCGCGGCGTAATTTCCGTTGAGATCGTGCCAGGTGCGTCCACCACGGACCGCTTCCGGCTGACCATTACCATGCAGCAGCATCAGCGCGGCCGTCGGTCTATCTACCAGGACCAAGACCCCGTGCACACCCTTGACCAGGTCAAACAGATCGCCAGTGAGCAGCTGCTAATCGCGCTTGGCTGGCTGGCCGGTAACGCCCTCGTCGAATTCGTCGTGCCTATCGAGCTGTTCGACGAGCCATTTGAAGAGCTCCAAGTACCCACCAAGTCATATACCAATCTCGGGCGCAAGTGCTGCGTGGTACTGTGCGACTACGATCGCCAGTTCGATCTGATAGCCCACGATGACTGGCATCGTCGCTGGCGGCGGATTCAGCACTCACCGCCTGGTATCCGGTGGATCACCTGCACAGATTCGCTAACCCCGGACCAGTTCTCGGCCGAGCTCGAACAACACCCGGAAACCGCCATCGTGGGGCTAGGCCGCCGCCCCTTCTCAAGCGAACAGACCAGCGAAATGCTCCGGGTTGCACTAGGCTCTGGGATGCCGGTGGCGGTCTGGCGCCGCGGCACCTGCCCAGAGCACGATGCCAATACGGCTGATCCAGCCTGCTCGGGATGGCGTTTTCAGACAGCGTTCAATCCGCTCCTGTCCGCGTCAGGCATCGGGAACCTGCCAGAAAAGGTTCGGCAGCTACGTAACCGAGCTGCCATGAGACCCCCAGCCCCGGCCGACCTCGACTGCCGGGGCATAGTGCTGCTCTGGGACAATCCAGCCCGAATGAAGCATCCGGTTGCGAGTGTTCGCGAGCCGCCCTATGAGCCACTGGAGAATTTCGGATGATCGACAGGATCTTCAACGGTGACGGTGAGCCTCATGACTGGGAACTGCCGCCGGCACCGCCATGGCGTCAGTTCAACGGCACTCCGGTCGTGCCGCAGCCATACGAGGGGGACTGGGCCGAGCTCTACCAGAATGACTTTGAACGCGCTCGCACCTATCGGGCGGAGGACCGGGAGGTCGAACTCGTCAACATCGCGATTCTGTTGCGCCGGCCGTTGCTGATCACCGGGAGGCCGGGCACCGGCAAGTCCACTCTCGCCTACGCGCTCGCCCACGAACTGAACCTGTTTCCGGTCCTGCGCTGGCCTGTCACCACTCGCACAACGCTGCTGGATGGCCTCTACCGGTACGACGCGATCGCCCGGCTCCAAGATGCGAACCTCGTCCCTCAAGCATCCACCACTAGCATCGGCCGTTACCTGCAGCTAGGTCCGCTTGGCACTGCGCTCCTGCCCTATGAGCGGCCCCGCGTTCTGCTTATCGACGAGATAGACAAGAGTGACGTCGATCTCCCGAACGACCTGCTCAATGTGCTCGAAGAAGGCGAGTTCCGGATTCCGGAGCTGGTGCGCATCGCGGAGACCGACAGTGAGGTGGAGGTTAGCCTGGAGCACGACAGTGCGCGGGTGCGCATCCGGCAGGGAACCGTGCGCTGCCGAGCGTTCCCGATCGTCATCATGACTAGCAACGGCGAACGGGACTTCCCCCCTGCATTCTTGCGCCGCTGCGTCCGGTTGGAGATTGCCGAGCCGGACAGCCAGCGGCTGGAAGCGATTGTGCGGGCACATCTGGGTGAGCAAGCCCTGACAGGGAGCGCCGATCTTATCGCTGAGTTCCTTCAGCGTCGGAGCATCGGCGAGCTGGCTACCGACCAACTCCTTAATGCCATTTTTGTCACGATGCACAGCGACCTTACCCGCGCCAATAGCCGCAGTGAGCTGGCTGACCTGCTGCTGCGCCACCTCAGCGTCTCCAACTGACCGGCCATGTCACTCGCCGCGGTCATCGGAGCCCTGCATGCCGCGAGTATTCAGCCCACCGCACGGGAAATCGCCGAGGCGATTTGGCTCGCGCAGTACGTGGCACCTCCGTCCGTTGCGGCGACAGAGCTTGGACAGCGACTGGCTGACGAGAACGATGGTCGAGATGGCAAGCCGGCGCCCGGATCGGCGTCATCCTCCGACGATCAAGTCCCGCTCGGCGCCAGCACCTCGCGCGCAGCGGGCTCCACAGTTCGGGGACACCCGGTCGGTGTTCCGGCAATCCCAGGCCTGCACCATCGACAGGACATCCAGCGTGCGCTTCGGCCGCTGCGCCGCTACGGCCCTTCCCGTCGGCGTCGAGTCATCGACGAAGACGCGACGGTTGCTTTCATCGCGAATACAGGCATTTGGACGCCGGTCACGCGCCCTGAACCGGAACGCTGGTTCGACGCAGTCCTGGTTGTCGATTCCTCGTCGTCGATGGACCTGTGGCGTCCGCTGATCGCCGATCTGCGGTCCGTGCTCGCAGGCACGGGGGCCTTCCGTGACGTACGCCCCTGGCGGCTCAGGCCGCAAGGGCAGCCCATGATCTTCCCGGCCGGCCCCATGGCCGGCCCACGCAGTCCTCGCGAGCTCATCGACGGGGCCGGTAGGCGACTCTTTTTCGTCGTCACCGACGGTGCTGCCGAGGGCTGGCACGACCGTTCGGCTACGGCCGTCCTGGCCGAATGGGGCAATACCGGCCCGGTAGTCGTCCTGCAGATGCTTCCGGAAAAGATGTGGCCCCGCACCGGCCTGGCTACAGTGCCCGTCCTGCTGAGTGCGCACACACTCGGTCCCCGCAATACTCAGCTTCGCGTCGATTACCGTCGCCGTCGCCGCACCCCGGGCATCCCGATTCCCCTTCTCGGCGTCGAACCCACCGCCCTGCACTCCTGGGCCCGCCTTGTCGCTGGATCGGCATCGGCGGTGCCGCTCGCCGTCACGCCGGCAGGCGGTGACCATCCGATCCCGGCGTCATCGATCACTCAGAATGAGTCCGGCGCCGCGATGGACCGCTTCCGGGGAAGCGCATCCCCGCAGGCGTATCAACTTGCGGTCTGCCTGTCCGCCGTCACGCTAACCCTTCCCATCATGCGCCTCGTCCAGCACGCGGCAATGCCGGCTTCGAACCCGTCCGCGCTAGCAGAAGTTATTCTGGGCGGGCTGATATCTCGCACCGGCGACAACACCTACGAGTTTCAGCCGGGCGTCCGCGAGGAGCTTCTCGGCGAGCTGCGCCGCTCCGAGCTGATTACGGTGTTGTCGGCCGCATCGGACTACATCGCCCAGCACGCGGGCAGGGCAAGCCATACCTTCCCCGCAATCGCGCAGCGAGCCGACGGTCCTGTCGCGGCAAATGCGGAGATATTCAGCTGGGTACCGCGAGCCGTCGCTGTCCGGCTCGGCCTGCCGACCGCGACACCCGGGTCAGAGCAGGAGCAAGGCCCCGGCCGGGCGGCCCCTTCGACGGAGGACCAGGGGAAAGAGCAATCGGGAGCCGGCCCCGTGTCACTCAATCGGGACCTGTATGCCGCGCGCGGAAATGCGCCGGCGCCAGCCCCGCGGGAGCGAGCACCAGGGTTGAGCGGTTCGCGCGGTTCAGTGAACAACGCACCGCCAGTGTTCATCAGCTATGCGCGCGCCGGCGCCGCTTCGGATCAGGCGGTTGGGCGCTTCTTCAACGAACTGCGCGGCAACCTCCAGGAATTGATCGCCCTGCCAGTGGGCACCGACATGGCATTCCTCGACAGCGAGAGCCTGCCGCCCGCCGCGCGCTGGCAGAACGAACTCACAGACGCGCTCGGCACTTGTCAAGTACTCGTCGCGCTGCTTTCGGTGCCCTACCTGGAGAGTGAATGGTGCGGGAAGGAGTGGCACGCCTTCACTCTGCGCGAGCGGGAGCCGCTGCCGGGTGCGGACAAACTTCGACAGCAGGCCTCGATTGTCCCGGTACGCTGGGCGCCTATCCCCTTCACGTTGCCCGCGGCGGTCAACGACGTGCAGATCTTCACGCCGCCGGGCACGAAGCGGCAGCCGGACCTGCCCAGGCAGTACGCCGAGGCGGGTATTTTCGGCTTGCTGCGAGGCGGCCAGGAGGATGCCTTTCACGAGGTTGTCTGGGATCTGTCCAAGCGCATCCAGCAGATTTACTATAGCCAGCGGCTAAGGCCCAGGTTGTTCGTGCCTGACGAGCTGAGGAACGCCCTTGCGTCTGGTGCGCCATGACCGAGGCTCATGATGTTCCCACTCCTTACTTCTTTCTCAGCTATGCGCGTTCCGATCCGCTGGCGGGAAGTTCAGAAACCGATCCCGACGAACTGGTCGAGAGGTTCTTCGCTGATCTAACTAACGCCGTCCGCAGGCACGCGTCCGGCGGTAACGAAGCCGTCTCCGGATTCTTCGACCGGGGGATACCCGTCGGATCAGACTGGAAGCATTTCATCACCAGGGCCATGAGTGCGGCCCAGGTGTTTGTTCCGCTCTATTCAGTCGGATACCTGACGAACTCATGGCCCGGGCGGGAGCTCGCCTACTTCAGGAAGCGCGTTATGGAAGCCGCCCGAGGCAATCCGGTCCGCCGGGTCGTGCCCGTACTGTGGGCGCCGCTTGCCGGATTTCATGATCCGCCCGGACTGCGCGAGTCCTTGTCCGCCGGTGTTACCGACGCTGACTACGCCGACAACGGGCTGCGTGCTCTGCTTAAGCTTAGGTACGACGACGCGTACCTAGCTGTCGTGAACCGATTGGCGGCGCAGATCGTCGAGCTCGCGGAGCGAGATCCCATCGAGCCCGTCGAGCCGTCCAGGATCGGTGACATAGAAAGTCTGGCGAGCGAGTTCGCGGTGGGCGCTCGGCCACCGATTTTCATGATTGAGGTCGCCGCGCCCACGGTCGCCAGCGCGCCGCAAAGCCACGGTCCGCGGGCGTACGGGGAGACTCCCGCGCAGTGGCGCCCCTTCCCCGGGCAGGAGCTCCCGCTGGCGGAATACGCCAGGCAAATCGCTGACCGGCTCGACTTCCAGGGGCGGGTCGGCGCGGTCGGGCAAGGGGCCGACAACGCCGCCCGGCGACCCGGGATCATCGTGATCGACCCCGCGTTCATCGGCGACGGGGCCGGGCGGGCCACGCTCCGGGCGGTCGCCAACGGGCTGCCCCCATGGGTGCTACCGGTGGTCGTCGTGGCCCCGGATGACCAGCCTGGGAACAAGCTCGCAGAGGTGGTATTTGACACACTGGCAAGCGCTGCGGCGCTGCCGACGGAAACGGCACGCCGGGCGGCGGGTGGTGTCAATTCGCTGGATCAATTCGTTTCCATTGTCCCGCGGCTGGTCTCGGACGCCGAACGGCAATACCTGCGATATCGCAGCAGCCGTGTAGTATTGTCACGGCCGTCCGGACGCCCCCGTCTGGGTTGGTCCGATGGACCCGCCGCATGAGGTGCGTAAGGGGGGCGAGTTGGCTGAGGTGAGTGCACGGCCGTCGCCTGGCGCCGGCCAGATCGTGACGTTCTACTCGTTCAAGGGCGGAACCGGACGGACGATGGCGCTCGCGAACGTGGCCTGGATCCTCGCGGCCAATGGCATGCGTGTCCTGATCGCCGACTGGGACTTGGAGTCGCCTGGCCTGAACAGGTTCTTCGCACCATTCATGGAGCCCGGGGTTAGCGGAGGGCCGGGCATTGTTGACTTCATCCGAGGATACGAGTGGGCGATTGATGAGGCCGATCAAGGCGGAACATTCGACATTCACGATGCGGAATCGGAACGGGTGGCGCGGGGCACGGTCGCAAGGCTCATCGATGAGTACGTTTCCCGGGTGAGCCGCTTCGCGGTCCCGGTGGGTTGGCGGTTTCCTGAGGATGGCTCCATTGATTTCCTTTCGCCGGGCCAGCAGGATAACGGTGTATATAAGAATTCGCTAAGCGCGCTCGATTGGGACACCTTTTACGATCGTCTGTATGGAGGCGAGTTTTTCGACGCGCTGCGTGCGTACCTGAAAGGCGCCTACGATTATGTCCTTATCGACAGCAGAACTGGGCTGTCCGATATCGCGGATATCTGCACGCTGCACCTGCCTGACGTGGTAGTCGCCTGCTTCACGTTGAGCACGCAGGGCATAGACGGCACTGCCAAGATAGCCAAGCAGATCGAGCGGTTCACCGAACGAAACATCGTGATACTGCCCGTGCCGATGCGCATTGACCACTCGCGGGAGGACAAAGTCTCCGCTGGCATGGAATTCGCTGCGCGCCAGTTCGCCGGATTGCCCGCGGGAATTCCGCCGGAGCAACTGCGGCAGTACTGGGCCGAGGTGGAGGTGCCATACCAGGCGGGATACGCCTATGAGGAGACACTGGCCGCCTTCGGTGACCGGCCCGGCACCGCAGATTCGCTGCTGGCGTCCTACGAGCGGATCGCGGCGCGGATCACCGGGAATGCGATCACCCGGCTTCCCCCGAGGCAGGAGTGGCTGCGACTGCGGACCTGGCGGAAGTTCTCCCGTACGCCGTCAACGAGTCCACCAGAAATTATCATCGACTTCAGCCCGCCAGATCAGCTGTGGGCCGAGTGGATCGCCGCGGTGCTGGCCGGCTCAGGGCTGGCGGCCAGGTTGGTCGGCGAGCAGGTAGACGGCTCGGCCGACGAGGGGACGCGCGCCCAAGTCGTCGCCGTCATGTCCGACTCCTACCTGGCCCTCCGAGAGGATTCCCCGGCGGACGCGGAGCCCGATGCGCTCATCTCGGTCACGGATTCGTACATCCCGCCCGGAGCATCGGAGGAGGTGCCCGTCATCTCCCTAGTCGATCTCTCCGAGGCCGAGGCGGTGGACCGCCTGATCGACCGGTTCGAGGGCATCCGGCCGCCGGAGCGCGAGTCGGTGACCGGCGTGATGCGCTATCCAGGCGACACCCGCGACCGGATCGACAACCTGCCGACACGTAACCCCACCTTCACGGGCCGGGATGCTTTCCTGAGGCAGCTTCGCGAAGAACTGAGATCGCGTAGCGGAGCGGCCGTGCTGCAGATGCCGGCCAGCCCGGGTCTTGGGGGCGTCGGCAAGACGCAGGTGGCGCTGGAATACGCGCATCGCTTCAAGGAAGATTACGATGTCGTGTGGTGGCTGAATTGCGAGCAACCCCAGTACATCGAGGCGTCACTCGTGGATCTGGGCGAGCGGCTGCGGGAGGTGTTCGAGGCAAGCGTCCCCGCCGATGGCGGCGTAACCGCGGTAGCCCGGCAGGTTCTGCGGTTCCTGAGCGATTGGGCGGACGGGCGCTGGCTCCTCATCTACGACAACGCGGAAGACATTGAGGCCGTCGGGCGCCTGCTGCCATCGAGCGGAGGCCATACCCTTATAACGTCGCGCAGCGAAAGTTGGGAAAATCAGTCCGCCCGGTACAAGGTGCTGCGGCTCGGCTACTTCGAGCGTCCGGAGAGCGTCAGCCATCTGCGTCGGCGGCTGCCCGCCATCGCTGCGGCCGATGCCAATGAGCTAGCGGCGGAACTTGGCGATATGCCCCTCGCGGTGGCCGCGGCGGGCGCCCTGCTCGCCAGCGAAGCGATGCCCGTCCCCGAGTACCTGCGCAGGCTTAAGGCAGAGGCGGTCCGCCCATTGCCCGCGGGGAATGCGCTGGGCGCGTATCCGAAGGCGGTCGCGGAGGCGTGGCACCTATCTATCGATCAGCTCGAGCGCAAGTCAGCCGCTGCTGCCCAACTGCTCAGGATCTGCGCGGTGATGGCGCCGGAGATCAGCCTTGACCTGATCTATAACGACGCGATGGTAAACGCGCTGCGAGGCCTCGACGGCAGCATTGCGGAATCCGCCATGATCGCCAGGCTTATCAAGCAGATCGAGCTGCTCGCGTTGATCAAGGTGGAGTACACCACCCGCCAGATCGTCATTCACCCAGTCGTCCAGACGGTTGTGCGCGAGCGAATGTCGGCGGAGGAACTGGCGGCGGCACGAAACGACGCCCACACGCTGCTGGTCGCCGTCCGCCCGAGGGGCGAGGTGGACGACCCGCGGATGTGGGCGGGCTACCGGCAGATCTGGCCGCACCTGCGCCCATCGCAGCCGGAGCTGTCCGCCAGGGAGCCAGTCCGCGACCTGCTGATCGACCGGGTGCGTTATCTCCGTCAACGCGATGACCTAGAGTCCGGCCACCGGCAGGCGCAGACCATCGAGAGCGCCTGGACCGCGATGCTGGACACCGAAACCGATCTCCCGACGGTCAGGTCGCTGCAGAAGCAGCTGTACCGGCTGCAGTTCAACCTGGCGAACATCCTGCGCGACCTCGGGCGGTTCGAGGAGGGCCGGGCGCTGGACGAGGCGGCGCTACGCGGACAGCGCGAGTTGCTGGGGGAGGAGCATCCGCACACCCTGTTGACCCGGAGCAGCCTGGCCGCCGATCTGCGAGCCCTGGGTGCTTATCAGGAGGCTCTCGCGCTCGATCAAGAGACTTACGAGTTCTGGGCGCTGAGGAGCGGGTTCGGCGAGGACTACGGGGGCACGCTCTCGGCGGCGAATAGCCTGGCCCTGTCCAGCTTGCTGAACGGGGACTTCCGCGATGCGCTGCGGCGGGACAGGCAGACCCTTAAGCGGCGGGTCTCTCTATACGGACCCGAGCACCCGAGGACGCTGGACTCGATGGCAGCCGTCGCCCGCGATCTCCTTGAGGCCGGACGCTACCGGGAATCGGCGCGCATGATGACAGAAGTGGTGACGCTGGCGCATGAGCAGCTCGGCGACGACGCCCGCATCACTTTGAACGCGCGTCTCTGGCTGGGCATAGCGCAGCGCTGCACCGGCGACCTGGAGCAGGCGGCGGTGAACGTCGACGCGGCAGTATCCGGGCTGAGCCGCGGATTCGGCCCGGACAGTGATGACGCGCTGGCGGGCCGGCTGAGTCAGGCGCTTAACCAGCTCGCTCTCGGACGCCTCGACGTTGGCAGGAACGCCATGGAAGAGGTCCTGGTCGTCTACGAGACGCGGCTGGGACCGGCCCACCCGAACGCGCTCATCTGCAGGCTGAATATAGCCGCCGCGCTCTGTCTCGAGGATGACTACGCGCTCGCGCTGACGCGGGCAGAGCTTGCCGCCGACGGGCTGACGTCCCGGTTCGGTCCAAATCATCCCTGTACGCTGTCCGCACAGCAGATACGGGGGAGTGCACTGGCCTGTCTCGGACGGTTGGCCGAAGCCGCCGAAGTAGAAGAACTGGTCCTGGCCAGACGGCTGAGGGTGCTCGGACCGCAGCATCCGGATACGCTACGATGCCGTGCCAACCTGCTGCTGACGCAGCGCCAGCTGGAGCTTGACGTCGCTGCCGCCGAACGGCAGCAGGTCATCGTGGAGCTAGCGGAGCTGCTCGGAGCTGACCACCCGGACGTCAGCTCGGCCGCTGCCAACCGTCGGCTATTCTGCGTGATCAGCCCACAGCCGTTCTGAAGCCAGGGTCAAGTTACCGGCACCACAACAGGGCAGGCCTGCCTGACCGTACGGATGAGCCCCCGCCCGTCCCGGCGTTCGCTACCTGGCGCTCAACGTGGAGCCGACGCTCGCCATGATCACGGCGGCGACGGCGGCGATGGCGACGGGGGAGCTGTGCTGGCCGAGCAGCAGCCACCCGGCCAGGGTCGCGAGGGCGGGGTCGAGGCTGAGCAGGATGCCGAAGACCCGCCGGGGGATTCGCCGCATCGCCGCGAACTCCAGCGTGTAGGGCACGACGGAAGCCAGCAGGGCGACGCCGAGGGCGAGCAGCATCGGCAGTGGCCGGCCGACGGCGTGCCACGCGCCGAGCGCGCCGAAGGGCAGCAGGACCAGGGCGCCCGCGCTCATCGCGACGGCCACGCCGCCGCGGCCGGGGACGGCGGCACTCGCCCGGGAGCCCGCCATGATGTACAGCGCCCAGAATCCGCCGGAGGCCAGTGCCAGTACCATCCCGACCGGATCGAGCCCGGTCCCGCTGCCGTGCCGGTCGGCCAGCCCAAGCGTGAGGACGCCGAGCAAGGCGAGCACGATCCAGCCGGCGTCGCGCCAGCGGCGGGAGAGCGCCGCCGCGAGGGTCAGCGGGCCGAGGAACTGGATGGTCACCGCGGCGCTGAGCGGGAGCCGGGCGAGCGCGGCGTAGTAGAACCCGTTCATCCCGGCCAGGCTGACCCCGTAGAGCAGGACGGGCCGCCACTGCGCCCGCCGCCAGTCGCGCACGTTGGGCCTGGTGACCGCGAGCAGCACCAGCGCGGCGAGCCCGAGCCGCAGCAGCGTCGCGCCGAGTGCGCCGGTCACCGGGAAAAGATGGGTCGCCAACGCCGCGCCGAACTGGAACGACGTGCAGGATCCGAGCACCAGCAGCACCGCCGTCCCCGGCCGTCCCGCTGCTTTCCCTTCCGTCCGGCGCGGGCTGCGCCCGCCGCTCCCGGCCAGGGCAGGACGGACGGGCACGGGGGAAGCGGCGGGGTCCGGGAACTGCGGAGGTGCTGCCGGTGTGGCCGGGGTGGTCATCGCGGCAGCCTGCTGATCTGCATACCTCTACAGTCACCGATCGCCGATCCATTCGTCCAGCGATTGTTTCCGAGCAATAATGATAAGAAAACCTGACCGATCTATCCCGGGAGGTCCGCCAGCCGTGCTCGACGTGCACCGCCTGCGGCTGCTGCGCGAACTGGACAGGCGCGGCACCCTCGCCGCCGTCGCGCGGGCGCTGTCCTACAGCCCGTCCGCGATCTCCCAGCAGCTCAGCCAGCTTGAGGCGGAGGCGGGCGTGACCCTGCTCGAGCCGGCCGGGCGCGGCGTCCGGCTCACCCCGCTGGCGCGCATCCTGGTCACGCACACCGAGGCGATCCTGGAACGGCTTGAGGAGGCGGAGGCGGAGCTGCGCGCCTCGGCGACCGAGGTGCGCGGCACCCTGCGGGTCGCCTCCTTCCAGTCGGTCCTGTTCGCGCTGATCCCGTCGGTGCTGACCCGGCTGGCGCAGCGGCACCCAGGGCTCCGGGTCGAGATCACCCATGCGCAGCAGGTGCAGGCGTTCGAGGGCCTGCTCGCGCACGACTTCGACCTGGTGCTTGGCGAGGAGTACCCCGGGGTGGCCCTGCCGCCGGTTACTGGTGCCCGCACCCAGCTGCTCGCGAACGACGAGCTCTTCATCGTGCTGCCCGCCCGTGGCCGGTACGCCATCGATGCCGCCGACGGCCGGCCATTCCGGCTGGCGGATCTGGCGGGCGCTCCCTGGATTCTCGACCCGCCGGACACCAGCCCCGGCCAGTGGGCGCGCAACGCCTGCCGGGAGGCCGGGTTCGAGCCGGACGTCCGCTACGCAGGCTCTGACCTGCTGTTTGAGATCCTGCTGGCCGAACGGGGGCACGCCGTCTCGGTCGTACCAGGGCTGCTGCTTTCGGCCGTGCCCCGTCCCGACGCCCGCGTCCAGCGCCTCCCCGGCCGCCCGCACCGACGGCTCACCACCGGCGTCCGGGCAGGCGCGGCCGGCCAGCCGGCCATCCGCGCCTTCCGTGCGGCTCTGCGCCATGCGGTCCGTGAAGCCGGGCAGCGGGAAGCCGCGTATGAGCCGCAGTAGATCTCGTTAGTAGACGGGGGGGCGGGAGTGGGCGGGAAAGTCAGGTGGAATACGGTGGATCGCTAATATTTGCCTGTGCTGGAAATCAGCACGTCAAATGCGCATCCCGCCAGGATGTATGACTACCCGCCGGGTGGCAAAAACCATTTCGACGCGGGCCTGCAGGCCATTCCGGGTAGCCACTATCAGTTCTTGCGGCCGGTAACGGCGATGGTGACGCCGACGCCGATCATCGCCAGGCCGCCCGCGCCGCCGACGAGCTCGTACCGGCGCGGCGACTTGGCGAACCAGGCGCGGACCCCGCTGGCGGCCAGCCCCCAGGTGCTGTCGGAGACCAGCCCGATGGCGACGGAGATCAGCGCGAGCGGCAGCATCTGCGCCGGGACGTCCCCGGCGCCACGGTTGACAAACTGCGGGAGGATCGCGCCGAACAGCATGTAGGTCTTCGGGTTGGTGACGCCGACGACCAGCCCGTCCCGCGGTGCGCGCCAGCCATCACCCGAACCCGCCGCGGCCGACATCGCCGCGGCCAGCGACCGGCGGTGCCTGATCGCCCGCACGCCCAGGATCACCAGGTACAGCGCCCCGGCCAGCTTGACCGCGATGAACACCTGCGCGGAACGCTGCAGCACGGTGCCGAGGCCGACCGCCACGCAGGCGGCGACCACGTAGTTGCCCGCCGCGTGCCCGGCCGCGGTCGCGAACGCGGTTCGCCGTCCGTGTGACAGCGCCCGCCCCACGACGAACAGCACGCCGGGACCGGGCACCACGATCAGGACGAACGAAGCCAGCGTGAAGCCGATCAGTTGTGCGGACGAGATCATCGCACCTCCGGGCTATTGCGATCCAAGCGGTGATATCTGCCCTAATGTCCAGACGATACGCCTTGCGAGTATCCGCGCTGGAGCGCTTGCACCGCGGGCTTAACGGGCATAGCGTACGCAGTGGAGCGGTGGCGAGCACGGCCACTGCAAAGATCATGAATACGGCTGCTCCAGACCTCGGTGGCGTTATGCACGTACACGGCGAGGTGCCCCATGTCTGGATCTGTCCGTCTGCCGTTCCGTCCGGGCGGTTAGCGTGAATTCCCCGGCCACCTTCCTGCACTGGTCGATCTTTGAAGTCACGGTCGCCAACCTGGTCCTGATCGGCGTCATGGTCGCCATCTTCGGGGCCGCGCTGTTGCTCCCGTTCCCCAAGGGCGAACCGGTGGCGGCGGCCGACGTCACCGATTCGGATGCCGACGGGGCCGGGGCGGTGCAGCTGCCCGATGACGGCACGGCCGGGATGTGGACGGCCCGGCTCCGGCGCCGCGCGCTGAAGACGCTGCCGCCCGGCAAGCTGCTGCCCGACAGCCAGCCCGCCTATGTCGCATCCTGGATCTACGTGTTCGGCGTGGGCTCGCTGGCCGCGCTCGGGGTGGCGGTCGTGAGCGGGTTCGCCCTGGCGCTCGGCGGTCCTGACTGGTGGCATTACAACTCGCTGGGGCATTTTTTCAACAGCCTGCACCTGTGGAGCGTCGAGCTGTTCATGGCGCTGCTGGTCATCCATCTATGGGGCAAGTTCTGGATGGCGGCCTGGCGCGGTCGACGCACGTGGACCTGGATCACCGGCGTGGTCGCGTTCGTGGCCTCGGTGGTGGAGTGCTTCAGCGGCTACGTGTCGCAGCAGAACTTCGACTCCCAGTGGATCTCCGCCAGCGGCAAGGACGCGTTCAACTCGGTCGGGGTCGGCGCGTTCTTCAACGTGATGAACTTCGGCCAGATGCTGATGTGGCACATC
>JBEKEK010000101.1:0-37549 GCA_050013875.1 Trebonia sp. | reverse complement strand
ACCGTGGGCGAACTGGTCGCGCGCAGCGAGCAGGACCTCCTCGACATAAGGAACTTCGGCGCGAAGTCCATCGAGGAAGTCAAGCAGAAGCTGATCGACATGGGCCTGGCGCTCAAGGACTCACCGCCCGGGTTCGACCCGAGCAGCGCCGTGGACAACTTCGGCGGCGAAGAAGAAGAGAGCTACGTCGAGACCGAGCAGTACTAAGCAGTACTGATTCGGCGTCGGCGCGACAGAAAGGGTTTCAATGCCCACGCCTACCAAGGGTGCCCGGATGGGCGGCAGCCCGGCTCACCAGAAGCACATGCTGGCGAACCTGGCCACCTCCCTCTTCGAGCACGGGAAGATCACCACGACCGAGGCCCGGGCGCGCAGGTTGCGCCCGTACGCGGAGAAGCTGATCACCTTCGCCAAGCGCGGTGACATGCATGCCCGTCGCCAGGTGCTGACCGTGATCACGAACAAGGGCATCGTGCACACCCTGTTCACCGAGATCGGCCCGGCCATGGCCGAGCGTCCTGGTGGCTACACCCGAATCACCAAGATCGGCCACCGCAAGGGCGACGCCGCCCCCATGGCGGTCATCGAGCTGGTCACGGAGGAACTCGGCGCGAGCAAGTCGCGCCGCCGCACCCGCCGCCCGCCGGCGGCCTCGCCGGTCCCGAATTCGGTCGCGGAGGCCGCCGTTGAGGCGGAGGCCGCGGCCGACGCCGAGACCGCGGCCGATCTCGCGGGCGCGCACGGAGCGGAGGACCTTGACGAGTCGGCGGACGCTGCCAAGCAGAAGCTCGCTGTCGAGGAAGAGGCCGCTGCCGACGCCGAGACCGCGGCGGAGCTGGCCGGCGCTGAGGGGGCGGAGGACCTCGACGAGGACCCCGCCGAGCCGGAGGCTTAATCTCCGCGCCGTATAGCGAACGAGAACGGGCAGCTCACCTGGTGAGCTGCCCGTTTCTTGTTTACTTGTTCCCCACGCGGTGCTTACGGAACTCTGCCGGGAGGTCGGTGCGTTGACTGATGGCCCTGTGGTGCGGGTCAGGATTGATCTCTCCTATGACGGGACAGACTTCTCCGGGTGGGCGGCGCAGCCCGGTCAGCGGACCGTGGAGGGTGAGCTCTCCCTGGCACTCGGGCACGTGCTCCGGCGGCCGGAGCCGCCGCGGCTGACCGTCGCCGGGCGGACAGACTCCGGGGTGCACGCGCGGGGGCAGGCCGCGCACGCTGACCTGCCGGCCGAATCATGGACGGCGCACGGCGCCGCCGCGCTGCGTCGGCTGTCGCGGGCACTGCCGCCCGACATCCGGGTCCGCGCGATAAGTCCCGCCCCGGCGGGATTCGACGCGCGGTTCTCCGCGCTGTGGCGGCGGTACGCCTACCGGATCTGCGATGACCCGGCCCGGGCGGATCCACTGCGGCGGCATGACACGCTCTGGAGCCCGCGCGCGCTCGACCTGGCCGCCATGAACGAGGCCGGGTCGCGGCTGCTCGGCGAGCATGACTTCGCCGCCTTCTGCCGCCGCCGGGAGGGTGCCACCACCGTCCGCGCACTGCGCCGTCTCGACTGGCAGCGCGATGCCGACGGGGTGGCGGTCGGCTGCGTGATCGCCGACGCGTTCTGCCACAACATGGTGCGCGCCCTCGTCGGCGCGCTGATCCCGGTCGGGGCGGGCGGCCGCCCGCCGTCCTGGCCGTCGGAGGTGCTGGCGGCGGCCGTCCGCGATCCCGGGGTGCAGGTCGTTCCGCCGCACGGCCTCTGCCTGGAAGAGGTCCGCTATCCGGACCCTGGCCAACTGGCCGCCCGCGCCGTCCTCACCCGCGGTGTCCGCACTACAGCCGACTGACCACCGCCCGCTAGGCGGTAGCGCCGGGGCTGGGCGCGTCGCCGGTGACCATCCGCTGGCTCAGTGGGATGTTGACCGTGCCCGCTACCAGGTCGCTGCTGAACTGCTCAAGCTGGTTGTCTTCCGCCGTGGTGGACGGATTGGCGCCGGTGATGAACTCAGACCAGGTCAGGATCAGGTAGTGGCCCTTGAACTCGGCCTCGACGACGCCGGTGCCCTGGCCGAGCTTCTTCGCGACGCCCTTGCTCGCGGCCAGCGGGGCGATGAAGTCGTTCTCGTCGACCACCTTGCCCGCGTAGTGTGCCTGGTTGGTGGTGTCCAGGTTGATCACGCCGATGGTGCCCATGATCTTGCCGTCCCCTGACACATAGCTCGCGCGCAGCACCTGCGAGCACTGGCCGTCCTTCAGTTGCGTGATCAGACTCGACCCGATCACCGCGGCTGAGCAGGTTTTGTCCACCTTGGTGGTAGCCAGGGTAAAGGAGCTGGTGATTTTCCCGTTGGTCTCGTTGTTGACCACCTGCGGGAACAGTTCGCCGACGGTGAGGGGCGTCGGGTCCAGGGTGCGGCTCTCGATGTGGCAGTACGCCCCGTACACCTTGACGCAGGCCTGCGACGAGGGCTCGCTGCCGGCGCTCGGCAACGGGCCCGCGTTGGCGGCGCTCTTGCCCTTCGAGTCCGGGTTCAGCACGAAGACGTACGCCGCGGCGGCGGCGACCACCAGGACGGCAACGCCAAGCGCGACCCAGCCCACCGGGCGCCGGTTCCGGCGGCCGCCAGGGCCGCCAGGGCCGACCGGCTTGCCGGGCTTGGCAGGTTTGGGGGCGCGCTCCTTGGCAGCGCCCTTCCCGGCCTTGGTGCGCCCGCTCTTGCCTTTCTTACCGGCGCCGGGCTGTGCCGCGTCCTCGCCGTACTGGTCCTGGTAAAGGTCGTCAGCGGCCGGATAGTCGTCGTAGCCGCCCCCGTGGTCTCCGCCGGGCGGGGCGTCATAGCCGACGCCCGCGGCGCGGTAGTCGGCATAGCCCCGTCCGCCAGTCTCACGGTAGGGGGCATCGTCGCCGTATCCGTCGTAGCCGCCGCGGCCCGCCGCCGGGTAGCCGCCGCTCGGGCTGCGGTCGGCCGCGGGGTAACCGCCACTCGGATTGCGGACCGTGGTCGGGTACTCGCCGCTCGGGTTGCGGTCGGCCGCGGGGTAACCGCCGCCCGGGGTGCCGACCGTCGTCGGGTAGTCGCCGGTGGTGCCGCGGAAGGCGGTTGGGAAGTCGCCGCTTGGGCCGCGTCCACCGCGCCCGGCGGCCTGCTCGCCGCCATAGCCGGGGTATGAGTCGTAGTCGTCGTAGTTTTCCTGCCCGCCGTTGCGGGGGAAGGCCTGCGGGCCGGAGACCACCGGCCGGGCGGGCGCGGGCAACTGGGGGCGGCCCTGCGGCTGCCCGGGACCCTGCGGCTGCCCCGGGGCGGGCGGGTAGCCGCGAGCCGGATCGCGCAGCGCCTCGCGCGGGCCGGTGCCGTACTCGTCGATGATCCGGCCGTTCAGCGCGTACGTGCCGGTGTCGGCGAAGCTGGCGCCGGAGGCCGCGGCGGGCTGCCCGCCGTACCAGTCGTTCCCGGCGTCCTGGCCTGGGTAGGCACCGGAGCCGTCGGGCCGGGGCGAGTAGCCGCCCTGGTAATCCGCCTGGTAGTGCTCCGGACCGCCGCCGGGCGCGCCGTAGCCCGGCTCGGGCGGCTGTCCGTAGCTCTGCTCAGCGTAGTTCTGCTGGCCGTAGCCGGGCTGCGGGCGGTACCCGGGGGCGGCCCCGCCAGGCTGCTGGTAGCCGTAGTCGGCCGGGCCCGCATAACTGCCCGGCTGGCCGTAGCCAGCCGGGTCGCCGTAACCGGCGGGGGCGTCGTAGCCGGCTGGCTGCTGGTAGCCGCCCGCGGCCCCGTAGGGCGGCTGCGACCCGTACGCGTCGCGCTGGCCGTACTGTGCACCCGGAGCCTGTGCTTCCGGCCTTTGACCCGGATCCTGCTGCTGCGGGTAACCGCCGTAGCCGCCGCTCTCATAGCCGTAGCCGACGCCGCCTGAGGCATAGTCGTCGTAGTCGTAGCCCTGCTGCGTCCCGTCGACCCACGAACCCGCGCTGCCTTGCCCGGCGCCGGGCGACGACTGCCTAGGCGGCTGTTGTTCCCAGTTCGCGGGCGTGCGGGAAGTGTCCTCACCCCGGTATCCCATGTCAATGAGGGTAGCGTCCGTATTAGCTCGGCAAGGGCGGTCTTCAGTATTGGGGCACCAGAGGGCCCCAGGGCCGCCTGCCTTGCCCGCGATGACGGCACCCGAAGCGCCGGCGGTGCGGTAAGCTAAGACGATAAACGGCAGGGGTGTCTGCGCGCTTTGGCAGTACGCGCGGATTCGAGTATGCTGCATTGGCGTCATCCGCGACGAGCAGCATTTCCCGCTGCGATGACCCGACACTGGATCTCCTGGTAGCAGGGTCTTCTTGGTAGCAGGGTCTTGAGGATCACGAACCACATGCGAAGGCTAAACGACTGTGCGCACTTTCAGCCCAAAGGACAGTGACATCACGCGTCAGTGGCATGTCATCGACGCCACCGACGTCGTGCTCGGCCGTCTGGCCAGCCATGTGGCGGTGCTGCTGCGGGGCAAGCACAAGCCCATCTTCGCTCCGCACATCGACACCGGTGACTTTGTCATCGTGATCAACGCGGACAAGGTGGCACTAAGCGGCACCAAGCTGGAGGACAAGCGCGCCTACCGGCACTCCGGGTACCCGGGCGGCCTTCGCTCGATCAGCTACGCGGACATGATGGCCAAGCACCCGACGCGCGCCGTCGAGAAGGCGGTCAAGGGGATGATCCCCAAGAACTCGCTTGGCCGCAAGACGCTTAGCAAGCTCAAGGTCTACGCGGGGCCGACGCACCCGCACCAGGCCCAGCAGCCGCAGCCGTACGAGATCCGGCAGATCTCCCAGTAGTAGTGCCGCAAGGAAGCGTGAGGAAGAGCAACGTGGCCGAGCCCACTGGCGTAGAGACGCCCGCAGACGACGCGGCATACCTCTCTGAGGAGTTTGCCGAAGAGCCTTTTGACCCCGAGAACGCCCCCTCGGAGTACACCACCGAGTCCGCCGAGGCCGCCGCGCCGCGCGCCGCGCGCCGTCCGGTTGTCACCGGCCACGCCAACGGGACGGGCCGCCGCAAGGAGGCCGTCGCCCGGGTGCGCATCGTGCCAGGCACCGGCCAGTGGACGATCAACGGCCGGCCCCTTGACTCGTACTTCCCGAACAAGGTCCACCAGCAGATCGTCGGCGAGCCGTTCGTGACGCTCGGCGCCGAGGGCAACTTCGACGTGATCGCGCGTATCGTCGGCGGCGGCGTTTCCGGCCAGGCCGGCGCACTCCGGCTCGGCGTGGCCCGCGCGCTGATCCTGGTGGACCCGGAGAACCGCCCGCCGCTGAAGAAGGCGGGCTTCCTCACCCGGGACTCCCGCGTGACCGAGCGGAAGAAGTACGGACTCAAGAAGGCCCGCAAGGCTCCTCAGTACTCGAAGCGCTAGTCGCCGGCTGGTACCCGGATCTACCGACATGGGCCGACTCTTCGGTACTGACGGTGTGCGCGGGGTCGCTGGGGTTGATCTGACGGCCCAGCTCGCCATGGACCTGGCGGTCGCGGCAGTGCCTGTACTGGCACCGCCTGTACTGGCACCGCCTGTACTGGCACCCGCCGCGACCCGGTCCGACGGCGCTAGCCGGCCGCTCGCGGTGATCGGCCGCGATTCGCGGGCCTCGGGCGATTTCCTCGAGGCCGCCGTCGTCGCCGGCCTCGCCAGCCTCGGCGTGGATGTGCACCGCCTTGGCGTCATTCCGACACCTGGTGTCGCCTATCTGACGGGCGCCCTCAACGCAGACTTCGGCGTTGTCCTGTCCGCGAGCCATAACCCGGCCGCCGACAACGGGATCAAGTTCTTCGGCCGGGGTGGCGTCAAGCTGGCCGACGAAACAGAAGACGAGATCGAGGCCGGGCTGCACGCCGCCCGCGGCGGCCGGGTCAGTCCCGGTCCCGGGCAGGCAGCGCCCGAGTTCGGCCGGGTCACCGACGCGTACTCGGCCAACGAGACCTACCTCGAGCATCTGCTCGCCACCCTCTCGTCGCAGGCGGCGATATCCGGTCACCCGCCGTTGACCGGGCTGCGGGTGGTCGTGGACTGCGCGCATGGCGCCGCCTACAGCATCGGGCCGCGCGCGCTGCGGCGGGCAGGCGCTGAGGTCATCGCGATCGGCGCCGCCCCCGACGGCGACAACATCAACGCCGGGGTCGGGTCCACGCACCTGGCGGCGCTCGCGTCGGCGGTTGCCGAGCACGGCGCCGACGCCGGCCTCGCGTTCGACGGCGACGCCGACCGCTGCCTGGCGGTGGACGGCGACGGCCAGCCGCTCGACGGTGACCAGATCCTGACCGTGCTCGCCGCCAATCTCAAGCGCTCCGGCCAGCTGACCGGCGACGCCGTGGTGGTCACGGTGATGTCCAATCTCGGCTTCCACGACGCGATGCGCGATGCGGGCATCGGCGTGGTCGAGACCCCGGTCGGCGACAAGCACGTGTACGCGGCGATGCGTGACGGCGGCTACGTGCTCGGCGGCGAGCAGTCCGGGCACATCATCCAGCTTGACTACGCCACCACCGGCGACGGCGTGCTGACCGGCCTGCACCTGCTCGCGGCGGTGAACGGCGCGGGCATCGGTGTCTCGGCCGCCGCGAAGCTGATGACCAGGTACCCCCAGGTGCTCATCAATGTCCGGGGCGACAAGGACCGCGCGATGGCCGATCCGGCGGTCGCGGTGGCGGTGGCGGAGGCGCGGGCCGGGCTGGGTGACGCCGGACGGGTGCTGCTGCGGCCGAGCGGGACCGAGCCCGTGATCCGGGTGATGGTCGAGGCCAGGCAGGCCGAGCAGGCCGACGCGGTGGCCGGGCGGCTGGCCGACGCGGTCCGCCTCGCGATGTCGTGATCATCGGCGTCGGCATCGACGTCGTCGAGATCATCCGTTTCGAGCAGGCGCTCAGCCGCACGCAGGGCCTGGCCGGGCGCCTGTTCACCGACGGGGAACGCAGCCTGCCGACGCACTCCCTGGCGGCCCGCTTCGCGGCCAAGGAGGCCCTCGCCAAGGCGCTCGGCGCCCCGCGCGGGCTGCTATGGACCGACGCCGAGGTCGTCACCGACGACGGGGGACGGCCGTCGCTGCGGGTCTACGGCACGGTCGCCGCCGCCGCCGCTCGCCTCGGCGTCAGCCGTTGGCACCTGTCGCTGAGCCACGACGCCGGCATCGCCTCCGCCGTCGTCATCGCCGAGGGCGATCGCCCGCCCGGCCTCGGCTGGGTCTAACGGGGTCCCCGGGGGGCGTCCCCGGGGGCGGTACAGACTTAAATCCTAGCCACCACAAACCCCGGGGTGCCCGCGGTCTCTGCGGGTATCCCCGGGGGGCATGGGGGGCGGGAGCCCCCCATATCGGGGGGTCCCCGGGGGGTCGTCCCCCGGGTGGAGATACTAAAGCATGCGAGATGCTTACCAGGTTGCCAAGGTCCGCGCCGCCGAGGCCAAGCTGATGGCGGTTGTCCCTGATGGTGCGCTGATGCACCGGGCGGCGGCCGGGCTCGCCTCGGTCGCCGCCAGCCTGCTGCGCCAGGAGCCCGGCCATCTCTACGGCGCGCGCGTCGTGCTTCTCGTCGGCACCGGCGATAACGGCGGCGACGCACTCTACACGGGCGAGCTGCTGGCCCGCCGGGGCGTGGCCGTCACCGCGATCCAGGCCGGGCCGCGTATGCACCCAGGCGGCGCCGCCGCGCTGAGGGCGGCCGGCGGACGGTTCGTGACCGCGGCACCACCCCGCGGCCCCGATGACACCCGGCCCGACGCCGGCGGCGCCGGTTACGACGCCGGGCGCGACGCGCGGCACGCCATCGGGCACGCGGACCTGATCATCGACGGGCTGCTCGGCATCGGGGGCAAGGGCGGCCTCCGCGAGCCGTTCGCCACCCTGGCGGCGCTGACCGCCAACTCCGCGGCGACCACCCTCGCGGTCGACCTGCCGAGCGGCATCGACGCGGACACCGGTGAAGTCGAGGGCCCGGCGGTCCAGGCGGACGTCACCGTGACCTTCGGCGCGCTCAAGCCGGGACTGCTGACCGATCCTGGCAGCGGCCACGCCGGGGTCGTCGAGCTGGTCGACATCGGCCTGGCGCCGTACCTCGAACAGCCCCCAGCCGCGAGCGCCCCGCAGGCGGCGGACATAGCGAACATCCTGCCGCGCCCCACGGCCGAGTCGGACAAGTACCGCCGCGGCGTGCTCGGCCTGCTCGCGGGCAGCGACAAGTACACCGGAGCGGCCCTGCTGGCGACCGGCGGCGCGGTCAACGGCGGCGCGGGCATGGTGCGCCTGGTGACCGCCGCGAACGCGGCGGCCGGGGTCCGGCTCGTCCACCCCGAGGTGATAATCACCGAGCTGCCGGGTGAAACAACGGTCCGTTCAGAAGAAAGCGGCTCTTCCCCGGCGGAGCGGAAGTTCCAGTTCCCTGGTGACGTCGGCCGGGTGCAGGCGTGGGTGGCCGGCCCGGGGATGGGGACCGACGCGGCGGCACTCGACCGGCTCGCGGCGGTCCTCGCGACCAACCTCCCGGTGCTCATCGACGCGGACGGGCTCGGGCTGCTCGCCAGCCACCGGGACCTGCTGCCGCGGGCCGCGCCGACGCTGCTGACCCCGCACGCGGGCGAGCTCAGCCGGCTGCTGCGGGCCGATCCGGCCGACGTGGCCGCGCGCCGGCTGCAGCACGCGCGGCGCGCGGCGGCCGAGTTCGGCGCGTGCGTGCTGCTCAAGGGATCGACCACGGTGGTCGCGCCGCCGCACAACCTCGATCCCGTCCTGATCAACACAACCGGGTCGTCGTGGCTGGCCACCGCGGGCACCGGCGATGTCCTGGCCGGGCTCGCGGGCGCGCTGCTGGCGCAGGGGCTGGCCGCGCCGCAGGCCGCGATCGCGGCCGCCTACCTGCACGGCCTGGCCGCCCGGATCGCCGCCGCCACCGCCGGCCGCGGGCCAGCCGGGGCGGCGGGCGGGGCGGCTGGCAGGGGGTCGGGCGGCGAGGCGCCGATCGGCGCGTCCGACGTGGTCGCGGCGCTGCACGCGGCGTTCCTCGCGGTCTCCGATGGCGGGAACTGGGCGTGATCTGGCCATAGCATTGTTCCCTATGGACAGCCATGCGGAGGCTAGCGTCGAACTCGGCGCGATCACCAGGAACATCGGGGCGCTGCGGGCGCACGTGGCCCCGGCCGCGATGATGGCCGTGGTCAAGGCTAACGGGTACGGCCACGGCGCGGTGCCGGCCGCCCGGGCGGCGGTGCGCGGCGGCGCCGGCTGGCTGGGCGTCGTGCACGTGGCGGAGGCGCTCGAACTGCGCCGGGCAGGTATCGGTGAACCAATCCTCTGCCTGATGGCCGTCCCCGAGCACGACCACGCCGAGGCCGTCGCCGCCCGGGTGGACCTGTCGGCCGGATCGGCGGGCATGGTGCGCAAGCTGGCCGAAGCGGCGGCCGTCAGCGGCCAGCCGGCCCGGGTTCACCTGAAGGCCGACACCGGGCTTAGCCGGGGCGGCGCCACCCCCCGGGACTGGCCGTCGGTGCTCGCGGCCGCCCGGGAGGCCGCGGACGCGGGCCGCATCACCGTCGTTGGCCTCTGGTCGCATTTCGCCTCCGCCGACGAGCCGGGCAACCCCTCGATCACGGCCCAGCTGGCCGCGTTCAAGGAGGCGCTGGCGGTGGCGGAGAGCGCGGGCATCACCCCCGAGATCCGGCACATCGCCAACACCGCGGCCGCCCTCGACGTGGCCGACGCCCGCTACGACCTGGTGCGGGTCGGCGGCGGGAGCTACGGCCTGGCCACCCTGCCGGGCGGCCCGCCGGCCTGGCTGCGGCCGGCGATGACCCTCCGGGCGCGGCTGGCGCTGGTGAAACGGGTCCCAGCGGGGACGGGGGTGTCGTACGGGCACCGGTACACCACCGCCCGCGAGACCACCCTCGGCCTGGTGCCGCTGGGCTACGCCGACGGGATACCCAGGGCCGCGATCGGGCTGCCGCTGGTGTCCGCGCGTGGCCGGCGCTGGCCGATCGCCGGGACGGTGTGCATGGACCAGTTCGTGGTCGACTTCGGCGACGAGCCGGTGGCGGTGGGGGACGAGGTGGTTCTGTTCGGCCCGGGGGATGACGGCGAGCCGACCGCGCAGGAGTGGGGCGAGGCGCTCGGCACGATCTCGTACGAGATCGTGACGGGCATCAGCGCCCGCGTGCCGAGGTCGCACCATGAGTGAGGGTCCTTCCATGAAAGACGAGAAAGAATTCAGCCCGAACGGTCGCGTGGCTCCGTCCCTCCGGCCGGCCGGAGCGGCGCTTGAGCTCACCGTCCCGGCGGCCGGACAGATGCGCGAGCTCGGGCGCCGGCTGGCGTCGGTGCTGACCGCGGGGGACCTGGTGATCCTCAGCGGCGGCCTCGGCGCGGGGAAGACCACGCTGACTAAGGGGATCGGGGACGGGCTGGGGGTGCGCGGGCCCATTACCTCGCCCACCTTCGTGATCGCCCGGGTGCACCCGCCGCTCGCGGCGGGCGGGAACGGCACCGCCAGCCATGGGCCGGCGCTTGTGCATGCCGACGCCTACCGGCTTGGCAGTGTGCTTGAACTTGACGACCTGGACCTGGACACCGATACCGCGTCCTCGGTGACGGTGGTGGAGTGGGGTGAAGGGCTCGCCGAGGGCCTGTCGGCCGACCGCCTTGAGATCACCATCACACCGGTCGCGGCTAGCCACGACGGGACGCGGCAGGCTGATGGCGCCGACGGCGACTGGGACGCCGACGGCGCGGCCGCCGACCGGCCGCGCACGGTGCGGATAGCCGCCGTCGGCCAGCGCTGGGAAGGCGTCGAGTTGCCCCTCCTCGGTCTCGCTGATCGTCTATAGTTCGGCTTTGTACCCTTCCGTTTTCCTTATTGCGCCTGGTCTCTAGGTCACAACCCCTCACCGGAGGCATGCCGTGACTCAGCATGAGTCATTCCCCGGTCGGCCCCGTGGCCGCCGTGCACGTCATCAAGCAGACGTGCCCGAGGGGGAGGGGTACCTGGCGCCGCCGCCGGACGAGCGCGAATTCCCCGACCTTTCCCCGATCCGGCCCCGGGAGGCCCGGATACGCGACGGCCGCCCGCAGAGCGACTGGCCGGGACAGCAGGCGCAGCCCGGACCTTACGGGCAATCCGGTCAGTTCGGGCAATCCGGTCAGTATGGCGCCGGGTACGGGCAGCCGGAGCAGGCGCCATGGCCGGATCAGGAGTGGCCGGCCGCCGGGCAGCCGGCCGCCCAGCCCGGTCTGCCGGTATCGCCGCAGCCCCAGGCCCGGCCTGCCCAGCCGGAGCAGGCGCCGGTCAAGCAGGCGCTGTCCGAGCAGCCGCGGCGGGCTCAGGCGCGGCAGCAGAAGCACGAGGAAGACGTGCCGTCCTGGGCCGAGCCCGATTCGGTGGAGGCGTTCTCCGCCCGCTGGCACCGGCGCGGACTCGACTCCCGCGACGACCGGCGTTCTGGGCGGCGCAATCGCCGCCGGATCCTGTTCGCGGGCGGTGGCGCGGCCGTGGTGGTCATCGCGGTGCTGGTCTACTTCCTGACCGGGAGCAACGGCAACTCGGGGGCCAACCTGGGCCTGGGGTCGCTGGTGACCGGGTTCCTGCCGGGCGAGGTGCAGACGGTACCGGACGCGTGCGACACGGTGCCGAGCGCCACCCTCGGCCAGTACCTGCCGGGCACGCCCAAGCAGGCCGCGCCGCCGCTGAACAGCGGACAGAACAGCCAGTGCACCTGGACGCTTGATAACGCCCCGACCTACCGGGTGCTTGAGGTGCAGATCGAGGCCTACACGCCCAGTGCCCTGGTCGCCAACAGCAGCGGAACCGGCCTGGTTCCCGAGGGCAACGGCAGTGCCACCTACGCGGCCGAGGCGGCCCTCGCCTCCTACGACTACAACCTCGCCAATCCGGCGGCCAAGAGCGGGCAGCCGGCCGCCACGATCGCCGAGATTTCCGGCCTGCCGGGCGGCAACGACACGTCCGCCTTCTCGGCCACCCAGGTGTTCCACCGCAGTGCCGGGGTAACCGACGAGTCGACCGTCTACGTCCGCTACCGGAACGTCATCATCATCGCGGTGATGGAGGGCCTCGACCAGAGCTCCGGCGCCAAGAAGTACGGCCCGGTGGCCATGAGCGACCTCACTACCGCGGCGCAGTCCGTTGCCAAGCAGGTGGCCGGCCAGATCGTGCGCTAAGCGGGTTCACGCGCCGCAGCGGCGGCCGGCTGCCGGAAACTGGGCCGCAAAGCAGGCTTTGACAGCCAGATTGCGCAGAGCCCGCGCAGCGTCGGCTACGCTCATTGGTCGTGCTGCTGCTCGGACTTGACACCGCTACGCCCGCGGTGACGGTGGCGCTCCACGACGGCGGCCAGCCACTGGCCCAGCTGGTCACGGTGGACGCGCACCGCCACGCGGAGCTCCTGGCGCCGTCGATCGCCAAGGTGATCGCCGACGCGGGTGTGTCGCAGCGGGACCTTACCGGGATCGCGGTCGGGGTCGGCCCCGGTCCTTACACCGGGCTGCGGGTCGGGGTGGTGACCGCCAAGGTGCTCGGGGCGGCGCTCGGCATCCCGGTCTACGGCGTGTGCACCCTCGACGTGATCGCCGCCGACACCGAGGGCGAGCGGTCCTTCCTGGTGGCCACCGACGCCCGGCGGCGGGAACTGTACTTCGCGCGCTACGACGAGACCGGGCGGGTGGCCGGACCGGACGTGAGCGCGCCCGCGCTCATCCCCGATCGCCTGCTGCCGGTCGCCGGTGAGGGGCCGATGCTCTACCCCGAGCTCTTCCCCTCAAGCACCGGACCCGCCTATCCGGCCGCGGCCACGCTTTGCCGGCTGGTCGCGGCGGCGGTGGCCCGGGGCGAAACGGTGGCGGATGACGGCGCGGCGGCCGGCCCGGACGGGCGGCGGGCCATCCTGCTGCTGCCGGAGCCGCTCTACCTGCGGCGGCCGGACGCCCGTGAGCCAGGCGCGCCGAAGCGAGTGACGCCGTGACAGCCAACTGGCGCGGACGCGAAGCGCCCAGCACGGGAAGGGCGGGCGGGCGGGCGAATCTGGCCCGGCTGCGCCCCATGGTCACCTCCGACCTGGTGGACGTGCTCGCGCTTGAGCACGAGCTTTTCCCCGACGACCCATGGACACCGCAGATGTTCGCCGACGAGATCGTCCTGCCCCCGGAGAGCAGGCTCTACCTGGTCGCGGAGGCGGATGGCGACGACGGCGGCGTCGACGAGCGGAACATCGTCAGCGGCCCCCACCGCGGGGCGGGGCCGGTCATGGCCGGCTACGCCGGGATGCTGTTCGTCCCTGGCGGGTCCGCGGCCGACGTGCTGACGATCGCGGTCCGCGAGTCGCACTGGGGTCAGGGGACCGGCTCGGCGCTGCTTGACGCGCTGATACAGGCGGCCAGGGCGCGCGGCTGCGCCGAGGTCTTCCTCGAGGTGCGGGCGGACAATCCCCGGGCCCACGGGCTCTACCTGCGGCGCGGCTTCGAGGAGATCGGCGTGCGCCGCGGCTACTACCAGCCGTCAGGGGCGGACGCGATCGTGATGCGGAAGGACCTGCAGCGGTGAGCAAGCTAACCGACGGCCCGCTGGTGCTCGGCATCGAGACATCCTGCGATGAGACCGGCGCGGGGATCGTGCGCGGCCGGCAACTCCTGGCCGACGAGGTGGCATCGTCCATGGACCAGCACGCCCGGTTCGGCGGGGTGGTGCCCGAGGTTGCCAGCCGCGCCCATCTTGAGGCGATGGTCCCGGTCATCGAGGGCGCGTTCACCAAGGCCGGGGTGCGGCCGGACGACATCGACGCGGTGGCCGTGACCGCCGGGCCGGGCCTGGCCGGCGCGCTGATGGTGGGGGTGGCGGCGGCCAAGGCCTACGCCTATGCCCTCGGAAAGCCGCTGTACGGGGTCAATCACCTGGCCGCGCACGTTGCGGTGGACCAGCTTGAGCACGGGCCGCTGCCGTCGCCCTGCCTGGCGCTGCTGGTCTCCGGCGGCCACTCGTCGCTGCTGCTGGTGCCGGACGTGACCGGCGAGGTGCGCCCGCTCGGGGCGACGATCGACGACGCGGCGGGGGAGGCCTACGACAAGGTGGCCCGGGTGCTCGGCATGCCCTTCCCTGGCGGCCCGCCGATCGACCGCGCGGCCGCCTCCGGCGACCCGGCGGCGATCAGGTTCCCGCGCGCCAAGCTGCACGACGGCAGCTATGACTTCTCGTTCGCCGGCCTGAAGACCGCGGTCGCCCGCTGGGTAGAGGCGCGCCGCGACGCCGGCCAGCCGGTGCCCGTCGCCGACGTGGCCGCCTCGTTCCAGGAGGCGGTGGCCGACGTGCTGACCCGCAAGGCGGTCGCCGCCTGCCGCGAGCACGGCGTCACCGATCTGGTGATCGGCGGCGGCGTGGCCGCGAACTCGCGTCTGCGGGCGCTGGCGGCCGAGCGCTGCGAAGCAGCCGGCATCCAGCTCCGCGTCCCCCGCCCCGGCCTGTGCACCGACAACGGCGCGATGGTGGCGGCCCTTGGCGCGTCCGTGGTGGCGGCCGGCCGGCCGCCGTCCAGCCTCTCCCTCCCGGCCGACTCCTCCCTCCCGGTCACCGAGGTCCTCGTCCCCTAATTCAGGACTTCCTGCCGCGGAGGCGGCGGAAGATCACTGCGATGGCGGCGCCGGCGGCGGCGACGGCGGCGACCGGTATGAGGCGCTTCAGGATCGGGACGACCACGAACTTGAACGCGTTCAGCGACTCTTCCTGCTTGACCGTGGGTGCGGCGGGCTTGCCCGCCACGGGGGCTGACGCATTGGCGGGAGCCGCGGACGCGGACTCGGCGGCAGCCGTTCCGGTGGCGGCCGCCACCGGTGCCTCGCCCGCCGCGGCCGCGCCCGTTTCGTCGGCCGCGGTCGCGTCGGTCGCGGTATCGGCGTTGATCATGGCCTCGAGGTTGGTGGCGAACTGCTGAATGAGCTTGCCGCTCACCTCGGGGAGCAGGGACCGGCCGAACTGGGCCGGGCGGCCGGTGACGTTCAGCGATGTGTGGATGGAGACGACCGTCTCTGTACCGGAGTCGCCCGGCTTGAGGGTCGCGGTCACGTTGGCCGAGGCGGTGCCCGCGCCGCGGGTCTCCTTGCCGCTCGCCTCGATCGCGATCGTGTGGCTTTCCTGGTCCTTCTCGGTGAACTTGGCGGTGCCCTTGTAGGTCAGCGAGAGCGGGCCGAGCTTGACCTTGACCTGGCCCTGGATCTCATCCCCGTCGACCGACAGGACGCTCGCACCAGGCATGCAAGGGGCGATCTGCTCAACGTCAAGCAGCACGTCCCAGGTCTGCTCGGGCGGCGCCGGGACGGTGAACGTGTTATCGAGCTCAATGGCCATACGACACTACTTTCTCGCCGGGTTTTCCTATAGAAGTGAAAGTCTATGCTCACGCGCCTCCCCGGGCCGCAGCAGGCTAAGCGCACAAGGAGATGGCCGTGCCAGAGCCAGTCATAACTGAGCTGCTCGCGACGCATCGCGGGGTACCGCTCGGGCAGCCGGAGTACCAGCGGGATTTCGGCGAGCGGATCTGGCTGGCCAACGGCGCCGATTCGTGGAAGCTCGAGCGCATGCAGGCGTACGACGAGACCGGATTCCCGAGTTGGGAGGCGTTCGTCGCGGGGGACTGGCCTGCCGCGCTGGCCCTCATCCAGGAGGAACGGCCAGGCTTCGCCGAGTTCTACCGGGGCTTCGCCGCCCGCGGCGCGGCCTTCCGGCGCGTCCGGATCGTCGAGGCGCCCGTCTCGCCCTACGTCCAGTGGGAGTTCCAGGTGCTGCGGGTGCGCGCGGAATGCGGCGAACTGTGCCGTGTGCTGGACGCCGGGCGGGTCGCGCGGTCCGAGATCGACGGTCCGCTCCCTGAGCTCGTCTCCCTGAGCGGACAGACCCTCTACCGAACGCATTACGCCGGCGGCGTCCCGGCCGGGGCGACCCGGTTCACCGATCCGGACCTGATCGGCCGCTATGAGCGGTTCGCCGCGCGCCTTTACGCCCGCGGTGAGGACCTCGGCGGCTACTTCCAACGCGAAATAGCGCCGCTCCCGCCACCCGGTCCTGGGCGGCGGTTACCCGAAGCGGCCGTGGACGTAGTCGGCCGTGCGCGGATCCTGGGGGTTTTCGAAGATGTGCTGGGTTGAGCCTGATTCGACGATGCCGCCGGGTTGGTTAGCGGCGGCGAGGAAGAAGGCGCAGTAGTGCGAGACGCGCTGCGCCTGCTGCATATTGTGGGTGACGATGACGATCGTGACCTGGGAGGAGATCTCGGCGATGGTCTCCTCGACGCGGCGGGTTGAGGTCGGGTCGAGGGCCGAGCACGGCTCGTCCATCAGCAGCACGTTGGGGGAGACGGCGAGCGAACGGGCGATGCAGAGACGCTGCTGCTGGCCGCCCGAGAGCGCGCCGCCGGGGGTGGAGAGCCGGCTGCGGACCTCGTCCCAGAGGCCGGCCCGGCGCAGGCAGGACTCGACCAACTCGTCCTTGTCCTTCACCCTCACCTTGACCCCGGACAGCCGCAGGCCGCTGGTCACGTTGTCGTAGATGGACATCGTGGGGAACGGATTGGGCTTCTGGAAGACCATCCCGATCCGGCCGCGGACGTGCTGCGGGCGCTGGCTCGCGTGGTAGATGTCCTGCCCGGCCAGTAGCACCTCACCGGCGAGCGCGGCGCCCGGGATCATCTCGTGCATCCGGTTGAGGATCCGCAGGAACGTCGACTTGCCGCACCCCGAGGGGCCGATCAGCGCGGTGACGGTGCCGGGTGGCATGTCGAGCGAGACCCGCTCGAGCACCTTGTGCTTGCCGAACCAGGCGGAGACCCCCCGCGCCTGGAGCCCGACCAGGGGCGACTCAAGGGGCTGGGTGTGATGGTCTGCGATTTCAGTCATCGTGCAAGTCCTCAGTACAGGTTCGGCAGGAGGGCGGACAGAGCCTCATACAGGTTCCAGATAATGGCCACGAGCACCGGGATCGTGACGATCCAGGCGGGCCAGCGCGCCCACCTGACGGCGAGGTAGCTGCCAAGGAGCGCCGCCGCGGCCAGCGCGATCGCCCAGGCCATCGCCGGGATCAGCGCGTAGGAATCCCGCCCGAGCGCGGCCTCGGCCGCGCTGACCTGAGGGAAGTAGCCGGACTCGGGAAACGGCGTGGCCTGCTTGGTGCCCGCTACCTCCGCGTCGACGAACTTGGCCTCGACCTCGATGTAGTGCGCGGGCGCGAGCTTGGAATCCGCTGTCACCAGGAGGAGCTGGTCGGGGAGCTGGCTGAAGGGCACCGGGTTGCTGCTGTCCGAGACCGCTATCACCTGGTACCTGGCCTCACCCTGACTGGTGATGGTGGTGATCACGGCTCCCTTCCGCAGCAGCGGGAGGCTGCCGAAGGGGGCACCGAAGGAGGCGCGGCGGCCGAACACCACCGAGACCCCCGCCTGCCCGGGCAGCGGGGTATCCCGCAGGTGGCCGGGGCCGAGCGTCAGGTTCTCGGGCGAGGTGCCCTCCACCACCACCATGTTGGAGACGCCGATGGCCGGGATGCTCAGCATCGCCACCGGATCGCCGGGCACCGCGGCGAGCGATGCCGGAGAGGCCGGATGGCCGGGGATCACCGGCCCGGTCGGCGCGACCGCCTGGGCGAGCTCGCCTTGCAGCCGTGCGTAAAGCGTGGTCTGGGCCCGCGCCTCCTGCACCCCGGACAGGAAGTACAGGTAGCCGACGAACCCGAGGATCACCACCGCGAGCAGGGTCAGCGCGACGCCGACGGATGTTATGGCGCTGTCGGATGACCGGGGCTTGCCCCGGGCCGTCCGTGACGGCCACGGCGCGCTGCCTGGCCTTGCCCGGCTGCCGGGCGTTCCGGCGCTCCGCGTGACGGTCACCGGCTACCGCGCCCGTCTGCGGCGGAGGTATGCCGCCACCGAGGGCGGCGCGGCGACGGCTACCGCCACACCGAGCGCGGTGAGCACGGCGAGCAGGATGCCATCGGCGCCGTTGCCCGGCACGGTTACCACCGATCCGGTGATGTCCGTATTCAGCGCTGTCGTCCCGCTGCTGGTGCCGCCTGACCCGGTTCCCGTCCCCGTGCCCGTCCCGGTGCCGGTTCCCGCGCCGGCGGTGGCGGTGGCGGTCGTGCCCGGCTTGGCCGCGGCCGTGCTTGACGTCGTCGGCTTGCTGCTGGCCGTGCTGCAGTCAAGCGGCGAGCCGACCTTCTGGCACTTGGTGGGATACGGGGCGGTCGCCAGCAGGATGTTCTTGCCGTTGGTGAACGTCGGGTTGTCGCAGCTGCCGTAGTTGTCTATGTTCGGTGCCCCGATGGTCCCCGGGATCTTATTGACCTGCAGGAAAGCACCGGTGACGAGGTTGAGCGGCAGCGGCGAGTAGCCGAGGGCCCCGGCCTGTTGCTGTCCTTGACAGAGGTAGAAGTTGATATAGGTGGAAAGTGAGCGGCCGACGTTGCTGCTGAAGATCGGCGGTTCCTTGGCGCTCGTCTTCGGCACGATCAGGTAGCTGTAACTGGACAGCGGATAGCTGCGCGGGTCCGTGTAGGTGTACACGTTGTCCAGGTTCTGCTGCAGGAAGTCGGGGCTGGATTGATCCTCGTTGATCTGCGCCTGGGTGAGGGCAACGGCCACGTTGGACGCGGTCGGCAGGACGTAGTAGCCGGCCGGGTTCTCCATCTCGACGACCGGCCAGTGCGCGTTCAGCGCGTAGGCGTACTCGTCATAGCCGATGGCGCCCTCGCCGTAGCTCGAGGTCACGAAGACCGAGACCGCGTTCGAACCGGACTCCAGCTTCGCGTTGCCGAACTGCGGATAGAACTCGGTCTGCGGGCACGGAAGCTTGATCCCCGGGTCGGCCTTCTGGCAGAACGCATTCCACTCGGACGGGTACTCATGCTCCATCCAGCGGGTGAAGAAGTAGGTGGCGCCCGAGCCGTCGGACCGGACGACCGGGATGATTGGCTCGTTCGGCAGCTGCGCGCCGTAGTCCTTGGTGATCTCCGGGTCGCCCCAGTTGGTGATCTGGCCGGTGAAGATCTTCATCAACGTCTCGCCGGACAGCCGCAGGTTGGTGATCAGGCGCCCGCCCACGGTTATGTGATACATGAACGCGGTGCCGCCGCCCACGTCGGGGATGTAGGAGTAACCGTACTGCGGGATCTCAGCCCCGGTACCGGCCAGTTCGTCCTCGCCGTCGCGGAACGGCGGGTCGGAGGCGGCGAAGTCGACCTGGCTGCCCTCCATGTAGTCACCGCGGCCGGCGGCCGAGCCGTCCGGGTTGAAGTTGATCGTCAGGCCGTCCGGCTCAAGGTCCTGCGCCCACTGCTGAAGCGCCACCGACGCCCAGGACGAACCGGAGCCGGACAGCGTCACGTAGCTGCCCGCCCGCGCGGGGGACGTCGTGGACAGCAGGGCGAGCAGCGCCATCGCCACGATGGCGCCCGCGGCGAACGGGACCTTCAAGCGGAACCTGATCATTGCTTCCTCCGCCTTGTGGGCCTGCGTGGTCTGTTCTTCAGCCGGGCGCCCGCCTGCCGGATCCGGCGGGCGCCGGCGCCGATCGAACCGCGTGCTTCCGGACTGCCGAGCACCAGCGCGGCCGGCCCGCTGACGAGGAGCACGCCACCCGCGATGAGCAGGGTGAGCACCACCCACGACATGCCGGTCGTGTCCGGGCTGCTGAACGACACCGCGATCGACTGGGCGGTGTGGGTAACGTCGGCTGACGGCGACGGGCTCGGGCTCCTGATGGCCTTCGGCGACGTGCTGGCGGACGGGGTCGCGGACCGCTTCGGCCTGGGGTTGCCGACTTGGTCGAGTACCTCGGTCGCGGCCTTGAGCGTCTGCTCTCGCAGGCTCTCCGGCAGCGGCAGGTACCCCGCGGGCAGCTCACCGGGGGCGGTGCCGGTCGTCTGGCCGCCGCCGGCCGCAAAGTCGAGGAACTTGGCGATCGCCGCTGCCTTGGCCCGGGAGATCCCGCCGGTAGGCACGACCGCGTAGATGACCATCGTCATCGGGTAGGCGGCCGGGTCGGTGGTCGTGTAGTTCGCCTGCAGGGTGCCGGCCGAGGTCCTGGTCATGTTCTTGACCGCCGCGGCCATCGCGGCGTCGGTCGGCTTCACGTACTTGCCCGCGGCGTTCTCGAGCGCGGCGGCCGGGATGAGGAACCGCTGCGCGTCGGCCTGGTCGATGATCGACCACAGGTCCCGGTCGCCGTCGGTCTGCGGCGGCAGCGAGTCGTAGTTGCCAGTCGTCGCGTCCTTGACATCCTGGGTGCCCGGCTGCTGGTTCAGCGCCATGTCCGAGGCCAGCGTCGACAGCGGGTAGACCGGGGCGTCCTGGGTGGAGACCGGAAGGTACGGATCCATCGGCAGGAAACCGTTGAGCGGGTACTTGAGCCCCAGGTAGTAGGTGTTGACGTGCATGCCCCACTGGTCGAACTGGCCGGCCAGGAAGCCCGCCGCGGCCTGGTTGGACGCGATCCAGCTGGTGGCCTCCCAGGTCATGTCGCTGTTGCCGGAGAGCACGACCGGGATCTCGTACCCGGACGGCTGGGAGGCGTTCTGCCAGACGTTGGCCGGGTTCATCTTGTGGAACTCCGGGTCCGCGTACAGGTTGCCCGGATTGCCGTCCACCGCGTTGTCACAGCCGAATGCCGAGCTCCCGCCGTTGGGACAGGCGTCGTTGGTGTACGCATAGGAGGTGGTGAGCATCTTCAGCAGCAGCCGGGCGTCCAGCTTGATGTTCGTGTAAGGCTGGCCGGTGTTCTGGTTGTCCACCCAGTAACCGATCGACGCCGCCGACACGGCGACCGGGGCGTACACGTACGGGTGCTTCGTCGGCCCTGACACTGGCAACGTCGTGAAAGCCACGTCTTCGGTGCCCTCGGCGAAGTAGTTCCGCGCCTCGCTCTCGTTCAGCGACCCGTTGTACTGCATCTCAACCGAGTCGCGGCCGAAGCAGAGGCCGGTCTCCCACTGCTGCATCGCGTCGGCCAGCATGGGTGAGCCGCCGGCGCTGAAGTCCGCGGCGCGCAGCGGGCAGCCGTTCGGCGTGGGCGCGAAGTACAGCGGGATCACGATCCGCTTCTCCCACGAGCACAGCCCGTTCGCCGTGAACGTCGCGCTGGTGATCGGGGTGAAGGCGTACTGGCCGAGGTCGGTGCCGCCTACGTCCTCGGTGTGGTTGGCGCAGTCCGGGGTGGCGAAGTCGAGGCTGTCACCGCCCTGGCTTGGCACCACCACCAGCGAGCAGGGGGTGCTCGCGCCGCAGCCCAGGTACTGGTTCTGCACCGAGGTGAACAGCTGGATGTCCGCCGTGCCGGTGCCGCCAGGCGTCGTAGTCCCGTAGGACGTGTTGCTCGGCCCGTACTGGCCGAATGAGGCGGGTTCGCCGCCGTTGGTCGCGCCGTAGCACTGCGTCGGGTTGGTCGGGTGCAGGCCCTTGCACTCGGCGATCATCACCGGGTAGTCGGTGTTGGTGTTGTCGTAGGTCAGCTCGCTCGACGGGGTGAACCCGGTCCAGCTCACCTGGACCATCTGGTTGGTCAGGTTCTTGGTCTGGCTGACCGTCACCGTTGCCCGGGTCTTGTAGTGCGCGTCGGCGGTGCCGGGGATGTACATGCGCTGCCCGGTCACGGTGGTGCCCGGGTAGTGGTGCACGGGCTTCGGCTTGGGCTTCTTCTTTTTCTTCGTCGGTGTCGGTGTCGGTGTCGGTGTCGGTGTCGGTTTTGCCGTGGGCGTCGGGGTCGCCGTTGGTGACGGGCCCGCGGAGGCCGTCGGCGAGACGGACGGGGACGTCGTCGCGGAGGCGGTCGCGCTGGCGGACGGGGAACTGGAGGCGGTTGCCGTCGCCGACCCTGTGGCGGACGGTGCCGGCGACGGTGAGCTGGTCGCCAGGGCGGCGCTCGGCGCGGCGGCGAGCAGGGCGATCCCCGCCGCGGTGGCCACGATGGCCAGGAGCCTCCTCATGCGCGCGTCCTTCCCCGTGCCGTTGCCTGCCGCGCGATCTTGCGCCGCTGCCGGCGGGACAGCTCGCCGGGCGCGCCGCCCCCGAGCCGCCGGGCGATGGTGAAGAGGATGAGAACCAAGATGATCAGCGCGAAGCCGCCGCCGAAGGCCCTGATGTGATCGTTGGACTCCGGGCTGAGGATCTCGTAGTAGATAAAGACCGGGAGGCTGGTCTGCCAGCCCTTGAACGCGTTCGTGTTGACGCCGACCGCGTACCCGGCGACGAGCAGCGGGGGGGCGGTCTCGCCGATGCCCCGGGCCACCGCCAGCACGACGGCGGTGGTCAGGCCAGACCTGGCGGTCGGGAGCACGACAAAGAGCACCGTGCGCCACTGGCTACCGCCCAGCGCGTAGGACGCCTCGCGGAGTGTACCGGGGACAATCCGCAGCACCGCCTCCGACGCCCGGGTCACGATCGGCAGCATCGTCACGCCAAGCGCCAGGGCGGCGGCGAAGCCGCTCTTCGGCAGGCCGACGGTCAGCACCAGGAACGCGAGGATGAAAAGGCCCGCGATGATGTCGGGCAGCGCCGTCATCGCATCGACCAGCGTGCGCACCGGCCGCGCGGCGCGACCGCCCACCTCGGCCAGGTAGACCGCCGCGGCGATCCCGAGCGGGACAGCGAGCACGGTCGCCATCGTGATCTGCTCGAGTGTGCCGATCAGCGCGTGTTCGATGCCGCCGCTCGACAGCGGGGACAGCGCCGCGGTGTCGGCCATCGACTGGGTGAAGAAGGACGTGTGCCTCACCACGGTCGAACCGCGGACCAGGGTATAGCCCACCTGGGCGATGACGAGGGCCACCGCCAGCAGTCCGGCGGTGGTGAGCGCGACGGCCACCACCCGGTCCCTGACCGCGAGCCGGTTCCACTGGAGCGAGCCGATGGCCGCGTAGCAGACCACGAACAGCAGGTACCAGCAGAGCCAGAAGCCGAGCACGCCGCTGAAGGGCAGCACGCGCTCGTACAGCACCCAGTCGAGGGCGAGCGCGCCGATCGCGCTGCCGCCAAGGCTCAGCGTGTCCTCGGCGGTGACCCGCCGCAGGCGCAGCGGCCGGTCGCCGGCGGGGTCGTCCGGCAGGAGGGTGGTGGGTTCCAATGCGGTCATGGGGGTCAGCCGGTGGCCTGTCCGGACCGGGATCTGCCGATCACGATCGCTCCTAGCGTGTTGACGATGAGGGTCAGGCCGAAGAGCACGAGACCGGCGGCCATCAGCGCGGACAGTCCCATCGAGCCCGCATTGGGGAACGAGTTGAACTCGTTCGCGATCGTCGAGGCGATCGAGTTGCCGCCGGTTTCGAGCACGTGGTAGTTGAATTTGAAGGTGGCGGAGACGATCAGCGTGACGGCGATGGTCTCACCGAGTGCCCGGCCCATGCCCAGCATGCAGGCGCCGATCACGCCGCCGCGCCCGAAGGGGAGCACCACCGTGCGGATCATCCCCCAGCGAGTGGCGCCAAGCGCGTAGGCGCCTTCCCGCTCGCCCTGCGGCGCCTGCGAGAACACCTGCCGTGACAGCGACGTGATGATCGGGATGACCATCAGTGAGACCACCACGCCGGCGACGAAGGTCGAGGTCGCGTAGTTCGAGGGGACTGACGTGTCGAGCCGGAAGCCGAAGACCGGGATCCAGCCGAGGTGCCGGCCGAGCCAGCTGTCGAAGCCGAGGATGCGCGGCTCGAGGAAGAACAGTCCCCAGATGCCGAAGATGATCGACGGGATGGCGGCCATCAGGTCGATGACCGCGATCAGCGGCCTGCGCAGCGGCAGCGGCGAGTACTCGGAGATGTACAGGGCGATCGCGATCCCGGTGGGCACCGCGATGAGCATCGCGATGGCCGCGATCAGGATGCCGAGCGGCAGGATCGCCGCGATGCCGAAGTGGTGCGGGCTGTAGATGAACCAGCTCTGGGTGGTCAGGAAGCTGAAGCCCATGAGATGGAAGGCCTTGGCCGCGCGCACGATCAGGAACGTGAGGATCAGCCCGACGATGACGAATACCGACCAGCCGGATGTGCGGAGGATCGCCCGGAAGATCCTGTCCCCGGTGGACGGCCGGGAGACGATGGCTCGCGGCTTGTCCTCGGGAATCGGCGGCATCACCTGAGTGGGCTCGTTAGCGGGCATGGTGATGTCCCCCCGCTCCTTCCTTGTGACGCCCCGCGGCTGCCCCAGCGGGCAGCGCCCGTCAATACTGGCTGATGGGCTGGACGGGCGCGATGCGGCGCAATGTACAGATTGCAAGCTAAAAGCAAACAACGGGTGAACAAATCCATATTTAGGCGGCCGGCAAAGACGTAGTAACAATAAGCACGGCTGTGCCCCCGCTGTAGGCGGGGGCACAGTCACAATTGCGTTACTGTTTTCGCTGCTTTACGGCCGCCGTTAGGAGACGCTGCCGCAGGTCGCGGTGGTGAGGAAGCCGTAGTCCCCGAGGAGCGCCTTCGCGGTCTTGTTGGAGCAGAAGTACCCGGTGCGACCCAGGAACTTGTTGAGATAAGCCGGGATATGGTTCGCCGTGCTGGCGTAGCGGACGATGTCGTAAATGGTCCGGGTAAAGCCGGTGGCCTTGAAAGCCTTGTTGATCGTCGGGACCTTGGCGGTGGTCAGCGGGGAGATGCCGGCGATCTTGCCAAGGCCGAGGTAACCGACCTGGTCGGTGCCGAACTTGTTCTGCGCCGCGGTGGCCTTCTTGCCGGGGAGCGGCGAGTGGTACTTCTGCGCGACCCAGTCAGCCACCGAGTAGATGAAGATCGCGTTGGGGCTGTTGAACTGCTTGGACAGGCCCTGGTTCTCCTCGAGCAGCTCGGGCGCGCAGGAGCCCGGCGCGGTGAGGCCGAGCTTCTTCAGCCAGAACGAGAGCGTGCCGGAGCCCGACTGCGGGAGGTAGGCCTTGATCGGCGCGCTGGCGCCGCCGACCTGCTTCCAGTTGGTGTACTTGCAGTCGAAAATGCCCTTGAGCTGCGCGGTCGTGAGGGTCTTGGGCGCGTAGCTGGCGGGAACCTTCTTGGTGGCCCCGGTGTCCCTGACCGCCCAGGTCACGGCGTCAGTGGCGAGCGCGACGTAGCCGACGCCGCCCACCTTCGGCGCGGGCGAGGTGGCCGACCGGCCGCTTGAGGAACGCGCGAAGTCGACGCAGTACACGGTCTTGTCGATCTTCTGGCTCTCATCGAGAGCGGTCAGGCCGGCCCCCGAGCCGTTCGGCCGGGTAATCGTGGCGCAGCCCTTCTTGGGCACGATCGTGACCTTCTTGGTCGAGGTCGAGCCGGGAACGGTGGCGTTCCAGGAGTAGATGTACGGGTGAGCGGCGCTGTGCTCCTTGGGCGTGATCGTCTTGTCCCAGGCACCGGACAGGGCGTTGAACAGGTTCTCGTCGGTGTTCGCCCCAACCGAGACCACGTCGACCGTACCTGGGACTACCTGCTTGCCGCCGCTCGTGGGCGGGTCCGCGAGCGCGGGCACGGCGCTGGCGGCCACGGCCACCGCCGCCGCTACCGCGATTCCCGCGGCTAGCTTTCTCAGCTGGCGCATCTACTGCTCCCTCAAGCCTCGTTCATTCCGGTAGATCCGGACGCGGCTTAAGAGTGAGATATCTATCCATCTGATAGGAAAAGTCGAGATGAACGGAGGCCGAACTTACCTATCTAATCGGTCTGGAAACTAGGAGTAGTGACGAACAGCGAAGGACAAAATTGAAGAGGGGTAAGAGCAATGGCGAACAGGGAGCAACAAAGGTTCAGAAATCATTAAGCAGAGACCATTGGGAAACCTAAGAGCGGTAACGAAAGGGGCCTCCCGCCATCGGCGGGAGGCCCTTTGCTATCTGACTATCTGACTACCGGGCCCGTGGGCTCAGCGGCCAGGTTCCTGATCTCAGGAGGTGCTGCCGCACAACCCGGTCGGGACGAACCCGTAGTCCTCGATTGTGAGCTGCGCACTCTTGTTGGAGCAGATGTAGCCCTTCTCCGACTTGGAGCCGAAGATGTGGTTGTCCTTCGGGCTGAGGTGGTCGGTGGTGCCGGTCCAGTACTTGACGACGTTGTAGACCGTGCGCCAGTAGGAGATCGGGAACCTCGAGTTGATCGTCGGCACCTTGTTGGAGCTCAGCGGGTTAACGCCGTTGATCTTCTCGGGGACGATGTAGCCGGTCAGGTTGCAGCCGAACAGGTTCTGCGCCCTAGTCGGCGTCTTGCCGCAGGCCGCTGAGTGGTACTTCTGCGCGACGTAGGCGCCGATCGACCAGATGAAGATGGCGTTCGGGCTGTTGAAGCCCTTGTAGGTGCCTTCGTTCTCCTCGGGCGCCTGGCTCACGCACGCGCCGGGGGTCGTGATGCCCATGAACTTCTCCCACGTGGAGAGAGTCCCCGAGCCGGCCTGCGGCAGGTAGACCTTGATCGCGCCGGACTTGCCGCCGACCTGCTTCCAGTTGGTGTCCTTACAGGTGAAGATGGCCTTCAGTTGCGTCGTGGTCAGAGACGCGGGGGCGTCGGTGCCGCCCTTGGCCGCGGACCGTGCCGCCCAGGTGATCGCGTCCTTGGCGAACGCCACGAAGACGATGCCGCCCGGCTTGTCGGCCGGGTAGGTCGGCTTGCGGCCGCCCGAGGAACGGGCGAAGTCGATGCACTGGTACGAGCCGCCCTTGTACTTGATCACCTGGGTGCCGTCCAGCGCCGTGATGCCCGCGCCCGACCCGTCCGGCCGGGCGATGGTGGCGCAGCCCGTCTTGGGCTTGATGTTGTACTTGCCGGGGACGTTCACGCCCAGGGGAAGCGCGTCGTAGCTGTAGAACTTCGGGTTGTTGACGTTGTGGGTCTTGACCGTCTTGTTGTAGGCGACGGAAAACGCGTCCATCACGTACTCGGTCGTGTTGGAGCCGACGCCCACAATGTCGTACGCCGCCGGGGTAACGCCCTTCGGCGGGTCGTTCGTTGCGGCGGACGCCACGGTGACCGTGCCCGCGAGGAGTGCGGCGGCGGCAGCCACCGACACGACGCCGGCCATCATCCTGGTTAGTTTTCGCATTCCCTTGCCTCCACTTTGCTGCCCGCCCGGAGGCCTGCGCGGTCCCGGTGCGCAGGGGTGGCGGACATGCCGATGACGACTCTGCCTGGGAAGACCCTGGGGAACAAGGGAACGAATAATGTAGGGAAAATGATCTCTCACCGACCGGACAGTGTCTCGCCGGCGAATTAAGGCCGGGAAAACACCCTTTTTAAATAGCGCAAGCGGGATCGGTGTATATCCGGCAAACGGAAGCTGGAGAGAGCCTTAGAAAGCAACATAACATGTTTATCTGATCATTAAAGTAGGAAATCCCAGGCTGGTTCGGAGCGGCCCGTCGTCGGCCAGCGGCTGGTCACAACAGGTAGTGGGTAGTAACTGACAGTAGTGACCGTGCGGCGATTCGAAAGTGTGCCCAAAGTGCATCGCTACGGGCGTTGAGCTTCTGGTTCCGGAGGTTTAACATCGTCAAAATGACGGAATGGCCAACTTTCAGGATGTTTGTGTGCTGAAATCGTTGCCACTGATCGGAAGGGGAGGGTAATCCATGTCTGCAGCGGAAGCGCCACCGGGGTTCACGGAGGAGCAGATCGAGAAGGGGCTCAAGCCGGGCGCCCTCGGGCTGGTCTCCTCTATCGTCATGGGGGTGGCGTCGACCGCCCCCGCGTACAGCCTGGCGGCGACGCTCGGGTTCATCGTGGCCGTGGTCGGGCTCGGCTCGCCGATCGTCGCCGTGATCGCGTTCATCCCGATCTTCCTCACCTCCATCGGCTACAGCGAGTTGAACAAGGCCGACCCGGACTGCGGGACGACGTTCACCTGGGCAGCGCGGGCGTTCGGGCCGAAGACCGGCTGGGCGGGCGGCTGGGCCATTGTCGCCGCCGACGTGCTGGTCATGGCCAGCCTCGCGCAGGTCGCCGGGCAGTACGTGTTCCTGTTGTTCGGCGCGAAGGGGATCGGCAGCGACGCGACCAGCGGCTGGGTGCTGCTCGTCGGCCTGCTGTGGCTCGCGGCGATGACCTACATCTGCTACCGGGGCATCGAGGTGTCGGCCGCTCTCCAGCGGGTGCTGCTCGGCGTCGAGCTGGTCATGCTGCTTGCCCTCTCGGTGACGGCGCTGGTCCGGGTCGGGACGGGCAACCACCCGGCCGGCTCGATCACCCCGGCCTGGGGGTGGTTCAACCCGCTGCAGGGCGGCTTCACCGGCTTCGTCACCGGCATCATCCTCATGCTGTTCATTTACTGGGGCTGGGACACCGCGGTGGCGGTCAACGAGGAAACCAAGGACCCGGCTAAGACGCCCGGCCGCGCCGCGATCCTGTCCACGGTCATCCTGCTGGTCACCTACGTCATCGTGATCCTGTCGGCGCAGTCGTTCGCCGGCATCGGCACCACGGGGATCGGGCTCGGCAACAGCAACAACACCGGCGACGTGCTCTCCGTGCTCGGCAGCGCGGTCTTCGGCGGCTCGGGCATCGGCGTGTTCCTTACCCGGCTGCTCATCCTGATGGTGGTCGTTCGCCAAGATGCACCCGCGCTACCTCACGCCCACGGTGTCCACGATCGTGATGGGCGTGGTCTCGGCGTTGCTCTACCTCGCGTTCAACTACATATCCAAGGGCTTTGTCATCGCCGACGCGGTGACCGCGATCGGGCTGTACATCGCCTTCTACTACGGCCTCACCGGCTTCGCCTGCGGCTGGTACTACCGCAAGACGCTGCGTAACAGCGCGCGGAACCTGTGGATGCAAGGCATCCTGCCGGTGCTCGGCGGGCTGATCATGTACGCGGCGGGCGGCTGGGCCATCTGGGCCGACTGGGACGTGGCATCGGGAAACAGCTACACGTCCTGGCTGATGCCGTTCTGGCCGCACTGGTACATCGGCGGGGCGTTCGTGATCGGCTTCATCTCGGGGCTCGTCGGGCTGATCGCCGGGATCTGGGTCAGGTTCGCCATGCCCGCCTACTTCCGCAGGCAGACCCTGACCAGGGCCACCCCGACCCTGGTGCCGGACGAGTAATCGCCAAAGCAACGCGATGAGCCCCGCACGGACAGGCAATCCGGTGCGGGGCTTGTCGTTGGCTTGACGTGCTTTAGAGGCCGGACAGCACGGCCCTGAGTATGCCCGGGGTCCTGGCAGCCGGCTCGGCCTGCAGGCAGACCTCCTCGATCACCTCGAGGTAGCTGTCGACCTCGGCCTGCTTGTCCAGGTAGAGGGCGCTGGTGAGCTGCTCGATGAAGACGACGTCGCGCAGGTCGGGCTCGGTGTACCGGAGGATCGTGAACGCGCCGCCCATCGCCCGGTGCGCGCCTGCCGAGAACGGCAGGATCTGCACCGTCACGGCGGGGTGGTCACACATGTCGACCAGGTGCCGCAGTTGCTCCCGCATGACCTCGGGGCCGCCGATCATCCGGTGCAGCGCGCCCTCGTCCATGACCGCCCAGATCTTCGGCGGGGACTCCCGGCGCAGGATCTCTTGGCGGGACACCCTGGCCTGGGCGCGGCGGATGATCTCGTCTTCGGCTACCGAGGTGCCCAGCCGGATGACGGCGCGGGCGTAGGCCTCGGTCTGCAGCAGGCCGGGGACGAACTGCAGTTCGTACTCGCGGATGAACGAGGCAGCGGCCTCAAGCCCGAAGTACGGCTCGACCCAGTGCGGCAGGATGTCGGAGTAGGACTGCCACCAGCCGGGCAGGTTCGACCCGCGGGCCAGTTTGAGCAGCGCCTCGCGCTCGTCTCCCTCCGTCACCCCGTACAGGGTCAGCAGGTCGGCGATGTCCCGTTCCTTGAACCCGACCCGCCCGTGCTCCATCCGGCTGATCTTGGAGTGCGAGCCGCGGATGACGGCCGCGGCTCGCTCCGTGGTGATTCGTGCTTCCTCACGTAGCCGGCGCAGATGCCCGCCGAGCACCAGGCGTTGCACTGTCGGGCCCGCCGACTGCGGGCTGAACAGTGACTGTGGGGCCTCCGGTTCGGAGTCCTCGGGCGAGAGCATCGCACTCCTCGTTTGCTCCGTCAGGTCATGGGCGTGGGTCAGTAGTCTTCCACGCGATCATGCCCTCTTGGAAGAGCGATCGATGACAATTGAATAGACTCTTGCAGAGCCTAAGTCTCTCGCCGTTTCAGGTTTTTGCCCGGTGCTCGTTAATGGCACTGCTAGCCGTGTCTATGAGAGCACGTGATCGAACTCGCCGTCCTTGGCGCCGGCCAGGAAGGCCTCGATCTCCGCGCGGGTGTAAACCAGCGCGGGGCCGCTCGGGAAACGGGAATTCCTGACGGCGATGGCACCCTCGGGAAGGCGCGCGACTTCCACGCAGGCCCCGTTGGGGTTGCTGTGCTTGCTTTTCTGCCAGGTAACGTCGGGCAGCTCTTCGGCAGGGATGCCGTTATAGGTGTGGCTCATGTTCCTTCCAGTGACTGCATCGAAGGTGTTGTTACTGGAGAACTTCGTCCGGCCGACCCGGGTAAGGGTGTGACCGGGTTAACACTCATCTGTGAGTATGCCACGCCTGAGCGCGAACGAACGTGCATTTAGGTTTGCACGTAGGTTTGCACGGGCAGAACGTGCATCCGTGCACGGGCCAGATGCACGTTCATCCGGTCTTGCATCTGCACGCGGTGTCCGGCACTATAGAAGTGAGGCATACCCCCCATAGTGCGACAGGTACTGACCCCGAAGACGATGCGGAAAGCGGTTGTGTTGGCTCACCTGAGGGTTGCTGCGTGGGAACCGGATGATGATGACGACGAGGTTGCCGTCCCCATCCCGGCCCTTCCTGCTTCTCCTCCGCAGCTGCTGCCGGTCCCCTCGGCCTGGTGGGAGACGCCCGCGGTCACCAGTCGGCCGCTGAACCCGGTACTGGAAGAGTCCAGGAACGCGCGCCAGTTCGTGCGGGAGATGCTCACCTGCTGGGGGCTGTCGTACCTCTCCGACGATGCTGAGCTCATCATCGCCGAGCTTGTCGGGAACGCCGTCAGGCACGGGCTGCGGGCCGTCCCCCAGGTCAGGCAGCCCCAGGGCAGGCACCCAAGCGCCTGGCCGAGCGCGCTCCGGCTGTGCCTGCTGCGCCGGGTGGGCGAGGTGATGCTCGCGGTTACCGACCCGAGCGACGATATCCCGGTGCCGAAATCGGCGAGCGATAACGGCGAGAGCGGCCGCGGCCTGCAAATCGTCGGCGCGCTCAGCTACGTCTGGGGCTGGTCACCGATCGAGGGCCACGGCAAGGCCGTCTGGGCCGTTTTGCGCTGTTGAAGTATTTGCACTAGTGAAGATAATTGAGGTCCGCCTTGGTGGCGGGCCTTTGTTGTTCTCCGGGGGCTGTGTTCTCCCGGGGTGGCCGAACTCCCGGGCTGAAATGCCGCGAAACGCCTGGTTTCGGGATAATCTCGAAACCGGCTCATCTGCCACGGTGAGCACATGCTCGATCAGGGTGATCAGAACTTCCTTAGCCGATTCCCTCGACCGCGCGTCACACATGATGATGGGCAGGTTGGGGTCTAGGTCAAGCGCGGCCCGGACATCGGAGATCGTGTAGCGGCGGGCACCGTCGAAGACGTTCAGCGCCACAATGAACGGGATTTCGCGGCGCTCGAAATAGTCAATCGCGGGGAAACAATCGGCCAGCCGCCGGGTGTCGGCGAGTACGACGGCGCCGAGCGCGCCGAGCGCTAGCTCGTCCCACATGAACCAGAACCGTTCCTGACCGGGTGTGCCGAACAAGTAGAGCACCAGGTCGTCCCGGAGCGTGATTCGCCCGAAGTCCATCGCGACCGTGGTGGTCGTCTTCCGCTCCACGCCTGCCGTGCTGTCCACGTGGACGCTGCTCTCGGTCAGCGGCTCCTCGGTGCGCAGCGGCCTGATCTCGCTGACCGCGCCGACCAGCGTGGTCTTGCCGACTCCGAACCCGCCCGCGAGCAGGATTTTGATCGCTCGATGCCGGCGTGGCGACACGCCACCAGTCTCAAAGCCCCCGTAGGCCATGCAGAACCTCCCTAAGAGTGTCCTTGTCCACCTGTTGCGCCTTCACCGGGACCGGTGCCTGGATTATGACAAGACCTAGCTCCCGCAGGTCCCCTAGGAGGATGCGCACCACGCCGAGCGGCAAATCGACGTCGGAGGCGATGTCCACCACCGTCGCTGGCCTCTGGGTAAGCTGCAGCACGGCGATATGCTCAGGTCCCAGGCCACCGGGGATAGCGATCCGGGCCGCGGTCGCGGTGACCGTCGCGACCAAGTCGAAGGCCTCGCCGGAGTGCCGCGTACGGCCCTGAGTCAGAGCATACGGCCGGACTACGGGACCGGCCGCAGAGTCTAGCCATCGATCGTCGTTTGCCGGCATGGCGCCTGTCCCTAGCGGTCAGATAACGCGGACCTGGTCCGCATGTTGACTTGCAGGTGGTCGCCGGTGCGCTGGACGAGAATCGCCATCTCGTATGCCACCTGGCCGATGTCGGCCTCCGTCGTGGTCAGCACGGCCAGGCAGGTGCCCTGGCCGGCCGCCGACACGATGAAGAAGCCCGACGTCATCTCGATGATCGACTGGCGCGCGTCGCCACCGAAGTGGCGGCTGGCGCCCCGGGCAAGCGAGTTGAACCCGGCGGCGAGCGCCGCCAGGTGCTCGGTGTCGGCTTGCGCCAGGCCACGGGAAGCCCCGAGGGCCAGGCCGTCCTGGGACAGGAACACCGCCCGGTTGAGATGCGGAACCCTTCGCACCAGGTCATCGAGCAGCCAGTCGAGCTGGCTGGCCGGGTTACGCTGCTGGTCAATCTCCATCGATTCTGTTCCCCTCCGTGTCCCGTTGCGTCTGTGACCGGCCTTGCTGCCAGCCGCGCTGCATAGCGGACAGGGTGTTGCGCATGTCCGTCAGGGAAGCGGCCGTGGCCGAGGGGACAGCGGCCGGGCCGGTTGAGCTGCCCGCTGCGGCCGCGCGAAGCTCCGGAGCGATGCTGGCTTGGCGGACACGGCGAGGCAGGCCATTGGGGTCAACGGCACCGCCGGGTTCCCCGCTCTGGTAACCGCCGTCGGACGCGCCGTTCCCGGCGCTGACGCCGGGACCGTCGCCGAAGGTGTTCACCGGGCTGTCCGGGGAGTCGCTGCCGAAGCCGCCGTCACCGCCGCGGGAGTTGTCGTCGTAGGGGTTGGGGTAGCCGCGCTCGGGTGCGGGCGCGGGGTTGCCGAAGTCGGGGTAGGACTGCGGGTACCCGGCTTCCTGCGGGTACCCGTTGCCGTCCTGCTCAGGCCGGTGGATCGGGGTGAAGACGTCGAAGGGCGCGGCGGGCGGGGTGGGGCGGCCGACCGGCACGCCGGTCACTACCGGGACGTCGTCCGCTCCGTGCCGTCCGCCCCTCCTGCCGTTGGTCTCCTGGTCTCCGCCGGCGCTGCCCGGTTGCCTGAGGGCACCGGAGATGCGAATGCCGGCCGTGGGCGCGTCGGCACCGAAGGTGCTGCCGCTGAAGGCGTTACCGCTGAAGGGGGACGCGCCGAACGCGCCGCCTGGCGCGGCCGGAGGCCGCCCGGACCCTGGATGTGCGCCCGCGCCCGCGGGCCAGCCGTTCGCCGTCTGCCAGTCGTTGCCCGCGGCAGGCGTCGCCGGCAGGTTCACCGCGCCGCTGGCGCCGGCGCTGAAGGCCGAGCGCGAGTTGCCGTTCACGCCGCCGTTCGCGCCAGCCCCGGTCATGGGACCCGCGCCCCGGCCCGCGGCCGGACCGGCCCAGGCGCCCGGAGCACCGGCACCGCCCGCCGACAGCGCGGCCGGGCCCTCGTCAACGATGAGACCGCCGGGGATGAGGACGACGGCCGTGGTGCCGCCGTACGGCGACGGCCGGAGCATGACGCTGATCCGGTGCCGCCGGGCCAGCTGCCCGACGACGAACAGGCCAAGCTGCTCGGTGTTGGCCGGGTTGAGGGCCGGCGGGTTGGCCAGCCGGTCGTTCAGCTCGGCGGTCCGCTGGGGGGTCATCCCGAGACCCCGGTCCTCGATCTCGATCGCGAACCCGTTGGCGACACTCTCGCCGCCGACCCGGACCTGCGTGAACGGCGGGGAGAGGGAGGTGGCGTTCTCGATCAGCTCGGCCAGCAGGTGGATCACGTCGGTGACGGCGGATCCGGCCAGCGCCGTCCGCGCCTGGGTGGAGACCGTGACCCGGGCGTAGTCCTCGACCTCGGCCACCGCGCCGCGCATGACGTCGATGAGCTTGACCGGCGACGACCACGAGCGGCCGGGGGGCGCCCCGGAAAGGATGATCAGGCCTTCCGCGTGCCGCCGCATACGGGTGGTGAGGTGGTCCATCTTGAAGAGGTCTTCGAGCACGTCCGGGTCGGTCGCCCGGCGTTCCATGTCGTCGAGCACGCTGAGCTGGCGCTGGAGCAGCGACTGGTTGCGCCGCGCCAGGTTGCGGAACATGTCGTTGACGCCCTGGCGGATGCTCGCCTCATCGATGGCGGATCTGATGGCGGTCTGCCGCACGGCGTCGATCGCCTGGCCGACCTGCCCGATTTCGTCGCTGCCGACACGGATCGGCGGGGCCTCGGCCGCGACGTCGACCGACTCGCCGCGCCGCAGCCGGGAGACCACGGCCGGGAGCTGCTCCTGCGCCAGGGTCAGTGCGGACCGGCGCAGCTCGGTCAGCCGGCGGTTGATGGACCGGGCGAGCAGAATCGTGACCAGCAGGGTAAGGATGAGGCCGGCCGCACCGACCGCGCTCACCGCCCACAGCCGCCGCTTCGCGTCGATCGCCGGTGTCGCGTTGGCGTTCAGTACCGTGATGGCCGTCTCGGTGCCCGCCCCGCTTGCGGCGTGCAACCAGGTCGTGGTGACCTTCTGCCACGACGCGGGGGTTACCCCGAGCCCCTCGATCTCGCGGAGCGGCGCGCCGGACATGACGGCCTGCTGGATGTTGGTCAGGTTGGTCTGCAGCGCGGCCGGGGCGAGCGCGTTCAGGGTGGCGTTGTAGGTCTTGTTCTCGGGCGCGGTGAACAGCTCCTGGTACAGCAGCGTGTCGTCCTGCTGCCGTCCCGCCGCCTGGCCGAAGGCCACCCGCTCGCCGGCCGTAAGCGATCCGCTCGCCAGCGCGCCGGCCAGCAGCGCGTCCTGCTCCGACACGTCCTCCTGGGTGTTGACGGCGGAGATCAGGCCAAGGCCCTGCTCGGCGCCGGCCGCGTCGGTAATGCTGCTCGCAGCGGCCTGCAGCACCGCCCCCTGCCCGGCGATGACGTTGGTGTAGCTCGCCAATGCGCTCAGTGGCGGCAGCTTCTTGGCCATAATTGCGTCGCGCAGCTGGGTCAGGCTGTTGAGGCTCGCGGTCATCGCGGCGATGTCGGCGGTCTCGGCGGCGGTCGCGCTGTCCTTGGTGCCGGTTGAGTTGAGCGCCGCCTCAAGCTGCAACTGCCCCGTCTCGGTGGTCGTGATCGCACTGCGGAAAGCGGCGAGGTTCGCGGCGTCGGGACGCGACAGGTACACGACCGCGGTGCGGCGTTCGGCCTGCACCAGGTTGACGAAATTGGTCAGCGGCTCGGCGGTGGCATTGATGAGGTTCGGCGCCCGGTCCTGGTTCAGCCAGTTGGTCACGGAAGTATCCGCGACGTAGGCGAACAGGCCCAGCATCGTGATCAGCGGGATGGCTACCAGGAAGTAAATTCTGAGCCGTATGGATCGGCCGCGCGATCCCATTGGACCCCCTGCGGGTTTCGGGTAAGGGCAAGGGCACGATACCCCGCAGCGGGCCTTGATCGTGCCCAAACCGGTACATTTTATGGTGAAAACGTGCTGGTAACGGTGATATTCGGTGGCTCTGGGGTAGCCGGTGACCACCCCTTTGTCGGTCTCACGGCCTAGGCTGGACGCCGTGACGCATTCTCTCCTCGACGGCCTCAATCCGCAGCAGCGCGCCGCCGTTACGCACGCCGGCGGGCCCCTGCTCATCGTCGCCGGGGCAGGCTCGGGGAAGACCCGGGTGCTCACCCACCGGATCGCCTACCTACTGGCCGAGCGGGAGGTGTCGCCGGGCGAGATTCTCGCGATCACATTTACCAATAAGGCGGCGGGCGAGATGGCCAGCCGGGTGGCGCAGCTCGTCGGCGACCGCCGCGCCCGGGCGATGTGGGTGATGACGTTCCACTCGGCCTGCGTCCGCATCCTGCGCCGGGAGGCGTCCAGGTTCGGCTACCCGTCCAACTTCTCGATCTACGACTCGGCCGACTCGCAGCGCCTGATGGCACTGGTCTGCCGCGAGCTTGAGCTTGATGCCCGCCAGTACCCCCCCAAGTCGATGGCGGCGCAGGTCTCGAACCTGAAGAACGAGCTCGAGGACTACGAGTCCTTCGCCTCCCGCGCGCGCGGGGCGCGGGAGAAGGCCCTGGCCGAGGCCTACTCGGAGTACCAGCGCCGACTGGTGGCGGCGGGCGCGATGGACTTCGACGATCTGATCATGGTCACCGTCAACCTGTTCCAGGCCTTCCCCGAGGTGGCCGCCGCCTACCGGCGCCGGTTCAGGCACGTCCTGGTGGACGAGTACCAGGACACCAACCACGCGCAGTACGTCCTGGTCCGCGAGCTGGTATCCGGTGGTAACTCTCTTTTCGGATATGGAACGGAAGGTGGCTCCACCGGCCAGGCAACTGATCCCGATCCGGGTGAGGGCCCCTCCGAGCTGTGCGTCGTCGGCGACGCGGACCAGTCCATCTACGCGTTCCGCGGCGCGACGATCAGGAATATCAGCGAGTTCGAGCAGGACTACCCGAACGCGACGGTGATTCTGCTCGAGCAGAACTACCGTTCCACCCAGAACATCCTCGCCGCGGCGAACGCCGTGGTGTCGAGGAACTCGGGCCGCAAGCCGAAGAACCTGTGGTCCGAGGCGGGCGACGGCCCGCCGATCGTCGGCTACGTGGCCAACAACGAGCACGACGAGGCGGCCTTCGTCGCCGAGGAGGTCGACCGGCTGAACGACGAGGACCTCGCGGCCCCCGGCCAGGTCGCGGTCTTCTACCGGACCAACGCGCAGTCCCGTGTCTTCGAGGAAATCTTCATCCGCGTCGGACTGCCATACCGGGTGGTCGGCGGCGTCCGCTTCTACGAGCGGCGCGAGGTCCGCGACCTTCTCGGCTACCTGCGGCTGATCTCCAACCCGGCCGACGAGGTGTCGCTGCGCCGGGTGCTCAACGTGCCCAAGCGCGGAATCGGGGAACGGGCGGAGGAGTACGTCGCCGGGTACGCGTCCCGGGAGCGGATCTCCTTCGCGCAGGCGCTACGCACGCCGTCCGACGTGCCGGGCCTGGCGGCGCGGTCGGCGTCGGCCATCGCCGGGTTCAACGCGCTCGTCGATGACCTGCGCGAGCAGGCCGCCACCGGCGGCCCGGTGGCCGAGCTGGTCGAGGCGGTGCTCGACCGGACGGGGTACCAGGCCGCGCTTGAGGCATCGGAGGACCTGCAGGACGTGACCCGGGTAGAGAACCTGCAGGAAATGGTCTCGGTGGCCCGCGAGTTCGACGGCTCACGGTCACAGGAAACCCAGCGAGACGGCACGCTGGCTGATTTCCT
>JBEKEK010000100.1:0-37771 GCA_050013875.1 Trebonia sp. | reverse complement strand
TCGAGCAGTTCGTCATCTGCGCGGCCGACGACGAGGAGTCCGACCGCTGGCACGCCGAGCTGCTCGGCGTCGCCGAGCACCTGCTGCAGGGCCTGGGGCTGCACTACGAGGTCGTCGAGTGCGCCACCGGCGACATGGGGGCCGGCAAGTACCGGATGAACGACGTCAACACGTGGTTTCCCTCGCTTGGCCGGTTCCGCGAGACGCACAGCTGCTCCTCGCTGCACGACTGGCAGGCCCGGCGGGCCAGCATCAGGTACCGCGACGCCGACGGAGTGAAGTTCGCCTACACGCTGAACAACACCGCGATCGCGACGCCGCGGCTCCTCGCCGCCGTCGTCGAGAACTACCAGACCGCGGACCAGAAGATCCGGGTGCCTGAGGTACTCAAGCCGTACCTCGGCGGCCGGGCCGAGCTCTAATACCGACAGGAAGGCCGTGCGCCGTGGGACGCGAGCGTCGTACGCTGCGAGGCGTGGAACTCCAAGCTGACCGAGTCGCCGAGCTTGCCCACCGCCGGGTGGCCGAGCTACGGCGGCGCGATGTCGCCATCGCGCTGCTCAGCGTGCCGGCCGGTGACGCCCTCGCGTCGCTGCCGACCATCAGGCGGGGGCTGCTGGCGGCGGGCAACCCGCTGTCGGCGCCGTTCTGGCAGTCGGCCGAATCGATCCTGCACAAGATCAGCGATCACGTCGCTACCTTCGGGGACGTGCACGGCTGGCTTGAGGCGACCGGGACCGAGCCGACCGGGATCATCGGGCTGCACGTCTGGGCAGAGCCCGCCGCCCGCAGCGTCCTGCAGGAGGAGATGCACGCGCGGCTGGTGGGCCACCTGGAGGAACGCGTCGCGGCGGGCGAGATCGACCCGGACCGGCTCGCCACCGGGGACGAGGAAGCCCGCCAGGAGTACGTGACGATCCAGGAGCGGTGGATGACCACCCCGCTGCCGGACGGACGGGTCCCGATGACGGCGCTCCTTGACGAGCAGGACGAGGCCTTCCTGGCGGACTGGGCCGCCGCCGACGCGGAGGCACGCGCGGCGCTGCAGTCCATGCTGGCGGCGGCGGGCGAGCGTCCGCTGCCCGCCGCGGACCTGCGCGCCGCCGTGGCCAAGCTCCGGGTGGACATCGCCCGGCCGGGGTGGCCCGGGCAGATGCTGGTCTCGTTCAGCGGCCGCAACGCGGAGTCCCTGCCGTCGGACGACGCCGAGCTCTGGCTGACGCTGGCCACCTCGGTGGCGGCGCCGCAGGGCGGCCCGCTGTCCGACGAAGACAAAGAGTTCGCCCGGGCGATGGAGTGGGCCGAGGAGGAGGACCTCGAATTCGGGGACGGCCAGGAGGACGAAGGCGGTGACGGCGAGCTTGACGAGCTTTCAGCGGCGATCGCCGCGGTCTGCGCGCTCGACCACTTCGACTGGCTGGCCGTCATGTCGGCACTGGTCACCGGCGGGCCGGGGACGCCCGCTTCGGCCGCCGACCTGGCCCGGTACGTCAGGGACTTCGACCCGGAGCAGGTCATCGGCCTCGCCTCGACCGACAGCGAGTTCTCGCTGGCCGCCGCCGTCGCGGCCGCTGTCGCTGACGACACCGACGAGGCCGCCGACACCGACTATGTCGGCGCCGACTTCGACCAGGGGGTCGCGGATTTCGACGACGACTTCGACGCCAGCGACTTCGGGGACGAGGAGGACGACGAGGACGAGGAATTCGACGAGCTGAGCATCGAGGAGCTGTTCCTGAACGTGACCGCCATGTGGTCCGTGCTAGGGGCGATCGACGAAGACGACCGCCTGACGCCGCTCGGCTGGTGGGGCCTGCCCGAGGCGATGAGCCGCGCCTGGACGGAGCCGGAGCCCGAGTAAGGCGGGGCGTCAGGGGCGGTAAGCCCGCGCCGACCTACTACTACCTCTGACCCAAGCAATTGAAGATCGCTAGCCGAGCATTCAAGGATTCGACGGCTTGACCGCGATAACAAGCGTCGAGAGCCCGAACCGCCGTACGCCGGGAGTGCTGTCCAGCCGCTCTATCCATCCTTGGTACGCAGAGATCACAGCCGACGGCAGCCAGCGAAACGTATCGAACACTGGCCAGATGAAGCCAACCTCGTGAATAACGAAGCCCGCATCCTGGGCCTGCTTGACCAGTTGGTGAGGCCAGTAGTTCCGAGCCTGGAGCAAATTACGAGTGAATCGCTCGGGCAACCAGGGAAGCAACGGGGCCGGAAAAGGTAGTTCTACATTCATTATTCTGGCACCGTGCCCTTCGAACGGAAACCACCTGTTTGGACTGATCAGCACCAGGTGCCCGCTTGGCCGAAGTACACGATATATATCACGGAGTGAAGCTTGTTCATCGGCCACGTGCTCGAGGACTTCATTGACGAACGCTCCGTCGAATGAGTTGTCCTTGGATTCGAGCTCGTACCCATTGAACACCTGGAAGGTGGCATTCGGTATGCCGCGGGCGTTCGCTTTGACGATCCGGCTTTCTTCCACGTCCACGCCCACGACTGAGCTCGCCCCATGATTCAGCAGGGCCGCCGCATACCCACCCTCAGCACATCCGTAATCGAGCCAGCGCCCCGATAGGTAGGGCGCGATTTTGCCGACTCGATAGGCCACGTTCTGCGGCGTTGCGGTGTTGGTACCACGCATGGGCTGGCTCACTGGCATATGACTCTTCTCCTAGCAAAGCTACTCATAGCGCAGCAATAGTGCAGGCCACCGTACGCCATACCCAATGGCGTGACACGACATAAGACTGCCCTGGCGAGAATCCTCAGATCTTCCACAGGCTAACTCTATTAGGCTGGCCGGGTGAGCGCACGAGATTCCGAGAAGCCAGCGTTTACGGGGCATCATTCGACGGCTTTTGCGGCAATTGCTATGACGTGGAATGTCGGCGACCGTCGGCAGAACATTGTTATCGGGAAGGGAACAGCCCGCCGCGGCAGTGCTAACCGCGCTTGGCCGCCGCCGAGTCGTCGAACGCCGCGTCCGGCTGCGACCCGTCGGCGTCCGCGTCCGACGGGTCTTCCGGGCGCGGGCCGATCTTCTTGAACTGCTTGTTCATCGAGCGGAGCAGGAAGACGAGCGCGACGCCGAGCGCGGCCACCACGAGGAAGCCGAGCAGGCCCGGCTCTACGTCGCCGATCGAGGACGTGGAGTTGCTTGCGCTGGCCAGCACGGCGATGAACGTCACAGGGTCACACTCTCCCGGATACCCGCGAAAAGGTCGTCTTCCGGCAGCTCGGTATCGACGAGCGACCTAGCAAGATGATAGTCCTCGGTCGGCCACGCTACGCGCTCGACCTCGCGCGGGCAGGCGAACCACGAGCTGTTCGGGTCGATCTGGGTGGCGTGCGCGCGCAGCGCGTCGTCGCGCACGCCGAAGTAATCGGCCGCCTGCACGCGGGTGGTGATCTCGAGGGGCCGCTGGCCGCGCTCCAGGCGCTTGCGGGCGCGCTCCTCCCATTCGGCGAAGATCTCCGTGTACGGGGACTCAAGGCCGCGGCGCAGCAGTTCCTCGTGCAGGGCGGCGTATTTGGCCTGGTGAAAGGTGACGAAGTAGTACATCTTGGACGGCTGCCAGGGCTCGCCACCGCCCCCTGGGATGGCGGGCTCCCGCCCCAAATTCCCCCTGACCTCGGGGTACCGGTCGGGGTCGGCCGCCGCCTCGAACGCCTCCACCGCGACCTGGTGGGTCTTGATGTGATCGGGGTGCGGGTAGCCGCCTGACTCGTCGTAGGTCAAGATCACGTGCGGCTTGAAGTCGCGCACCAGCCGCACCAGGGGGGCCGCGGCCTGGGCCAGCGGCGCGAGGGCGAAGCTGCCCTCGGGCAGCGGCGGCAGCGGGTCGCCTTCCGGCAGGCCGGAGTCGGTGAAGCCAAGAAAGCGCTGCTCGACGCCGAGAATCTCTCTGGCCCGCGCCATCTCCTCGCGCCTGATCCGGGGCAGCTCGGCCTGGATCTCTGGCCGGTCCATGGCCGGGTTGAGCACGCTGCCGCGCTCGCCGCCGGTCATCGTGGCGACGAGCACCTCGACGCCCTCGCGGACGTACTTGGCCATCGTCGCGGCGCCCTTGCTCGACTCATCGTCGGGGTGCGCGTGCACCGCCATGAGTCGCAGCTTCTCGCCGTCAGCCTGGTCCTGCCCGGGCCCCTGGGATGACACCCTGGTCACCGTCCGTCCGCTCGCTGCCAAAATCGGATACACCGCAACACTTACACCGGAACGCCCATCCGGTTTAGCCGCATTCCCGCCGGGAACGCTGGCCCGGAGGCTTTCTAGAAGCCACGCCGCCTACTGGGAGCACTTGACTAGTTCGCGTCAGTGGCCGAACCTTGTTAGCCTCAGAAGATTACCCCCGGAGCCCGGCTGGCTGCTTGGCGGAAGGCATTCCAGGCCTTGCGCCTAACAAGCGACCAGCACGCAGCGGCCAGATGAGCCCTGCGTAGTACTGAGGAGTGCCCGTGACCGAGACGCGCAATGAGAGCGTCACCTGGCTTACCCAGGAGGCGTACGACCGGCTTAAGGCCGAGTTCGACTATCTCTCCGTGCAGGGACGCATCGACATCGCGAAGAAGATCGAAGCGGCCCGGGAAGAGGGAGACCTGCGCGAGAACGGCGGTTACCACGCGGCCAAGGAGGAACAGGGCAAGCAGGAGGGCCGCATCCTCCAGCTCCAGTACATCCTGGAGAACGCCCGGGTGGGCGAGCCGCCGCGCACGGACGGCGTGGTCGGCCCCGGCATGACGGTGACCGTCCGGTTTGTCCGCGATGAAGAGGAAGTCACGTTCCTGCTGGCCTCACGCGAGGAGAGCGGCGCGCCGATCGACGTGTACTCGCCGAAGTCGCCGCTTGGCGCCGCGATCACCGGCAAGAAGGTCGGCGAGCAGGCGAGCTACTCGCTGCCCAACGGGCGGTCGATCACCGTGGAGATTCTGGACGCCGTGCCCTACGCAGGTGCCTGAGTAAAACGTAAGACGGGCGCCCGGCGGCTTCCTGCCGCCGGGCGCCCGTTCACGTTCCCGCGGCCGCGCCCGCTAGCCGATGAGTGCCTCGGCCTCGGGGGCGGCGGCGGACGCCGTGTCGCCCGGCGCCCGGCCGCGCAGCGGCACTTCCTTGATGAACAGGGCGAGCACGAAGACCGCCACGGACGCGGGCAGCACCCAGGTGAACACCGCCTGCTCGCCGTGCGCGACGGCGCGGAAGACGATCTCCTGTACCGCATGCGGCAGGGACGACACCTGGGCCGGGTCGAACGTCCCGGTGACGTGGAACTTCGAGCCCGCGCTGCCCGCCGCCGCCATCACCGAGTTCAGCTTGCTGGCGAAGACCGCGCCGAACGCGGCCACCCCGAGCGAGCCGCCCATCTGCTGGAAGAACATCCGGGCGCTGGTCGCCACGCCCATGTCCTTGAGCTCAACGCTGTTCTGCGCGATCAGCGAGACCATCTGCATCAGGCAGCCCATGCCGAGGCCGAGGATCAGGAAGTCGATGCTCGTCTGCCACCGGCTAGTGTCGACGCTCAGCCTGGTCAGCAGGAACATCGCCACCGTCATGACCGCCCCTCCGACGATCGGGAACAGCCGGTACTTGCCGGTCTTGCTCACCAGCGTGCCGGCCAGCACCGACATGCCTGCCGAGCCGATCATCATCGGCGTCAGCAGCACGCCGCTCACCGTCGGGGAGGCGCCCTGCACGGTCTGCTGGTACAGCGGGAGGAACGTCATCGCCCCGAAGAGCGCGAGGCCGACGAAGAACGCCAGGGCGATCGCCAGGCTGAAGTTCCTGCTCTTGAACACGTGCAGCGGCAGCATCGGCTCCGCCGCCCGCCGCTCGGCCGCCAGGAACGCCACCAGCGCGACGACGGCCAGCGCGATCAGCCCGAGCACCGGCGCTGACAGCCACCGGTACTCGGTGCCGCCCCAGGTCGCGACCAGGATGACGGCGGTCGCGATCACACCGAGCAGGATGCCGCCCAGGTAGTCGATCCGGTGCTCGACCCGGCGGGCCGGCAGCTTGAGCGTGGCCCACAAGTAGACCAGCGCGGCGCCGCCGACCGGCAGGTTGATGTAGAAGATCCAGCGCCAGGAGAACGCGGTGGTGATCCAGCCGCCGAGCAGCGGTCCGCCGACGGTGGCGAGCATCATCACCGCCATGAAGTAGCTCATGTACTTGCCGCGCTCGCGCGGCGGCACGATCTCGCCCAGGGTCGCCATCGCGCCCACCATCAGGCCGCCCGCGCCAAGGCCCTGCAGCGCCCGGAACGTGATCAGCTGCGTCATCGAAGACGACAGGCCGGACAGCGCCGAGCCGATCAGGAAGACCACGATCGCGAAGATGAAGAGCTTCTTCCGCCCGTACATGTCGCCCAGCTTGCCGTAGAACGGCGTGGTGACGGTCGAGGCCAGGATGTAGGCGGTGACCACCCAGGACAGGTGCGAGACGCCGCCCAGGTCGCCGACGATCCGCGGCAGCGCGGTGCCGACGACGAGCTGGTCGAGCATGGCGAGCAGCATCGTCAGCAGCAGGCCTGGCAGCACGATCATGATCTGCCGGTGTGACAGGTACCCGCCCGGCGCCGCCCCCGGCCCGCTCTGGTCCACCGCTCCAGGGGCGCCCGCGCCCGCCGCCTCGCTCACGTTCAAACTCCTCAGGCCCGAATGGGAACTTACTTGCCGCCCGGCTAGTCCAGCATCCACAGGTAAGGTATGTTCCTAGCTAACCGGCCGTCAAGTAGATTCCGGGCAGCGGAAGGCACAGCACGAGGATGGACGCGGCACGCAGTGACGCAGCGGGCGCGGGGGGAAACGGGCCCGCCACCACCCGGCGCGGCGACACCCGGGCGCGCATTCAGCACGTCGCGCTCGAGCTCTTCGCCGAGCAGGGGTACGAGCGCACCTCGCTGCGCGAGGTCGCCGAGCGTCTCGGCGTTACCAAGGCCGCGCTCTACTACCACTTCAAGTCGAAGGAAGACATCGTCGCGAGCTTCACCGAGGACTACTTCGACCGAGTGGACACGCTCATCGCGTGGGGCAAAGCCCAGCCGCCAACTCCCCAGGCCGGTCATGAGCTCTTCGAGCGCTATATCGCCATCGTCATCGAGAGCAGTGAGGTGTTTCGATTCCTGGAGCGAAACCAGGCGTCGCTGCACGGCTCGGGCGAGTCCCACGGAAGTAAGCACCGCTTCGCCCAATTCCGGCCGCGGATGAACGCACTCGTGGAAATCATCGCCGGCCCTGGCGCGCCGCCTCGCTCGCGGATCCGGGCCACCTCGGCCCTGTTCTCCGTCAGTGCCGCCTGCATGTTCTTCTTGGAAGACCCGGCCGAGGCCACCGCGCAGCCGACGGCGAAGGCCGGCCTGCCCCGGCTAGCCGAACGGGACGAACTTCACAAAATTGTCCTGGAGATAGCCGACGACCTAACCGGCGACCTCGGCGACAAGTAGCACATTCAACGATTTCGATGGGTATCTACCATTTTGCGTTTCCGCACCGATCTGCGCGATAACGTCCCCCTTCGAGGGTGATCAAGTGCCTGACGTAGTGGGGGGATCGCACAATGAACAATGCGGAAGATTCGCCGCTGATGAGTCGCCGGGTGGTCAGCGTCGCGCTGGCAGGTGCCGCCGTGGGGGTAGCCGGCGCGTCAGTCCTGGCGAATCGCGACCCCCGTGGTGCTTCGCCCGCCGCGCACTCCGCCGGGGGCGAAGCGGAGCTCACCGCGGTTGAGCACGTCTCCGGCGCGAAACCGGCAGCCACCGGGAGTACCTACCGGCTCTTCGGCAGGTTCAAAGGACCAGCGACCGCTACCCCCGCCCCGAAAGCCGGCCTCGTGTCCGGCCTGCTGTTCCAGGTCACTACCGGCGGCTGCTGGCTCGAGGGCTACTGGTGGTGGGTCTGCAAGAAGGGGCAGCCAACCAAAGCGCGCAAGTTCGCACTGTGGACGCCATACCCCACCGAGACGACGTACAAGGGGGTTGTGGTACCGGGCACCACCGTCACCTCCGGCAAACTTGTCCCTGGCCGGTGGAACTTCGTCAAGCTGCCGCATCCGGTGCCACTGGCGATCGGGTGCTGGTATGTCGCGGAGACCGGGGGCACCGGCGGCTACCCCGTCACCGGGAACGTCTGGGGTAAGGGCAACCGATGGGCGGGCGGGCTGACCGAGGGCCCGCTACGCGCCCCCTCGGACAACGCCAAGTCCCTCACGGAGGACGGCGGCATCGGACAGTGCCCGGTCACCGTTGGGGCCGACCCCACGAAGACCATGCCGATCTACGGCGGCTACCCGGCCGACGCCTACTACTGGGTCGACCCGCAGATCACCACTGTGGCACCAGCCGGCAGCTCGTTCCGGTTGTGGCCGAGCATGCCAATCATCGGCGGGAAGGGCGGGCGGGCGACCGACCCACCGGACTCGACGGAGCAGTCCGCTGCCACCGAGTTCTGGCTCTCCAACGCTCACTCCAAGTACACGCTGGATAAGATCTGGTTCTGGAGCCCGGTCCCGTCCGCCTCTGACCCGGGGAACAAGGGGGCTGCCCTGCTGCCCGGCAGTTGCGCGATCTTCGACATCGCCACCAACGAAATGGTCCCAGGAACCCAGCGAGGCACCACCGGCCCCAACCCGGCTAAGCTTCCCGACTGGCGCACGGCCAACGGCAAGCCCGCCAAGGCCGGCGATGGCTGGATTTACTGCGCCTATGAGGGCGTGAAGCTTCCGCCGGGCAAGTACAAGACCGCCATCTACTGCTACGGCGGGGGCACGGTCTACAGCGACCGCTACACGTTCTTCGCTGAACTGCCCTTCTACTACGGTCACTCGCTCCCGGGCGATCTGCCGGCCGTGGCACCGAACGGCATCAGCACCGGCCCGCTGTTCTCACCGGGCCTGAACAAGGCCTCACTTGCCAACGGGAACGGCACCATCGCGTCGAATCCCGCCGTGCTGCCGGGAAACAGCACCTACCAGGACAACGACCCGACGAACACCGGGACCTTCCTCTACCCGGACACGTTCGACGATAAGGACAACGGCGAGGTGCGCTGGGTCGATGTGGAAGTGACCCCGGCTAGCTGAACGACGCGTCGTAGCCGGCCCCGCGCAGCCCCTCTTTGACGCGCTCGCAGTGCTCGGGGCCGCGCGTCTCGACCTGCAGCACGACCTCGACCTCGTCCACCCGCAGGGTCGGCACCAGCCGCGCGTGGCTGACCTCGAGCACGTTGGCGCCGAGCCCGGCCAGCAGACCGAGCAGCGCGGCCAGCGACCCCGGGTAGTCGGGGACGCGGCAGCGGAAACCGAGGAACCGGCCGGCCGCTGAGAGCCCGTGCCGCAGCAGCTTGGACAGCAGCAGCGGGTCGATGTTGCCGCCGGAGAGCACCACCACGACCGGCGGCTCGAACGCGCCCGGTTCGGCCAGCAGCGCGGCCACCCCGGCCGCCCCGGCCGGCTCGACCACCTGCTTGGCCCGCTCCAGGCAGAGCAGCAGGCCGCGCGCGAGCGCGGCCTCCGACACCGCCACCACCCGGTCCGCGGCCGCGGCGAGGATGGCGAACGGGATGTCGCCTGGCCGCTGCACCGCGATCCCGTCGGCCATCGTCGGTGCGCCCACGACCTGGACCGGGTGGCCGGCCGCGAGCGAGTCGACCAGGCCGGGCACCGCCGCCGACTGCACGCAGACCACCTTGACCGCGGGGTCGAGCGAGTGCACGGCGACCGTTATGCCCGCCGCGATCCCGCCGCCGCCGGCCGGCACGAGGATCGTGCGCACCTGCGGGCACTGCTCGATGATCTCGAATCCCAGGGTGCCCTGGCCTGCCACGATGTCCGGGTGGTCGAACGGGTGGATGAACACCGCGCCGGTCCTGGCGGCGAAGCGGAGCGCCTCTTCGAGCGCGTCCTCCACCGACGTCCCGCGCAGGATCACTTCCGCACCGTAGGCGCGGGTCGCCTCCACCTTGGGGATCGGCGCACGCTCGGGCATCACCACCGTCGCGGCCGCGCCGAGCAGCCCGGCGGCGAAGGCGACGCCCTGCGCGTGGTTGCCCGCGCTGGCCGCCACCACCCCGCGGGCCCGCTCCGCGCCGGACAGCCGGGCGATCCTGGTGTACGCGCCGCGCACCTTGAAAGACCCGGTGCGCTGCAGGTTCTCGCACTTCAGGTAGACCGGGCCGCCTGCCTGCTCGGAGAGCACTCGCGAGTAGAGCACCGGGGTCGTCGAGATGACGTCGGTCAGCAGCTCGCGGGCCGCGACAATGTCATCGGACTGCACTAGCGGGGTTATCGAGGGAGCCACAACAGCGAACATTAGCGCCCGGCTGGACCGCCTCAAGATGCGAACACGTACTCAGGCGACATAGTGTCGATAGTGTGCAGCAGAGCAGCGATCACCCCAATGCAAGCGCTTCGCACGACAGGCCGGCCACTTTGGGCCAGCTGAAGGCGAGCGGCCACGTCTACCGCACGGTCAAGCAAGAGATCAGAGAGAACCTGCTAACGCGGATGCGCGCCGGGCAGGACCGGTTCCCCGGCATCGTCGGATTCGACGAGACGGTGCTCCCGCACGTGGAGCGAGCGCTGATCGCCGGGCACGACATCATCCTGCTGGGCGAGCGCGGCCAGGGGAAGACACGGCTGATCCGCACGCTGGGCGGCCTGCTCGACGAGTGGACCCCGGTGGTCACCGGCTGCGAGATCAACGACCATCCCTACGCTCCGGTCTGCGCCCGCTGCCGGCGGCTGGCGGCCGAGCAGGGTGACGAGCTCAGCGTGAGCTGGCGGCACCAGAGCGAGCGCTACGGCGAGAAGCTGGCCACCCCGGACACCAGCGTCGGCGACCTGATCGGCGACATCGACCCGGTCAAGGTGGCTGAGGGGCGCACCCTCGGCGACCCGGAGACCATCCACTTCGGCATGGTGCCGCGGACCAACCGCGGCGTGTTCTGCCTCAACGAGCTGCCCGACCTGGCCGAGCGCATCCAGGTCGCGCTGCTGAACGTCCTGGAAGAGCGCGACATCGGGGTCCGTGGCTACTCGCTCCGGCTGCCGCTCGACATCGTGCTTGTGGCCAGCGCGAACCCGGAGGACTACACCAACCGGGGCCGGATCATCACCCCGCTCAAGGACCGGTTCGGGGCGGAGGTCCGCACCCACTACCCGCTCTCGCTGACCGACGAGCTCGCGCTTATCACCCAGGAGGCCGCGGTCTCCTGGGCGGGCGAGAACCCCGGTGCGGAGCTGCCCGAGCACTTGATCGAGGTCATCGCGCGGTTCACCCGGCTAGTCAGGGAGTCCCCCGCGGTCGACGGGCGCTCCGGCGTCTCCGCCCGGTTCGCGATCGCGGCCGCGGAGTCCGCGGCGGCGGCCGCGGTGCGTCGCACCGCCCTGGTCAGCGAGGCGTGGACCGCCGACGGCAGCGAGGAGGTGCCGGTCGCCCGGGTCGGCGACCTGCCCGGCATCGTGCCGACACTGCGCGGCAAGGTCGAGTTCGAGGTCAGCGAGGAGGGCCGCGAGGAGGAGATCCTCGTGCACCTGCTGCGCCGGGCGATCGCGGAGACATTCCGCGCCCGCCTCGGCGGGGCCGACCTGTCCGGGCTGCTGGCCAAGTTCGAGGACGGCGGCACGATCGAGTCGGGCGAGCTGGTCTCAAGCACCGAGCTGCTCCGGCGCACCGGCGAGGTCCCCGGCCTGGCGAAAATCATGGGCCGGCTGGACATGTCCGGGCGGGAGTCGTTCGGCGAGGCGGCCGCGGCGATCGAGTTCGTCCTCGAGGGCCTGTACCTGATCCGCCGGCTTTCCAAGGACAGCAGCAATGGAACAGCCACCTACCGGACATAAAGCTAAAAGAAGTCACCTCGAACGGACGCGTGGTTCCACTGAACCCGGCTAGCTGGGCGGGGCCCGCGGCGAGGACGGAGCAGGACTGATGCCCAACTACCGGTACGGACCGTACGACGACGGGCCGGACCCGCTCGCGCCGCCCTACGACGCCCGCGAGGCGCTCGACGAGATGGGTGAGCGCATCCTCGGCGGCGAGAACACCAGGGACGCGCTCCGCGACCTGCTCCGCCGGGGCTGGCAGGAGCGCCGGGGCCTGGACGACCTGATGCGCCGGGTCCGCGAGCGCCAGCGCGAGCTGCGTAATTCAGGGCGGCTCGACGGCATGCTCGACCAGGCCCGCGAGCTGCTCGACGAGGCGCTGGAGTCGGAACGGGGGGCGCTGTTCCCCGACCCGAGCGACGAAGCCAGGGAACGGGAGCTGGAACTCGACACCCTGCCGAACGACACCTCGCGGGCCATCAGGGCGCTGTCGGAGTACGACTGGCGTTCGCCGGAGGCGCGGCAGAAATTCGAGGAGCTGCGTGACCTGCTCCGCCGGGAGGTGCTCGACAGCCAGTTCAAGGGCATGAAGCAGGCCCTTGAGAACCCCGACCCGCAGGCCATGCAGCGGGTCAAGGACATGCTCGCTGACCTGCGGCAGATGCTCGACGCTGACACCCGCGGCGAGCATACCCAGCAGGACTTCGACCGGTTCATGGGCGAGTACGGCGACATGTTCCCTGACAGCCCGCAGAACCTCGAGGAGCTCGTTGACTCGCTGGTCCGCCGGATGACGGCCGCTCAGCGGCTGCTCGAATCGCTCTCCGATGAGCAGCGGGAAGAGCTGGCCAACCTGATGGCCCAGGCGATGGAGGACGCCGGCCTCGCGGCGGAGCTGTCCGCGCTTGGCGACGCGCTGCGCGCCCGCCGCCCCGAGCTCGGCCAGCCGCAACGGGGGGTCCGGATGTCCGGCGGCACGCCGCTCGGGCTTGGCGACGCCACCAGCGCGGTCGCCGACATGGCCGACCTGGCCGACCTCGAGTCCGCCCTCGGCCAGGATTACGCGGGCGCGAGCATGGAGGATGTGGACGAGGAGGCGGTGCGCCGCGCACTCGGCCGGCAGGCGGTCGATGACCTGCAGGCGCTGCGCAGGCTCGAACGCGAGCTGCAGCAGCAGGGCTACCTGACCAGCGAGGGCGGTGAGCTCGAGCTCACGCCGAAGGCCGTCCGCCGGCTGGGCGACACCGCGCTCCGCCGGGTCTTCGCCGGCCTGGCGGACGGGGTCAGGTCGGGCGACCACGACCGGCGCGACGCCGGCCAGGCCGGCGACATGACCGGGGCAACCCGGGAGTGGGAGTTCGGCGACGAGCAGCCGATCGACGTGCCCGGCACGGTCCGCTCCGCGCTGCTGCGGTCGGCCGCCGAGGGCACCGGCCGGGGCCGGGTGCGGCTCACCGCGCAGGACTTCCGGGTCGCGGAGACCGAGCGGCGCAGCGCGGCCGCGGTCTGCCTGCTGGTCGACCTGTCGTACTCAATGGCGCTACGCGGCACCTGGGCGGTCGCCAAGCAGACCGCGCTGGCGCTGCACGCCCTGCTCCGCTCCAAGTACCCGCAGGACGCGATCCAGGTGGTCGGGTTCTCCAACTACGCCAGGGAGCTGCACGAGACCGAACTGGCCGGGCTCGGCTGGGACATGGTGCAGGGCACCAACCTGCACCACGCGCTGATGATCGCCGGCCGCCACCTCGACAAGCACCCCGAGCACGAGCCGGTGGTGCTGATCGTCACCGACGGCGAGCCGACCGCGCACCTGATGCGGGACGGCAGGCCCTGGTTCGACTGGCCGCCGGCACCGGAGACAATCGAGCTCACGCTGGCCGAAGTGGACAAGATGACCAGGCGGCATGCCGCGCTGAACATCTTCATGCTGGCCGACGACGACCGGCTGACCGCGTTCGTCGACGACGTGGCCAAGCGGAACGGCGGCCGGGTGCTCCGGGCCGCTCCTGAGCACTTGGGAGAATATGTAGTCAACGACTTCCTTCGCACCCGGGGAGCCGGGCGGCGACGGTAGATTTGCCGCAGTAGTCATCTTCCTGGCAGGAGAATAAAGTGAGCGCCTCGACAGGGTCCGGCGTGACCACCGGCCGGATTGCCGCCGCGGTGGTTCTCGCGATCGTCGCGATCGCGTTCCTCGTCGTGGGCATTATCTTCTGCGTGGAGACTTCCGGCTCGCTGCCGACCTGGCTGGGCCACAGTACGGTCATGGTGGGCAACAAGGAGCTGCCGTCGCCCGGCTACCACCCACTGCGCGCGGTGGGCAGCCTGATCGTCGGGGTGGTGTTCGCGATCGGCGCGTGGTTCTCCCTCCGGTACAAGCCGCCCGTGACGAAGACGGGGGCCGACTCGGGAACGGACGCCGGAACGGGCGCGGGGGTCACCTCCGCGCGTTAATCGGCGGATCATAGTCCGCACCACCCTGGCGCATATAAACCCATTGTGGGCATATACCGAGCGTATCGCTCACTGTTTTCTGGGGTCAGGGTGTTTGCATTACAGATGGTTCCCTTGTAATGTCAACCCGCGATGAATGCCGTGCGGCTCATGCCCACCACCCTTTTTAGCAGGGGCTGTGACCGGCAGTCGTATATGTCCTGCGTGGACAGCTCCCGGCTGGTTTGTGGATCCCTTGATCAAGATTCCCGCAACGGCGCAGGTGGCGTCAGACAATCAGGCACTTCGCTGTCTTGCCGATGGCATGGTCGGCGTAGCCGAAAGCATTGCCAGATCTCCACGTAGTAGATCATCGGGGCGAGACGTTATAGATCATCGGGGCTAGGGGGAGCAATGTCGGCTAAGCCGATGCGCGTTCTTATGGTTAGTGCAAGCTATCTGCCCGATATGGGCGGCGTCGAGACACATGTGCGTGAGGTCAGCGGGCGCCTGTCTAAAACCGGCGACTTTGCGATCACTGTCCTGACCGCCGACCGGACGCGCAGCCGTCCCCGCGTCGAGGTCATCGACGGGGTCACCGTGCTGCGCGTTCCAGCCTGGCCGAGCAACCGGGATTACTTCCTCGCGCCGAAAATCGCCAGCGTGGTCGGATATCAAGGCACCTGGGATCTCGTCCACTGTCAGGGAGTTCACACTCCCGTACCCGTCCTCGCCATGCTGGCCGCCGGCCGCGCCCGCACACCGTACATGGTGACGTTCCACACCGGAGGTCACACGCTGCCTCATCGCAATGCCCTGCGGTCCCTCCAGTGGCGGGTCATCGGACCGCTGTTGCGGAAGGCCGCATCGCTGGTGGCTGTGAGCCGTTTTGAAGCCGAGAGCCTGTCGGCCCAGGCGCATCTGGGCCGCAAGCCAGTCACCGTCATCCGGAATGGCGGGACCATGCCACCGCCCGCGCCCGGAACCCAGGTCATTCCTGGGCGCATCGTTTCCTCCGGCCGCCTGGAGCGGTACAAGGGCCATCACCGGGTCATCGCGGCCCTGCCCGCCGTCATCCGCGGCGACCCCGACGCACACCTGGTGATCATCGGGCGCGGGCCGTACGAGGCCGAACTGCGCAACTGCGCCGAGCGCCACGGCGTGGCCGACCGGGTCACGATCAGGCAACTGCCGCCAGCCGACCGGGAGGCAATGGCCACCGCGCTTGAAGAAGCCAGCGTGATCGCGGCAATGTCGGAGTACGAGGCGAATCCGGTCGCCGTCATGGAGGCCCTCAGCGTGGGCCGGCCCGTCGTCGGGTACGACACCGCCGGGATAGGCGAGCTCGTGGCAGAGAAACTGGTGCGAGGTGTGGCGCCTGGCGCGCCTTCGTCGAGGGTGGCGCAGCAGCTCCTGGCGGCCATGTCGGTCCCGGCGCCCGCAGCCATCCCCGAAATGCCGACCTGGGATGCCTCAGCCGAGAAACTCAGGCAATTGTATCTTTCAACAGCTGGCCGCGGCCCCGGAAATTAAGGCAGCCATAATGCGCATTCCACAGCGGGACACGGCGGGCAGCCCGAGTGCCGGTGAACGAGTTGTTGTTGTCGGGTCTGGGCTGCACTTTGCCTCGGGAATCAGTCACTACACCTATCTGCTGAGCACCACGCTAGCGGAAGAATACAGCGTTGGCGCTTTGCTGATGCGCCGGCTGGTGCCCGAGCGCATATATCCCGGGCGGGATCACGTGGGCGCCGCGGTGGCCGGTTCTGTGACATACCCGCCGGAAGTATCGGTTTACGACGGCGTGGACTGGTATTGGGGACGCTCGCTGACGGGGGCGCTCAGGTATCTCGCCGAGCAGCGCCCCACCGTCGTGATCTTCGAGTGGTGGACCGGGGCAGTCTTGCACACCTACCTGCGGCTAGCCAGGTACGCATCCCGTATGGGCGCAAGCATCATCCTGGAGTGGCACGAGGGGCAGGATGTAGGAGAAGCAGCAATGCCCATCGCCCGCCGGTACGTCCAAACTTTGATGCCTCGCCTGCTGTCCCTGGTGGATGCGCATGTCGTGCACTCCGACTTCGACCGCGAGGCGATCCCGGCCGCCTACTCACTAGGCAAGACGATCGTGCGCGTCATGCCGCACGGTCCCTACCATCACCTGGTTACCTCGGCCGCTTCAGGCGCTGACGCTTGCGCCGACTCCCCGTTCCTGTTGCTGTATTTCGGCGTGATCCGCCACTATAAGGGCGTCGAGGACCTGGTGAAGGCGTTCGGCCTGCTCAATCGGGAGGAGGCCAGCCAGTTCCGGCTCGCCATCGTGGGAGAGACCTGGGAGGGGTACACGGCCCCGGACGAGGCCATCGCCCACAGTCCCCACAGGGACCTGATAGAGCGGGTCGACCGGTACGTGAGCGACGAGGAACTGGGCGAGTACGTAGCCCGGGCCGACGCGGTCGTACTGCCTTACCACCGCTCTTCGCTGTCGGGGCCGCTGTTCATCGCGATGACGGCCGGCCTGCCGACCGTCGTGACCGCGGTCGGAGGCCTCAGCGAAGTGGTCGAGGACTACGCCGGCGCGGTGCTCGTCCCGCCGCAGGACCCAGTGGCTCTCCGGGATGCGCTGCTCAAGCTGCCCGCGCGCCGCGGCGAGCGATACACGAATCCACGGTCATGGGGGCAGACGCTAGATGGATACCGGGCGTTGATCGACGAGCTGCGGTGGGCATCCGGTGGCGGCTCGGCCTCTTCATCCCCTGCCGCCGGACAGCCGAGGAGAGTCAACTGATGGCACGTCAGCGGATCCGCGCCCGGGCGCCACTAAGAATTTCCTTCGCTGGTGGCGGTACGGATGTTCCGCCTTTCCCGGCCGAAGAGGGTGGCTGCGTGCTGAGCGCCACCATCGACCGATTCGCATACGGCTCACTCAATCCACGAGATGACCGACTGGTAACGATTGAATCGGTGGACTTCAAGACCAGCGCTGAGGTATCTCTCGATGAGGAGATCCGCCGTGATGGGCACCTCGACCTGATAAAGGCGGCGATCAAGAGATTCGGCCGGGAGAACACTTCCGGATACGATCTTGTCCTGCGGTCCAATGCTCCGCCCGGGTCCGGTCTCGGCGCGTCGTCGACCATGATGGTCACGCTTACCGGCTTGCTGGCGAGGCACTACGGCATCGAACTCAAGGATTACGACACGGCCGACCTGGCGCACGGAATTGAGCGTGCGGACCTGGATATCGCGGGCGGCATGCAAGATCACTACGCCGCCGCTTTCGGCGGATTCAATTTCATCGAGTTCACCGACCGCGTTATTGTGAACCCGCTGCGAGTCCGTGATGAGATCAGTCACGAGCTTGAGCTCAGCCTGCTGCTGTGCTTTACCGGCATCACCAGGGATTCAGCATGGGTCATCGAGGACCAGACGCGCCGGGCAGTCACCCGCTCCACGGATACCATCGAAGGGCTGCGCGCGCAAAAGGAGCTTGCCGTCGCGATGAAGGAGGCTCTGCTGACCGGGGCGCTGCGCGAATTCGGCACACTGCTGGGCGAGGCCTGGAAACAGAAGAAGCGAATGTCCCCACTCATCACCAACCCGCGAATCGACGAGCTCTATGACATCGCCCTGCGCAAAGGGGCGCTCGGCGGTAAAATCACCGGGGCCGGCGGCGGCGGTTATATCTTGCTTTTCTGTGACTTCGAGAAGAAGCATCGGGTTATCGAGGCGCTGGAGCTCAGGGGCGCGCCCATAACCGAGTTCACCTTCTCCAATAAGGGGATCATGACATGGACGGTGTGAGCGAATACGACGTGGTCGAGCCTAGCGCTGATCTCGTGCGGGATCGCCTGGCGACAGCAATCGCAATCAAGCAGGAGATCGCCGCTGGCGTGTACCCCGAGCAGGTATTGGACATAGCCCGGGTCATGATCGCCGCGCTGCGGTCAGGCAACAAGGTGATCTTCTTCGGCAACGGGGGATCCGCGCAGGACGCCGGTCACCTCTCGGCCGAGCTCATGGGGCGCTTCGGCTTCGACCGGCCCGGGCTGTCCGCCATGAGCTTGCCCGACGCCACCGCGGCCATGACGGCCATCGGAAATGACTACTCCTATGCGGAGGTATTCACCCGCCAGGTACTCGCCGCGGGGCGCCCAGGCGACGTGGCCGTCGGCCTGACCACGTCAGGAAACTCCGACAATGTGGTGCAGGCGCTTGCCGCCGCGGCCAAGGCGGGGATGGCCACGGTCGCGTTGACCGGCGCGGGCGGCGGAAAGGCGGCCGATGCGGCCACGATCACCCTGCGGGTACCGACGACCGATACCGCCCGGGTCCAGGAGGCGTGCATGCATCTCGGGCATGTCATCTGCGAGATGGTCGAGGCGGCGCTCTTTCCTCGGCCATGACGGAACTGACCTATCGGGCACTTCAGCCGGAACACGGCGTTACGCGCATCGCCGCGGTGCTACTTGACCGGGACGGCACCGTCAATATCAAGGCACCGGAGGGCCGGTATATCACATCGCCGACCGAACTGCTTCTCCTTCCTGGCGCAGCCGGAGCCATAAAGCAGCTCAATGCGGCCTCGGTTCAGGTCATCCTGGTGACAAACCAGAGATGGCTGTCAACCGTGACTGACATGATGCCTTACAAGCGGGTGCATGCTCGTCTGCGGGAACTCTTGGCGGAGAATGGCGCGCACCTCGATGGCGCCTACTACTGCCCCCACGCCGCCGACTCCTGTCACTGCCGCAAGCCGGCTCCGGGCATGCTGGAGCGGGCGGCCGAGGACCACCTCTTTAGCCTGGCCGAGGCCGTGATGATCGGTGATAGCGAATCTGATATCGAGGCTGGCCGTGCTGCCGGCACGGCCACAATCCTGCTATCGGCCGCTCCTGATGCGCCCTCACGGGCGGACTACGCAGTTGCCAACCTTTCCGAAGCCGTGCGTCTCATTCTCGGCGATCGCAGCTGGCCGCGGCCAGTGAAATCGGGGTAGTCATAATGCACATTATGCAGCTTACCGACCTCTATAATCCAATAATTGGCGGGGTGCAAAGCTATGTGGCCGCGCTGTCAAAGGGCCTCGTGGGGCTCGGCCACACTGCTGTTGTCGTCACGATTCAGCCTGGTGACCTGCCCGAGGAAGAGACTATCGACGGAGTTCGAGTCATCCGCATACGCAGCTGGAGCCAGCATCTAACTCGCTTTTATTCGGACACCTCGCATCCCTTTCACCCGCCGGCACCCGACCCGGGCGCCGTTGCCGCTCTGCGCCGACTGATTCGGCGGGAACAGCCAGCTGTGGTGCACAGCCACAGTTGGCTTAACCACTCTTTCTTTCCGCTATACCACGCGCACTCCGGACCCGGTCACGTGGTCACCCTGCATGATTACGGGACGGCATGCCCGCGGACGACATTGATGCGCCCCGGTCACGCGGGGCAGTGCTCAGGACCGGGGATCGCTCGCTGCCTATCCTGTGCGCCCGAGCAGTACGGGCTGCTCAAGGGCTCGATGATCACGCTCGCAATGCGGGCCGATCGGTGCCTCCAGCATCGCGTCGATCGGTATCTGGCGGTGAGCGCGGCGGCCGCGGACGGTTGCCGGGGAAGCCTGCCCGCCGGCGCCGAGATAACCACGCACCCACCGATGGTGCCAGATGATCTGCTGCAAGTCGCTCTGGAGACCCCCCGTCCCGACTTCCTTCCGGCGGAGGACGGGTTTTTGCTGTTCGTTGGTGCTCTGGGGTTGCACAAAGGCATCGATGTGCTGCTGGCGGCACGCCGTAGGATGCGGCACCAAGTCGCACTCGTCCTTCTGGGCACGCCGCAACACGACACGCCAAGCGTCGATGATCCCAGCATCACGGTTGCCCATAACGTTCCCCACCCCCAGGTAATGGCCTCATGGATGCGCGCATCAATTGCCGTCGTGCCATCTGTCTGCAACGAAACCCTTGGCCTGGTGGCGGTTGAGGCCGCGATTGCCGGGTGCCCCGTTGTGGCGTCAGACGTGGGCGGGCTGGGTGAGGTGGTGGAGCACGGCTCCAATGGCCTCTTGGTTCCGCCGGGGGATCCCGATGCGCTCGCGGCCGCCCTCGACGATATTCTCGACGACCCCGAGCTGCGGAAGCTCATGGGGGAGGCAAGCAGGGCGCGGACGCGCCAGTACGGCGTGCGGAACGTGGTGCCGGGCATCGTCGAGGTGTACGAGGATGCACTGCGAGGGCGGCTGAAGAAATCAGGAGCGGAGTGGAGATCAGGAGTGGAATGACAGTGGCAGCGCCACCGTGGCGGTGGAGTGGCCGGCTCAGGCCGGCGATCGCCGCAGCAGGATCGCGGCCAGCTGCCTCGATCGCCGCGCCAGGATCGCGGCCAGCTGCCTGATGCGACCGCCGGCCGACCGGAAGCGCAGGCAGTCGAGGCAGAGCGCGCACTCCGTGCCGCCACGGTAGTGGCGGTGGGCGGACCGCGGATGTCCGCAGCGGCAGCGAGCGTCGTCCACGAATCGCCGACGATAGGACTCGAATGCTAACGGTATCGCTCGCCGCTGTTAGCGCTCCCGCCCGCCGGTCGAGCGATGCCGCTCGACCTCCCGCTTGACCCCCGCGGCGGCGGCGACCATCCGATAGCCGGTGAAGGCGAGTCGCGATGACTGCCGCGGGCCGCAGACGATGAACTCCGGATGCTGCCTGATCTGCTCGCTCCAGCGGAGCTTGCTGACGCTCGGGCCGACGGAGAGGTTGAACTCACGATGCCCGCGCTCGACCGCCCCCTCCGCCGCGCGCAGCTGAAGCAGCGTCACCGGGCTTGCCTGCCACCACTCCGGATCGACCCCGCTTAGCCCGAGGTAGCTGCCACCCGCCCCGTGCAGCACCAGTTGCGCGGCCACCGGCCTGCCCGCCACGTCGAGCGTCAGGATCTGCGCCTGTCCCCTGCGCGCCATCGCGGCCAGGGCCTCGCGCAGGAACTCCCGCCTGGCCGCCACGGCGAGCTGGTCAGGATGCCTCTTGCGGCCCTGGAGCCGCGCCCGTGCCGCGTGCAGCACGATGAGTACCGACAGAGCGCGCACGATGTCCACCGGATCCTCGTGGACGGTGATGACCCAAGGCCGACCCGACTTGTCCAGCCTGTTCCTGGCGCGGTGGGTGGACTCAAGCAGGTTCCGCTTGAGCCCGGCATGGAGCGCGGGCACGTCCGTCGGCAGGTCGAGCACGACCGTGGCCCTGGTCGTCTTGTGCTGCACCAGGCCGCCCTTGCCGATAATCCCGGTGAGCCATTCCGGCTCGAACCAGCCCTGGTCGGCCATGACCGGGAGCTCAAGCCAGCCCCAGTCACCCGGCCGCTGTGACCACTCGCCGATGACTGCCCGCAGCACCGACCTGGCCTCCCCCTGCGCGGTCAGAACCTGCGGCAGCTCGGTGAGCGCGTCATGGCGGCCGCTTCCCAGTAGCTGCAGTCGCCGCGGCACCAGCGGGTCACGCTTGACGTACCACGGGGCGAGACCGACGAGGGCACCGTCTCGCCAGACCGTGAAGATGTCCAGGTCGCGTTCGGGGACGAAGTGCCGTGCCCAGGTCAGCAACCAGTCGGGCGCGGCGAACGGATTGCTCACGGCCGAGTCGCGGTAGAGGGCCCGCCACTCATCGGCGAGGGCGTTTGCCTCGTCGAACGTGCGGACGTGGGCCACGGTAACGGAAGTGCCGTCCCGTCGCCGCCGGCGCCTGCCCGGCACGCCTTCCTGAGCTGGCAGGGGCGCCGCGAGGCGAGCGGGCGGTGCGATCGCGGCCGTCGTGTTCATGACAACACTCTCCTTCTCGCCCAGGTTGAGGAAGGCAGGGATGCTCGCGATCGCGCCGAGCAGCTGCGCGCCGAGCCAGCCGACGCCGACGCCGAGAAGGCCGAATCTCGGCATCAGCAGCCAGGCAGTGCACAGCGTGACGACCAGTTGGCCGACGTTGATCGCGACGGAGTAGCCGAGCCGGTCGGTGGCGCGGCAGACCGCCACCGCGATGTTCGACACCGCGTCCGGCATGGCGGACACGGCCAGCACGACCAGCAGCCCGTACCCGTCGTCGGCGTACGCGTGCCCGAAGATCCCAAGTATCAGCTTCCCCCCGGCCACCATGACCACGATCGCGGGCAGCTGCAAGAACGTGGTCATGCGGAACGCCTTGCCGACCGTGGCCCGCAAACCCGAGCCCGAACGCACGCTCTCCGCGAAAAGCGCATTCGAAATTGATGGACTAACCATGAAGAACACACTGCCAATCATCCAAGTTATATAGAAATAAGCATTCGTGCGGACACCGAGCCGCAGCACCACCAGAATCGGCAGGACGAGCGGGGTCAGCTGTCCGCCCACGCCGGTGAGGTGCTGCCCGATCAGGTGCGAGGCATAGGCGGCCCTCGTCCGGACCGGCTGGCTGTCACGGGCCACGCTGGCCGAGTGCTCCGGCTCGCCGGCCGCCGCCCCGTGAAGCGCGTGGCGACCGCGCCCGCCGCCGAGGCCGAGCCTTGGCAGCAGCCAGAGCGCGCCGAGTCCCACGCCCATGAGCGAGCTGACCACCCAGGCGATGACGATCCCTGATGCGCCGAGGCCAACCGCGCACAGCGGCACCACCAGCAGCACCTTGATCACGCTGATGAGTCCCTGGACGGCAAGCAGCCCGTCCGCGCGCCGGGCCGCGATGAAGGCCGAGCCGTACATGTTCACCACGGTGCACGCCACCGCGCCGACCACCGCGAGCATCGCCGCGGCGGCCGGGCCGAAAAACGAGCCGTAGCCCTTCGAGTGCGCGACGACCGGGATGGCCACCGCCGCGACGACCCCGGTGGCGACCGCCGTCGCCACACACATCCGGGTCAGGTGGGACGTCCACGCACTGGACCGCTCGTAGGCGTGCAGCCGCTCGATGAGCATCGCCGACGGCCCGAGGTAGGTCAGCAGGGCCACGGTCGAGCAGAGCGAGATGACCGCACTCGCTATCCCGACATCGGTGCTGCTGAACACGCGGGCGGCGATGATCCAGAACACGTAGCCGAGTAGGGACGTGGCGACCGTTGAGGTCATCATGAACAGGCTGTTGCGCACGAGGCTGTCCGTCCGCGCGATCCGGACGTACAAGCGGGCCCGGCTGATGGGCACGGCAAACGCTGTCATCGGGCCCCCTCGCCGAGGAATCCCTTCGTTCGCGGCCGGTGCGGCCCGGCGGTCACAGGACCGACTCCTCTTCCGTCGCGAAGTACTCCTGCCCGGTCAGGGGTCCCGCCGCGGAAGAAGGCTCCTGCCGGGCGACGGGTGGCAGCACGGGAGCGGACTTCCGCCGCCTGCGGGGTGCCACCGCGGGGGAGGTACGGGGTGCCACCGCGGGCGAAGGCTGTGCGCGCACGGGCGCCAGCGCGGGCCGAACGCCGCGCCGTTCGGCGAGCATGGTCCTGACCACCCGCAGGCCGTCCCGCGTCGCGTTCAGGTTGCTCACCCCGTGCAGCCGGGGGTACTCGTAGCTCGGCACCTCGGCCACCTTGAGGCCGGCTTTCGCGATCCGCACATGAATGAGGGTCTCCACCTCGAACCCGTCGCCCCACAACTTGCCCCCGCCGGGGAGCGCCGCCGCGGTCGCGTCGAGTCCGAGCACCGGCAGGCAGTACCGCCAGAAGACGTTATAGCCGTAGCAGAGGTCGGAGTACCGGCGGCCATAGCACAGGTTGAAGACCGCGGTCAGCCCGTCGTTGCCGAGTCGCCGCAACCGGGTGATGTCACCACTGCCGCCGCCCAGGGCGAACCGCGTCCCCTTGGCGAAGTCGGCGCCCGCGACGAGCGCATCAACGAACCTCGGCATCTCATCGGGATCAGCCGAGCCGTCGGCGTCGAGCATGACGATGATGTCGCCGGTCGCGGCCTCGAAGCCGCAGGCGAGCGCGTTGCCCTTGCCGCGCCTGGTCTGCTTTACCAGGAAAACATCGGGACGCGCATTTCGAGCTGCTTCGACAGTGTTGTCGGCGGATTCACCATCCACCAGGATCACTTGGTGGATATCCTTGGGAATGCGGCCCAAAACATGCGGTATGTTGCGCTCTTCATTAAGCGCGGGGATAACGACAGACACCGATGGCAATAGCACGAAAATACCCCCTTATTGATGACGTCACGCAAGTGCCGATAAACCGTTGCCTCAGTGGACACACGGCTAACCGAGCACATGGATGAAATAACGCTGAACGGACCTTAAAAACGCAAAAGGCAGGAAATCATAGTCAGGACATACCCGGAAAATCCGCGCATCAGGCGCGACTACGACCACTTGCCCTCTCCACGCAAGGCCGTGGATGTGAAACGATCCCCCGATTGCTTCCCCTTTTTCGCCGTTCCCGATTCGGCGCATGCAACAGGGTATTGCCAATACCTCGGCAAGGCAAAGCCTCCCGCGCGATTTCATTATCTCTGGCTAAAATTAGCCAGTGCCTTAGATTCGATAATTATCAATACCGCCATGGTCAAGCGCAAAGTAAACAAGATCAGACATAGACCGGATTAAGAATCAATCAGCCGCTGGCCGGGTCGGCCGGCCGGCTGGACAGCCGCGCGTGCAGCGCCCGCGCGGCCCGGTACGCCCTTGGCCGGACCCGCTCCGCGACCGAGCAGGTCTCAAGCTCGCCGCCCATAGCGATCTTGAAGTCGCGGATGCCGCTGGTCGGCGCGCCGCCGAAGTCGCAAGCGAGGCCGCGGCCGCGCGACCAGGTGATCGCGTCCCAGTACGCCGCCACATGCGGGCTCGGGCCGGGAACCCGGTCACCGGCGAGCATCCAGCCCCAGAGGCGGTCGCCGTCCACGATGCACGCGTTCACCGCGAGCACCCGCTCGTCGTCCCTGACGCTCCGCCAGAGCATCCGGGGGTCGGCGGCGAGTCGCGCGGCCAGCGCGCGGGCCGCGGCCGGGCTGTAGTCTGACGCGATCCCCTGACGCTGATACGGCTCGCTGACCCGCTCGGGGAACCACCGGGTGATCTCGTCGCGGCTGCTCGGCCCGGCCCGCAGCCCCCTCGCGTCGCCGCGCCTGATCGCGGCGCGCTGCTTCGGCGCCAGCCCCTTCAGATAGTCCTCAACCGAGGTGGCCGCCGGCACCAGGTAGTTCGGCGGGCGCGAGAGCTCGAACGCAGCGGTAGGGAGATCCGCCTCGCGCACCGCCACGCCGGGGGCGAACGACCACTTCGTCACCACCGCCCGTTCCCGCAGCAGGACCGGCTCCAGCGCGCCGAGCACCTCCGCCAGCCGGCCAGCACGCAGCGCGTCACCCGTCAGCACTGGGCCGATGTGCGGCACCGGAAGGTAGTTGACGGTCGAGACCGGCCCCCGACGGCGCAGCAGCAGCGGCACCACCCCCAGCCGCCCGCCTCCGCCGTTGCCCCTGCCCGAGACCGCGAATGCCCGCAGCCGCAGCCCGAGCGCCTCCGCCAGCGCGGAGAGGAAGAACCAGCGATGGTAGCCGGTGACGCCGACACAGTAAGCGAGCTCTGCCTCGTACGCCCGCTCATCGGAAAGCTCATCCAGCGACATCGGTCCCCCCAGGTAGGGATCATTTTCCGGGGAGGCCCCCAGAGCCCCTCGGCGGAAGGGACCCAGACCCCCTACTTTCCGGGGGAGGGGCCCCAGCCCGCTGCATCTTCCGGGGAGGCTCCGCGGAAGGTGCAGCACAGGGACCCCAGGGGGAGCCCAGAACAATAGCTGATAGTAGCGCAGTGAACACGCTTAGTATCGCCGCTTAGCTGGGCGGAGCGTAGGTGATGCGCAACTCGCCCAGTTCGGCCGTGCCAGCCGCGTTCGCGCCGCGCGACACCGAGACGTAGCGGGCGCCGGGAAGCAGACTCTGCACTCCGTCGATGGTGTAAATGACCGGTGCCTCGTCGTTGCTCGCCCCCACAAGCAGCGGCTGGATCTGCAGGTCGCTGGCCGGCACGTTCACCCAGGTCGAGTCGTCCGTGGAGACTTGGATCAGGAGGTTGTCGGCATTCGGGCTGTAGTAGGCGAGCGCCTCGACCGTCTGTATCGGACCCGGCGCCTGCCAGACGCCATACGCGTACGGCTCCGCCGACCAGAAGGCCATCCGCGCCGCGTCCCCGGCGTACAGGGACGGCGTGGCGGTGTCGATGGCCAGGTCGGAGCTGTGCGTGTAGGTCTGTGAGAAGTCCGCCGCGTTGTCGTCAAGGGTCAGGTTCTTCAGCTGGAAGGCGGCCGAGGCCGGGCCGTCGACCCCGTCCTGGTTCACGGCGGTCACCTCGTACCAGACGTTCGGCCCCGCGGGTGCCCCGCTGTCCAACCACGGCTGCTGCCACGTGGCGGGTATGGTGCCCGCCGCGGTCCACGGCCCCGTTGCCCCGGCCGTCGACCGGCTCACCAGGTAGGTCGCGGCGCCGGCGGCACCCTGCCATTCCACGATGTTCCCGCTGCCCGAGATGGCGCCGTTCACCCGTTCCACATTGGTGATGACCGGCGGGCCGGGCACGGCGTTGGCAGGGACGGCGGTACCCGTCATCGCGTAGGCATGGCTGCGCAACAGCGTGACGAGCGCCGCGTCGCTGCTGGCGGCGGCGACCGGCGGCGTGCCGGCGGCCTCGAGCACGTCGCTGTTGTCGCCGGGGAAGTGCAGCCCGTAGCTGTCGTAACGCTCTTCGAAGCCCCAGTCGTCCTCCACCGGCAGCATGTCCCAGTACAGGTCGCCGCTGATGCTGGCGGTGCTTTGGATGGCGGACAGGAACGGCGCCAGGGCGGTGGAGCCGGCCCACTGGTACTCGCCGATCACGAGCGCCTGGCCGGCCGCCGCCGTCTGGCTCGCGTCGGCCGTGAGCGTCGAGGTGCCCATCGGGGTGTCCAGCGGCCACGGGTAAAGGTGCTGGTCCTGGATGTCCACATTCGCCAGCTTCAGGTCACCGGGGTCCAGGTAGTCAGAACCGTCCATGACGAGCTGCTGCGGGGCGAGCGACTTGATGTACGCCGCGATCGTCGAAGTCCACTTGGTGTACTCGCCCGCTCCGCCGAGCCCGTAGGTCAGCTCGTTCCCAGTCTCCCAGCTCATGATGGTGGGATTGTTCTTGTTGGCGACGCCGGTGTAAACGTTCACGTGGTTGAGGATCGCCGAGATGTACTGCTCATAGGCCGCGATGGCCCGCGGGTTGGTATAAAACTGGCTCGCGCAGGCGGCCGACGGGCAGTTGCTCGGTGTTGACAAACCCAGCCAGTCGGTGAAGTTGCGGTATGGGCCGTCGTAGTCGTTCCAGTTGTCGACCAGGGGTATAACAAGGCGAATACCGTCTTTCCCGGCTTGCGCGACAAAGTAATCGATGTGGTCGAGCGCCGTCGTGTTGAACGTGCCGAGCGACGGCTCGACGCTTTGCGGATTGCCCGTCGAAATGCCGCACGTATGGCAGCGAACGACGGTGCCGCCCATATCGGCGACGTCCCCAAGCGCGACGTTCACCTGGGAATCGCTCGGATACCCAATCACGCCCTCGTCTTGGTTAAGCCCGCCCCAGGGGAGGTTCGTACCGGAAAACCGGAACACCTTCCCGTTCAGCATCAGCTTCGTGCCTGACCTGGTGACGAAGCTCGGCGACGGGCTCGTCCCCACCTCTGCCACGGCCACCAGGCAGAGCGCGACGCAGGCCAGCGCGGCCAGCACGGCCAGCACACGCTTGATTGGGGCCCATTCTCGGGGATCGTAATGTGACATTTGCGGATCACACCGTCCTTTGGCTGCGCCTTAAGGCTGCGATCTTTACCATAGGTCCGGGTACCGCAGCGATTATGTCTACTCCCCACTATATTCACTAACGTAAATCTGTCCAGGTCAGCCATCTCGACCGGACTTCGCGAATACACTCATTTGCCGCATCGCTCACCATCATATTCGGGTGTTCCAGCCGGCCGAAATGCCGCATAAATTCAGCCAGTACTGGATTTCCGTATCGAACGCCCTGTTTACTGTCGCGTTCATGATGCTCATGCTGATCAGGCGCGATCAGCGTGCGGTGAAGTCACCGTATCCGCCGATATAGCAGATGTAACTGTCAATCAGAGATATACCAAGGCGAATACCGTATTCACGGGGTTCAGCGGCAGGTGGGCGGCGCTGCCGCCCAACTCGACGACGGCCCCGTCGGCGGGGCGGCGTTTACCCGGAAGCCGGCCGGGTAGCCCAGCGCATCGCGCACAGCACCGCCCAGACGAGCGCGGCCATCCCGGCCAGCGCGAGCCTGCCCATCCCCTAGGATCGCACCATGTCATTTGCCGACAACGCCGTTCTGTGGCTCCACCTGTTGGCCGCGATCTTCACCATCGGCCCGGGTACCGCAGCGATCATGTCTACGCCCCGCTATATTCGCCGGCAGAACACCGTCCTGGTTGGCTATCTCTACCGGACCACACGGATTTACTCGTTCGCGGCGCTGCTCACCCTCATCTTCGGCGGCGTCCTGGCCGGCCTGATGCACGAGTTCAGCCAGTGGTGGATCTCCGCAGCCGAAGTGGCCCGCGCAGCCGAAGCGGCGCACGCAGCCGAAGCGGCGCCGGCCGGGCAGCAGACCGAGGCGGCGGCAGCCGGTGGCGATCAGCCGGCCACGGCGGTCGCCTCAGAAGCCCAGCCGACCATTACCACCGACCCGAGTACCGGCCTGCGGCTGGCAGCGGTGGAGCGCGGGCGGATCGCCTCGATGGGCGGGGTTACGGCGTTGATCTGGCTGGTGATCCTGGTACTGATGGTCTGGCACTGAGTTTCCCCGCTCGCGGGGGGTTTCCCCGCTTGGCCGGTTAGGTCAGCGCCTGGCTCAGGTCGGCCACCAGGTCGGCCGGGTCCTCGATGCCGACCGAGAGCCGGATCAGATCCGGCGGCACGGCCAGCGGGGACTCGGCGACGGAGGCGTGCGTCATCCGCGCCGGGTGCTCGATCAGCGACTCGACGCCGCCGAGCGACTCGCCCAAGGTGAACAGCCGGGTGCGGCCGCAGACCGCGACGGCGTTTTCTTCTCCGCCGCGCACCCGGAACGACACCATTCCGCCGAAGTCCCGCATCTGCGATTTGGCCAGCTCGTGACCCGGATGCCCGGCCAGCCCGGGGTAGAGCACCGACTCGACGGCGGGGTGGTCGGTTAGCATCCGGGCGATCAGGGCGGCGTTGGCGCAGTGCCTGTCCATCCGCGCCGCCAGCGTCTTGATGCCGCGCAGCGTGAGCCAGGCGTCGAACGGGCCGGCCACCGCCCCGGTTGCGTTCTGCGTGAAGTGCAGCCCCGACAAGTGCGCCTCGTCGGCGACGATGATCGCGCCGCCCACCACGTCGGAGTGACCGCCGAGGTACTTGGTGGTGGAGTGCACCACGACGTCCGCGCCCAGCTCGAGCGGCCGCTGCAGGTACGGCGAGGCGAACGTGTTGTCCACCACCAGCAGCGCGCCGGCCTCGTGCGCGATCTGAGCCAGCGCCCGGATGTCCACGATGGACAGCAGCGGGTTGGTGGGGGTCTCGGCCCAGATGAGCTTCGGCCGCCAGTGAGCCGCGGCACTGGCGACGGCCTCAAGATCAGTTTGATGAACGGGCCGGTGTTCCACCCCCCAGTTCCTGAGTACCTTGTCGAACAGGCGGAACGTCCCGCCGTAAGCGTCTCCGGGGATGAGCACCTGATCGCCTGGCCGGCAGAGCGTGCGGATCAGGCAGTCCTCGGCGGCCATCCCCGAGGCGAACGCGAGCGCCGCCGCGCCGTCCTCGAGTGCGGCCAGGCACGTCTCAAGCGCGGTCCGCGTCGGGTTGGCGGTGCGGGAGTACTCGTAGCCGCCGCGGGTGCCGCCGACACCGTCCTGCTTGTAGGTCGAGGTCTGGTAGATCGGCGGCACGACCGCCCCGGTGACGGGGTCGGGGTCCTGGCCGGCGTGGATCGCCAGCGTCTCGAAGCCAAGCGTCTCGTCGTTCACTGCTGCCCTCCGAAGCTGACGGTGGTGGTAGTGGTGGCGTGGGCGGGGGCAGCGGCAGCGTAGAAGGCGAGCAGGTCCGCGCGGGTGAGCACCGCGACGGGCTTGCCCTCGACGTGCACCAGGGCCGCGCCCGACTTCTCCAGGACGGCGGCGGCCCGGCTGACCGGCTCACCCTGGCCAAGCACCGGCAGCGGCGGCGACATGTGCCCGCTGATCGGGTCCTGCGGCCCGGCGCGCCCGCTGACCAGGGCCTCGAGCAGGTCCCGCTCGGCCACCGAGCCGGCCACCTCGGCCGCCATCAGCGGCGGCTCGCTCTGCACCACCGGCAGCTGCGAGACGTCGTACTCGTGCAGCAGCGCGATGGCCTGCGCCACCGTCTCGTCCGGGTGGACGTGCACCAGGGCGGGGATGCGCGTCTTCCTGGCCGCCAGCAGATCGGCGACCGTCGGCCCGGAGCTGCTCATCCGCAGGAAGCCGTAGTCGGCCATCCAGGAATCGTTGAAGATCTTCGACAGGTACCCGCGGCCGCCGTCGGGGAGGATGACGACGATGACGTCGTCGCTCGCCGCCGTGGCGGCGACCTTGAGCGCGGCGGCCACCGCGAGACCCGACGAGCCGCCGACCAGCAGCCCCTCCTCGCGCGCGAGGCGCCGCGTCATCATGAACGAGTCGGCATCGCTGACCGCGATCACCTCGTCGGTGATCTCCCGGTCGAAGGTGACCGGCCAGATGTCCTCGCCGACGCCCTCGACCAGGTAGGGACGGCCGGTCCCGCCGGAGTAGACCGAGCCCTCGGGGTCCGCGCCGATGATCTTGACCTTGCCGCCCGACTTTTCCTTGAGGAAACGGCCGATGCCGGAGATCGTGCCGCCGGTGCCGATGCCCGCCACGAAATGGGTGATCCTGCCGTCGGTCTGCGCCCAGATCTCCGGGCCGGTCCAGGCGTAGTGAGCGGCCGGGTTATCGGGGTTGGCGTACTGATCAGGCTGCCAAGCGTTCGGCGTCGTCCTCGCCAGGCGGCGGGCGGTGCTGTAGTAAGAGTCAGGGTGGTCAGGCGGCACGCTAGTCGGGCAGACCACGACCTCGGCGCCGTAGGCGCGCAGCACGGCGATTTTGTCACCGGCCACCTTGTCGGGGCAGGTGAACACGCACCGGTACCCGCGCTCCTGGGCGACGATCGCCAGCCCGACGCCGGTGTTGCCCGAGGTCGGCTCCACGATCACGTAACCCGGCTTGAGCTTGCCCTCCCGCTCCGCGGTCTCGATCATGCGCAGCGCGATGCGGTCCTTGACCGAACCACCGGGGTTCAGGTACTCGACCTTGACCAGCACGTCGGCTGTCTTCGCGACGCCGCCGGTGACGGACTTCAGCCGGATCAGCGGCGTGTTTCCCATCACATCGGTCAGCGAGTTGTGGACCTGCACGTGGTTCTCCCCCTGGTTAGCCGCTGCATCGCGGGTACCGCTACGGAGCGACGCTATCGGCTGCGGCTCGATTCGGCTGTTAACGTGTCAGTGACACGTGCACAAGGAGGCGTAAATCATGCCAGAAGCAGTCATCGTCGCAGCCGCCCGCTCCCCTATCGGCCGGGCCTTCAAGGGGTCGCTGACCTCCATCCGGCCCGACGACCTGCTTGCGCAGATGGTGTCGGCGGCGCTGGACAAGGTACCCGCCCTCGACCCGGCCTCGGTAGAGGATCTTATCGTCGGCTGCGGACTGCCCGGCGGCGAGCAGGGTTTCAACATCGCTCGTGTCACCGCCGTGCTGCTCGGCCTGGACACCGTGCCGGGGACCACGGTCAACCGGTACTGTTCATCCTCGCTGCAGTCGACCCGGATGGCCTACCACGCGATCAAGGCGGGCGAAGGTGACGTGTTCATCTCCGGCGGCGTCGAGACCGTCTCCCGCTTCGCCAAGGGGAGCAGCGACTCGCTGCCGGACACGCAGAACCCTGAGTTCGCGACGGCGCAGGCCCGGACCAAGACGACCGCCGAGACCGAGAGCCGGTGGCACGACCCGCGCACCGACGGCGAGATCCCGGATGTCTACATCGCGATGGGACAGACCGCGGAGAACGTCGCGGGCCTGCGCGGCATCTCCCGCCTTGAGCAGGACGAGTTCGGTGTCAGGTCGCAGAACCTGGCTGAGAAGGCGCTCGCCAACGGGTTCTGGCAGCGGGAGATCGTGCCGGTGACGCTGCCCGACGGTTCCGTCGTCGCGGCCGACGACGGTCCCCGGGCGGGGACCACGCTGGAGAAGATCTCGGCCCTCAAGCCGGTGTTCCGCGAGCACGGCACGGTCACCGCCGGGAACTGCTGCCCGCTCAACGACGGCGCGGCGGCCCTGGTCGTGATGAGCGACACCAAGGCGGCGGAGCTCGGCCTCACGCCGCTCGCGCGGATCGTCGCGACCGGCGTCAGCGGGCTCTCCCCCGAGATCATGGGCCTCGGGCCGATCGAGGCGGTCAAGCAGGCGCTTGGCCGGGCCGGGATGACGATCGATGACGTCGACCTGGTGGAGATCAACGAGGCGTTTGCCGCGCAGGTCATCCCGTCCTACCGCGAGCTCGGCATCGACCCGTCCAAGCTGAACGTGAACGGCGGCGCGATCGCCGTGGGCCACCCGTTCGGCATGACCGGCGCGCGCATCGCCACCACGCTCATCAACAGCCTCCAGTTCCACGACAAGACCATCGGCGTGGAGACCATGTGCGTAGGCGGCGGCCAAGGCATGGCGATGATCTTCGAACGGCTGAGCTAGCGGCCGTTGACAAACGGGACATAACAGGAAGGTTGCGAATGGGTCTTGCCAGTGCACCTCCGGTGAGGCAGGCTCAGGGGAAAGCGGCGTCTAACCCACCCCGGAGGTGCCAATGTCGCTGATGCACTCACCCGACACACACAAAAGCCTCATCGCACGCATCCCGTCCGTAACAGGCCGAACGCTGTCAGAGTGGTTCGCACACCTCGAATCCGGGCCGGCGTTCTTCCGACGCGAGGAGCGGGCGAACTGGCTCGCCGACGAGCACGGCATCTGCGACCGCTACGCCGTCGCCATCGTCAGAGAGTACGAAATCCAGCGTTACCTCAGGCTTTTTAACGGCTAGCAAATCCCCGGCCGTCACACCTGAAAACGTTTGCAATTCCCATTGCAAGCGCAGCCGCAAGCGCAGATGCACGGTCGCTTGCGGCTAAAGACCCCTTACCCCAAATCCAGTGCCCCCGGTCGGGTTCGAACCGACGCTAGGGCCCTTTTAGGGGGCCGGCCTCTTCCCTCTTGGGCTACGGGGGCGCACTAATAGTAACCCGGTTTACACATAATCGACATGCAAGAACTGCGGCCGATAGGGCCGATAATTTGTCGGTTAGTGTCGTGCAAGGGCGGCACCCCGGGCCGACGGGTGCGCTATGGTAGGTCCCCTGCACGCGCACAAGGGATGAGCCATGACTACCGACGCGTCGTCAGATCAGGGCACCAGCCGGTTCGCAATGGAGTTCGGTCACGATTGCGTCGCTTGCGGATCTGATCGAACTCGGGGCCGATTCGATGTTCCGGAGACAATGTTCCGGACCGGGGATTCGTTTACCTATCGCGAGTGCGACGTATGCGGTTCGCTGCAGATCGACGTCGTTCCGCCCGATCTCGCGGTGCATTACGACTCGGATCATTACTACAGCTTCGCCGAACCGGATCAGCGGCTCCAGCGGCGGTGGCTACGCTGGGCACCCACGCGGCTCGCACTGCGGCTGAACACCGAGCTCTATCTTCGAACCGGCGCTGGCCGCGGAATTCCATGGGCTAGAAAGGCCGGTATTCGGCCCGCTGACCGGATCCTTGATTTCGGCTGCGGCCGTGGGTACTTCCTGCTCATGCTTCACCTGCTGGGCTATAAGCATCTGCTCGGTGCGGACGCGTTCCTCGACGCGAGCCTGGAGGTTGCGCCGGGAGTGTCAGTGCTAAAGGCGACGCACCAGGAGGTTGAGGGACGCTTCGACTGGGTGATGATGCACCATTCGTTTGAGCACATCGCCGACCCCCGTGCGCTGCTCACCTCGGTACAGGAAATGCTCACAAGCGACGGCCGGGTACTGATCCGGATGCCCGTGGCAGGCAATTTCGCGTGGCGCGAGTACGGCGTGGACTGGGCACAGCTCGACGCCCCCCGGCATCTCGCGTTGTACACCACGGACGGGTTCAGGCGGCTGGCGGAAGAGTGCGGCTTCCTCCTTGAGGACATCTTCTATGACTCCGATTCATTCCAGTTTTTCGGGTCAGAGATAGTCCGGTCCGGAGGGGCCTACGTTGGCCGTCCCACCGAAGGGTTCTCCGCACAGCAGCTGGCCGCGTGGGCCAAGGAGGCCGAGCGACTGAACCGCATACATGACGGCGACCAGGCGTGTTTCGTACTACGGTCGGAACGCCGAAGCTAAGGACGAGCGGCCACCGCTCGTGCATCGGCGAAGATCGTGTCGAGCATGTCGCTGGTGAGGCGGCCGGTGAAGGTGTTTTGCTGGCTGGGGTGGTAGCAGCCAAGCAGCAGCAGGGATGAACCGCCGTCCGCCCGCAGGTTCACCTTCGCGCCGTGCGCGAAGGCCGGGCGCGGGCTGGGGATCTGGTAGCCCGTCTGCCCGAGTACCGGCCACAGGGCCTGCCAGGCGAAGCCGCCAAGGCAAACGATCACCCGCAGGGATGGCGTGATCATCCGCAGCTCCGTGGTGAGCCACGGCGCGCAGGTGTCCCGCTCCCGCGGCGTGGGCTTGTTGGCGGGCGGCGCGCAGCGGACCACGGCGGCCACCCGCGCACCGATCAGTCGCTGACCATCCCCCGCGGACACGCTGGTCGGCTGGGCGGCCAGGCCGCAGCGGTAGAGCGAAGCGAAAATGAAGTCACCGCTGCGGTCACCGGTGAAGACCCGCCCGGTGCGGTTGCCGCCATGCGCGGCGGGTGCCAGGCCGACGATGAGAATGGACGGCTCCGGATCCCCCCAGCCGGGGATCGGGCGGCCCCAGTACTGCTCGTCACGGAACGATTTACGGCGGGTGATCGCGACTTCCTCCCGCCATTCGACCAGACGCGGGCAGGCCCGGCAGACCGACTGCCGCGCGGACAGCTCTGGCAGCGACTCCGCGCCGATCGCGAGCTCACGGACCGCCTGGGCGGAGGACGCGACTGGCGTGCCCGCGTTCGCCGGGTCGCCCGGCCAGCCGGTACCCGGCAGCACCGCGGGGGGAACCTCATCGCGGTCAGGCGCGCAATCGCGAGCCATTACGGCACCAGCGACCAGGCGATGCCATCGAGGATGTCATGCTCGCTGACCAGGACCTCGGTAAACCCGAAGCGAGTCATGATCCGGCCGAGGATGAGCGCGCCCGCGCCGATGACATCGACCCGGCCCGGATGCATCACGGGAATGGCCGCCCGCTCGGCCCGGGTCATGGCGAGCAGTTCGGCCGCGATCTCTCGCACCCGCGCGGCCGATAGGCGTGAGTGGTGGATGCGGGCGGAGTCGTAGTGGTCAAGGCCGAGCGCGATCCCGGCGACCGTGGTCACCGACCCGGCCAGCCCGACCAGCGTCCTGGCCTTGTCGACCGGCACCGTGGCAGCGGCCAGGTTGAGCGCGGTGTCGATGTCGGCGACGGTGTCCGCCACCTCCTGCCCGAGCGGCGGGTCGCCGTGCAGGTGGCGTTCGGTCATGCGGACGCAGCCGATGTTCACCGACCGCTCGCTGTCCACCCCCTCGGCGCCGCCCAGGATGAACTCGGTGGATCCGCCGCCGATGTCGGTAACCAGGTAGGGCGGGCCAGCGCCCTCGGTCACCAGCGTGCTCCCGGCCAGCTCCCTGGTTGCGCCGGTGAAGGACAGCCGCGCCTCCTCGCCGCCGGAGATGACCTCGGGCGGGATGCCAAGCACGTCGACGACCCGGTCTGTGAACTCCTGCGAGTTCTCGGCGTCCCTGGTGGCGCTGGTCGCCACCATCCGGATGGCGGCCGGCTTGGCCTCGGCGATGAGCCCCGCGTACTCGCGCAGCGCGGTCATCGTCCGGTCAAGCGCCGCCGCGGACAGCCGCCCGGTCCGGTCCACGCCCTCGCCAAGCCGGACGATCCGCATCTCGCGGCTGAGATCGGTCAGCGGCGGACCCGGAGCCCGTGCGCTGTCATTGGAACCACGGGACCGTTCGGGATCATCTGAATTTGGCTTGAGGTCAGCGATCAGCAAGCGGATGGAGTTAGTGCCGCAGTCAATCGCGGCCACGCGATGGGTCACGTGCCTCCCTCAGCCGCTGGTCGGGGTCTGGCCGCGGGGTTTGCGGGCGGATCCCCCAGGGGGATGGGCGGCGGGAGCCCCCCATGCGGGGGGTCACCGGGGGGTCGTCCCCCGGGGGAAGCACAATGCAGGGACCGCGCGACCACCAGGGACCGATTGCGTCGAGAGCCTCGCGGCCGAACGGGTTGCTGCCCGGCACGGCGAGCTCGTGCGCGGCCAGCGCGTGCAGGCACTTGACCCGGTCCGGCATCCCGCCGGCCGACTGCGTGCCGGCCGGCAGCGGCTCGACCCCCGCGGCTGCCGCCGCCGCGTCCCGGCGCGCCAGGTAGTCCTGGTGGGCCCGGCCGTAGGCGGCCTTGGTCTGCTCGTCGGCCAGCCGCTCGGTCATCTCCCGCATCGTGCCCGCCGCCTCAAGGCGGCCGATCGCCGCGGCCGCCCGCGGGCAGGTCAGGTAGTAGAGCGTGGGGAACGGGGAGCCGTCGGGCAGCCGGGGGGCCGTCTCGGCCACGTCGGGCAGCCCGCACGGGCAGCGGTGCGCCACCGCCCGCAGACCGCGCGGCCGACGTCCCAGCTGAGCGGTGACGGCCGCCACGTCCCGTGGCGCGATCACCGGCCAGGCTCGGCGTCGGCACGCTTGACCGACTGCCAGAGGGTGGCGTACCAGGGGTTCGTAACGGCCTGCCGCTTCGCCTTGGCTGCCTGCGCCGAAGCGCCGGAGACGACCTCGTAGCACTGCTCGTTCGGGAAGCACATGTGCAACTCGTCCTCGGCCTGCTGCTCCACGTACCACGTCTGCGTCAGCTTGCCGTCCTGCTGCTCAAGCGCCTGCACCTGAGCCGCGTTGGCCTGCTGCAGCGCCAGCAGCTGGTCGATCTGCTGGCGCTGGGCGATGTACTCGCGGACCGGGTAGGCCAGGCTCAGCGCGATCGCGCAGATCACCACCGCGAGCAGCGCGGCCCGCCCGGTCAGCTTGGTGGGCCGCGCGGCCGCCGCCATCGCGGCGGCCTGCGCGGGGGACGGCTTTGCCTGCTGTGGCGGTTGCGCCTGCGCGTTCATGTCAGGCGGCGGTGAACCTCGGGAAGGCGCCCGCGCCCGCGTAGACGGCCGCGTCGCCGAGGTGCTCCTCGATGCGCAGCAGCTGGTTGTACTTGGCGACCCGCTCGCCGCGGGCAGGCGCGCCGGTCTTGATCTGGCCGGCGTTGGTGGCGACGGCGAGGTCGGCGATGAAGGTGTCGTCGGTCTCGCCCGAGCGGTGGCTGATCATGCAGCTGAACCCGGCGCGCTGCGCGAGCGA
>JBEKEK010000099.1:0-29135 GCA_050013875.1 Trebonia sp. | reverse complement strand
GCGCTGGGCGCGCCCGGTCTGATGGGCGTGATCGCGAAGGTGGAGGCGCGGCTGCAGGGCCGCCGGGGACCGCGGGTGCTGCAGCCGTACTACGACCTGGCGAAGCTGTGCCGTAAGGAGGCACTCGCCCCGTCCGGGGCGAGCTGGTTCTTTCTGGTGGCGCCGCCGGCCGCGGTGGCGGCGTACCTGACGATCCCGTTGCTGATACCGGTGCTGACGACTTACGGGCTGCCGCTCGGCTACATGGGCGACATCCTGGGCGGCGGGTTCCTGCTGTCGCTGGCCAGTTTTCTGGTGGCGACCGCCGCCCTGGAGACCGGAAGCCCGTACGCGCAGCTCGGGTCGAGCCGGGCGAAGACGTTCTCCGCGATCACCGAGCCGGTGGTGCTGTTCGTGGTGTTCACGGTGGCACTGCTGACCGGCACTGACCTGCCTTACGCGCTGGCCGCCACCGTCCGTTCCAGCGTGGAGGAGATCATCCGCCCCGCGCACCTGCTCGCGTCCGCCGCCCTGTTCATGGTGATCCTGCACGAGACCGGCCGGATCCCGGTGGAGACGCACACCGGCACCAATGAGTTCGGGATGATCGAGGAGGCCCGTTCCTTCGAGCACTCGGGCCCGTACCTCGCCTTGCTGAGGTGGGGATCGATGCTCAAGCAGTTCATCTTGTTCACGATCCTGGCCGACGTGTTCCTCGTCCCGTGGGGGCTCGCCTCCACTCAGCGGCTGGGCGCCGTGCTGCTGGCGATCGTGGCGCTGCTGGCCAAGGCGGTCACGGTCGGGTGCGTGGTCGCGGTGATCGATAACTCGTTCGCCAAGCTGCGCCTGTTCAAGATCACCGAATACGCGTCCGCGGCGTTCCTGCTCGCGGTGCTCGGTGTCTTCACGCTCTATCTCGGGGGTGGCTGATGAACGCGGGTCTGCTTGCGCTCGGGGGGACGACCACCTTGCCGCCCCCTGGTCAGGCGCCGGGCGTCTACCAGGGCGCGGCGGAGGTGATCGCGGCGCTGATGCTGCTGCTCGAGTTCGGTATGCTGCGGCAGGCTCTCGTGCGGGATCAGGTCCGGCTGTACGCGGCACAATCGGCAATGATCTCGGCCCTCGCCGTCATCATCGCCGCCGACCGTAATCTGCCCGACCTGTACGCGCTTGCCGCGCTGTCAGCCGCGCTGAAAGTCTTCGCGGTGCCGCTGGTGCTGCGCCGCCTCCTCGGCCCGCCGGCCGTCGAGGAGACCCGCGGGGTAGCGGGCAGCTACACGCTGAGCCCGGCCAGTGCGGTGCTGGCCAGCATCGTGCTGGCGGCGTTCGGGTTCTTCTGCTTCGGGTCGCTTGGCATTCGAAGCGCCAGCGTGCCCGCCCTCGCACTGTCGATCGCGGGCGCGATGATGTTCGTCGCGTTCGCGCTGATGATCGTGCGCCGGGACGTCGCCTCGCAGGCCATCGGGTTCTTCTCGCTGGAGAACGCGATCTCCCTCGCCTCCCTGGTGCTGGCGGCCGAGTTGCCGCTGCTGCTCGAGACCGCGTTCCTGTTCGACCTGCTGCTGGCGGTGGTCGTCTTCGGGATGCTGATCCGCGCCCATCACTCGCGGGCGGACTCGCTGTCGACCTCCGACCTGACCCGGCTGCGCGGATAGGCGCCAGTGGTGAATAGGAGACAGTGATGCTCGGAGTCATCCTGGCGATCCTTATCGTCCCGCTGGCCGTCGCGATCGTGAGTTTCCTGGCACCGGCCCGCGTGGCGGCGGGGATCACGATCGCGTCGGGGGCCGCGTGCTTCGGGCTCGTGCTCGCGCTGGTCCCCCGGGCCAGCGCGGGCGCGCCTGTCTATCTGTCGTACCTGCGGGCCGACGCGCTCAGCTGCGTCTTCCTGCTCGCCACGGCATTCCTGTACGCGGCCGTGGGCGTGTACGCGGCGGGTTACCTGAAGGGCCGGACGGACCGCTACGCGCGGCGGTTCTACCTGGGCTGCAACGTGTTCGCCTGGGCGATGCTGGCCGCGCCCTTGATGAGCAGTCTGGCGCTGCTGTGGATCGCCATCGAGGTGACCACGGTGGTCTCGGCGCTGCTGGTCGCGATCGAGGACACCGACGGCGCCGCCGAGGCGTCGTGGAAGTACGTGCTGATCGCGTCGGCAGGCCTCGGCCTCGCGCTGCTGGCCACGATCTTCGCCTACTACGCCGGGTCGCAGGTGCTCGGCGCCCATTCCAACCTCGCCATCCAGCCGCTGATCAGCGCCGGATCCCGGCTGCCGAAGACTCCGGTCCGGTTGGCGTTCCTGCTCGCGGTGCTCGGGTACGGCACCAAGGTCGGGCTGGTCCCGGTGCACACCTGGCTGCCTGACGCGCACTCGGAGGCGCCGACGCCGGTGTCCGCCCTGCTGTCCGGTGCGCTGCTCGCGACCAGCTTCTATGCCATCCTGCGGTTCTACCAGGTCGCGGCGGCCACGCTCGGCAGCGGCTTCCCGAGGGGCACGCTGCTGGTGTTCGGGATCGCGTCGCTGCTGCTGGCCGCGCTTTACGTGTTCGGGCAGCGGGACGTTAAGCGGCTGCTCGCCTACTCCAGCGTGGAGCACATGGGCATCCTGGCCATCGGCGTGTCGTTCGGCGCACCCATCGCCCTCGCCGGGGTGCTGCTGCACGTGGTGGCGCACACCGCCGCCAAGGGCAACGCGTTCATGGGCGCTGGCGTGTTCACGGTCAAGTACGGGAGCAAGCAGATATCCGCCATGCGGGACGGCCTCCGGTTGCTGCCCTGGAGCGGGCCGCTGTTCCTGCTCTCCGTCTTCGCGCTGTCCGCCCTCCCGCCGTCCGGCATCTTCCGCAGCGAGTTCGAGATCGTCGCGGGCGGCCTTGGCAGCGGCGATTATGCGGCCGCGGCGGTGCTTGTGGTCCTAGTGACGATCGCCTTCTTCGGGCTCGCCACCTCGACCACCGACGTTCTGCTGACGCCCGTGCGCGCGGCGAACGCACCGGTAGAGACGGCGGCCGATGTGCGGACGGGCAAGGTGCTGACGCCGGGCGAGCCCAGCGCGTGGATGGTCGTCCCGGTGCTGGCCGGGCTGGCGGTTCTTGTCCTGCTCGGTGTGCATCCGCCGGGCGAGCTCACGAACCTGATCGCCCAGGCAGCCGCCCAGCTTCGAGGAGCGTCATGACCGTCACAAGCACCGAGCCGACCGTGGCGGCGCTCTGGGAAACACTGGATTCCAGGGTCGCGCGCGGGCTGAGGTTCGCGAACCTGTTCGCCGTTCGCCGCAACGGCGGTATCACCCTGTCCGCCCACGTGGCGGGCCCGGACCGGATCGACACCGTGGAGGCGCCGCTGCCGGCCGGGGCCGTCAGCTATCCGGCCCTCACCCCGACGCTCGGCGCGGCGTTCTGGTACGAGCGGGTGATCCACGACGAGACGGGCCTGGTCCCCCAGGGCCATCCCCGGCTTGCCCCCCTGGTCGCGCCGGGCAGCCCGGAAGACCACGCGCTGCCTCGCCACGTCGCCGGCTACGGCCTGTTCACGATCCCGCACGGCCCGGTTCGCTCGGGGGTATTCGAGTCGATGGAGTATCTAGTCGAGACTCCCGGTGAGGCGATCCCGCACCTGAACATGCGGATCTTCTACAAGCACCGCGCCATCACCGCACGGTTCGCCGGCCTGACGGTGGCCGACGGCACGCTCCTGGCCGAGCGGGTCGAGGGCATCGCCTCCGTCGCCCACGCTCTCGCCTACTGCCACGCGGTCGAGGCGCTGGCCGGCTGCCAGGTCCCCGTTGCCGCCGCCCTCCTTCGCGTCGTGCACGCAGAGCTCGAGCGGATCGCCAACCACCTCGACGTCGCGATGCGGCTGGCCGACGCGGCCGGCCTGGCGGTCGCCACCGCCCGCTTCGCGCAGCACAAGGAGCGGACCATGCGTCTGGTCGGCGAGCTGTGCGGCAGCCGCTTCGGCCGCGGCGTCATCGTGCCCGGCGGGGTGTCGGCGTTCCCGTCGAAACGCCCCGGGCAGATCCTCGCCGCCATCGGCCCCCTCGAGAAGGAGATCACCGCGGACGCCGAACTGCTGATGGGCACCTCCTCGTTCCTCGACCGGCTCCGCGGCACCGGACCGCTCCCCCCGGAGCGCGCCCGCGAGCACGGCGCCCTCGGCCCCATCGGCAAGGCGTCCGGGTACGCCGACGACGCCCGCCTCGCCCGCCCCTACGACGCCTACCCGCTGCTCAGCGCTGAGCCCGCCCGCCAGCACTCCGGCGGCGACGCCATGACCAGGCTCCGGGTCCGCTTCGAGGAGATAGCGGGAGCATTCGGTCTTGTCCGGCTGGCCTTGCCGGACCTTCCCGAACCAGAGCGGACGGTTCCCCGGGCACCCTGTGCCCCCCCGAGCGGCCGGGCGGCCGGCTGGGCCGAGGCGCCGCAGGGCGAGGTTCTCTACGACGTGGCCATCGAGGACGGCCGGATCGCCCACTGCCAGCCGCGGTCGGCGTCGTTCCACAACCTGGTGCTCATGCACGAGGTATTCGCCGGCGACATCCTCACCGACTTCCCGTTCATCGAGGCCAGCTTCGGCCTGTCAGTCGCGGGGGCCGCCCTGTGAGCGGCGGCCCTGTGCCCGGCGGGGAGGCGGAACTGTGAGCATCTGGGTGTTGCGCGGACTGCGCGACGGCGTTGTCACGACCCGCTGGCCGCGCAAGCCGGACGAGTACGCGGACTCCTGGCGCGGCCCGGCCATCGTAACGGCGGATGGCGCTGCGCCAGATGCGGTCCTGGCCGATGCTGCCGAGCTTGAATGGCTCTGCCCCAGCGGGGCGATCGAGGTGATCGACCAGCTCCGCATCGACCAGGGGCGGTGCATACTCTGCGGTCGCTGCGTGGCGGTGCGGCCGGATCTGTTCTCCTGGTCGGCCGGCGCGACCGGGCCGGCCGCGGCTGCCCTCACCAGGCATGCCCTCGTCGTCCCAGCGGAACCGGAGACGGACGAGGCCGTCTCGGCGGCCCGGGCCGCGCTCGCGATGAGGACCGCCGCGCTGCGCCGCAGCGTGCACGTCCGGCACGTGGACGCGGGATCGGACGGCAGCGAGGAGTGGGAGATCCAGGCCCTGCTCGGCCCGGTCTACGACGTGCACCGGCTCGGGGTCTTCTTCACCGCGAGCCCGCGCCACGCCGACGTACTGCTCGTCACCGGGGCCGGGACGGTCGGCATGACCGGGCCGCTGCGCACCACCTACGAGGGCATGCCTGACCCGAAGGTGGTGATCGCCGTCGGCGCGGACGCGGTCAGCGGCGGGCTGCTAAGCGACCGGCTCTCCGGGGTAGCCGGGTCCGTCCCGGTAGACGTATGGGTGCCGGGAAGCCCGCCGAGCCCGTTCGCGATACTGAACGCCCTGCTGATCGCGACGGGCAAGCTCACGCCGGGACCGCGCCGGTGAGCGCGGTCTTCGCGGCGGGGCTGATCCTCCTGGCGGCGGCCGCGGCGGCCGGCCTGATCGCCTGGCGGCCAGGCCGGCTGCGCGGCGCGCCGTATGCCCTGGGCGCGGCCGGCGCGGCCTGCCTGGCCGCCGCCGGCGGGTCCGCGCTGGCCGGCCAGACGGTCCGGCTGGACGTGGCCGGGTGGCTGGCCGCGCCCGCGGGCAGCGGCCAAGGCAGCGGCCTGGCCGTGGACCCGCTGTCCGGACTGTTTCTGACGATGGCGCTTGGCGCGGCGGTGCCGGTGTCGGCCGCGTTCGCCAGCTGGGCGGCCGGGCCTGGATCAGCGGGGCCGCAGCCGATGGCCACGCGGCTGCTTGCGCAGGGGTACGCACTGGCCCTCGGCGCGACCGTGGTGATCATGACCGCGCAGGATGCGTTCACCACGCTGTTCGGCTGGGAGGCGCTGACCGCGGCCTTCTATCTGCTCGCGGGGGCCAGGCGCGGCGAGCCTGACCGGGTCGGAGCCGCCCGCGTTACCGTGGCGTTCGGGAAGGCGAGCGGCGCGGCACTGCTCGTCGGGCTGCTGCTGCTCGCCGCGAAATCGCACTCCATCGTGCTCGCGTCGTTCACCCACACGCCTGGCGGCGCGGCCAGGACCACCGCGCTGGTGCTGCTGATCACCGGGTTCGCGATCAAGGCGGGCCTGGTGCCCTTCCAGGTCTGGCTGCCGCGGGGCTACGCCGCCGCGCCGCCGCCGGCCCGGGCGGTCATGGCGGGCGTATGCGTGAACGTCGGGTTCTACGGCCTGTGGCGGACGCTCGCGCTGCTCGGCCACCCGCCCGGCTGGCTGGCCGGGATCCTGCTGATCCTGGGCGGGCTATCCGCCCTGCTCGGCATCGCGCACGCCGCGGTGCAGAACCGGCTGTCACGGGTGATCGCCTACTCAAGCGTGGAGAACAGCGGCTTGATTATCACCGGGTTCGGCGTCGCGCTGACCGGCGCGGCGGTCGGCAACCAGCGGCTGGTCGCCATCGGCCTGCTGGCGGCGACGCTGCAGATGGTGACGCACACCGTCGCGAAGTCGCTGCTGTTCAGTTCCGCCGCGGGCCTCGAGGCGGTGGCGGGCAGCGACGATCTCGAAGTGCTGCGCGGCCTGGGACGGCGCGCACCGTGGAGCGGAGCCGGCCTCGCGATGGGCTCGCTCACCCTGGCCGGGCTGCCGCCCACGGCTGGGTTCGTGTCCGAATGGTTCCTCCTGGAGTCGCTGATGCAGCAGTTCCGGGTGGGCGCGCTCGGCGGGCGGCTGACGCTCGCCCTGGCCGGCGCGGCCGTCGCCCTCACCGCCGGGTTCGCCGGGGTCACCTTCGTCCGCCTCGTCGGCATGGTGGTACTCGGGCCGGCTGGCCCCGACGGGTCACGGCACGGCGAGTACGGATGGGCCGGGCGGGGGGCTGTCGTGCTGCTGGCGGCCAGCCCGCTGGTGATCGCGGCCCTGACCCCGCTGGAGATCCGGGTGATCGCGGCGGGCCTGTCGCCGGTCGTACCGGGCGCGCTGACCATGGGGGCACTCAAGTCCCCGTGGGTGCTGCAGCCGGTGTTCGCGGGCTTTTCCATCCTGTCGCCGTCCTGGCTGGTGGTCGAGCTTCCGGTCATGCTGGCGCTTGTCCTCCTGCTCGCTCTCGCCATGTCCGGGCGGCGGCTGCTGCGGGTGCGCCGAGTCCCCGCTTGGCGCTCGGCGACAATCGGGGTCGATGGGGCGGACTCCTATACCGCCTTCGGGTACGCGAACCCGACGCGACGGGTGCTCGCCAGCGTGCTGCACACCCGGGCCGGGGTGGCGGAGGTCGCCCACCGGCGGCGCGGTGGCACCGAGGACTACGACGATGAGCACACGCCGCATCTGCGCTACGACTCCGATGTGGTCGAGGTCGTGGAGAGCTGGCTGTACCGGCCGGCGGCCCGGCTGTTCACCGCCGTGGTCCTGGTGGCGAAGCGGCTGCAGTCCGGCCGCCTGGACGCCTACCTGCTCTACATGCTGATCGCCCTCGTCGCCGTGGTCGCGGTGGTCACGGCCCTGGCGTGAACCGGTGAACGCGGACAGCGCGCTGGTGGGCGCCCTCGACGAGCTGGCGGGTGCTGGCAACGCCAAGGACAGGGAGCAGATCGCGGCGCTGCGGGACCGGCTGGACGCGGCACGGCTGCGGGTCCTGGTCGCGGGCGAGGCCAAGCGCGGCGGTGACCCTGTACCTGGACGCACCGCTGCTGGCCGGCGGCGTGGAGCCGGTGGACACGCCAGGCACCGGGTCGGTGTACGCGCGGGATACCGCCGCGGCGCACCAGGCCCTGGAGACCATGGATGTCGCGGTGTTCGTGCTGACCGCCGACCCGCCGGTGCCAGCGGCTGAACGGGAGGGTCCTGGCGGGGGCGGCGGATAGCCGGGTCGCTGCTCGATGAGGTTTCGCTGACCCAGCGCGCATCACGATCTTGACCTTGACTTGCCTGCCGGGTGCCGCGGGCAGCCTAAGCCCCTTGATCGCTGCGGGCCTCGGCTGGCTGCGGCGTCAGCACGGCCTCGGCGGTCACCAGGCCGCGGCCGGGGGTGAGCGCGTCGATGACGTCGAACGCGAGACCGATGCGCTCCGCCCGGTCAATGACCGTGGTGACGACGGGAACGTGGTGGCCGTGCCGGGGGAAATGGTCGCCGTGCGGCGCGTGCTCGCCGTGGAAGCCCCAGGTGCCGCGCTGCGAGGTGGCACCGCTGACCCCGGCCGACCGCAGCCGGCTGACGATTGCGCGGTGCGCGGGCTGGCCATCCTGGCGCGCCGCCTCGGAGGTATAGACCGTCAGTTTCACCAGTGGCGCCAGGCCCGCGGCCGCGGCCGCGGCCGCCGCTTCCGCGCTGGACTGCGTCTCAGGACGGCTGACGAACTGCCCGTCACGCTTGCAGAGCCGGACGCTCGCGAGCGTCATGAGGGGATGGCGGAATAGCCCGCCGAGTTCGGGAAGCATCATCCCGATCAGCTTGCCGCTGCCCACGGCGACCACCATCAGCGGGGCGTCGGCGCCGTGGCGGAGGAAGTGCGCGCGCTGCCGCCGCCCGCGCCCGGTGCCGTCGACGCCGGACAGGACGGTGGCACCCGCGACCCCGCGCCGGTACAGCAGTTCGCAGGCCGCCTCGAAGGCGGGGACCTGATAGACGCGGTCAGCGTAACCGCAGTAGATGGTCAGCCTGGTCGCCTCCGCGGGCGGCTCGGTGAGCCAGAGCGGTTCGATCTCAGCCGACAGCAGCCGCGCTCGTTCCAGGGTGATCAGCTGCGGCTGGGCGAGCCTCACCACCTCATCGAGCATCGCGTAAATGCGCGGCCTGGTGTCCACCGCGACCGCGGTCAGCGACGGATGCTCAGGCAACGGCCGGGCGCGGATGCCGCCGTCCGGCTGCCCGGGGCCGTAACCCTCGATGCCACGCAGCAGGATGCTCGCCGCGACGCAGCGGCGCCCGTACAAGTCGATCAAGGTCCCGCCGGGGCGTCCGGCGCGGTGCCGCTCGCGGAAGTAACTGGTCAGGATGACGGCGTCCTGGTCCACGGCCGCGCTCCGCTCCGGTCGGGGCGCGACGGCGAGCGGTGGCGCATGCCTTGCTTCCGTCGCACCGGGTCTGCGCAGAAGCCATCAGCCGTGGACAAGACGGCGGTTCGCGGGGACCGCGGTCCCCGCGCCAGGGCATCATCTGGCTGCCGCAAGAGTACTTCGCCAGCGACAGCAGCGGCTAGAGGGTGATTTCCTGCTCGCCTCTCCAGGCACCTGGCGGCCGTGGCCAGCGGCCGCCTGGTGACCGAGGCGACGATCCTCACCGGCTCGTCTGATCCTGGTGGTTCTGCTCCCCGCGGGTGATCAGCTCGCGACCGGTACCGCGGTGACGAGTCCCGCGTTCATGCGTTCCATGGCTTTGACCGCGCCGCCATTCCAGTCCTGCTCCAGCGACGCTGACATGGGATCAGGGAAGATCTCCTCCTGACCGCGCTGCACACCGTCGAAGATGGCCCGGGCGACGGATTCCGGAGAGGCCTTCGGCACGTCAAGTCCGCGCGACATGTCCGTGTCGGTGGGGCCGGTCATGACGGCGTGCACCCGGACGCCCTGTCCCGCCAGCAGGGCGCGCAGCGACTGGGACATGGCGAACGCGGCGGCCTTGGAAATCGAGTAGGCCGGGATAATCGGGATGGCGGCCAGCGCCCCCGTCGACAGGACGTTGACGATCGCGCCGTGCGAGCGAGTCAGCAGCGGCAGGAAGGCCTGCGTCACCGCGTGGGTGCCGAAAAGGTTGACGGCGAGGTGCCGCTCGATTGCGGACGGGTCGCTGAGGTCGTCGTACTGCGCTATCCCGGCGTTGTTGACGAGGATGTCGAGCGAATCCACCTTCGCGGCGGCTGTCTGGATCTGGGTGGCGTCGGTGAGGTCGAACAGGAGCGGGGTGACCCGTCCATCGGGGTGGACAATCGGCTGCCGCGTGGCGGCGTAGACGCGCCTGGCCCCTCGCGCCAGGGCCTCCTCGACCAGTGCTCGCCCGATTCCGCGATTAGCGCCGGTCACCAGGACCGTGCCGTTCGCGATCTTGGCCGGCGTGCCGCCTGGATTGCCCATGGCTGCTGACATCGACATGGTGTTTCGTTCTCCGTTCTGCCGCACTTGGCGGCGCGTTGACGCGGTCATACGGGCAGACACCGGCCCGCGCCCGGAACTGGTCGGGCGGGCAGCGACCAGTTCCGCCCGCTGCCGGTGTCGGTAGAGGACGGAAGGGAACGATGAAGACAGGGGGTCGCAGCATGTCGACGGAACTGCTCGCGCGGGCGCGCGCCGGGGACCGGGACGCGTTCGCCGCGCTGGTCGAGCCGCACCACGCCGAGTTGCAGGTGCACTGCTACCGCATGCTCGGATCGCTGCAGGACGCCGAGGATGCGCTGCAGGAGACGCTGCTTTCCGCGTGGCTCGGCCTCGAGGGCTTCGAGGGGCGCTCGTCCGTGCGCACCTGGCTGTATCGCATCGCCACCAACCGGTGCCTCAACGTGCTGCGGTCCTCCGGGCGACGGCCGGTGACCGCGGCACCGCTGCCCATCGAGGCGCCGGAGCCGACCCGCCTGGGCGAGGTGCTGTGGCTGCAGCCTTATCCGGACGTGCTGCTTGACGGGCTGTCCGATCAGGCGCCGGGCCCGGCCGCCCGCTACGAGTCCCGCGAGGCGATCTCGCTCGCGTTCGTCACCGCGGTCCAGCTACTGCCGCCGAACCAGCGGGCGGTGCTGCTGCTGCGCGACGTGCTCGGCTACCGTGCGAGCGAGACCGCCCAACTGCTTGGGCTAACCGAGGACGCCGTCACCAGCGCGCTTAAGCGCGCCCGGGCGAGGATGGACGCGGCCCGCCCCTCGGGTCCGCCGCCGCCACCGCCGGGCGGGCCGGACGAGCGGGCGCTGGTCGACCGGTTCGTCGCGGCCTTTACCGACCTGGACGTCGATGCGCTGGTCGCGCTGATGACCGATGACGCGTGGGTGCGGATGCCGCCGCTGCCGTTCGAGTACCGGGGGACCGACGCCGTGCACCGCTTCTTCACCGCGACCGCCCCGCACCGTCGGCACATCGCCCGACTGGTGCCGGTGAGGGCGAATGGCCAGCCGGCCTGGGGCGAATACCGCCGCGACGCGGTCACCGGGGCGCTGCGCCTGAGCGGCATTGAGGTGATCGCTATCGCTGGTGACCGGGTCAGCGAGATCACCCGGTTCGAGACGACGGTCGCGCCGCACTTTGGCCTGCCCCGCACCCTCGGCTAGTAGTCGCGGGGCGAAGTATCCCGAGAACTGGTCCGCAGCCGGTGATTGAGATACGTGAACCCTTTGACTAAAGTCAAAGATCTATGGGCGACTCTCGGCAGGACGTAGCGGCTTTCCGTCAGTTCAATCGGCGCTTCACCCAGCAGGCGGGAGTGCTTGCCGACCAGTACCTAGGCCAAGCCCGCCCGCTCGGGGCGGCCCGGGTCCTGTTCGAGATCGGTTCCGGGGTTTCCCTGCGGGAGCTGCGGACCCGGCTGAGCCTGGATCCCGGCTACCTGAGCCGGATTATCCGGTCGCTAGAGGACGAAGGGCTGATCCGGGTGGGCGCGCACCCGGGCGACGGCCGGCTGCGGGTGGCCGGGCTTACTCCGGCGGGCGAGGCGGAACTGGCTGAGCAGGACCGCCGGGCCAATGGTGCCGCCGAGGGCCTGCTTGGCACCTTGGCGGAGGGGCAGCGGCGTGAGCTGATGGCCGCGCTCGGGACCGCGCAGCGGTTGCTGCGCTTGGCGGCGGTGAGCGTGCGGGTGGCCGACCCGGCGTCGGCCGACGTGCGCGGCTGCCTGGCCGCCTACGTTGCCGAGTTGCGGGAGCGATTCCCTGAAGGCTTCGACGAAGCGGATCTTGTCCAGGCGCAGGAAATGCAGGGCGACGCGGGAGTGTTCCTGGTCGCTTACGAGGACGGTTGCCCAATCGGCGGCGGGGCGCTGCGTGCCCTTGAGCCCGGAACCGGGGAGATCCGGCATCTGTGGGTAGCCGCCGGGGCGCGGGGACTGGGGGTCGGGCGGCGGCTGCTGACCGGGCTGGAGCGCGAGGCAGCGAGCCGGGGGCTCGGGGTCGTCCGGCTCGGCACGCACCGCGTGCTTACCGAGGCGTTCCAGCTGTACCGCGGCAGCGGGTACACCGAAATCCCCAGGTACGGGCATGATTCTCACGCCGACTTCTGGTTCGAGAAACGCGTCCCGGTGGACACGAGCACCGGCGACGGGCAAGCGGGCCGGGCGATCCCGTTGAGCGCGGCCGCGCGGCGGATGTCCTCCAGTGCGATCAGGGAGATCTTGAAGATCACCCAGCGACCCGACGTGATCTCATTCGCAGGCGGACTGCCCGCCCCCGAACTCTTCCCGGTAGCCGAGGTGCGGGCCGCCACTGACCGGGTCCTGACCGATCACGGAGCAGCGGCCCTGCAGTATTCGACCACCGAGGGCCATCTGCCGCTGCGCGAGTGGATCGCGCGGCAGAGCGGTCTGACGCCGGACCATGTGCAGATCGTCAGCGGCAGCCAGCAGGGGCTGGATCTTCTCGGGCGGGTGCTGATCGACCCCGGCGACGTGGTGCTGGTGGAGCAGCCAACGTACCTGGGGGCACTGCAGGCTTTCGCCTCCTATCGGCCGCGCTTTGTCGAGGTAGCGACGGACGACGACGGGATCGTGCCCGAGGCACTCGACGAGCAACTCAAGTCGCTGGGCACGCGGTCGCTGCTCTACACCGTCCCCACGTTCCAGAACCCAACCGGCCGCACCCTGCCGCTGCGCCGGCGACGGCAGCTTCTTGAGATCACCTGGCGGCACGGGGTCACGGTCATCGAGGACGGCCCGTATAACGCCCTGCGGTTTCGCGGGGAGAGCGTTCCCACGCTTTTCGAGCTGGCACTCGATGAGGCGGCCGACCCGGACAGGACCAACGTGGTGATGCTCGGCACCTTCTCCAAGGTGCTCACGCCGGGTTTGCGTGACGCGTGGGTACAGGGGCCGCGACATGTCATCGACCGGCTCGTGTATGCCAAGCAAGCCGCGGACCTGCACTCACCCACGCTCAACCAGCTCATCATCACCGAGTTGCTCCCGGATGTTCTGCCGCGCCAGATCAAGGTGATCAGCGATGCCTACGGGCGGCGCGCATCGGTCATGCTCGAAAGCATCAGGCAACTCTTTCCGCCCGGGGTCACGTGCACTGCCCCCGAGGGTGGCATGTTCTGCTGGCTCACCCTGCCGACCGGCCCCGATCGTCCGGTCGACACCACGACGATGCTGGAGGAGGCGGTTGAGCATAAGGTCTCGTACGTTCCCGGGCAGCCCTTCTTCGCCACCGGTGACGGCCGCAATACCCTCCGGCTCAGTTTCGCGACATCGACGGAGGACCAGATCCGGGCCGGAATCTCAGCACTTGCCGGTGTCGTCAAGCGCGCTTACCTGGAGAAGTAGCAGACCATCGCGCGAGAAGTCGCGGCCCGGCGCACGCTGCCGGCCAACCTGGCCGGCGGGCCGGCGCTCGGGCTGGCCATCCCGGGTGGCGGCCGGACTGTGACCCGCAGGCTGGGCCGTCCGCCGCCTCCCGCGGCCGATCCTGGGTCCCGCTCGTCGGCACCTTCGTCGCCAGCCGTCCCGCGGGCCCTTCGCCGGCCACCCAGCACCGGCTCGCCCGCAACCTGGAGCGCTGGGTGCAGGCGGCCCGCGAGGCGGGGCTCGACGACGACGGCATCGAGTCCATGGTCCGCGCGACGCTGGCCACGTCGAGGAGCGAGGAAACCGCATGAGCGGGCAGGACGCGCCGGCGATCCGCACGGCCGGGCTGGGCAAGCGTTACGGATCCTGGTGGGCGCTGCAGGACTGTTCGGTGTCCGTGCCGCGCGGCCGGGTCAGCGCCCTGGTCGGGCCCAACGGGGCCGGGAAGACCACGCTGCTGAAGATCCTCGCCGGGCTGAGCGCCCCCAGCGCGGGCGAGGCGGCGGTGCTGGGACGGGCACCGGGGCAGAACACGGAGTTCCTGGACAGTGTCGGCTACCTGGCCCAGGACGTGCCGTTGGATAAGCGGCTGAGCGCTTCCAGGACGTTCCCGCCGCCTGCCGCAGGCTATGGCCGACGCCGTCGTACCCGTCGTGCATGACGGCTGACGGGTACCATGACTTGATCACCTACCTGCCCGCGGGCCGGTTCTGGGCCCTCCAGGGCACCGAGGCGGGCATCTTCCTCGTGCTGGCCGCGGCGCTGACCGCCGTGACCTTCCGGCTTGTCCTGGCCCGCGACGCGTAAACAGTCGGTAAAGAGTCACTCCTCTTGTCCTCGAGTGGCGCCTCCTCCGGCCTCGAAAAGTAATAATCGGGGAATGCGAGGAACAGGATCTGTTCGGACTGACTTTCCTTTGAATCGGTTCGAACGCCGGAGTGCGTTACCGAAACATTTCGAGTTTGTTAATGGCCCATTGACTTCCCAATATCCGCCGCGTACCTTTCCATAAATCCATCTTTCGCAACGAAAGTTTCGCATTAGGGCGAAATATTTCGACGCGAATGGGAGGTTATGCGATGAGACGCCGTAGTGTTCTGGCGGCAGGGGCGGCGGGCGCGGCAGCGCTCCTCACCGGCGGTGCCAGCGCCGAGGCCGCGACGTTGTCAAAAGCAGCGACGGCCCGGGCGGCGCGCCCAGGTGACGTCCCCTGGGCGTCCGTGTCACTGCGGGACCTGGCCGCCGGGGTGGGTCTCCGTTTCGGCTCCGCCCTTATCCCGCAGGACATAGAGACCCCGTCGTACGCGGCGATCGCGGGCAGCCAGTTCTCCGTGGTCACGCCGGGCAACGGGATGAAATGGCAGATCGTCGAACCCGAGCAGGGTGTCTACGACTGGACGCAGGCCGACGAACTCGTCAATTTCGCGCACGCGAACCGACAGCTCATCCGCGGGCACACGCTCTGCTGGCATAACCAGTTGCCCGACTGGCTGACCACCGGCGTGGCCAATGGCTCGATCAGCTCCGCGCAGCTGCGGGAGCTGCTGCACAACCACATCACCGTCGAGGTCTCCCGGTACCGGGGCAAGATCTGGCAGTGGGACGTCTGCAACGAGTTCTTCACCGACACCAGCCCGTCCGAGCTTGACCCGGCCAACTGGTGGATCGTCAACGCGGGCCCTGGCATCATCCCCGACGCGTTCCGGTGGGCGCACGCGGCCGACCCGAACGCCCTGCTGTTTTACAACGACTACAACATCGGCGGCGAGGACGGCACGAACGCCAAGAGCGACGCCGTCTACGCGTACGTCAAGCAGCTCCTCGCCGACGGCGTGCCGATCCACGGCGTCGGGAACCAGGGCCACCTGGACACCCAGTACGGCTGGAACCCGGCTCTGCTCCGCCAGGACCTGGAGCGGTTCGCGAGCCTTGGCCTGGTGGTCGCCATCACCGAGGCCGACGTGCGGACGTTCGTCAACAACGCGACCGACCAGGTGCCGACCGACAGCCTGTCCCAGTTCGCGCAGCCCTACGAGTACTCCGAGATGCTCAAGGCCGCGCTCGCCGTGCCGCAGTGCATCTCGTTCACCGTCTGGGGCTTCACCGACTCCGATTCGTGGGTGCCAGGCACGTTCGCCGGCGAGGGGTACGCCGCGATCTACGACGTGAACCAGCAGCCGAAGGCCGCGTACTACGCCCTCCAGTCCGACCTCGCGCTCGCCGCCTACGGTGCCCCGCGGCGAGTCCGCACCTACACTCCTCGTTCCTGACCGGCGGCGGGCCGGGACGCGCCGGTGCGGCGCGCCCCGGCCCGCGGCGATTGGACCTTCCGCTGGGCGCGGGCCTTGACGTTGAGTCGCTTAATTTCAGACGATCGCGTCGTCTGTCATGATGAACGCCGCGGTCGCGACCCCGGCACGGCCACGTTCCCTCAATACAGGCACCCGCCCTATCCGGGTCCCAGGGAAGGCATCATGAAGCTTCTCCTCACCTCCGCTGGAATCAAGAACACGAGCATCCGCAACGCGCTGGTCGACCTCCTGGGCAAACCAATTGCCGAGTCCAACGCCCTCTGCATTCCCACCGCGACGTACCCCATGGGCGGTCCTGGCGCGGCCTGGCGGTTCATTACCGGGCAGGCCACCACCCCCATGTGCGAATTGGGCTGGAAGTCCCTGGGAGTGCTCGAGCTCACCGCGCTCCCCAGCATCGATGCAGAGCAGTGGGTCCCCCTGGTCAAGGAGACTGACGCCCTGCTGGTAGCAGGGGGCGACGCCTTGTACCTGTCCCACTGGATGCGGCAGTCCGGACTGGCGGACCTCTTGCCGTCGCTGCGCGCGGTCTGGGTGGGCCTGAGCGGCGGGAGCATGGTGATGGCCCCCAACGTCGGGGAGGACTTCATCGGCTGGAAGCCGCCCACCGGTGACGATGAAGCGCTTGGACTGGTTGGCTTCTCGATATTCCCGCACCTGGATCACGAGAAAATGCCGGACAATTCCCTGGCCAACGCGGCAAAATGGGCCGCCAGGGTGCCGGTACCGGGGTACGCGATCGACGATCAGACCGCCATCACAGTGACCGATGGTGCCGTCGAAGTCATCTCCGAGGGGCACTGGCAGCTGTTCACCCCCTAATACCGGAGTCGGCTCAGCCTGCCGGCCCGGGTCGGTGAGGGCGGTTCAGCGGAAGACCGCGGCCTACGGCTTGTAACCCACGCCGCCGTAGCAGCTGACCTCGGCCAGCGACGGCCGCGGTCCGGGGGATTCCGGCCGCCACTCCGACACCGACACGATGCCGGGCGGCACCAGCTTCAGGTCGCGGAACGCGAGCGCGGCCAGCTCGCTGGCGTCACGCGCCTGGACGGTGACCCCGCCCGCCCGATAGGCGCGCACCCCGGCGGCCACGCCCTCCGGGTCATGTTCCGGGTTGAGGTGCGAAGCGGTGAGGTACGAACCCGGCGGCAGGGCATCAAGCAGGGTAGCGATGATCCGCTCCGGCTCGATCTTGTCCTCGAGAAAGTGCAGGATGCCCACGAGCATGAGCGCGACCGGCTGCGAGAAGTCGAGCACCTCCCGCACGACCGGCGAGGACAGGATCTTATCCGGCGACCGCAGGTCGGCGTGGATGTAGGCGGTACGGCCCTCCGCCGAGGAAGTGAGCAGCGCCCGCGCGTGCGTCAGGACCAGCGGGTCGTTGTCGACGTAGACCACGCGGGCGGAAGGCGCGATCTCCTGCGCCACCTCGTGCACGTTGTCCGCGGTCGGCAGCCCGGTGCCGATGTCAAGGAACTGCCTGATCCCCGCCTCGCCCGCCAGGTACCTGACCGCCCGGCCGAGGAATGCCCGCTGCTCACGGGCGCCGACGCGCCCGGAAGGGATGCTGGCAAGCGACTTCTCGGCAACATCGCGGTCCGCAGCGAAGTGATTCTTCCCGCCGAGGAAGTAGTCGTAAATCCGGGCCGCGTGCGGCCTGGAGGTGTCGATCTCCGGCGGAAGTTCCGACATATCAGCCTCTCTCGTCTCAAGACGAAAGCGTACAGCGGTGGCCTGCGCCGCGAAGCACGCGACCGTTCGGCAGCCTGATCTTGATCTTTCCCGGCCGATCGGGCGACCGGGCGCTAGCCGAGTGCCACCACCCGGGTCGGGCGCAGGGTGATGCTGACCCGGCCCTCAAGCGGGCCGTTGAACGACGCCAGGTCGGTCCCGTAGGCGGCCAGGGTCACCGGCTCGGTCGACTCGAGCAGGTCGCGGTGCGACGCCGGAATGCTGGGATCGGTCATGCTGGTGATAACCATGCCTCTCTCGCTGCCGGATCGGTGGTCCCGGGAAGGGGCACCGGCCAGGCGAGCATAATCCGGTCCCCGGCCAGCCGGACGGGCACCTCCCGCAGCGGACGCCGCCGCGGTCCACGCGGCCCCTGCACCGACCGGCCCGTCTTCAGGTCCCAGCGGTAGCCGTGCGCCGCGCACCGGATGGAGCGCCCGCTGACCTGGCCGTCGGATAGCCGGCTGCCCAGGTGCGGGCACTCATTCTCGATGGCGGCGATCGCGTGCCCGGCCCGGACAACGACAATGGACACCCCGTCGAGCTGCACCACCAGGCGGTTGTCGCGCAGGTCGCCGAGGGCGCCGACGTCGACCCAGTTCGCGTCGGCCAAGCCGCCGCCGGCCACGCGCCGGCTCGGCGGCGGCCGCCGCAGTCCCCAGGTCATGGCCCTATCGTCTCATCCGTCGGGGGAACAGGCGAGGGTGCTGGCGGCTCCGCCGACGAGTACCACCCGGCGCCGGGGCCCGGCCACGTCCGCGGAACCCATCAGCCCTCCGGCGGGTCGCGCTCTCACCGGTCTGACGGCGTCCCGGGAGCGGGACGAGCCGGGAAGGCGGCGCCGGGCCGCAGGCCGGCCAGCACGATCGAGGTCCGTCGTTGCAGGGCCGGGTTGAGCCGCTTCAGCCGGCCCCGGGACCACTCCATCAGGCAGTCGGTGTAGAGAGCCTCGACGATCTGGGCCATCTCCATCGGTTCGACCTGGTCGGTCACCTCGCCCACTTCCTGGGCGCGGACGAACAGCATCTCCAGGGCCTGCGCGAATGACGGGAAGCGGGCCAGCGGCTCGTCTCCCGGCCGCCGCGGCCGGAGGAACTCCGACATGGCCCGGCCGACCGCGGCCGGCGGGGCGGCCTTGACGGTGACCGCGAGCGTGTTCGTCATCTTGCGCAGCGAGTCCTCGATGTTGCGCTTGGCCTTGATGCTGCGCGCCGCGTCCTCGTAGAGCAGGGTGGCGGTCTGGTAGCCCAGCTCAAGCAGGATCTCTTCCTTGTGCGCGAAGTGGAAGTAGAAGGTGCCCTTGGTGACCCCGGCGGCCGCGACGATCTCGTCGACCGTGGTGTCCTCGATGCCGGTCTCGAACCCCCGCTCGGTCCACAGGCGCATCGCGGTGCGCACCAGCCGGCGCCTGGTGTCCCGGGAGCGCTCCTGGGTCAGGCCGGCCCGCCGCCGCTGCGGCACCGTGCCGTTGGCCGGGTCGATAGTGTCGCTGCTGCCTTCCGTCGCCTGCGTTGCCACGACTAAAATCCTTAACCGTAGTCGGCTCAAATGGGGGCGGGCACCGGCGATCCCAACGCCCTGGCGCTGGTGCGAGGTTGGCGCTCCAGCGCCACCACAGTTACACTACGCCTAAATATTTTGGGCTGCGTCTGAAGGGTGATCCGTCGTGCGAGTCGTCGTTGACTGGGACCTGTGTGAGAGCAACGGACTGTGCATGGCAGCCGCCCCGGAGGTCTTCCAGCTGCAGGACGATGACACGCTGCTGATCCTCCAGGAGACCCCGGACGAGTCGCTGAGCGGCAAGGTTGCCACCGCGATCCGCACCTGCCCCAAGCAGGCGATCAGTCTTCAAGAAGAGTAACGAGCGCGTGGCTTCGCGCGACCGGCAAGCCCTCGGGCAGCCGCCGCAGGGCGTTGCGGCGGATGAGCTTGCCGGAGGCGCGGTTCCCGACCTATACAGCGGTTAGTGAGTGCGTCACCGTGCTGCGGACTACTCCGCAGTCCGACGACCGCGTCGGAACAACGCGAGCCTCGGGGCTCTTTCGTCTCTATCGGCTTTGTCCGCGGCAGCAGCCCCAGTGCCGGCCGGCTGCGTCACCTTTGGGTCAGTAGGTAGATGCCGCTGTGGCCACCACCATAGCCCTGGAGACTTATCTTTGCCTGGGGCGATGAAGACGCGCACGACAAACAGGCCGCCCAGTGCCGTCACCCAGATTCACACTATTGATGCCATCCCGTTGCCATTTGCGCCTTCATGGAATGCATTCGCCGCCAGTAATGACTGAGTCATTCGCAAATAGCCCCGTCGCTGCGGGACGTCGGCCAGGTTTCCGGCGAGCCTGCCGATGCTGGTCCGCTCTGGCGCCGGAGGCCGGACCCCGGCTAACGTCGTGGTCGTACGGGCCGAGCCATCACGGCGCGCATAGCAGGAGGCGTGGTCATGAGCGAGATGACGCAAGAGGAAGCGCTCCGCCTGGCCGATGAACTAGTTGGTCAAGCGCTGAAGGAGACCGAAGCCCGCTGCGGGGTCTTGGCGCAGTTCATCGGCGACTGCGACCGCGCCGGGTCACATACCTCAACCTGGAGCGACGGGCTGCGCGAGCTTCATTCGCTGCAGGGCCGCCGTCGCGGGCTCGTGCGCAGGCGCGGCCTGATTCGGGAAGCGCTCGATTGCCCCGTGGGCGAGTCCCCATCGAATGTGCCACCGCCGCCGGCGCCGGCCAGAACCGCACCTCGGCCCCAGCAGCAGGTTCAGCTTCAAGCTCGCCGACGTCGGTCCTGAGCTGCCGCGTACTGTTGCCCCGCGGTGACAAGGGCCGCGAATAGGCGGGCATCCTCGTCGTCTTCTTCTGGGTGCCACTGCACCCCGACGGCGAACGAGGGGCAGGCAACCTCGACCGCCTCGACCGTCCCGTCGGCGGCGCGGCCGGTGACCATGAGCCCGGGAGCCAGCCGTGCCACCGCCTGATGGTGGTGGCACCGGACGTGCACCCGAGGGCCGATCAGCTCGGCGGTGCGCGTGCCCGGCTCGCTGTTCACCTCGACCGCGCCGAAGGTGCCCGGGGACGGCTGATGGCCGTCATGGCCAACCACGTCGGGCAGGTGCTGGTGCAGTGAGCCGCCCAGCGCCACGTTGAGTATCTGCAGCCCGCGGCAGACGGCGAGCAGGGGGATGCCGCGGCGTAGCGCCGCGGTTGCCAGGGCGATCTCCCACTGATCCCGCAGGACGCGCGGCCGCGACGTCCGTTCCTCCCGCGTCTGCCCGTAGCGAGCCGGGTCGACGTCAGCGCCGCCGGTCAGGACGAGCCCGTCGATCCGGTGCAGTATCTCTTCCGCCCGGTCACCGACCTCCTCCGCCCCGGCGCCCTGGGCCGGCAGCAGGACGGCGATACCACCCGCCCGCTCGGTCGCCGCGAGATACGACGCGTGCAGCATCGCGAATTCCCGGTCCCACACCAGCATGCGGGCGGGCTCGCTGTAGGTGGTGAGCCCGATGACCGGACGGTGGGCGGCCCGGCTCGTCATGAGAGCAGCCAAAAGACTTGCGTCCACTGCTCTGCTGGATCCTCGTTGTTCGGCCCGTAGATTTCCCAGCGGATGCCGCTCGGCCGGTGCCCGTGCCCGGCGCACCAGCCAAGAATCGCCTCATGGGCCGCTCCCACGTCCCCGAACGGGCCGCGATGAACGGTCATGGCCGCGGCCCCGGCGGGCAGCGCGGACGCCACCACCCGGCCGGCGAGCGGGCACGGCCTGTCGAGCAGGACGCCGACCTCCACGTTCGGCACTCCGTCGAGATAGAGCATGATGTTGCGGCATCCCCGGTCGATCCCGCCCGGACGCAAGCAGTCCCAGACCTCGCCAGGAAGCCGCCCCCATAGCGACGGGAAGTCCTGCCACGTCGTCGTCGCGGCAACGACGGCGGTCGGGCGGGACACGGCGTCAACGATGCGCACCTCATAGCCCACCCAGCCATCATTGCCCGGACACCGCGGGGCTGTGGGCGCATTGCTTGGCTTGCCTGCTTTTCGGCCGTGTCTCTTCCGGGTATAGATCACCGCACTCGGCTCAAACGCTGCTTTGGGCTCCCGCCCCAGCCTGCCGTCCATCGCCTGCCGAAGGTAATCACATGGAAGCTAACGCAGACAGCTTCCTCGAACTCATCCACCAGTTCGAGGACTTCACCGACGAGGTCTCCCCCGAGCAAGCGCACGCCGAGTTCGACGAGACAACCTTGCAGATCTTCTGGATGCGATGGCCGCAGCTTTCCGCATGGACCGGGTCGCTGTGGCGCATGCTGTCCGAGGAACTGTCCGGCCCGTCAACTCCGCACACGGACCCGGAACTCGATGAGGTCGGCGAAAGTGGCTGACAGTCCTAGCCGCCCTAGCCGCGTACTGACCGTCCGCGACGTGATGACCACCCGCGTAGTCACGACAAGCCCTGACGACTCGCTGGCGGAAGCCGCCGCGGCCATGGTCCGGCAGAAGGTCGGATCGGCACTCATCATGCAGAGCCGTTTCCTGGCCGGCATTCTCACCGAGCGCGACGTGCTACGCGCCGCGGCATCCGGTAGCGACCTGACGAATTCACCGGTGTCCGCCTGGATGACCAAGGACCCGGAGCAGGCATCCCCGGATACCACCATCGAGGACGCCCTCCAGCTCATGCTGCTGCACGGCTTCCGGCACCTCCCGGTGCTGCAAAGCCGCGAGGTGCGCGGCGTAGTCAGCCTGCGTGACCTGGCCGCCGCCCGGATCACCCGGCACACACCGCAGGAGAATCCGTTAGGAGCCCGACAGGAAGCCGATAAGCAGCGGCCCGCCGGGCCGCACCACCCGCTGGAACTCCGCGAAGGCCGAGCCGATCTCGTCGTCAGGGACGTGGATCGTCGAGTACCAGGCGACCAGGCCGGCCAGCGAGGCGTCGGCGAGGGCGAGGCCCGTCATGGAGCCGACCTCGAAGCGGAGACCGGGATGGTCACGCCGTGCCACCTCGATCATCCCGGGCGACAGGTCGATCCCGAACGCGTCCACGCCCAGCTGAAGCAGCTGTGCCGTAATCCTCCCCGGCCCGCAGCCCACGTCGGCGACGGTCCCCCCGCCCTGGACGCGCACCATGTCCGCCAACAACGCCAGGACCTGTCGCTCCTCGGGCGTCTCATCCGACAGGTGGCGCGTCTGGTCCGCATAGCTATCGGCGACGGTGTCGTAAGACGTCCGCGTATCTTCCAGCCAGCCGTCAGTCTTCGGTCCCGTTTCCACACGGCAGATTACCCAACCGCGGCGCGCCTGCTGGATGCCTGACGACGCGATAGACGAAGCACCGTGGCGGCGCGCCGCCGTGCCTGGTAGGCAGGCGTCCGACGATGCGTCAGGTCAGGCGGGTGAGCCGCGGCAGCCGGTCGGGCAGGCAGACCACCTCCGCGTCGGCAGTGCGGACCTGGTGAATACCGCGGATCCGGTGAAATAGCGGTATGACAACCTCCACCGAGGCCTCATCCGGCCTGGACCCCGACGCCAAGATCCGGTGCAGCGACTGGACCCGCGCGGTCTCCCTCTCCCCCATCGGGACCGCCGGCAGCTACGCCGGCTACCTGCTGGTGGAGATCCCGCTGCCCTGGCCGCGGGACGCCGGCGACACCGCCGAGGGCGCCGCCCTCGCCCCGCTCATCGGGCCCCGGCGCTACCGGCTGCAGGCAATTGTGCCCGCCGACGCGGACGCGGACCCCGCCGAGCGGCGGGTGATCCTGCATGCCCGGCGGCCGGGCGAGACGGGCTTCTCCGGCTACCGCCGGTACGAGAGCCGCGTCGGGGATTCGCTCACGGACGCCGTCGCCGCGCTGATCGCGGCGGCCGCTGGCGATCAGCCGTCAGAGCTCGCTTCGCCCGCGCTGATCGCGGCCGCCGCAGGCGATTCACCGTCGGAACTGGAGTCCCCCGCCGTTGACGTGCTGGTCTGCACGCACGGCACCCGGGACTCATGCTGCGGCCGGCGGGGCGCCCAGCTCGCGGTCGACCTGGCGGCGCCCGGCCGGCTGGCCGGGCGCAATCTCTGGCGCACCAGCCACCTGGGCGGCCACCGGTTCGCGCCCACCTTCCTGGTGCTGCCGGAGGGCACCGTCTGGGGCTTCGCCGACACCGACCTGGTCACCCAGGTCATACACCGGGCCGGCGACTTCGCCGACGCCGCCGGCCAGTACCGCGGCTGCCCCGGCCTGGACAGTCCGCAGCTGCAGGCGCTCGAGGCCGAGGTCCTGCGCCGGGTCGGCTGGAATCTGCTTGATTGGCAGCGCACCGGCTCGTTCGATGGCATTACTGCGCTTTTGACCTGGCAGGAAGACGGTCAGACGGTCACCTGGGCCGGCCAGGTCCGCCCGGGTCGCACGCTTCCCTCGCCGGGGTGCATGGAGCCGCCGTCTGCCAGCGGCAAGAGCGAAACGGAATGGGCGGTCACCGCAGTGCACCGCCGGGACCCCGCCGGTACTAATCGGCCGAGTGGAGAGAACAGATGAGTTTCGGGAACCTCAACGTTGACAAGCTGCTCATCGACGGCAAGCTCGTCGACGCCGAGGGCGGGGCGGTCTACGAGAACATCAACCCCGGCGACCGAGACCTCGCTTGGCACCGCCGCCGACCTCTCACGAACTCCACCTTGCCTGGTCCGCATCGGAACGGCGATCGTGTGCACTAATGGGCACCCCGCGACCTGAACTGCACACAAAAATAGCAACGGGTCGATATGTCTGAAGTTTGGGTTCAGACATAAGGATCTAAGGCAACAATTATCCCAGCGGCGGCGGCCACGGTAACGGGATCTGTCGGGAGTCCGCGTCGGCGACGACTGGGAGGCAATAGCGGACCGAGGCATTTCTCCGGGGTCGAGTACTGTCGGAGCGCGGGCGCCGGTGGGAGACCTTCAGGCGTTGAGGTAGGTGAGGACCGCCAGGACGCGGCGGTTGGCGTCCTCGCCGGGGAACAGGTCGAGCTTGGCGAAGATGTTTCCGATGTGCTTGTCGACCGCCTTCTCGGTGACTACCAGCCGGGCGGCGATGCCGGCGTTGCTGTGCCCCTCGGCCATCAGCGCGAGCACGTCGCGCTCGCGCGGGGTGAGCCTGCTGAGCTGCTCGTCCCGGCCATGCCGGGCCAGCAGCTGCGACACGACCTCGGGGTCCATCGCGGTGCCGCCGGCCGCGACCGTGCGTACCGCCTCAACGAAACGCAGGACATCAGAGACCCGGTCCTTGAGCAGGTAACCAAGGCCACCCGTCCCCGCGGAGAGCAGCTCCCTGGCGTAGAGCTGCTCGACGTGCTGTGACAGCACAAGCACCGGCAGCCCGGGCAACTGGGCGCGCGCCTGCACCGCCGCCCGCAGGCCCTCGTCGGTGAAGGTCGGCGGCAGCCGCACGTCCACCACCGCCACGTCCGGCCGATGGGTGATCAGGGCGTCCAGCAGTTCTGGGCCGTTGTCCACGGCCGCCACGACCTCCATGTCGTAGGCCGTCAGCAGCCGGATCAATCCGTCTCTGAGAAGGGTCAGGTCCTCGCCAAGGACAACTCGCACGGCAGCTCCATGGTCACCTGCGTCGGACCGCCGATCGGGCTAGTCACCGCGACCATACCGTCGAACGCGCTCAGCCGCCGCTCAATACCGCGCAGCCCGCCGTCGGCGCGCGGGACGGCACCGCCGGTGCCGTTGTCGCCGACGATCCCGACCAGCTTGCCCGGCTCGTATTCAAGCTGCACCCAAGCCCGGGTCGCGCCGCTGTGCTTGACCACGTTGGTGAGCGCCTCGGCGATGACGAAGTAGGCGGCCGACTCCACCGGGGCGGAGCCCCGGCCGGGCAGGTTGATGTGCACGTCAACATGGAGCGGCAGGCTGAGGGCGAGGGCGCACACCGCCCCGCCGAGGCCGCGTTCCGCCAGCACCGGCGGGTGGATGCCCCGGACCAGGGCGCGCAGCTCCGACAGTGCCTCGCCGCTGGCGGCGCGCGCCTCGGCCAGCAACGTCAGCGCCAGCTCGGGGTCGTCCTTTACCACCTGCTCGGCCAGGCCGATGTTCATGCCCAGGGCGACCAGCCGGGCCTGCGCCCCGTCGTGCAGGTCGCGTTCGATCCGGCGAAGCTCCGCCGCCGACGAATCCACCGCGACCGAACGCGACTCGGTCAGCTGGCTGACCCGCGCGGCCATCTCCGTCCGGGTCGGTGCGAGCAAAGATGAGGCGACCCTGGCGTGCATCTTAAGGAACCACGGTCCGTAGAAGACGGCCAGCGGCAGCATCCACAGGAAGAACAGCTGCAGCGTGAAGCCGTGCGGCGCGACGTGATACCACCCGTAGAACAGTGTCCCGATGTCGACCACCAGGTTCCACAGGCCGAAGCCGACCAGGGCCGCGGGCGCCAGGCCGAGTACCAGGCTGACCGGGACGCCGGCCACCGTCCAGAGCAGGTCCCGCCAGGTTGCCGGGTCGCTCAGCACCCACATGCCCCGCCGGAATCCCCGCACCAGCCTGTTGCCGGTCTGCGGCTCCGGCCGGTAGGGCGCCGCGATCGTCACCCCGGACCAGTCAAGCGCCCGCCGGCGTTCCAGGTCGGCCTGCCACCGCACCGCAAGCAGCATCTTCGGCGCGATTACCAGCCCGAGCCCGGAAGCGATGGTGACCACCGAGATCAGGGCGAGGACGAACAGCGGTAGGCACCCGACCGCGGTGACCGCCAGCAGCATCCCGCGCAGGCAGGTGCGCAGGGTCCGCTTGGCAAGCCGTCTGGCGGTGCCGCCACCGTCACTCATCGCTACCTCCGTGCTCATCGCCGCCACCGCGCCGAGGCGCCGTTCGCCGCCGTGGCGCCGGTCTCGCCGCGGCCGGCCGCCCGTCCTCCTCCCATTGTGGACGCTGGCGGCGCCCGCGCTCAGTGGTGTTAACTCCCCTTTTCCTCTGGTCGCGATTCTGCCTGGTGAGGCGGGCCACGTTCGGCGAGGGCGGGGAGGACTTCGCGTTCGAAGAGGCGCGCGCTTGACCAGGCGAGGTCGATCGGCATGCCGCCGACCAGGGCCGCCACCGCCAGCTGGACCTTCTCAGTGCGGGCGGCCATCGCGTGCCGCGGTGCTCGGTGGCGGCGGCGGTCAGCACCGGCGGGCTCGCCCCCGCGGGCGCGATGCTGCTCCGCGGTTCCTAGATTGCACCGTGACTCTCCTAGGTTGCACCGTGACCCGCTCCCGCATCTTGCTGTTATCCGTCCGGTGACGCCTGTCAGCTACGCCAACAACAGGGCGCCAACCTGTCATCTACGCCAATGACATCGCCTATTAGTGTCAATGGCGTAACCGACAGGTTCGAGCAGGTCATTGGCGTAGCCGACAGGTCGCTGAAGGTCGATGGCGTAGCTGACAGGTCGATGCGCGGGGACGGTGCCCCGCCTAGGCTTCGACTAGCTTGCGGCGCAGGGCCTGGTGGTCGGCCGAGGTCCAGCCATGGGCGGCGAGCCAGGGGGCGACGCCGCCGGCTTGCTCGGCGAGCGCGTCGAGGAAGCGCTCCATGGTGACTGCCTTGGGCCGGTGCTTGACCGTAGCGGTGAGCGATGGCCCCTGACTGCCCATCGACGCGGCCAGGCGGTTCATGAGCGCGTCGTAGCGGTCGGCCGAGGCCGCGTAGTCGGCGACGATCGCCGCGCGCTCGACCCCGGCATCGGCCAGCGCCAGCGCGGTCACGACGCCGGTGCGGTCCTTGCCCGCCGTGCAGTGCACGACCGCCGCGCCCTCGGTGTGCGCGATGATGCGCAGCGCGGCCAGCACGGAGTCGGGCCGCTCGGCCAGGAAGCCCAGGTACAGGCCGGAGAAGCCGCGTCCCGTGGTCGGCCGTCGCTCCCACGGCGGCAGGTCCGGCTCTCCCGGCGGGGAGGTCGGGAAGAGCGACAGCTGCGCGACGGTGACCTGCGGCTCCCTAATCATCGGTCCCGGCCCTCCCACCTTGACCTCGACCTCGGCCCGCAAGTCGGCGATCGCGGCGACGCCGTAACTCTCGACGAGGAGGCGGACGTCATCCGGGGACAGATCCTGGAGGTTATCCGAGCGGATCAGACGCCGGCTGACAGTGCGGTGCCCATCGGTGGTAGGCAGGCCACCGACGTCCCGCGTGTTCGCCGTTCCGTCGAGGTCGATCCAGTCCGGTCGCATTCATCCACTCCAACCGAGCGCCGGCCGAGGCAATCCAGCCGACGCCGGACGGCCCGCCGGTCGAACTGGGCAAGCGCTACACCGATGACGACAATCTAGTAGAGATCCTGTGCGTGAAGGCAGGCACCGGGCCACTGGCGGTTGCCGACCGGGTGCTCGCGTTGAAGACCGCCAAGCCGCTGCCCGCTTCGGACTGACGGCAGCGCACTGGGAGCCATCACCGTCTGGCCTTAACCGCGCCCGCGCCGCATAATCCGAGTTATCGGTATCCGGTTGGAGGCGTATGACGGCCATCCTCATTCTCATCCTCATCGCCATCGCCATCGTCGCAGCCATCGTCCTAGTCACCGTGCCGGTCCGGCACGTGGAGGCCGTGGCTAAAGAGTTCTCCTGGCGCAGAAGTGTGGACATCGGCAGGCGCGTCTGGATCACGAAAAAATCCAAGCGGCGGCCGAGAACATCCGCCGACGCCCGGAACGTCGAGGCCCACAACGCCGAGGATCCCAAGAAGCTCTACTACACCTACGAGCAGCGGGTGTGGCGGGACATGCGTACCGTTCCGCGCACGGGCCGAAGCCAGGAAACCGTCAGGGATCCGGAGTACACACTCGGAAAGGACGAGCAGGTCCGCCGGAAAAGCGAACGATACGAAGCCAGGTTCGTCTCGGAGATCGGTACGCCCTACTCGGCGAAGGTCGGGTTTGCGCGGTGGAAATCGCTCAGGACCGGCACCAACTATCGGCTGGGCCGCAACACTTTCGGCGGCGTAAGGACGGTCAAGCCCGCGGGAGCAACGGTGTACAAGCCTCCCTCAGAACGCGCGCAGCGAAAGTCCTAGCAGTTCACGCTGGACGCGCTGCTCGCCAACCCTCAGCCAGCGACAGGTAAGTTCTGCCCCTGACCCAACCGCCCGTGGTGCGCGCCGTTACCAGCCCAGTTCGCGCAGGCGCGCGTCATCGATGCCGAAGTGGTGCGCGATCTCGTGGATAACCGTCCGGCGGACCTCGACGGCGACCTGCTGCTCGGTCTGGCAGATCGCGCAGATCGCCTGCTGGTAGATGGTGATCCGGTCGGGCAGGACGCCCGCGTACGCGGTCGTCCGGCTGGTCAGCGGGATGCCCTGGTAAAGCCCCAGCAGGCCCGGCGGCCCCGCACCGTGCTCGACCGTGACGGCAACGTTGCTCATCAGCCGCCCGAACTCCTCCGGCAGGCCATCTAGCGCCGAGCCGACCATCTCCTCGAAGCGCTCCGGGTCAACCTCGATCACCCGTCACATCCTGACGGCCAGGTCATGCTGATGGAGCGCTGGAAGTTGACCCAGCCGGCCCGGGTGAAGGCTGCCGCCATGGGGACGTTGCCCAGGTCGGTCTGCCGTGCTGACATCAGCGCGAGGTCCTGCTGGCTATGCGCGTCCAGCGTGCCGTCCAGCGCGAGCGTCATCAGGTCAAGCAGCTCGCGATCGTCGCTGACGGGACGGAATTCGATGCGGCC
>JBEKEK010000098.1:0-29794 GCA_050013875.1 Trebonia sp. | reverse complement strand
GTGGAAGGGGTGGAAGGGGTGGAAGGGGTGGAAGGGATGGAAGAGACGGGAGGGGTGGGAGGGGTGGAAGAGGCGGGGGTCGGCACGATCGCACGGCCGGTCCGGCGAGCGCCGGCCGATCGCATCCGCGCCTCAAGGTCGGCCGAGACGCACAGCACCAGATCCGCCCGGCGGGCGACCACCCGCTCGAGGACGCGGTAGATGAGCGCCGACGTTCCCGCACCGGAGGGCGGCGCATTGTGCACCGTGACCACGAGCGCTGGCCGGCCCCCGCGCGCCGCCCGGCCAGGCGGGCCGAAGATCGCCACGGCGGTGAGCGCCCCCGCGCGGAGCCCGTGCGCGTGCACCACATCGGGCCGCTTTACCCGACCCGTCCGCTTTACCCGACCCGTCCGCGCACCGAGCAGCCGGCCCAACCGCAGCACCGCGGCCACGTCCCGCGGCCGCGGCCGGTCGCCGAACTCCACCGCCGAGAACGTCACCCCGTCAAGCGCGGCGAACCCGAACGCGGCCTCGGCGGAAGACGGGCCATGGACCGACACGCCGATCCCCCGGCCGGACAGGCCCGCCGCCAGCATCCGGACGTGCGCCCCGGTCCCGCCCGCCGTGGTCCCGACGACGAGCGCCACCCGGGCGGGACTCGGCGGGGAGGCGGCGCCAGCCGGGGCGGCGGTACTGTCCGGGGCGGCGGTACTGTCCGGGGCGGTCACGGCGGTGTGCCCGGGTGCGGCCGAACCCGGCGACGTGGGCATCGGGGCGGAAGCGGCGGGGTCCACGTTAGCTCGGCCGGGCACGGAGGCGGGCCAGGGCGGCGCGCAGGTCGGTGTTGTCGAGGCTGCCGGCGACGCCGGCGAATACGGCGATGACCACCACCGTCACCAGCACCGATATCCCGACGTTGACGATGAAACCGGGCGACGACAGCGCCGCGGCCACCAGCGAGCCCGCCACCGCGCCGGCTACCGCCCCCGCCAGCCCGGCGATGAACGCCCGCGATACCCCGTGCAGCGCGACCGGGCCGCGCTCGCGCCTGACCAGGATGAGCAGCGCGGCGCCGGAGACGGTCAGCCCGAAGGACATGCCGAGGCCGAGCGCGGGCACCACCCGCGACGGCGCCACCAACGGGACGATGGCCAGGTCGGCCGCGACCACCAGCAGCCAGCCGCCGCCGATGGCCAGCGCCGTCGCGCGGTTGCGGCCCCGCGCGTACAGCACCCGGGACAGGTTGGCGGAAATCCCGTAGCCGACCAGCCCGGGCGCGAACGCCGCCAGCGCCAGCGCGAGCACCGAGGCGCCGGGGGCGAAATGGGACTCGAATACCCGCGCCACCGGCACCCGCGCGCCGACCAGGGCCGCCGCGCCGAGCCAGCAGGCGATCATCACCGCCCGGGTCGAGGTCGCCGAGGTCACGTCGAAGCCGGCGTCGGGGACGGCCTGCGCGCCGGTGCCGCGGCCGGCCCCGGCCGAGAGCGTGGGGAACGCGCTGGTCGCGATCGGCACCGCCAGCACCGCGTAGGGCACCATGAACACCGCCCAGGCGAAGCCGTAGATCACCAGTGCGCCGGTCGCGCCGTACCGGTTAGCGAGCACGATGACCACCGCGGCCGAGGCGTCCTGGGCGACCAGGGTGAGCACCCCGGCCAGCGCCAGCCGCCGCACCCGGGGGCCGACACCGGGCGGGAACCGCAGCATCGGCCGCAGGCCGAGCCGCAGCCGCGTGGCCGGGTAGACGGCGGTGGCCACCAGCGCGACCACGCCGAGGGTGGTCCCGCCCGACAGCAGGTACTCCGACAGCGGCGGCAGTTCGTGCAGCCGGTTGCCGAAGACGTACGCGCCGCCGATCGCCCCGAAGGCGGCGTAGGCGCCGATCACGACCAGCGACGACAGCAGCGGCGCGAGCGCCGGGGCGGCGAACCGCCGGTAGGACTGCAGGATCCCGTACAGCACGACCGCGAGCCCGTACAGCAGGACCTGCGGCGCGAAGACGATCAGCATCCGCGCGCCGACGCCCGCCAGCACCGCGCGCGGGCACCCGGCGGCGTGCGAGAGCAGCACCGTGACGATCGGGTGCGCGGCCAGCGCGAGCACCGCGCTGACCGGCACGAGCAGGATCACGGTCCAGGTCAGCAGGGCCGAGCCAATCCGCCGGGCCAACTCGGCACCGTCGCCGTCACCCAAGCCGCCGGCCTGCCCGGCCGCTCCTCGCCACCCGCCCGCCCCGAGCGCGGGCCCCGCCAGCACCGGCACCACCACCGATGACAGCGCGCCGCCGAGCACGACGTCGTAGATGATGTTCGGCACCATGTTGGCGGTCGTGTACGCGGTGCCCAGGCAGGTCGTGCCCACGGTGTGCGCGAACACCACCTGCCGCCCGAACCCGACCAGCCGGGCGAGGATGGTAATGACCCCGATCATCACCGCCGCGCGCCCAATTCCCTGCCCGCGCCGCCGAGCCGCCCCGCGCTCGGCCGTTCTCCCTATCACGGCTCCTGTTGCGCCGGTGTCTTCAAGTAGGGGGTCTTCAGCGAGAAATCAAAAAATCTAGTGATGGAACGATCGCGGCTTGCCCCGGACTCGACCCGCCGATGCCGTCCCCCCCTCCGGCCGGGCAGCGGCGGTACCACCACCCCGTCCGCTTGGGCCGGTGCGACCGGGGCGGCGTCCGGCCGCGCCGGGATCACCTCCGGGGCGACGTCCGCGGGCGCGGGGCCGACCGGCACCGGCCGGCGGCCAAGCATGTCGAGCCAGCGCAGCGCCGGGGTGCCTTCGATCACCTTCGTGAAGCTGATCTTCTCGCTGGCCACGGTCAGCGCGACGATGCCGGCCAGCAGCCCGGCCCGCGCGGGCCGGTTCAGCGACTGCGCCGCCGCCGCGCCGAGCATCGCGCCAAGCGCGTTGGCGCCGGCGTCGCCGAGCATGGCCCGCTCACCGAGGTCCTCGGGCAGCAGCGCGAGTCCCGCGCCGAGCGGCGCCGCCACCGCGGTGAGCCCGGCCGACCGGTCCGGCCCGGTCACCGCGCCGCCCGCGGCGATCAGCCCGGCCGACAGCAGCGCCACCTTGATCGCGCGCCCTGGGCGGAGGTCGAAGAGGTTGAGCAGGTTCGCGCCGCCCGCGATCAGCCCGGTGTTGATGACCACGTCGGACCGCTTGCCGCCGAGCAGCAGACCCCCCGCCAGCCCGGTCGCGGCCAGCCCGGCCAGCTTGACCGTGCCGGTGGTGATCTCGCCCTGGCGCAGTGCGCCGAGGTGCCCCGCCAGGCCGCGGCGCTTGCCCGAGCCGGCCAGGTCGTCGATGACGCCGAAGCCGAGGGCGCCTCCCCCGGTCACGGCCAGGGCGAACCAGGAACGGGAAGCAACCGCACGTTCCCAAGACTGGGGTATTTGACCTTTTTCCTGGCGCTCCGCCCGCTGCGAACCAGCCACCGCCGCACCGAGCACCCCGGCCGTGATCGCGCCGACGGCGACGGCGGGGCCTTCGAGCAGCGTGACGAGCTCGCGCCGGTGGTTAGTCCTGGTCCAGGTCTGCTCGCCGGCCGGGGGGTACCGCCGCAGCGTCCGGTAGGCGGCGCGCGCCGCGACCGCGCTCGCCACGCCGACCGGCAGCGCGCCTGCCGCCACCGCGCGCGCGGCGCGGGTCACTTCTTTTTCACGGACTTGTCGCCCTTTCCCGTCTTTGTCGGGTGCGGCGTGGGGGTGATGGTGGTGGACGGCGTCGCACTCGGCACTGCCGAGGGTACCGGGCTGACTGCGGACGCACCCGAAATACCGTAGCTATTCGCCTTTCCGCCGTTCAGTTGCTGCTCAAGCGCCCACATCGTGGAGATCTGGCCGATGGTGGTGTCCGCATTGTCCACGCTCGACACCTGGCCGGAGACGCTGCTCGACCTGAGCACCGAGATCGCGCTGCCGGAGGCCGAGCCCTCCGTCGGGCCGGCCACGACGGTCGCCGCGCTGAGGGTGGCGAACTCCTGCGCCACCGCCAGCAGCACCTGGCTGGCCGGGTCGTTCTGGCCGTCGCTTGGGGCGGTCGCCGGGGTCACGATCACGGCCAGCGTGGCCCGGTTGGCGTAGGGGGAGCCGCTGATGGAGAGGTAACCGGCCTGCGCGTAGGCCTCGAGCAGCGTCTGCGCGTCGGGCGCGGAGATGCCCTGCGTCTCGGCCGCCGTGCTGGTGGCCAAGATGGCGGTGCCGATGAGCTGCGCGGCCTCCTGCTGGCAGGCGGTCTGCTGGTCGCCGGGGGTGGCCAGCGTCGTCTGGTCGGCCGACGCCAGCGGGTTGTTGATACCGCACAGGCTCGACTCGGTACCGCCGGACAGGTCGTTGAACAGGGGCTGCAGCGACACCTGACCGCTAATGGTGGCGCCGGCCAAGCCGGCCGCCTGCTTAATGCCCGCGATCACAGCGGACGACGCGCCGGGCTCGGTGACGAGCACGATCCGGTCCCCCGGCAGCTCGTTGGCGAGCAGCCGCGGCTCGGCCGTCGTCAGGAACTGCTGATAGGCCTTGACCTGCTGCTCGTAGGTGTCACGCTGATTGTTGGAGGCGTTGAGCTCTGCGTTCAGCTGATTCGACGACAATCGCAGCGCGTCGATGGTGGTGCCCTGGAGCTCGGTAGAGCCGAGCACGATGCCGATCGCGAGCGCCAGGAACACGGCGACGATCGAGACGAGGTGATAGCGGAAGTCGATCATCTGAACAGTCCGGTGAACCAGTAGGTGAATGTGTGCCAGTTGCCGCTGATGTCGTCGCCGAGAACCGGGCCGATGGGCGAGTAGGCGATGGCGATCGCGATCGTGAAGGCGGCCGCGAGAGCCAGCGCGAACAGGGCCCACCCGGAGATCCGGCTCTGGTAAAGCTCGTGCACCCCCCGGGCGTTGACAACCTTACCGCCGACCCGCAGATGGGTGAGGAAGGTTGACGCCATGCCCGGGCGGCCCTTGTCGAGGAATTCCTCCACGTTCAGGTGCGTGCCGACGACCGCGATCAGGCTGGCGCCGCAGGCGTCGGCGACCAGCAGCGCCACATCCTCGCTGGTGCCGGGGGCCGGCAGCGGGACCGCGTCGAGGCCGAGGTTCTTGATCCTGGGCAGGCCGGGGGCGCGGCCGTCGGGGTAGGCGTGCACCACCAGTTCGGCACCGCACTCCAGCGCCTCGTCGGTGACCGAGTCCATGTCGCCGATGATCAGGTGCGGGCGGTAGCCGGCCTCGAGCAGCGCGTCCGCCCCGCCGTCCACGGCCACCAGCACCGGACGGTACTCACGGATATAGGGCCGCAGCGCGCGCAGGTCCTCGCGGTAGCGGTAGCCGCGGACCACGACAAGCACGTGCTTGCCGTCCATGTCGGTGGCCAGCGGCGGCAGGTTGTCGATGCCCTTGGTGAGCAGGTCGCGCTCGCGGCGCAGGAACTCAAGGGTGTTCGCGGCGAAGGCGTCGATCTGGCTTTCCACCCCGGCCGTCGCCTCGTCCATCGACTGGCCAAGGGTTTCCTCGGTCTGCAGGATGCCCTTGGCGATGGCCTGGTCGCCGTTGTAGAGGACGTCGCCGTCGAGCCGGACGGTGCTGCCCTCGGGCACCCGGGCGAGGACCTCGCGGCCGACGTCATCGACCAGCGGGATGCCCGCGTCGAACAGCAGCCGCGGCCCGAGGTTGGGGTAGCGGCCGGTGATCGAGCGGGCGGCGTTGATGACGGCGGCCGGCCGGCAGGAGATCAGCTCGTCGGCCGACACGCGGTCCAGGTCGGCATGGTCAATGATCGCGATATCGCCCGGCGCGAGCCGCTTCACCAGAACTTTGGTCCGCAGGTCCACCCTGGCCACGCCGACAAGGCCGGGCGGCACGTCGGCTTTACCCCGCCTGACGTGCGTAAACCTAATGGACGGCACTCTCATCGAACCTCATCCTGGCATACCCGCGGGACCCCGCCTGGGCATCTGGGACATCACGGCGTGTTACGGTGAGGCCGTGACTGCCCAGTCTGCCCCTGCTCAAGCAAACACGGCTCAAGCAACCGCAGCTCAAGCAGGCGCCCCGATCCGGCTCACCTCTCTGTCACATGGCGCTGGCTGTGCGTGCAAGCTACCACTTTCAGCGCTGGATGAGCTCATGGTGTCGCTCGGGCCTGGTGTGTTCGGTGGCGCCGCGGCCGGCGATCTGCTGGTCGGCGCGGCCGAGGGCGACGACGCGGCCGTGCTCCGGCTGGATGACGAGCGGGCCCTGGTGCTCACCACCGACTTCTTCACGCCGATCGTCGATGACCCGGGGGACTGGGGGCGGATCGCCGCCGCCAACGCGCTTTCCGACGTGTACGCGATGGGCGGGCGGCCCATCCTCGCGCTGAACCTGACCGCGTGGCCGGCCGCCACGCTGCCGCTGTCCATCCTGGCCGACGTGCTGCGCGGCGGGGCGGCGGTGGCCGCCACGGCCGGCTGCCTGGTGGTCGGCGGGCACACCATCGACGACCCCGAGCCCAAGTACGGGATGGCGGTGGTCGGCCTCGCCTCCCCGACCCGGCTGTTCACCATCGATGCCGCGCGGCCGGGCGACACCCTGGTGCTGACCAAGGCGATCGGCACCGGCGTGGTGGCGACCGCGCACAAGCGCGGCGCCGCCTCGGAAGCGGCCCTCGCCGCCGCCGTCGCGTCGATGACGACCCTGAACGCGGCCGCCAGCGAGGCCGCCCTGGCCTGTGAGGTGGTCGCGGCGACCGACGTGACCGGCTTCTCGCTCCTCGGCCACCTGCACCGGATGCTCCGCGCGAGCGGTTGCGGCGCGGTCGTGGAGGCCGGTTCTGTGCCACTGCTGCCCGGGGCGCTCGAGCTGACGTCGGCTGGCTACGTCTCCGGGGGGACCAGGAACAACATGGCCTACCTGGAGCCCTGGGCGACGTTCTCACCCGAGGTGCCTGAGCCGGTGGCGGTGCTGCTGCAGGATGCGCAGACGTCCGGCGGGCTGCTGCTGGCGACACCGTCACCCGACGCCCTGGTCGCCGAGCTGGGCCGCCGCGGCGCGATCGCCGCGGTCATCGGCCGGGTGACGGCCGGTGAGCCGGGTCACATCGAGGTCCGCCCTTAAGCCCGCATACGGCCTTTGGCCCTTGGGTACTTCCGACGCCAGAGCCTTGGCCCTGCACCGCCCGCGTAACGCCGGCGTCGCGGCAGGGACCAAGGGGGGTGCGGGCATGGGTGCATGGGGGGCGGCGCGGTGGTGTGCCCTACAGTGGAATGTAACAAATGTGTTGCGGTTATCCGGGTGGGATCTTCGCAGGCCGGACGGCGGTGGGACGCCGGGCCGGCCAGCTTCGCGTTGACCTCGGCGCCCTGCGGGCGTTCTCAGCAGCCGGCCGGGCCCGGCCGGAATGACAGTGGGCGTGGTTAGGGTTTCCCTATGACGATGGTCGATGAAGAGACAGTCGATGAGGACACGGCGGCCGAGCACATCCACGGCATCTGCCTGAAGACGGGGCCGCCGCCACGGCGGGTCGGCGTTGAGCTTGAATGGCTGGTGCGCGACGCCCGTAATCCCGGCCTGCCAGTGCCAGCGAAGCGGATCGCCGCCGCGGTGACGGAATTCACCGCGGTACCCGGGCTTCCGACGAGTTCCCAGCCCGGAACGCTGCCGTCCGGTGCCACGCTCACCACCGAGCCGGGCGGGCAGCTTGAGATCAGCTCGCAGCCCGCGGACTCCCTCGCTGATCTCGTGAACGCCACGCTTGCGGACCTCACCGCGCTCCGCACGGCGGCCGCCGCCGCCGGCCTCGGGCTCGCCGGGTTCGGTCTCGACCCGGTCCGCCCGCCCCGCCGCATACTCACTCTCCCCCGGTATGCGGCCATGGAGGCGTTCTTCGACCGGGGCGGGCCGTGGGGCCGCCGGATGATGTGCGGCACCGCGTCCGTGCAGGTCTGCGTGGACGCCGGGGACGAATCCGATGGCGCGGCCGGCTACTGCAGGCGATGGCGGCTGGTGCACGCGATCGGGCCGGTCCTGGTGGCCGCGTTCGCGAACTCGCCCAAGCGGGTCGGGCGCCCGACCGGCTGGCAGTCGTCAAGACAGCAGGTGTGGTCGCAGATGGATGCCAGCCGCACGCGGGCGCCGCGGATGGATACCGATCCGCGCGAAGCATGGACCAGGTACGCGCTCGACGCGCAGGTCATGTGCGTCCGCCAGGAGGGTTCTGGTGACTGGTCCGCCCCGTCGGGGCTGACCTTCCGCGACTGGGTGCGCGGCGCGACCGACGCCGGGCGGCTGCGGCGTCCCACCGTCGGCGACCTTGACTATCACTTGTCCACGCTGTTCCCGCCGGTGCGGCCGCATGGGCACCTTGAGCTCCGGATGATCGACGCGCAGCCGCGCGACGGCTGGATCGTGCCGCTGGCGGTGACCAGCGCGCTGCTTGAGGACGCGCGGGCGTCCGACGCCGCGATGGCCGCCGCCGAGCGGCTGTGGGCGGGTCACGGGCCGGGCGACAGCGAGCCCTGGCTGCGCGCCGCCCGGCTCGGCCCGGCCGACCCGGCGATGGCCAGGGCCAGCCGGGAATGCTTCGGGGCGGCGCGCGCGGCGCTTTCCGGGCCGTCTGCCCCGGCCGGCATCCAGTCGGCGGTGGACGCCTTCATCGAGCGATACGTCAGCCGGGACCGCTGCCCGGCCGACGACCAGCTATCACCGGCCGAGCCTCAGGAGGCCCGATGACCGACAACCCTCAGCTCAACGACGCCGACGCGCTCCGGGAGCGGATCGCCGCGGAACTGCTGGCCGCGCGGGACCGCACCACCCTCCTGACCACCGCGATCGACGAGCCCGACCTGGTAAAACAGCACTCGCCACTGATGTCGCCACTGGTCTGGGACCTGGCCCACATCGCCAACCAGGAGGAGCTGTGGCTGCTGCGCGAGTTCGGCGGCCGCGACCCACTGCACCCCGAGATCGACCCGCTCTACGACGCGTTCGAGCACCCGCGGGCCGAGCGCCCGACCCTGCCGCTGCTCGGGCCGGGCGAGGCCCGCGGGTACGGCCACGAGGTCCGCGGCCGGGTACTCGACCTCCTGGAGCGGGCCACGTTCCGGCAGGCGCCGACCGCCTTCGGCGAGTCGCTGTCGGTCAACGCCTTCGCCTTCGGCCAGGTCGCGCAGCACGAGGTACAGCACGACGAGACGATGCTGGCCACGCACCAGTTGCGAGTCGGGCCGCCGGTGCTGAGCGCTCCCCCGCCGCCGCCCGCGCCGGCCGACGCGGCCGCGCTCCCGGCCGAGGTGCTGGTGCCGGGCGGCCCGTTCACGATGGGCACCTCAACCGAGCCGTGGGCGCTGGACAACGAGCGGCCCGCGCACGAGGTGCGGGTGCCCGGGTTCTACCTGGACACCACCCCGGTCACCAACGCCGCCTACGCCGCGTTCATCGCCGACGGCGGCTACCACGACCCGCGCTGGTGGACCGCCGACGGCTGGGCCCACCGGCAGCGCGCGGGGCTCAGCGCGCCGCTGTTCTGGATCGGGGAAGGCGGGCGGGCGGGGGCCAGCGAATGGGTGCGGGTCGTGTTCGGCCGCAAGGAGCCGATCATCGGCAGCGAGCCGGTGCTGCACGTCTGCTGGTATGAGGCCGACGCCTACGCGCGGTGGGCGGGCCGGCGGCTGCCGACCGAGGCCGAGTGGGAGAAGGCGGCGCGCCACGACCCCGCCACCGGCCGCTCCCGCCGCTTCCCGTGGGGCGACGACGACCCGACGCCCTCGCTGGCCAACCTGGGCCAGCGGCATCTGCGGCCGGCCCCGGCGGGCAGCTACCCGGCCGGCGCCGCGCCGTCCGGTGCGCGGCAGCTCATCGGCGATGTGTGGGAGTGGACAAGCTCGGACTTCCTGCCTTACCCGGGGTTCACGGCGTGGCCGTACAAGGAGTACTCGGAGGTGTTCTTCGGCCCCGGCTACAAGGTGCTGCGCGGCGGCGCGTTCGGGGTCTCGCCGGTCGCCATCCGCGGCACGTTCAGGAACTGGGACTACCCCGTCAGGCGGCAGATCTTCGCTGGCTTCCGCACCGCGCGGTCAGCCCCGGAGGGCGCCTGATGTGCCGCCATCTCGCCTACCTGGGGCCGCCGACGGCGCTGCGCTCGGTGCTGATCGACCCACCGCACGGCCTGTACCGGCAGGCGTGGGCACCGCGGCTGATGCGCCACGGCACGGTGAACGCCGACGGGTTCGGCGTTGGCTGGTATGCCGACGGCGACCCGGCGCCCGCCCGCTACCGGCGGACCGGGCCGATCTGGGCCGATGAGTCACTGCCCGGTATCGCCCGGGTGACCCGGTCAGCGGCGGTGCTCGCGGCGGTCCGCAACGCGACCGCGGGCATGGCGGCGGGCGAGCAGGCGGCGGCGCCGTTCGCGTCGGGGCCGTGGCTGTTCAGCCACAACGGCGTGCTGGCGGGCTGGCCCGCCTCGGCCGTATCGGTGGCCGAGACCGCCGGGACTTCGGCCGCGACCCTGCTGTCGCTTGAGGCGATGGTGGACTCCGCGTTCCTGTGGGCGCTGGCGCTTGAGCGACTGCGGGCGGCCCGCTCGATGGCCGCTGCCCTGGCGGAGACGATCGGCGCCGTCGAGGCGGCCGGGGCGACCGGGCGGTTCAACTTCCTGCTGACCGACGGGCGCTCGATCGCCGCCACCGCCTGCGGCGACACCCTCTGGTACCGGCGGTCGAACGGTTCCGTGCTGGTCGCATCCGAGCCGGGCGATGACGACCCCGGCTGGACCGAGGTGCCCGACCGGCAGGTGCTGACGGCGACGCCATCGCTTGTCAGTGTGCGGCCGCTCACGGCCGGAACAGGCGTCGCGCGCGCTGACGGCCCGGTTGCACGGCGGACCGGCTCCTCCGCGGCCTCCTCATCGAACGCGCCTTCATCGAACGGACCTTCATCGAACGCGCCTTCATTGAACGGAGCTTCTTCGGACCCGCCTTCATTGAACGAACCGACAACGACGTCCGCAACGAAGGGATTCGTGACCCGATGACCACGATCGAATACCGGCTGCCGCCCGACTACCGCGCCGCGTCGCTGCGCGCCGACGCCCTCGCCGGGCTGACGTCCACGCCGAAATCGCTGCCGCCCAAGTGGTTCTATGACGCGCAGGGCAGCGCGCTCTTCGAGAAGATCACCGAGTTGCCCGAGTACTACCCGACCCGCGCGGAGCGGTCGATCCTTACCTCGGTCGCCGGGGAAATCGCTGGCATCTCCGGGGCTCGGGTGCTGGTCGAGCTCGGCTCCGGGTCGTCGGAGAAAACCAGGCTGCTGCTCTCCGCACTGCGGGACGCGGGCACGCTGCGAGCGTACGTGCCGGTAGATGTCAGCGAATCCGCCCTCTTGCTGGCCGGGGACGCGCTTGCCGTCGAGTACCCAGGGCTCGCGGTGCACGCGGTCGTGTCCGACTTCGAGGAGTACCTCGGGCTCGAGCCCGCAGCCGATGGCGTCGCACCGGACACGGCGTCGGCCGGATCGGCGACAGCGGGCACGGCGTCGGCGAACGCGAACGCGGCCGAGGGCGGGCCGCGGCTGGTCGCCTTCCTCGGATCGACGATCGGCAACATGGTCCCGGCCGAACGCGCGATGTTCCTGCGGCGGGTCCGCGCGCGGCTCCGCCCGGGGGACTCGTTCCTGCTCGGCACCGACCTCGTCAAGGACCCCGCCGTTCTGGTCGCCGCCTACGACGACTCCGCCGGGGTGACCGCCGCGTTCAACAAGAATGTCCTGGCCGTGCTCAACGCCGAGCTCGGCGCGGACTTCGATCTGGACGCGTTCGAGCACGTCGCGCGCTGGGACGCGGGCCGCGAGTGGATCGAGATGCGGCTGCGCTCGACCGTGGACCAGCGGGCGCGGGTGGATGGCCTGGGCCTCGTGGTCCCGTTCGCCGCCGGCGAGGAGATGCGCACCGAGGTGTCCGCCAAGTTCCGCCAGGCCGGCGTCGAAGCCGAGCTCGCCGCCGCGGGACTCGCCCTGCGATCCTGGTGGACGGATCCGGCCGCGCAATTCGGCCTGTCCTTGTCCGTCCCGGTCTAACCGCCTGCTCCCGTAACTTGCCTGGAGACCTGGCCGTCACGGGTCCATCGATAGCTCATCACGATAGGTGACTTATCGATAACATCCCGTCAGTGAGCTTTAGGACGGAGCGGCCCGAGGGCTCTGGTCACGCCCCACCGGGCGGGGCCAGGATAGTTCGCGGCGGAGCGCGGCCTCGCGGTCCCGGCCGTCCGGGAAGGCCGCGCGCAACCCCGGGGACCGTCCGGCGCTCGCTCGCGGGCGTCGGGACCTGCCTGGTGGCGCTCGCGCTGTTCGCCTGCTACCTCCGGCTCGCCGCGACGTTCCCGGTCGGGTCGGACGGGGCGTCCAACGCGCTCGAGGCATGGGATCTGCTGCACGGGAACTGGCTGCTGCATGGGTGGACGTTCACCGACGTTTCGTTCTACACCACGGAACTGCCCGAGTACGCGGCCATCGAACTGGCGCGCGGGCTTAACCAGGACGTGGTGCGGACGGCCGCCGCGATCACCTATACGCTGCTGGTGCTCGCGGCCGCGGCCCTCGCCCGCGGCCGGACCCGGGGCGCGGAGGGCGGGGCCCGCGCACTGATCGCGGCGGGGATCATGGTCGCGCCGCAACTCGGCAACGGCATCCATGTGCTGCTCTCGCAGCCCGATCACGTCGGCACCCAGCTGCCGCTGCTCGTGGTCTTCCTTTTGCTGGACCGCGCACCGCGCCGCTGGTACACGGTGGTCACGATCTGGGCAGTGCTGGCGGTCACCATCATCGCCGACAAGATCGCGATCACCGGCGCGGTGCTGCCGGTTGTCATCGTCTGCCTGTTTCACGCCACCCCGGCGCGCACAGCGCAGACGCCCCGGGCCGATTCGGGCGCCGGGAACCGGCCCGGCCTGCCCGCTCACCGCGGACCCGACGGGCCCGATCAGCCCGCGGCCGGGGGGCGAACACGGCGCGGGGTCGGGCCGGTTGCCGATTGGGTCCGTGCACGCTCGTTTGAACTGTCGGTTGCGGTCGCCGCGGTCGCCGCGGTCGCCGCGGCCCAGCTCAGCCTGGTCGTCATCACCCGGCTCGGCGGGTTCGCCTTGCTGCCGGTAGAGACCCGGATAGTGACGCCCGCGGGCATACCCCGGCATCTGTCGATGACCTTCCAGGACACCCTCGGCCTTTTCGGCGCCGAAGTCCGCGCGGCCCCACCGGGTCCGCAGGCGGTCTTCGCGTGGCTGCACCTACCCGGGATCGTGCTCGCGACCGCGGCCTTCGGCGTCGCGCTCTGGCGGCTGCCAGGCCGACGCGACCTGGTGTCCGACGTGCTGGCCGTCGGGCTGGTGGTGAACCTGGCCGAGTTCGTCGCCAGCGGCATCCCCAGCACTCCCTTTGACACCAGGGAAATGGTCGCCGTCCTGCCGTACGGCGCGGTGCTGGCCGGGCGGACAATTGGCCCCTGGCTTACCAGTGGCGACGCGGCGCGGATCCGCCCGCCGCGCGTCAGCCCGTCCCGGAACGGGTCATCTTGGCTCAGGACCGGTGCCGTCGCCGCGCTTGCCCTGGCCGGCACCTGCCAACTCGCCGCGCTCGGCTACGGCGCGACCCGGCCCGCCGTCGCCAATCCCGAGCAGGCCCTGGCCGGCTGGCTCGCGGACCACCACCTGACCACCGGGCTCGGTACCTATACCGAGGACAACGTGACCACGCTGGACAGCGGCGATGCGGTCCGGCTGCGGACGGTTACCTGGCCGCGGTCCGGCCGTGCCGTACCCCGGCTGTACCAGTCGTCGGCGTCCTGGTATGACCCGCGCACCGCCTACGCGAACTTCGTGGTCAGCGGCACCGCCGACGGGGCAGGCGATCTCATCCCCCGCGACGAAATCCTCGCTCTGGCCGGCCCGCCCGCCCGGACTTACCGGTTCTGGTCATTCACGATCATGGTCTGGAACACGAACCTGCTCGACCGGCTCGCCGCTCCGGCATCCCGTTTCCCCGGCGACATCGGTTTCCCCTAGCCGGTCCCCGGCGACATCGATCTAACTAGGCGGCACTCGCACGCCGACCAGCCATTAGGCTCCGTACCCAGCCCAGGTCCGCAATCGCAGGTGCACTTTCCCGACCCGCTCCAGGCATGCCGGGGACAGCGATTTTCCATTTATTGGAGTCGCAACAGGTGTTGACACGCGGTAATTGAGTTTCTACCGTGAACGCTACCGGAGAAGACAGGCCTGCCGAACTCTGCTGAAACTGACCGCACCCGAGACGGTAACGAGGTGCCGGGAATGGCAGAAATAGTCATTGGTATTTCCTCATCGCATACACCCCAGCTGAGTTCCGGGTTTGATATGTGGCGCGATCACGCTGAACACGACCGGCGTAATCCGCGACTCCTCGGCACGGACGCCCGGTACCACACCTACTCGGAATTGCTCGCAGAAGCCGATCCGGTGATCGAAAAGGAATTGGGCGCCGACGTTTCTGATGGCAAGTACCAGCGCTGCCAGCGGGCCATTGAGGCGCTAGCCGCTGCACTGCGCGAAGCCGCGCCAGACGTGGCGCTGGTCATCGGCGACGATCAGCGGGAGCTGTTCACCGACGACGGGATCCCGACGTTCGCCTGCTTCACCGGATCGTCGCTCATCGACGCTCCGCCCGATGCGGAGACCCGGGCCAGGATCCCGCGGGACGATCGCGCCGCCTACTGGGCGGTGCACTCAGACAGCGCGGTCGTCCATCCGGTCGATTCCGGGCTGAGCACGCACATCGCCGAGCAACTGGCCTGGGATGACTTCGACCTGACGGTGTTCTCCAGGCAGCCGGCCGGGCGGAGTCTCGGGCACGCGTTCACCTTCCCGTGGTACCGGCTCGGGCTGCCGGTGACCACCCCGATCACGGCCATGTTCGTCAACACCTACTACCCACCGAACGTGCCATCCCCCGCACGCTGCCACGCTCTGGGCCGGGCGCTGCGGCGCGCCGTGGAGACCTGGCCGGCCGGTACCCGGGTCGCGGTCATCGCCTCCGGCGGGCTCAGCCACTCCGTGGTGAATGAACGACTCGACCGCCGGGTACTCGTCGGAATCGCGGCCGGGCCGGAGGGCGCGGAGCTACTCGGCGACATCAGCCGCGACGATCTGCGCTCGGGGAACTCCGAGATCCTCAATTGGATCACCGCCGCCGGCGCCCTGGAGGGGCTGACGCCGACCGTCCTCGATTACGTGCCCAGGTACCGAACGCCCGCGGGAACCGGCGCGGGGATGGCGTTTGCCCGCTGGTCGTGAACCGGTGGCGTTGACCTGAACTGCGCTCGCTTGAAGGTTGACGTGAACCGTGCTCACTGGAAGGAGGACGGTGTGTGCCGGGGTCCCCGTGCCCGATAGGCACGGCCTGTGACCCTCGCCACCCCGAACCAGCTCATCACGAATATCGGTTTTGCCCCGGAAGATAACGGAATAAAGGTCTTTAACCACAACCCGGCCCGGGCGATCCCCGCGCTTGGCACGATCCGCTGACACCCACGCCGGAGGACATTAGTGACTCTCGAGAGCAATGACGCCGCACCCGAGTCGACGCGTCCGGTCATTCACCGCAGCAGCATCCCCCAAGGGCAGTCACATACTCCCCTGGTTTCCCGGGCGCACCCGGTTGCTGTTCCTCGGGCGGACACGGTTGGCAGCCTGCTGCGCGACGACGCGGTGGTCCGCGCCGCGCGCCGGTCGAGCCCAGCCGACAGCGCGCTGCTCAACGACGCCGTGCGGGACGCGATCAGGCTGCAGGAGGAGGCCGGGCTCGACGTCATCACCGACGGCGAGGTGCGCCGCGTCACCTGGGCACAGACCCCTCGGTTCGTCGACGCGTTCGCGACGACCGCGGCGAGGGCCGCATCGGGGCCCTTGAACTGGCGCGGCGCCGACGAGGGCCGCTTTGGCGCCGCCGGGTCGGGTGGCCGCCCGGCCGGGTACCCCGCCGTGGTCCGACGGGTCGCGACCGCGCCACGGACCGGGGACATGAGCGACGACTACGCCTTCCTCGCCCGCTACGCGCGGACCAGGACCAAGTTCACCATGCCTGCACCGAGCTATCACCGTCGTTACTGGTCGCCCGCGCACTCAATCGCGGCTTACCGGTCGTGCGAGGAGTACCTCACCGAGGTACGCAACTATCTGCGATCGGTCGTTGACCGGCTCATCGACCTCGGCTGCGACTACATACAGCTCGACGCGCCGAACTATGGCTCGCTCTGCGATCCCGACACGCGCGCCGCCATGGTGGCGGCCGGCCGCGACCTGGAGGCCGAGCTGGCGTTCGACATCGCGCTGGACAACTCGCTTTTTGACGGCGTCACCGGGATGACAACGGCGTTGCATGTCTGCCGCGGAAACGGCCCGGCCGGGGCGTGGCACTCGGCGGGGGGTTACGGCACCATCTCCGGGGCCCTGTTCCCGAAGCTGGCGATGGACCGGCTGCTCCTCGAATACGACTCCGATCGGGCGGGCGGGTTCGAGCCGCTTGGCGATGTCCGCGAGTCCGCCGTGGTCGTGCTCGGCCTGATCTCCACCAAGTCACCCCGACCGGAATACGAGGGTGACGTGCTCGCCCGGATCGCCGAAGCGGCCCGGTTCAAGCCCCTAGCCGAGCTTGCGCTGTCCACCCAGTGCGGCTTCGCGTCGGTCCCGGTCGCCAACCCGATCACGCCCGCCGCGCAGCGCGCCAAGCTTGACTCGGTGGTGCGGCTCGCGCGCCAGGTGTGGAGCTAGTGCCGCGTCTGGCAGCGCTGGATGTCCTTGTGGGTCACCACGACGGGGCCCGGCCGTTCGCAGGTGTCAACGAAGTGGGCAATCGCGAGAAACGTCTCGACGTGCGACGCGAGCTCGTCGGCCCACGGCTGCCCGGTCGCCGCCGCCTGCTTGGCGAGCTCGGGCCAGTCCCCTGGCGCCGGGTCCCCGACCGGCACGTGGGTCCACTGGACGTCGAGTGCGTGGATGCGGGCGAGGATCTCGCCGATCTCGAACGCGAACGCGGCCGGCACCGGGGCTTCGGGCAGCTTGTCACCTTCGGCCCACCGGTGCACGAGCACGTCGGGGTCGGCGGAGACCGGCTCCGGCATCGGGATGCCCGCTGCGAACGCGGCCTGCTCGAACCTGAACACGTCGTCGGCGTGATAGGTCCAGCGGCGGCCGACGAGGTTGAGCTCTTTCACCGCGAACGATCCCCGGTCGGTGTCGAGCCGGTACAGCCGGTTGGAGCTCTTACCGTGCACCCGGGTCATCGGCCGCAGCGGTGTCCCGAGGTGATCCAGGCTCATCGCACGAGGTTATGCGGAATCGGCCCCGGCACCTCAGGCTAATCGCCGGCGACGAGTTCCACCTCGAAGCCGTCGGTGCTTGCGAGGTAGGCGGCGTAGTGGTCGGGGCCTCCCGCGTACGGGTGCTTGTCGGCGAACAGGAGGGTCCAGCCGCAGGCCGGCCCGTCGGCTGCCAGCGAGTCGACGTCTTGTCTGGCACCCGCGTGGAAGGCGAGATGGTTAAGGCCTGGACGGTGGCGGTCGTGCTCGGCATCGGTCATCGCCGGCGACTGTTCCACGACGATATAGGTGTCGCCCAGTCGCCAGCTGTGGCCGTGCTGCCAGTCCTGGAACGGTTCGTAACCGAGCCGGCCAAGCAGCCAGCCCCACTCGGCGACGGCGCGCCCCAGATCGGGCACCCACAGCTCGACGTGATGCAGTCCCCCGGTCACTCCCGTCACGTTACGGCACGCTGTCCCTCGATGAGACCGGTAGGAAAAAGGGGACGAGAGGTGACGGACGCGGGTGGTTACGAACCCGGCGTCGGGGTCTTGGTCAAGACGATTCCGTTGGGGCCGTAGCCGTCGCCGGACTGGGCTCCGTAGCTGCCGAGATTAAGGCTGCCGACGACGGAATCGTCGGCGGTGCGGATCACGGTCACGTAGGCGAGCGAGGTCTGGCCGACCCAGAGTTGGCTGCCGTCCGGGCTCAGGGCCAGGTTGTCGGGGTCACCGGGCACGCTGATGGTGGCGGTGACCCTGTCGGTCGCGGTGCTGATGACCGAGACGCTGTCGGAGTCGGGGTTGGCCGCGTAGGCGGTCTTGCCGTCGGCCGCGATGACGATCTGCCAGGGCAGGTCGCCGACGCCGATGGTAGCGGTGACCTTGCCGGTGACGACGCTGATCACCTTGACCGAATTGCCGTTGGTGTCGGTCACGTAGAGCGTCGAGCCGTCCGGCGCGACCGCGACGGAGCGCGGGTCACCAAGGCCACCGGTGACGTGGACGATCTTGCGGTTACTGGTGCGGTACGTCCACAGGCCGTCCGCCGTGAGCACGTACGCGTAGGCACCATCCGGGGAGAAGGCGACGGCGCTTGGCGCCCCGATGACCGGCAGGGTGGCGATGACCTTCTGCTTGGCCGTATCGATCACGCTGACCGACGTCGGGGACGACGGCGCCGACTGCGGGCCGGTGTTGGCCACCCAGAGCTGCTTGCCGTCCGGGGTGACCGCCAGTTCCTCGGGGAAGAGCCCGACGTGGATGTCGGTCTCGGCCGGGTTGTAGTTATCCGGGTTGAGCTTGGCCGCGTCGATCACCGCGACCGCCGAGTCGCCGGTGTCGGCGAAGTAGAGCGTGGAACCGTGAATGGCGACGCCCTCGTTGGTGGACGCGTAGTCGTAGTCCCCCGGGTCGCCGGGGACCGGCGGGTCGCCGACGTTGTAGGTCTGGATGACCTCGCAGTTGGCGGTGTTAACGGCGCTGAAGCCATCCCACCCGGAGTCGGAGACATAGGCCGCGCCGGCCGGCCCGCCGCAGGAGGCGGAGATCAGCCGCGCGCCCAGTGCTTTGGCCGGCCTGACGGCGCTGGCCGAGTTGGCCGAGCCGGCACCGTGGCCGACCGCCAGCGCGACGACGACCGCGATGGCCGCCACCGCCGTGCTGCCGGCGATGGCCACCCGGGCGTGGGTGCTGGCCGGGACGCGCGGGGTCATAGCGTCACGCTCCCGCTCGGCAGGCCGGCGGTTCGCCGGTCGCGGACCGGCTTGCGGCCCGCCGGCTGGTCGGGGAAGGTCTGCTTCTTGCCCGGGATCGGCGGCAGCGCGAACTCGAGGGTTCGCTTCTCCGCCAGTTCCAGCTGCGCGGTGGTGCCGGGCAGCCGGGGGAAGCGCCGGTTGGCGGTCGTCCCGAGCGCGGCGGTGAAGTCGCCGGCGGTCTTGCGCCGCCAGGCGGTGATGTTCGGGTTCCGCACACCGGTCACCAGCTCGAGCAGCCGGGTAACCGATGTGTGGTCGAAGGTGTCGTGACAGACGAAGCCGCCCACCGTCCAGGGCGAGACGATGACGCAGGGCACCCGGAAGCCAAGGCCGATCGGGTTGCTCACCTTATCGACCGTGAGGTACTCGCCCGGCGTCCCCTTGGCCGCGGTCGGCGGGTTAACGTGGTCGAAGAAGCCGTCGTTCTCGTCGTAGATCAGAATGAATACCGTCTTCGCCCAGACGTCGGGGTTGGCGGCGATCGCGTTGACCTTGCTCGCCACGTAGTCCGCGCCGGCGGCCGGCAGGTAGTCGGGGTGCTCGGACTGATAGGACGTGGGGATGATCCACGAGACCGTGGGCAGGCGGTCATGCACCGCGTCGTACTCGAACTGGCCCGCCTGCTGGAACCGCAGGCCGTTCTGGTACAGCGGCGAGGACGTCGGCGCGTTCTGGTACTGGTCGAAGTACTCGAGCACGTTCATGCCGTAGTTGTCGTTCTCCTGATACACCTTCCAGGAGACGCCCGCCTTGGTGAGCATCTCCGGGTAGGTCTCCCAGGAGAAACCCGTCGTCGGCACCTCGTTGCTGTAGACCGGGCCGCCGGCGGTGCCAGCCGGATCGACCTGCCCGGTCATCAGGTAAAGCCGGTTCGGCCAGGTCGGGCCGAGCATCGAGGCGTGGTAGCCGTCGCAGATCGTGAAGGCGTCTGCCAGCGCCCACTGGAACGGGATGTCGTCCCGCTTGAAGTAGGCCATCGTGTACTGCCCGGCCACGCCGTCCGACGCGAGATGCGCGGTCACGAACGCGTCCATTTTGCCGTTGTCCCAGCTGTCGTGCAGCGGCCCCCAACTGTGGCTGCTCGACGGGATCTGCTCGGCGTTGGACTTGGTGGTGTCGGCGTGGAACGGGAGCAGGTACCCGTCTTGGTTGGACGTGTCCTGCTGGTAAAAGAGCTTCCTCGGGACGGTCGGGTCGTTAAAGCCGCGGACACCGGGCATCGCGCCAAAGTAGTGGTCGAAGGACCGGTTCTCCTGCATAAGCACGACCACGTGCTCAATTTCGGAAACCGGCGGCACCTTCGACGTGGAGTTAAGAACGGATGGCGGGGTGTTGTCCAGGGCCTTGCGAAGGGCGGCCGGCAGGGCGAACGACCCCAGCACGATCCCGCCCATGGACGCCATCAGCTGGCGCCGGCTCACCTCGATCGTCAAGTCGGACCTCCGGTCGCAGAAAACGGGAAGCGGCACTTGCGCAAATCGAGTCTATATTGCACCAAAACGGCCCCAGCAGAACAGCGATAAAGCATCTTTCGAACACAAATCAAACGGCAGCGAGCCAAGGACCCACGAGACCCATTTATCGCGGAAGATTTGCACTTGTATAGCGTGCATTCCTCCCGCTAAGAAAAAGGTTTCCAAAAGGACGGGACGCGAGCTAGTTCCAGAGGCCCGAGTTACCCGGTGGATGGGCGGAGCCAAATGGCCTGGGTATCAGACAGACCGGCGGAGCACCCGGGACACGGACTACCAGGTGGACTGGTGGAAGGACCAGGCGTCGGCGATGATGTCCCGCAGGCTGGGCCGGGCGGGGCGCCAGCCCAGCTCGCGGCGGGCCTTGTCGCTGGCGGCCACGGTGGCGGCGGCGTCGCCCGGGCGGCGGGGGGCGACCTTGACCGGGACCGGGCGGCCCGTCACCTCGCGGACCGCGTCGATGACCTGGCGGTTGCTGTAGCCGTCGCCGTTGCCGAGGTTGTAGACCTGATGGTTCCCTGGCTTGATCGCGTCCAGCGCCAGCAGGTGCGCGGTGGCGAGGTCGGCGACGTGGATGTAGTCGCGGATGCAGGTGCCGTCGGGGGTGGGGTAGTCATCGCCGTACAGCATCAGCTCGCCGCGGCGGCCGGCCGCGACGTCGAGCACGATCGGGATCAGATGCGATTCCGGGGTGTGCCGCTCGCCCAGCTTGCCGACCGCGCCGGAGGCGTTGAAGTAGCGCAGCGACGCGGCGCCAAGCCCGAACGCGCCGCACTCGCCCGCCAGCATGAGGTCGACGGCGTACTTGGTGGCGGCGTAGGGGTTGACCGGGCGGACCTGGGCGTCCTCGGAGAGCTTGCCGACGGTGGCGGCGGAGTCGTACATCGACCCGGTCGAGGAGAAGATCAGCCGCGGCGTGCCCGCGGCGCGGATCGCGTTGAGCACCGCGATCGTGCCGACCACGTTGACGTCCCAGTACAGGTCGGGGCGGGCCACCGACTCGGCGACCTCGATCTTGCCGGCGAAGTGCAGCACTCCCTCGAACCCGGCGTCCGGCGTCAGCACCCGGCCGACGTCATGCACGGAAAGCTGGTGGAAGGTCACGCCGGCCGGGATGTTGTCGGCAAACCCCGTCGACAGGTCGTCCAGCACGACCGCCTGGTGGCCCGCTTCGACGAGCGCGTGCGTCACCACGCCGCCGATGTAACCAGCACCGCCAGTCACCAGCACCTTCACCCGAGGACCCCTTTCAAGCGGCTTGCATGCGGCAGGCGCCGGCGGGAAGCCGGCGCCTGCCAGACGATACCGCTACTTCCTGGGCATGCTCTTCATGTTGTTCATGCCCTTGGCGGCGCCGTCCTTCATGGCGCCGTCCTTCATCGAGCCCATGCCGCTCTTCATGGCGCCCATGCCCTGCTGCGGCACCATTCCTTCCGGAGTGGCCTGGTCGACCAGGTGCGGGAGGGCGCGGGCGACGTGGTCGCACAGCTCCTCGGGCGACATTTCCTGCTCCTTGGCCATCGACCGAAGCATGGCCGGGTCGGCCGCCTTCTTGATGTCCGCGGCGGTGACCTGCTGGTTCTGACCGGTGGAGACCCAGGACTTGACCTGGCGGCCCAGCCCCTTGGACTGAAGCGACGCCATCATGCCCTGCATGTCCTTGCAGCCGAAGAGGCGGCAGACGGCGTCCATGCTGCCGGCCTGCCCCTTCTGGCCGCCGATCTTGCTCAGCGTGTCGTTCAGGTTCACTGTTGTTTTCCCCCGTTGTCGACTTTGGGTAGCCGCTTCGCTACCTCAGGCGTTAGCCGAACGAGATAGTTCCCAGCTGTCACATGGACAATCCTGCTGACTCACATTCTGTAACCGAAAATCACATCCTGTGACCGAGGACTGGGCAGGCGGTGGCATGTCATATACGATCTGACCGATGGCAGAGCACCCGCTGGCTGGCACGTCCGTCTCCAAGATCGTGGCCGTCCACGTCAGCTACCGATCCCGGGCCATGGAGCGCGGCAGCCTTCCCCTGTGGCCGTCGTACTTCCTCAAGCCGCCGTCCACGCTCGCGGCCGGCGGCAGCCCGGTCGGCCGGCCGCCCGGATGCGAGCTGCTCGCCTTCGAGGGCGAGGTCGCGCTGGTCATCGGCACCAGGGCAACCCGCGTCGCCCCCGCCGACGCGTGGTCGCACGTGCGCTGGGTGACGGCGGCCAACGACTTCGGCGTCTACGATCTGCGCTACGCCGACCGGGGCTCTAACGTCCGTTCCAAGGGCATCGACGGGTTCACACCGATCGGCCCGGTACTGCTTGACGCGCGGAGCCTCGACCCGGAGCGCGTCACCCTGCGGACCTGGGTCAACGGGGAGCTCGCGCAGGACGCGGTCAGCGGTGACGACCTGCTGTTCTCCTTCGCCGACATCGTGTCCGACCTGTCGCGGCTGACCACCCTCGAGCCGGGCGACGTGATCCTCACCGGCACCCCCACCGGATCCACGGTCGTCCGCCCCGGGGACCTGGTCGAGGTCGAGGTGACCGCCGCCGCGCGGGGAGGAAGGGCGAGCGGGCGGCAGGCAGCAGGACGGGAAGCAGACGGGCGGGGGGCAGCAGGGCCGGAGGAAGCGGCGAGCGAGTCAACCCAGTCGACCGGCCGGCTCCGCTCCCCGATCGCCGAGGCCGACTATGAGCTGCTGCCGCCTGGCGCGATGCCCAACGCCGACGACACCCAGCGTGAGGCTGCCTACGGCAGCCACGGCGCCCCCGGGCCAACTGACTCACCGGCCGAGCTGCTCAGCGCGGTGTCCGCCGTCTCCACCGCCACGCTCGCCTCCCAGCTGCGCAAACGCGGGTTCAACCACGTCACCCTCGACCGGCTGCAGACCACCAGGCCCAGCCAGAAGATGGCGGGGTTCGCCCGGACGCTCCGCTACGTGCCGTTCCGCGAGGACCTCTTCGCCCAGTACGGCACCACCGTCGGGCGCGGCGGGCTGAACGCCCAGAAGCGTGCCGTCGAGCAGGTCAGGCCGGGCGAAATCCTGGTCATCGAGGCGCGCGGCGACCTTACCGCGGGCACCGTGGGCGACATACTCGCGCTGCGCGCCCAGGTCCGGGGGGCCAAGGGCATCGTCACCGATGGCGCGATCAGGGACGCGGAGGCGCTCAGGAACACGCTCGCCATCCCGGTCTACTACGCCGCCACTCACCCGGCGGTGCTCGGGCGGCGGCATGTGCCCTGGGAGGTCAACCACGCGATCGCCTGCGCCGGCGTGACGGTCATGCCGGGCGACATCATCGCCGGCGATGCGGACGGGGTCATCGTGATCCCCGCGCACCTGGCCATGGAGGTGGCCCGCGACGCCGCCGAGCAGGAACGGCAGGAGGAGTTCGCAACCCAACTGGTCGCTAACGGCGAGTCGGTCGACGGCCTCTACCCGCTGGGCAAACGGTGGCAGGCAGGCTACGAGGCCTGGCGGGCCGAGCGGGAAGCCCCGGAACCAGCGCAACCGGAAGCAGCGCAACCGGAAGAGCAATATCCAGCAAGCAGCGAGGACGAAACCACGTCATGAGGTTCCGCAGCACCCCGTGGCCAAGGTCGCGATGTAGCGGAGACGCGAAGACCACGGTCCGTTCCAGATCATGAAGGGGAGAATCCCGGTGACCAGCGCAAGCACCACGGCAGAGCCTCGCCCCGCGGTACCGGAACGGGCGGGAGGGCCGGGAAACATACTGCACTTCATCGGCGGCGCGCTGGTGCCGAGCGTCAGCGGTGCCACCTTCGGCGTCGCCGACCCGGTCTCGAACAAGGTGTACGCGCAGGTCGCGGCGGGCGAATGGGCCGATGTGGACAAGGCGGCCGACGCGGCCGCCCAGGCGTTCGGTAACGGCCCGTGGGCGAAGCTCGCGGCGCGGGCGCGGGCAAAGATCCTCAACCGGATCGCCGACGGGATCGAGGCGCGCGCTGAGCGGATCGCGGCGCTTGAGACGTTCGACACCGGGCTGCCGATCACGCAGGCGAAGGGACAGGCGGCGCGGGCGGCGGAGAACTTCCGGTACTTCGCGGACGTGATCGTCGCCCAGCATGAGGAGGCGTTCAGCCAGCCCGGACAGCTCGGCTACGTGCTGCGCCAGCCGGCCGGCGTCGCCGGGCTGATCACCCCGTGGAACACGCCGTTCATGCTTGAGTCGTGGAAGCTGGCGCCCGCGCTGGCGGCCGGCTGCGCCGTCGTGCTCAAGCCCGCCGAATGGACCCCGCTGTCGGCCTCGCTGCTGCCGGAGATCATGACCGAGGCGGGCGTGCCCGACGGCATCTTCAACGTCGTGCACGGCATCGGCGAGGTCGCCGGGGCGGCGCTGGTCGCCCATCAGGGCGTGCCGCTCATCTCGTTCACCGGCGAGACCACCACCGGGCAGACGATCATGCGCGAGGCGGCCGGCCACCTCAAGGGGCTGTCGATGGAGCTGGGCGGGAAGTCGCCCTGCGTCATCTTCGCCGACGCCGATCTCGATGCGGCGATCGACTCCGCTCTGTTCGGGGTGATGTCGCTGAACGGCGAGAGGTGCACGGCTGGTTCCCGGATTTTGGTGGAACGTACCGTGTATGACTCTTTTCTCGCCCGGCTATCGCAGCGCGCGGCCCGCGTACGGGTCGGCGATCCGGCCGACCCGGCGACCGAGATCGGCGCCCTGGTGCATCCCGAGCACTACGACCGGGTCATGTCCTACGTGCGGCTGGGCGCGCGGGAGGGCGCGCGGCTGGTCGCCGGCGGGTCCCGCCCGGCCGGGCTCGGCACCGGCAACTACCTGGCTGCGACCGTGTTCGCGGACGTCCGGCCGACGATGCGGATCTTCACCGAGGAGATCTTCGGCCCGGTGGTCTGCGTGACGCCATTCGACTCCGAGCAGGAGGCGGTCACGCTGGCCAACGCGACCAAGTACGGGCTCGCCGCCTACCTGTGGACGTCCGACCTCGCGCGGGCGCACCGCGTCGCGGGGCTGGTGGAGTCCGGGATGACCTGGATTAACTCGCACAACGTGCGGGATCTGCGGACACCGTTCGGCGGGGTCAAGGCGAGCGGGCTCGGCCGGGAGGGGGGCCAGCACTCGATCGACTTCTACACCCAGTCCCGGATCGTGCACGTGGCACTGGGCGAGACGCACGTGCCGCGGTTCGGAGCGTGAGCCGGCATGAACATCTCTGATGCCTCGGCTGGTTCCCTGCCCCCGGCTCCCGATATCGTCCGGTCGGGCTACGCGACGCTGGTCGTCACGTCGCTGCCGGAGGCGCGGCGGTTCTGGGTAGACCTGCTCGGCTTCGTCGTGACCGATTCCGATTCGGACACGCTGTACCTGCGGGGGTATGACGAGCTCACCCACCACAACCTCATCCTCCGCGCCGGGCCGCGGGCGGCCGCGGGACCACTCGGCTTCCGGGTCAGGTCGGCCGCCGACCTGACCCGGGCGGAGGCGTATTACGCGGCGCTCGGCTGCCGGTCCGAGCGGCTGCCGGCCGGGGCGGTCCGCGGGCTCGGCGAGGTCGTCCGAGTCGAGGACCCGCTGGGCTTCCTGATCGACTTCTTTGACTCCTCGGCCCACCCGGAGCGGCTGCAGCAGCGCTACGACCTGCGGCGCGGTGCGGAGGTGGCGCGGCTGGACCACTTCAACATCTGCGTGCCTGACGTGCCGCGCGCGTATGAGTACTACTCCGGGCTCGGGTTCGGGCTGTCCGAGACGATCGAGGACGGTCAGACCCTGTACGCCGCCTGGATGTACCGCAAGCAGACCGTGCATGACGTCGCGTTCACCGGCGGGGCCGGGCCGCGCCTGCATCATCTCGGGTTCTTCGCCCACGAGGCGCACTCGGTGCTGCGGCTGTGCGACATCCTCGGTTCGCTGTCGCTGCAGGAGCACATCGAGCGCGGCCCCGGACGGCACGGCGTCTCCAACGCCTTCTACGTCTACCTGCGCGACCCCGACGGGCACCGGCTGGAGATCTACACCTCCGACTACTACACCGGCGACCCGGACCACCCGGTGCTGCGCTGGTCGGTGCGCGACCCCCGGCGGCGTGACTTCTGGGGCAACGCCGTCATCCCGTCCTGGTACTCCGACGCGACGGTCGTCCTCGACCTGGACGGCAAGGTCCGCCCGGTCGCCGAGCTGGCGCAGACCGCCGAGGTGACGGTCGGCGCGGACGGCTTCACCACTGGTTCGGAATAACCTCAACCTCACGGTAACGTCAGCGTTGCCCCATAGTGACCAGGGGTGAACCAGAGGGCCTGACAGCCGGGCGTTCTCGTTTTATGCTCACCAGGACGAGGCGGTGCAGCCCGTCGTGAATCGGGCAGCACTGATCACCCCCGGAGGTAACCGGTGACAGAGGTCTCGACACCGGAGCCGCCCCGGCGGCCGACGCTGTCGCCCGACCCGGAACAGAGCTGGAGCCCTGGCCCCCGGCGGTCGCAGCCGGCGGAGGAGATCGGGCCGCCCTGGCGCCGCTGGGAGGGCACGCACGTCGTGCTCGTGCTGATAGCCATCGTGATCGTGGTCATGGTGATCATGGTGGTCGCCCTAGTGCTGAACGCGTTACCCGCGGCGGGACCGGCCCGAATCACTCGGCCGCGTGACGGTCGAGGAATTCGTAGATGTCCACATCGTCGACGCCGGGGAACGCTCCGGACGGCAGCACCGACAGGATGTGGCTGTGCGCGCGGGCCGACGGCCAGGCCTGGCCCTCCCAGCGCTCGGCCAGCGCGGCCGGGGCCCGCTGGCAGCACTCGCCGTCCGGGCAGAGCGATTTGGTCCTGATCGTCGACTCCCGGCCGCGGAACCAGCGCGAGTCGCCGAACGGCACCCCGAGGGTGATCGCGAACCCGGTCTCGCCTGCCCTCGGGTCGATCTGGGCGACGCAGAAATAGGTGCCGGACGGGGTGTCGGAGTACTGGTAATAGGGCGAGTAGCGGTCGGCGGCGGCGAACACCCGGCGGCCCGACCACTGGCGGCACATCCGCTGCCCCTCGATCGCCCCGGTGACGTCGGCCGGGAAGAGCACCCCGTCGTTCTGGTACGCCTTGTAGATGACGCCGGTCGTGTCGTTCTTCACGAAGTGGCAGTTCATCCCGAGGTGGTGGGTGATCAGGTTGGTCACCCGGTGGGCGGCCATCTCGTAGGAGACCGAGAACACGTCGATCAGGTCCTCGACGGCGAGATCACGGCGGTCCTTGGCGGCGCGCAGGAACGGGACGGCGGCCGCCTCCGGGATCAGCATCGCGGCGGCGAAGTAGTTCGCCTCGACCCGCTGGCGGAGGAAGTCGGCGAAGTCCCGCGGCGTGTCGTGGCCGAGCAGGAAGTGCCCGAGTGCCTGCAGGATCACCGCCCGGGGTGAGTGGTCACCGACCGGCTCCTGTTTGACGTAGATCCGGCTGGTCCGCAGGTCGGTCAGCGACCTGACCGAGCGGGGCAGGTCAGCGACGAAGCGGACGGCGAACCCGTGGTTGGCGACCACCGACAGCAGCATGCCCTGGGAGAGGGCGCCGCCGACGTAGCCCGCCCGCTGGAGCGCGGCGGCGGCCGCCGCCTCGATATCGGGGAAGTAGTTGTCGCGCTCGCGCATCGCGCCGCGCAGCGCGGCGTTGGCCGCCCGCGCCTCCTCGGGGGTGGCGGTTGGCTTGGCCCGCTGCGCGCGCAGTTCGGTCGCGAGCGCCACCAGGTGCTCAAGGATCTCGCTCGGCACCCGGGTGCCGACGCGGAGTTCGGGCAGGCCGAGCGCCCGGTAGGAGGGGTCATGCTGCGCGTGATCGAGGGCGACCTCGAGCTGGGCGCGGCGGCTGGGCGGCTGCTTCTTGAGCAGCTCGGTCACCGGCAGGTCAAGCGCGCTCGCGAGCTGCTCGACCAGGGATAGCCGCGGTTCACGGCGGCCGTTCTCGATCAGCGAGAGCACCGAGGGAGTACGGCCCACCCGGGCACCGAGATCCGCCAGGGTCAAGCCCCTCGCCCGCCGCGCGTGCCGAAGCCGCTGACCGAACATGGCAAGGTCTAGACCTTCGGTCTCTACCAATTTCTGCGGTTCTTTCATCAGTGAAAAAGTCTAACACGAGTCCGTTCCGACAAATCTTGCATTTTTTTACGGGCCAAGTCCTGGGCGGCCGTGCTGCGCGTGACGCACTCTCGGAGTACGCCCGAAACTCCGGCAGAACGAAAGCAAGAGGCATAAGCATGGAAACGATCAGCCAGCAGGCGGCCAATCTGCGGACTCAGTGGGAGACCGACCAGCGCTGGGCGACGATCGAGCGAACCTACAGCGCGCAGGACGTCATCCGGCTCCGCGGTTCCGTCGTCGAAGAGCACACCCTCGCGCGACGCGGCGCTAACCGGCTCTGGGAACTACTGCGCAGCGAGGACGCTGTGCGCGCACTCGGCGCTATCACCGGTAACCAGGCGGTGCAGATGGTGAAGGCGGGACTGCAGGCCATCTACCTGTCCGGCTGGCAGGTCGCCGCCGACGGCAACCTGGCCGGGCAGACCTACCCTGACCAGTCGCTCTACCCGGCCAACTCGGTCCCGGCGATGGTCAGGCGGATCAACAACGCGCGACGCGGAGGCCGGGTTCGGCGGCCCGCTCAACGCCTTCGAGCTGATGAAGGCGATGATCGACGCGGGCGCGGCCGGCGTGCACTTCGAGGACCAGCTCTCGTCGGAGAAGAAGTGCGGCCACCTCGGCGGGAAGGTGCTCATCCCGACCGGCCAGCACATCAAGACGCTGAACGCGGCCCGGCTCGCGGCCGACGTGTGCGGCGTGCCGTCGCTGGTGATCGCGCGGACCGATGCGCACTCCGCCTCCCTGCTGACGTCGGACGTGGACGAGCGGGACCGGCAGTTCGTGACCGGCGACCGGACCGCGGAGGGGTTCTACCGGGTGCGGGCCGGGCTCGCGCCGTGCGTCGCCCGCGGGCTGGCCTACGCGCCCTACTCCGATCTGCTCTGGATGGAGACCTCGACCCCCGACCTGGGCGAGGCGCGGGAGTTCGCCGAGGCGATCAAGGCGCGGTACCCGGACCAGCTGCTTGCCTACAACTGCTCGCCCTCGTTCAACTGGCGCGCGCACCTGGACGACGCCACCATCGCGAAGTTCCAGAAGGAGCTGGCCGCGATGGGGTACCGGTTCCAGTTCATCACGCTGGCCGGGTTCCACGCGCTGAACGAGTCGATCTTCGAGCTCGCGCACGGGTACGCGCACGAGGACATGTCGGCCTACGTCCGGCTGCAGGAGGCCGAGTTCGGCCTCGAGCCGCTCGGCTA
>JBEKEK010000097.1:0-42885 GCA_050013875.1 Trebonia sp. | reverse complement strand
CGCTGCTGGAGACGACGCATTTCTGAGACCATACGCGGGTCGGGACCGCCGACGTGGCCGAATAGAGCCTTAGACATGGTGAAAGGTCCTCCACACTGAGTGACCAGAGTGGGCACTTGTGATCCACACGCCCATGCGTGCGGGAACAGATACAGGGTCTCACCCTGACCAATTGCGGTCAAGCCGAGAACAGCCTGTCACCCGTTATGTGCCTTATCTTACCAGAGAACTGCCCGCTGAACAAACGTCGAAACGTACAAACCCCCATATCTAGGGGGGTGTAGCCTGCCCAACCCTACCAGTGAGCATTGCGAGGGCGTGGCTGGCAACGCGGGCAACTATACGCCGAACGGTTCATGAACGTGTCCCGGCGGATGGGCGTGCCGCAGCGTCCGCAGGGCTCGCCCTCGCGGCCGTAGGCGTTCAGCGACCGGTCGAAGTAGCCGCTCTCACCGTTCACGTTCACGTAGAGCGCGTCGAATGACGTGCCGCCCGCCTTGAGCGCCTCGGTCAGCACCTCGTTGACCGCCGCCAGCAGCGTGGACACCTCGGCCCGGCGCAGGGTCTCCGTCGGCCTGGCCCAGTGCAGCCGGGCCCGCCACAGCGCCTCGTCAGCGTAGATGTTGCCGATCCCGCTGATCAGCGACTGGTCGAGCAGCGCGCGTTTGATCCCGGTCTTGCGCCGCCCGAGCCGCGCGGCGAAATCCTCCGGATCGAACGCCCCCTCAAGCGGGTCCGCGGCAATATGCGTGATCGAAGCGGGCACCAGGCCAATACCGCCAGGACCGGGGCTTTCATAGGTAACCGGGAAAGCCGCTTCTAGCGGGCAGAGCATTAGGTGGCCGAAGGTGCGCTGGTCGGTGAAGCGCAGGTCGGGGCCGCCATCGGCGAACGTGAAGCGGGCACGGACGTGCGGCGAAAGCGGGCGGTCGGGCTCGCCGACGAGAAGCTGGCCGCTCATGCCGAGGTGGGCAAGGAGCGCCTCGTCGTCATCGAGGGCAAACCAGAGGTACTTACCGCGCCGTTCGGCCCGGATGAGGGTGCGGCCGGCCATCGCGGCGGCGAAGCCATCGGGTCCGGCCGGGTCCCGGCGGACGGCGCGCGGGTTGAGCACCTCGGCTTTGGCGATCGTCCGGCCGACCACATGCCGCTCAAGGCCGGCCCGGACGGTCTCGACCTCGGGCAGCTCAGGCATCGACAGCGTCGGCTGAGCCGGGCTGACTCGGCACGGAATCCTGTAGCGCGGCAGTGACCGACTCAGCGGACGGGTCGGCAATCACCACGGTCCGTTCCACATCATCATGATTTTGATCTTCGGCTTTTTCCGCGGTCTCGGCCGTGATCGAGCGGTATGCGGCCTCGGCGGCGAGCTGCTCGGCGGCCTTCTTCGACCGGCCCTCGCCCGCCCCAAGCTCCCGCGAGCCCACCCTGACCACCGCACGGAACATCTTCTGGTGATCCGGACCGCTGTCCCTGACCTGGTAATCGGGCACGCCAAGACCACGGTCGGCGGTCAGCTCCTGCAGCGACGTCTTCCAGTCGAGCCCGGCCCCGAGCAGCGCCGAGCGCTTGATGACCGGGTCGAAGAGCCGGTGCACGAGCCCGTCCGCCTCGTTGAGACCGCAGTCGATGTACGTCGCCCCGATGACCGCCTCGAGCGTGTCCGCCAGGATCGACGGCTTGTCCCTGCCTCCGGTCCCCTCCTCGCCCCGGCCGAGCCGGACGTAGGAGCCCAGGTTGAGCTCACTGACCGCGACCTCGGCGAGCGTGCTCATCTGGACAACCGCGGCGCGCAGCTTCGCCAGCTGCCCCTCGGGCAGGTCAGGGTGGCCGTTGAACAGCGTGTCGGTCACGACCAGGCTGAGTACCGAGTCGCCAAGGAACTCAAGCCGCTCGTTGGTCGGCAGGCCGCCGTTCTCGTACGCGTACGACCGGTGGGTCAGCGCGCGCTCAAGAGTCTCGGCGGTGATGGGGACGCCGAGGGCATTGCGAAGTCCCGCAGGGGCTGCCGCTTCGGCCCCGTCCCCGTCGTTACGTCGTCCGCTCATCGGCGCTCCCTGTCGCGCTGGCTCAGGCCGGGTTAAGTACCTGCCGGCGCCGGTAGGTCCCGCAGGTCGGGCAGGCCGCGTGCGGCAGCTTCGGGCTGTGGCACTGCGGGCACTCGACCAGCGTCGGCGCGGTGGTCTTCCACTGCGCGCGGCGGGAGCGGGTGTTGCTGCGCGACATCTTCCGCTTGGGAACAGCCACTTCAGCTCTCCTGTCAGTCTTCTACTCGGTCGTCGAATTCTAGTTGCGCGAGCGCACCCCACCGGGGGTCCACTCGATCGCCGTGCCGATGGTCCGGCCCGGCATCAGCCAGTTTGGCGCCGCACTCCGCGCATAGCCCAAGGCAGTCTTCACTGCACAGGGGCGACAGCGGCAGCGCGAGCACCACCGCGTCACGGAACGCAGGCGCCAGGTCAAGGAAGTCGCCGTCGAGGAAGCGGTCCTCGCCGTCGTCTTCGCCTTCACCCGGGTCCGGCAGGTACCGGTAAAGCTCCTGGAAACTGACCTCCACATTGGTGGTCAGCGGATCCAGGCAGCGTGCGCACTCGCCCGTCAGCGGGGCAACCGCCGAGCCGGTGACGAGCACCCCCTCGGAGACCGCCTCGAACCGCAGATCGAGATCCACAATCGCGCCGGCCGGGACCAAGACTAGCCCAGAACCGAGACCTTCCGGCGCAATAGCCGTCCGCTTCTCGTCCTTGAGCTCGCCAGGACCCCTGCCGAGCACGCGCGTGTCAAACCTGAAGCCGCCATCGTGCACGGCCGGTTTTCCGTTTCCTTTGGGCATCACAGTTTATCGTCTAGGTAAATGGGTGGACCGACCTATCAGCGTACATCCTCCGGGCCACTGCTAGGCAAGCTCCGGACGACCCCGGCCGGTCCTGCGCGGGGGAACCTCGGCGGTGCCGCTGCCCTCGCCCGCGGCTGCCGCTACTCCTGCGCCAGGCGAGCACGGAGCAGCCCGAGGACCGGCTCGGGGACCAGGCCGCTGACGTCACCACCGTACCTGGCGACGTCCTTGATCAGGCTCGAGCTCAGGAATGAGTACAGCGGGTTGGTCGTCATGAACAGCGTCTCGACCTTGGCGAGGCGGTAGTTCATCTGCGCCATCTGCATCTCGTACTCGAAGTCGCTGACCGCGCGCAGCCCCTTGACCACGGCCGTGATCCCGTTCGACGCACAGAAATCGACAAGCAGGCCATGGAACCGCTCGACCCGCACATTGCCGTAGCCCTTGGTGACCTCGCGGAGCATGTCGACCCGCTCGTCCACGGTAAACAGGGACTTCTTGGTGATGTTGATCAGGACGGCGACGAACACCTCGTCATACAGTCCAGCTGCCCGGCTGATGATGTCCAGGTGCCCGTTCGTTACCGGGTCGAACGAACCAGGGCATACCACTCGCTGCACGCGGCATCACTCCTCATGCGCCGTTGCACGGCGTGTCAAGCCTCCGACCGCGATGCGGTGCCCGACTGCCTCGATCCCGCCTCGCCGCCATGCCAGCCATACCAGAAGGTCGCCTCACCGTACCTTCGTGACTTACTGGGCAGATACCCAGGGGGCCAGTCAGGCGGAACCGACCGGGTTGCCCGCTCCACCACCACCAGCGCTCCGTCGGCCAGCCAGCCGCCCTGCAGGAGCGTCAGCACCCGGGTCACTGCCGCCTCGGCCAGCGCGTACGGCGGATCGGCGAGCACCACGTCGTAACCGCCGGCGGCCGCGGGCGGGCGGGACAGCAGGCGCTCCACCCGGCCGGTGGCCACGGTGGCGCCGGGCAGGCCGATCGCGGCCACGTTCGCCTTGATCACCGCCGCCGCCCGCGCGTCTGATTCGACCAGCAGCACGCGCTCCGCGCCCCGCGACAGCGCCTCAAGCCCGATCGCACCCGAACCCGCGTACAAGTCGAGGACGCTCTTGCCCTCGAAGGTGCCAAGCTCGGACAGGAGCGAGGCGAACAGGCCCTCCCGGGCACGATCGCTTGTCGGGCGGGTCGTGGTGCCCGGCGGAACGGCGAGCCGGCGTCCCCCGGCCTCGCCAGCGATGACGCGTGGCATGGCATTAGTCTCGCAGGCCGGCCGTAGCGCCCTGGCCCATCACGCCTTGGCCCATCACGCCTTGTCAAGGAACTCGGCCCGGCGGTCGCCGAGGAAGTCGTCGATCGCCTCCTTCACGGCCGGATGCGCGGTGAGCTGAGGATCGGACGCGACCAGGGCCGACGCCTCCTCCCTGGCCGACGCGATCAGCTCCTCGTCGGCCAGCAGCCGGAGCAGCTTCAGGCTGCTGCGGCGGCCCGCCTGGGCCGACCCGAGCACGTCGCCTTCGCGCCGCTGCTCCAGGTCAAGACGGGAGAGACGGAAGCCGTCGGTGGTCTCGGCCACCGCGTCGAGGCGCCCCCTGCCCGGGCTGTCGGCCGGAGCCTCGGTCACCAGCAGGCACAGTCCCGCGTGCCCGCCCCGGCCCACCCGGCCGCGAAGCTGGTGCAGCTGGGAGACGCCGAACCGGTCGGCGTCCATGATCACCATGATGGTGGCGTTCGGCACGTCCACGCCCACCTCGATCACCGTGGTCGAGACGAGCACGTCGAGCTGGCCGGCCGCGAACGCGGTCATCACCCGGTCCTTCTCGTCCGGGTGAAGTTTCCCGTGCATGACGCCGACCCTTAGCCCGGCGAGCGGGCCGCCGGACAGCGCCGGGGCCACATCGAGCACGGCCAGCGGCTCGCGGCGGGCGTCGTCCTCCTCGCCCTCGCCCTCGGTATCGAATGCGTCCTCCGCGTCCCCCGCGTCCCCCGCGTCCCCCGCGTCCTCCGCGTCCCCCGCGTCCTCCGCGTTGTCGCCGGCCTCGCCCGACTGGTCACTGCTGATCCGCGGGCAGACCACGTAGGCCTGCCGCCCGGCCGCGACTTCCTCGCGGACCCGCTGCCACGCACGGTCAAGGAAGCGCGGCCGTTCGAGGGCGGCCACGACGTGGGTGGCGATTGGCGACCGGCCCGCCGGGAGCTCCGCCAGCGTGGAGACCTCCAGGTCGCCGAAGACGGTCATCGCCACCGTCCGCGGGATCGGCGTCGCGGTCATTACCAGCACATGCGGCCGGGAGCCGAGCGTCTTGTCGCGGAGCGCGTCGCGCTGCTCGACGCCGAACCGGTGCTGCTCGTCGATGACCACCAGCCCCAGGTCGGCGAAGCGCACCCGGTCCTCCAGGAGGGCATGGGTGCCGATCAGGATGCCGGCGTCGCCGGTGAACACGTCGGTCAGCGCCGAGCGGCGCGCCCGCACCCCGGACGAGCCGGTAAGCAGCGCCACCCGGGTCGCCCGGTCGCCGCCGCCAAGGCGACCCGCCTCGGCCAGCGGGCCGAGCAGTGCGGTAATCGACCGGTAGTGCTGCTGCGCGAGGACCTCGGTCGGCGCGAGTAGCGCCGCCTGCCCGCCCGCGTCCACCACCTGGAGCATCGCCCGCACCGCGACGACGGTCTTGCCCGAGCCGACCTCGCCCTGGAGCAGCCGGTTCATCGGGTAGGCGCAGGCCAGGTCGTGGGCGATCTGCTCGCCGACCGACCGCTGGCCAGCGGTGAGCGTGAACGGCAGCCGCCGGTCGAACTCGGCGGTCAGCCCGTCGTCGATGGCAGGCCTCGGCACCGACGGCATCGCCGCGGCGGCCAGCCGCCGCTGCGCCAGCGCGGCCTGCATGGTGAACGCCTCGTCCCATTTGAGCCGGTGCCGCGCGTGCCCGAGCTCGGCGCGGTCCTGCGGCCGGTGGATCGCCCTGATGGCGAGCTCCCTGGGCCACAGGCCATACTTCTCGCGCACCTGCGCCGGGATGGGATCTTCGCCCACGTCCACCGTCTCGAGGATGACGTCCATCGCCTTGGAGATCTTCCAGGAACTGAGCTTCGCGCTCGCCGGGTAGACCGCGATCAGCTCGTTGGCGAACTCGTCGGCGATCTCGGCCGTCATCAGCGGGTTCGTGCTGGTGCCCGGGAGCATCTCGTACTCGGGGTGGACAAGCTGGCGGCGGCCGCGGAAGCTCGACACGGTCCCCGCGAACAGGCCGATCGAGCCCTGCCGGAGCTGGTGGGCATGATGTCCCACGCTGCCGAAGAAGACCAGCTGCAGCTTGCCGGGGCCGTCGGTGACGATGACCTCGAGGCGCTCGCTGCCCCATTTCCTCGGCTTGGTGCCGTACCGGTGGTCGGCTGGCGGCCCGAACCGGCTGACCATGTCCACCATCGCGAGCACAGTGACGTGGTCGCCCTCGTGCAGCGAGTCGAGCGGCGTCAGCTCGCCCCTGGTGTAGTACCGGCGCGGGTAGTGCCGGAGCAGGTCACCGGCCGTCCGCAGGCCGAAGACCTTCTCGAGCGTGTCGCTGGTCTTCTTGCCTAGCGGTTTGACCAGTGAGTCGCGCAGCGTGGTCACAGTTGGAGCATAGAAGCTGCCACTGACATTCGGGCAACGGTAAGGGGTTCACGGGCGGACAGGCGCGCTCCGGCCTGCTTGGCGTGGCCGTACGGTTCGCGCGGCGGCCGTCCCTTCGGGTATGCTTCGCAGGCTGCCTCAGTTCCGCGTCGGTGTGCATGTCACCGCCGGGTGAGGCGCCGTCAGACTCTAACCATCCTATTTGTGGAGGCAGCCGTGGCTTCCGTCTGCGACGTTTGCGGTAAGGGGCCGGGCTTCGGCAACAACGTGTCGCATTCGCACGTTCGTACCCGCCGCCGTTGGAACCCGAATATCCAGACCGTTCGGGCCGTCATCTCCGGTACGCCCAAGCGCCTGAATGTCTGCACCTCCTGCATCAAGGCGGGCAAGGTCAGCCGCTAGGCACCGTGCCAGCGTTACACACGTCGTCTCAAGCCGGCGCGCCATCGCGGCGCGTCGGCTTGTTGCGTTCCCCGGAACATCACCGCCCGCCCGAGGGTGTGCGGCGTCATGCTCGTGTGCCGCCGCGCGCGGGGCGGCTGCGGGCGGGACGCTTGCGGGGGGCGGCGGAGCGGGGCGGCTGCGCGCGCATGTGGTCGCGGACGCGGGTCATGATGTCGCGCAGGCGATCCAGGTCCTCGCCCGACAGGGGATCGAGCAGCAGGCGGCGGGTGACCTGGACGTGGCCCGGCATGACCTGGCCCAGGCGGGCCCGTCCGCTGTCGGTGATGGTGACCAGGGTGGCGCGTTCGTCATCGGGACTTGGCGCGCGGATGATGAGGCCGGCCTTCTCAAGCAGGCCGGCCTGGTAGGTCAGGCCGCTGCGGCTGTAGACGACGCCGTCGGCCAGCTCGGTCATGGTTAGCTGCCCGCGGGCGGCGGCGAGGCGGGCCAGCAGCTGGAACTGCACGTAGCTGAGGTCACCCTCGGCCTGCAGCTGCTGTTCGACGCGGTGCTGGAGCAGGCTGACGGACTCCATCAGCGCGAAGTAGGCCTCCAGCTGGCCGGCATCAAGCGCCGGGACCTCGCCGGAGCCAGCGTCCGGGCCCGCGCCCGGGCCGAGATCGGTCATCCCATCACCGTACCTGTTTCGAATTCCAAGCATTGTGACGCGCATCACCCGCGTGATGGCTACTGCTTCGAAGTTGAAGCAGGTTATAGTCGCCATGTGCTTCGACTTCGAAGCATAGAACATGAGGAGAGATCATGAAGGCAGTGCGTTTCCACTCCTACGGCGACAGCGGCGTCCTGGTCTACGAGGACGCCGACCGGCCGGTGGCCGCGGCCGGCCAGGTGGTGGTCAAGGTCGCGGGATCGGCGTTCAACCCGGTGGATGCCGCGATCAGGGCCGGTTTCCTGACCGAGGTGTTCCCGGTGACGCTCCCGCAGATCCCCAACTTCGACGTGGCCGGCGTCATCACCGAGATCGGCGAGGGGGTGAGCGGCTGGAGCACCGGGGACGCGGTGGTGGCGTTCCTGCCGATGAACGCGCCGGGCGCGGCCGCCGAGTACGCCGCCGTGCCGGCCGGCCTGCTGGCGCCCGCGCCCCGGACCATAGCGCTGGCTGACGCCGCCGCGCTGCCCTCGTCCGCCCTGACGGCCTGGCAGTCGCTGTTCGACCTGGCCGGCCTGCGGGCTGGGCAGCGCATCCTGATCAACGGGGCGGGCGGCGCGGTCGGCGGGTACGCCGTCCAGCTGGCCAAGCGGGCCGGCGCCGTCGTGACCGCGACCGCCAGCGGGCGCAGCATTGGCCGAATCCGTTCCTATGGCGCGGACCAGGTCATCGACTACACCGCCACCCCGCTGCTGACGGCGGTGGCCGGCCAGCGGTTCGACGTGGTGCTCAACCTGGTGCGCACCAGCCCGGAGGAGACTGCCGCCCTGACCGAACTGACCGCCGACGGCGGCATCTTCGCCAGCACTACTACGCCTGGCCCCGATGATGCCGGGCGCGGGGTACGGACGGTGCAGGTCTTCGTCCGCAGCGACGCCGCCCAGCTCGCCGAGCTCGCCGCCCTCGTCGACGCCGGCGACCTGAAGATCGACGTCGGCGAACGGCGGCCGCTGGCCGACCTGCGCGCCGTTCACGACGAGGCCGCCGCCGGGCAGCTGCCTGGCAAGACCATCCTGATCCCCTGATGCCAGTTGCCCGGCTCGGCTCAGGCCGCGGTGAGGCGAGTGAGGTTTGCCGGCTGATCAGTTAGATCGCCGGCTTGATTCGCGGTCCGGCACGTAATGGGAATGTCTCAGTGGCGCGTTGGATGGGTGTGGGAAACCAGCAGCCGGACTTCGCGGAGTTCTACCGCACCGCCGCCGATGAATGCCTGCGGGCTGTCCTGGTCAGCACCGGTGACCAGGACACCGCGCAAGACCTGGTGGACGAGGCGTTCGCCCGCGCGTGGGCGTCCTGGCACACCGTGAGCAGGCATCCCGCGCCGAAAGCGTGGGTGGTCCGCACGGCGCTGAACGCGGGCATCTCCCGGTGGCGACGCCGCCACCGGGAAGTGCCCGTACCCGACCCGGCCAGGATCACGGATGTGGCCGCCGCCAGCGCGGCATCCGCCGGCCTGGCCGACCCGCAGATCATGGCGGCGCTGATGCGGCTGCCCGCCCGGCAGCGGCAGGTAATCGCGCTGCGGGTGATCCTCGACCTGGACACCAAGCGCACCGCGGAAGTGCTGGGCATCGCGCCCGGCACCGTCATGGCCCACCTGGGCCGCGCGATGGCCGCGCTGCGCCACGACCTTCAGCCCGAACTACAGCTGCCCGCCAGCCAGCCGGGTCTGCCCGCCAGCCAGCCGGAGCGGCCCTCCGGCCATTCGGGCGGCCAGTCCAGCACCGTGCGGCTGGCCGCCTGGACGGTGGCAAAGCAGGCCAACGGCGACATCAGGGTGACCGTCAACCAGCTCAAGGACCCGGCCGGGCTGCAAGCCACACTGCGCGCCGACGGGCTGCCCGTCACCGTCAGCTTCTCCGGCCCCACGCCGATCGCGTCCTGCCAGCCATACGAGGCGAGCCTGAGCAGGCTGCGCGCCGTCGGCCAATTCCACAGCGACTATCTCACCATCGACCCGTCAGCGCTGCCCAGCGGCACCGGCGTGGCCATCTTCGACGACCCGGGCACGGGATTCGATCACCACCCGTCCGGAACCACGCCGGCGCACGCGGGTACGCCCCCGGCGCACCCTCCCCTTCGCGGCCCGCTGCTGAACGGGATCAACGGCCCGCTGGCGATCGGCCTGGTCTACGCCAGCCAGCAGTGCACCGGGTAGCCCCGCCGCGGCTTAGCCCCCAGCGCTGTTCCTTTCGCGGTCAGCTATCCACTCTCGGAGCAGGCCGAGGAAATCGGCGGGGCGCTCAAGCGACGGGAGGTGGCCGACGTCAGGCCAGTCGACGAGCCGAGCGTCGGCCGTCTCGGCGACGAGGCGCGCGGCGGCCGCCTGCACCGCGTCCAGGTCGAGGCCGCCGATCAGGACGAGAACCGGAACCGTGATCTCGCCCAGCCGGTCAAGTGCGGGCGGCTCCAGCTCCTTCTCCTCGACGTCATCCCAGTCCGCGGTCACCTCGAACGCGTGCCGCTGCATGCGTGCGACCAGCGCACGGACCCCGGGATCGACCTGGCCGGCGGAACGGCGCGGCCCCTCCGCCCACCACGACAGGTTCGCCTCGACCGCCGCGTCCAAGTCGCCGCGTTCCAGGGCCGCGCCCTCGGCGTCGAAGAATGCCCGCAGATCGGGTGTGACTTCCGGGAACAGCGCGCCAGCGGGCGGCGCGAGGACGAGCGAGGCCACCGCCGGCGGCCTGGTGAGCGCGGTCTCAACCGCGACGCCAGCACCGAAGGACGCGCCGACCAGGTGGCAGCGGTCGACGCCGAGGTCGGCCAGTGCGCCGAGAACGTCCTCCGCCGGCGAGACCGGCCCGTTCGGCCGCCCGGCCGAATCGCCGAATCCACGCAGGTCCAACCGGACGACGTCCCGCTCCCGGGTGAGCGGCGGCCAGATCGGATCCCACATCCTCCGGTCGGCGACACCCGCGTGGATCAGCACGACCGGCAAGTCGCCGCGCGGCCCCTCGCGGTCATAGGCGATGCCGTCAGACGTATACGAAGTCACAGCCCTCCCAGGCGTAGAAGTTGGCCGGCCCACCATATGGACATCCCCTGCCCGTCACAACAGGATTTCCGCGTTCCCAGCCAGAGCGGGGACCGTTCGGCGCAAAGCGCTTAGCTGGCCATACGACCTGGCCCTCTCGTCGGGCCTAGCCGACGGATTCCGGGTTTGCACGATCATCGCGGACCGTTGAAGGCAATACGGAGCCCGAACGGGACACGCTCGCGACCATGCGGCTTCGCCAGCGCGGACTTTGCATAGCCGCCGGACGTTTTCATCCTCATTGAACCGTTTCATTCTGTCCGGGAGCTATGCAATGTCTGGGAGCTATGTAAAGTCGCGCGGAATTGGCCATTCAGTGACCGTTACCCGGAGGGGTCCCGGGATCAGCCCGGCGCGGCCGCTCGGGGCCCCGTCAGCCGCAAGCCCGGCAGGAGCAGGCTGAGCACCGCTGCCACCGCCATGGTGGCGGCGAAGCCGCCTATCGCCCAGGCGCCGGATACGTGCTGGACGAGCAGGCCGGCCGTCAGTGGTGCCAGCGTCGCCAGCGCGGTGGCCACCATGACCACCGTGTTGGAGACCCGGCCGCGCATTCCCTCCGGTGTGTTTCTGAGCATCACGGCGAACAGGGCGGCGTTCACGGTCGGCGCGAGCAGCAGGTTCATGGCCACCGGCAACGCCACCAGCGGTGACGGGACCAGCAGGGCCGCGGCGCAGAACAGCAGGGACCCGGTCAGCGTGATCAGGGTGGCCGCGGTCCCCAGCCGCAGGCGCCCTTGCAGCCGGGGCGCCACCACGGCGCCAAGCAGCCCGCCGGCCATGACGGCCGCCTGCACCAGGCCGATCACCGCGGTGGAGGTGCCGTGCTGGCGCAGCGCCAGCGTGATGGTGAAGATCACGCCGTTAAACGCGAAGTTGACCAGCGGTGCCGTGATCAGCACCGCGCGCAGGATCGGCACCTTCCAGACAACCTCCAGGCCATCGGCCACCTCGCGCCACAGCGCCTTGCGCTCGGCCGCCTGCTTCGGGCGGAACCGCCCGCGGAGCCGGCTCACGGTGCCGAACGAGACCGTGTAGGAGACCGCGTCGGCCAGGAACGGGACCGCCCGGCCGAGCCCGAACAGCACCCCGCCGAGCGCCGGGCCGACCAGACTGGCAGCGTACGTCCGGGCCTCGGTGGCGGCCCACGCCTCCTCGAGCTGCCCGTCCGCCACTATCCCCGGCAGCGCGGCGGTGGCCGCCGGGTCGAAGAAGGCGCCCGCGCCCCCCTCGATCAGGCTCACGACCAGGACGACCGGCCAGGACGCCAGATGCGCCACGATCAGGATGCCGAGCAGGGCCATCAGGACGGCGCGCATGGTGTCGCAGACGATCATCGTCCGCCGCCGGTCGAACCGGTCGGCCAGCGCCCCGGCGGGCAGTTGCAGGCACAGCCGGGTGACCGCCCGCGCCGTGCCCACCACCCCCGCCAGCACCGCCGAGTGGGTCAGCGCCAAGATGAGCAGCGGGTAGGCGAGCAGGCCGATCTCGCTGCCGGTATCCGACAGCAGCTGCCCGATCCATAGCATCCGGAAGCCCGCGTTGCGCCGGAGGGGAAGCGATTGGGGATTACCAGCGGCTTTACCGACCCCACTCGCTTCGCTCATCCTCAAGACAGTACGCGCCGTGCTAAATCGGAGCTAAGGCCGCAATAGCGGGAAACGGCGGCAATCCGAGCCCGCTGCGGCGCCGTCCCGTAATTGGATCTTGCAAATAAATTTGGCACCGAAGAAAAGCCGAAGTCGGAATTATTAATAAATCCCTAAGTCGGCAGTTCAGCGGAAGTGCTGCCAGCCGCCCGGGCCGGCGTGCGGCTTGCCGTCGACGGTGACGCCAGCGCCTGCGCTGACTTGCCCAATGACGCGCCACGGTGACGGTAGACGGGCCGAAACGGGGAATGTGGCGACCAGCGAATGATCTTCGCCACCGGTCAGCATCCACTCCAGGGCAATGGCGGGCGCGGAGAAACCACGGTCCGTTCCAGATGAATCGGATCGTTCCCCGAGCGCGGCCGCGGCCTCGCTCAGCGGGCCGCCGGCGGCCAGCGAGGAGCTGTCGATGTCGAGCGCGACGCCGCTCGCGGCGGCGATATGGCCGAGGTCGGCGACCAGGCCGTCGCTTACGTCGATCATCGCGGTCGCGCCGAGCGCCGCCGCCTCCGGTCCCGCCTGGTAGGGCGGCGACGGGCGCAGGTGAGCGGCCACCAGTCCGGCCAGCGCGACCGACGGCGCGTTCGCGCCGGCACCCGCCATCAGCAGCGCCAGCCCGGCGGCGGAACGCCCCAGCGGCCCTGCCACCGCGATCATGTCACCGGGCCTGGCACCGGACCTGAGCACCGGCTCGCGGCCCGCCAGGTCGCCAAGCGCGGTCACCGACAGCACTACAGAATCCGCGCGGGCCGTATCGCCGCCGACGATGCCGGCGCCTGCCCGGCTGGCCTCGGCGGCGAGCCCGTCGGCCAGCTCGACCGGCCAGCTCGCGGGCAGCGTGCCCGGTGCGGCCAGCGCCACAAGCAGCGCGGTGCTGACCGCGCCCATCGCCGCGATGTCGGCCAGGCTGCGCGCGGCCGCCTTCACCCCGATGTCGTAGGCGCTTGACCAGTCCAGCCGGAAGTGCCTGCCCTCGAGCAGCAGGTCGACCGCCGCGACCACGCTCCCCGAGGGCGCGCCGACCACCGCGGCATCGTCGCCGATCCCGACCGAGGTCAGCGACCCGGCGGGCAGCCGGCCCGCGATCGCCGCGATGATCCCCCATTCGCCCAGGTCCGCGACGGACCTGCCCTGCTCAGCGATGCGACCGCCTCCGTTTCCCCTGACCTGCCCGACCCCCGCCCATGACCCGCCCGACCCCGCCCTTGACCGCCACACGGTACCGGTGGCCAGCCTAGCCAACTGTTTCACGGGCCCGATCAGCACATAACGCGTGAAATTCGCCTACCAGGCTGAAACCCCGCAGGAGGACGCCATGGTGCAGGCATACATCCTCGTCCAGACCGAGGTCGGCAGAGCCGCCGACGTGGCACGGCAGATCGCGGAGATCGCCGGAGTCACGCAGGCGGAGGATGTCACCGGTCCGTATGACGTCATCGTGCGCGCCGTCGCCGAGAACGTGGACGAGCTGGGCAAGCTGGTAGCTGCCCAGATCCAGGCCGTTGAGGGGATTACCAGGACCCTTACATGCCCGGTGGTTCGGATCTGACAGTTAGGCAGGCGGAGTCGCGGCCTACGCGTCGGCCAGGAGCTGGGCCGCGACCCCGGCCGTGCGCGGGCCGACCCCGAGCATGACCGCTGCCCGCAGGTCGTCGGGCGTGTCCACGTCCTGGCGCAGTCCGGCGATGTTGGCCAGCGAGAGCTCGGCGGCCGCGGCGGCGGTGTGGCGCGCCCGGGACGTGCCGCCGTACATCGGCCGGAACTCAACGCCCGGCGGCACCGCGTAGAGCGTGGTGCCAACCCCGGCCGCATCCGGCACGAAGGAAGCGCCGGCGACCCCGTGGCCCGCGGCGTGCAGCGCCGCGGACAGCTCGGCCGGGCGGAGTGCGGGCAGGTCGGCGGTCAGCGCCGCGAGCCCGGTCCCCGGCCATCGCCGCGCCGCTACCGCCGCGCCCCGCAGCAGCGCCGCGTTGAGCGCGTGCTGGCTGCCGTCCGCACTGTCGGCCGAGAGCCCGCGGGATAGCTCAGGCGGATTGCCCGCGGTCTCATCGATGATGTGCGCGCCCAGCGCGGCCAGCCGCTGGCCGGCCACCGGGTCAGACGTGACAACGATCACGCGCGCCACCTCGGGGCACGCGACGACGGCGGAAACCGTGTCCGATGCCAGGGCGAGCGCGAGCTCGCGGCGCCGGTCTCCGGCCAGCACCGCGAGCCGGGACTTCGCGCGGGCGAGTACCTTGACAGGCAGCAGAACTGTCCAGCTAAATCGGTCAGAGTCCGTCATATAGCCGACCACAGGCAGACCTCGGAGCGTGACGTGCGGAACCGGAACATGGGAAGGCCTCCCCGATGAGCAAGTCTTACTCGCCCACGTGGCGGCTGATCTCCGTCATCGTGCTGCGACCGCTGCTTACGCTGCTGATCAGGAACAAGTGGTCGGGCCGGGAGAACATTCCCAAGAAGGGCGGCGTCATCCTGGCGCCCAACCATCTGTCCTACGTGGACTGGGGGACCGACGCATTGTTCTTCCAGGCGAACGGGCGGTACCCGACCTTCCTGATCAAGGACGGGGCGTTCAAGGTCAAGGGCATCGGCCCGTTCCTCTACAAGGCGGGCCAGCTCCCGGTGCACCGGGGCCGCGCGGACGCGGCCCTCGTGCTCAAGCAGGCCGAGCAGGCACTGGCCGATGGCGCCGCTGTGATCTTCTACCCGGAGGGAACCGCCACCCGCGACCCGGACCTGTGGCCCATGGTGGCGAAGACCGGCGTCGCCCGGGTGGCCCTGTCCACCGGCGCACCCGTCATCCCTGTCGCGCACTGGGGCACCCAAGACATCCTCCCTTACGGCAGCAAGAAGGTCCGGCTGTTCCCACGCAAGACCGTGCGTACAGTAGCCGGCAAGCCGGTCGATCTGTCGGAGTGGGCGGGCAAGGCGAACTCGGCCAGGGCACTGCGCGCCGCCACCGACGCGATCATGGCCGAGGTGACCGCCCTCGTCGGCCAGCTGCGGGATGAGACGCCGCCCGCGCTCCCCTTCGATATGAATCAGGCATCTATAACGGACCGTGGTTCTACCCCGCAGGCCCAGCCCGCCGTTCCGCGCGACGATGCGCAGCCGGAGGGGACCGGGCAGTGAAGGCGGCGCTGCAGTGAAGGCGGCGGTGCTTGGCGCGGGGTCCTGGGGCACCACGTTCGCGCAGGTACTGGCCGACGCGGGCACGCCGGTGACGATCTGGGCGCGCAGCGGGCAGACCGCGTCGGCTATCACCGTGGGCCACGAGAACCCCCGGTACCTGCCGGGGGTGGCGCTGCCGCCGTCGCTGGCGGCGACGACCGACGCCGCCGCCGCGGTTGACGGCGCGGACGTCGTCGTCCTGGCCGTGCCCGCGCAGACGCTGCGGGCCTGCCTGAACGAATGGGCGTCGTTTCTCCCGCCCCAGACGCTGCTGGTCTCGCTGATCAAGGGGATCGAGCTCGGCACGCTGAAGCGGATGAGCGAAGTGATCATGGAGACGCTCGGCGTCCCCTCGCACCGGGTCGCGGTCGTTTCCGGCCCGAACCTGGCCAGGGAGATCGCCCAGCGCCAGATCGCCGCGTCGGTGGTGGCCTGCTCCGACGAGTCCGGCGCGCGGCTGCTGCAGCGGTCCTGCCACACCAGCTACTTCCGGCCGTACTGGAACACCGACGTCATCGGGTGCGAACTGGGCGGCACGGTCAAGAACATCATCGCGGTCGCGGTGGGCATCGCGGTCGCGCTCGGCCTCGGTGACAACACCAAGGCGACCCTGATCACCCGGGGCCTGGCTGAGATGGCACGGCTTGGCGAGGTGATGGGCGCCGACCCGCGGACGTTCGCCGGGCTCGCCGGGATGGGCGACCTGGTGGCGACCTGCAGCTCGCCGCTGTCACGGAACCGGACGTTCGGCCAGTACCTGGGCCAGGGCATGAACCCGGCGGAGGCCCGCGAGGCGACCACGCAGACCGCCGAGGGCGCCACCTCCTACGGTCCGGTGCTCGAACTGGCCCGCAAGCACGGGGTCGAGATGCCGATCACCGAGGTGGTCGCCGCGGTGATCACCGGCGTGCTGCCGGTCGGCGACGCGGCGGCGGTGCTAGCGTCCCGATCGGCCAAACCGGAATGGTATGGCGCCTAAACCGCGACAATTCCGTTACGGTAGCTGGGTGCCGGGACCACTTATCTCAATGGAGCCTTGTACGTGGAAATAGCCCGCAGGCAGCTTGGGGAGAACACCCGGGCGGTGCATCTGCCGCCGCCGCCCGAGACCGCGCAGCGGCCGCTCGGCACGCCGCTCTACCGGACCGCCGCCTGGGCGTTCTCGTCGGCCGATGAATACGCGGCCGTCCTCGGCGACCAGGTACCCGGATACAGCTACAGCCGGATCGACAATCCGACCGTGGACGCGTTCGCGCGCGCGGTCGCGGCCATGGAGGGCGCCAACCTGCCGCGCTGGCCCGCCGCCCAGGCGTTCGCGTCGGGGATGGCGGCGATCTCGGGGGTGTTCCTGGCCTTCGCCCGGGCCGGCGCGCACGTGGTGGCGTCCGCCGCGCTCTACGGCGGCACCTACAGTCTGCTGCGGAACGTGCTGACCAGGTTCGGGGTCGAGACCGATTTCGTTGACATCACCGACCTGGACGCGGTCCGGGCCGCGGTCCGGCCGGCCACCCGGATCATCTACGCCGAGACGATCGCCAACCCGACCACCGCGGTGGCCGACATCCGGCACCTGGCCGAGATAGCGCACGACTCGGGGGCGCTGCTGGTGGTCGACTCGACGCTGGCACCGCCGGTGATCTGCCGGCCGCTCGAGCACGGCGCCGACCTGGTGCTGCACTCGGCGACCAAGTACATCGGCGGCCACTCCGACGTCACCGGCGGGGTCGTCACCGGTGCTCTCGAGCTGATCAGCCAGATCCGCGCGACCCGGATAGACACCGGCGGGTCCCTCTCCCCCGACGACGCGTTCCTGCTCCGCCGCGGGCTTGAGACCCTGCCGGTCCGGGTGCGCCGCCAGTGCGCGACCGCCTCGGTGTTCGCCGCCACGCTGGCCAGGCATCCCGCCGTCGCCTACATCGATTACCCGGGGCTGCCCACCCACCCCGGCCACGAGCTGGCCCGGCGGACCTTCGACGCCGGGCCGGAGGGGGTCAGGTTCGGCGCGATCGTGACCGTCACCCCCTACGGGGGCCGGGAGGCGGGACTGGCCTTCGCGAGCAAGCTGCGGCTGGCCGCCGCCGCCACCTCGCTCGGCGGCACCCACACGGTCGTCTCGCACGTCGCCTCCACCACCCACCGCCAGCTAGACGACCGCGCCCTCGGCGCGGCCGGCATCGATGCCGGCGCGGTCCGCTTCTCGATCGGCCTGGAAGACGCCGAGGACCTGGTAAGCGACGCCTACGTGGCCCTCGAAGCCCTCGGCAGCTAACCGCGCTTGGCGGCATATTCCTCGTGGCGCCCCAGCCTGACCGGTGCGGGATGTAACGGCGGGGCAACCATTTCCACGCTGGCCAGGGACTACCATCTTCGGGTTGGCTTGAGCAGCGGAGGTGGTGCATGGGTGCGCAGCGCAAGGTGCGGGTCGCCGTCGTGTTCGGGGGGCGGAGCGCGGAGCACGCGGTGTCGTGCGCCAGTGCCGGGCTTGTCCTCGGCGCCATCGACCGGGACAAGTACGACGTCGTGCCGATCGGCATCGCGCGCGACGGGCGCTGGGTGCTGACCTCGGGTGATGTCTCCCGGCTGGCGTTTGCCGCCGGTGAGCTGCCGTCGGTCGAGGCGGTGGCGACGCCGGGCGTCTCGGTCACCCTGCTGGGCGGGGCGCCGGGACTTAGCCCGGCCGGCGGTGCGCTCGTGTTCAGCCCGCCCGCGGCCGTCCCGGCCGACTTCGGCGAGGTCGACGTGGTGCTGCCGCTGCTGCACGGGGCCTACGGCGAGGACGGGACGATCCAGGGGCTGCTGGAGATGGCCGGCGTCAAGTACGCGGGCGCGGGGGTGCTCGCCAGCGCCACCGGCATGGACAAGGAGTACATGAAGCTGCTGTTCACGGCGCGGGGGCTGCCCATCGGCCGCTACGTGGTGGTGCGCGACCGGGACTGGGGATCGGCCGACTCAGCGGAGCGCAAGCGGGTGCTTGACGAGATCGGCGAGCTCGGCTGGCCGGTGTTCGTCAAGCCCGCGCGCGGCGGGTCGTCAATCGGCACGTCGAAGGCCGGCGATGCCGACGAGCTCGCGGCGGCGATCGAGGAGGCCCGCCGCTACGACCGCAAGGTCCTGGTCGAGGCGGCGATCGAGGGGGCCGAGGTCGAGTGCGCGGTGCTCGAGGGGGTCGACGGCGGGCCGCCGGAGGCCAGCGTGCCCGGGCAGATCGTGGTCGACCCGCACTCGGCCTGGTACGACTTCGAAGCCAAGTACCTGGCGGAGCAGTCGCGGATGGAGATCCCGGCGCCGATCCCGGCGCAGGCTCAGGAGCGGGTGCGGACGCTGTCGTGCGCCGCGTTCGACGCGATCTCCTGCGAGGGGCTCGCCCGGGTCGACTGCTTCTACACGCCGGACGGGGACGTCCTGGTCAACGAGATCAACACGATGCCGGGGATGACGCCGCACTCGGGCTTCCCGATGATGTGGGCGGCCAGCGGGCTGCCGATGCCGGCCCTTATCGACCGGATCATCACGACCGCGCTGGCCAAGCCGGACGGGGCACGGTAGCGGCCGCCCGGCTTGGCGGCCAGCCCGATCCCGGCACCTGCCCGCAGCTGGTTGGCAGCCCCGCAGCTGGTTGGCAGCAACGACGGGCGGCGGCAACGGGGAAACTGCCCCGCGCCGCCACCCGTCGATGCACGCCCGATGTGCGCGCTGCTAACTGCCTGCTTACTTCTTCCTGGCGGTGGACGTCTTGGCGGCAGGCTTCGCCGCGGCCGACTTGCCCTCGTTGACCAGGGCCTTGAAGTCCGCCCCGGGCCGGAACTTCGGCACCGAGGTCGCGGCCACGTGGATCTCGGCACCCGTTGCGGGGTTACGCGCCGTGCGGGCCGGACGCTCGCTCTTCTCGAAGACCCCGAAACCAGTAATCGCGACCTTGTCGCCGCTTGCCACGGCCGACTGAATGGTCTCGAGGACTGCGTTCAGCGCCTCGGTCGCGGACTTCTTGTCCCCCAGGCGACCCGAGAGCGCGTCGATCAGATCACGCTTGTTCATTATTCACTCCTGCGTTCCCCCACGGGAGGCCGCGCTTGCGTGGCTGCACGCCTGGATCGCGACCCCTGACCAGCCCGAAAGTAGGCGATCGAGCCTCGCTACACAATAACCTTCGCGAATATTGGCCGGCGTGTCGGGCCAGTTCAGGGAATCGCGATCCAGCAAATCGCCCATAACGCGGCGAACCGGGCCTACAGCGTGGCGGGCAGGAAGGACGGCCTGCTGGCCTCGAAGGCGGTGATCGCGTCTTCGTGGCGGAGCGTCAGGCCGATGTCGTCCAGGCCCTCCATGAGGCGCCAGCGGGTGTAGTCGTCGATCTGGAACGGCTCGGCGAGATCCTCGGCCAGACCGCCGCCGGTGACGTACACCTCGCGCGCGTCCAGGTTCACGGTGACCTGCGCAGGCGGCTCAGCCTCGGCCGCGTCCTGGATGAGCGAGACGACCTTCTCCGGCAGCACGATGGGCAGCAGCCCGGCCTTGGTGGAGTTGTTGCGGAAGATGTCGCCGAAGCGCGGCGCGATCACCGCGCGGAAGCCGTAGTCGAGCAGCGCCCAGACCGCGTGCTCACGCGACGAGCCGGTGCCGAAGTCAGGCCCGGCCACCAGGATCGTCGCCCCCTCGTAGCGGGGCTGGTTGAGCACGAACGACGGGTCCTCCCGCCAGGCGGCGAACAGCCCCTCGCCAAAGCCTTCGCGGCTGACCCGCTTGAGCCATACGGCCGGGATGATCTGGTCGGTGTCGACGTTGCTGCGCCGCAGCGGTACGGCCCGCCCGGTGTGCGTGACAAACGGTTCCATTGTTTCTCCTGCCAGTGAGGTCTTGGTAGCGGCGGCCGGCTACAGGTCGGCGGGGGCCGACAGCCTGCCGGTGACGGCGGTGGCGGCGGCCACGGCGGGCGACACCAGGTGGGTGCGGCCGCCCTTGCCCTGGCGCCCCTCGAAGTTCCGGTTGGAGGTGGACGCCGAGCGCTCCCCCGGCTTGAGCGTGTCCGGGTTCATGCCCAGGCACATCGAACAGCCGGCCGAGCGCCACTCGGCGCCCGCGGCGGTGAAGACCTCGTTAAGCCCCTCGGCTTCGGCCTGCTCGCGCACCTGCATCGACCCGGGTACCACCAGCATCCGGACGCCGTCGGCGACCTTACGGCCCTTGATGACGTCGGCGGCGGCGCGCAGGTCCTCGATCCGCCCGTTGGTGCAGGAGCCGACGAACACGGTGTCCACGGCGATCTCGCGCAGCGGGGTGCCCGCGGTCAGGCCCATGTAGGTGAGCGCCCGCTCGGTGGCATTCGGGTCCTTGGTCTCCCCCGGCGCCGGCACGGATCCGCCAAGCGGCAGTCCCTGGCCCGGGTTGGTACCCCAGGTGACATACGGCGTCAGCACGGTCGCGTCGATGGTGACCTCTTGGTCGAAGACCGCGCCCTCGTCGGTCGGCAGCGTCTTCCAGTACTCAACGGCGGCGTCCCAGTCAGCCCCCCGGGGGGCGTTCGGGCGGCCCTTGAGGTAGCCGAACGTGGTCTCGTCGGGCGCGATCAGCCCGGCCTTCGCGCCCGCCTCGATGGACATGTTGCAGACGGTCATGCGGCTCTCCATGGACAGCGACCGGATTGCCTCGCCGCGGTACTCAACGATGAAGCCCTGGCCGCCGCCGGTACCGATCTGCGCGATGATCGCGAGGATCAGGTCCTTGGCGGTGACGCCGTCAGGGAGCGCGCCGTCGACGTTGATCGCCATCGTCTTCGGCTTGATCTGCGGCAGCGTCTGGGTCGCCAGCACGTGCTCGACCTCACTGGTGCCGATGCCGAACGCAAGCGCGCCGAACGCGCCATGGGTCGAGGTGTGCGAGTCGCCGCAGACGATCGTCATGCCCGGCTGGGTGAGGCCGAGCTGCGGGCCGATCACGTGCACGATGCCCTGGCCCGCGTCTCCCATCGAGTGCAGCCGGATGCCGAACTCGGCGGCGTTCTTGCGCATCGCCTCGATCTGCGTGCGGGAGACCGGGTCAGTGACCGGGCTTTCCGGTCCGGTCAGCGGCATGTTGGGACCGGTGACGCCGGTGGTCGGAACGTTGTGGTCCTCGGTGGCGATGGTCAGGTCGGGACGGCGTACCTTGCGCCCGGCCGCGCGCAGCCCGTCGAAGGCCTGCGGGCTGGTGACCTCGTGCACGATGTGCAGGTCGATGAAGAGCAGGTCTGGCTCGCTCTGGGCGCTGCGCACCATGTGGGCGTCCCAGATCTTCTCCGCGAGCGTGCGGGGTGCGCTGCTCATGCGGTCCATCTCCTTTGGTAGCTGATTCTGGCGTACTGCTGCTGACACTGGATGTGCTGGGCCGTCTCAATTTGCATCTCACAATTTGAGACGGCAATATCAGTACATGAACGATACTAGCGGCGTGGGCGTGCTGGACAAAGCCGTATCGGTGTTGGCCGCCGTCGAGAGCGGCCCGGCCACCCTGGCCCAGCTGGTCGCCGCGACCGGGCTCGCGCGCCCGACCGCGCACCGCCTGGCGGTCGCCCTCGAGCACCACCGGCTGCTGGCCAGGGACGTGCAGGGCCGGTTCATCCTCGGCCCCCGGGTCGCCGAGCTCGCCTCCGCGGCCGGCGAGGACCGGCTGCTGGCCGTCGCCCAGCCGGTGCTCATCCAGCTCAGGGACGCGACCGGGGAGAGCGCGCAGCTCTACCGGCTCGCCGGGGGCGGCCCGGGCGGCACCGACGTCCGGGTCTGCGTGGCCGCCGCCGAGCGGGCAAGCGGGCTCAGGGACACCGTCCCGGTCGGCGCCGCGCTGCCGATGACCGCGGGCTCGGCCGCCCAGGTGCTGCTCGCCTGGGAGGAGGGCGAGCGGATGCACCGGGGGCTGCGCGGCGCCAAGTTCACCGCCACCACGCTGGCCGGCGTCCGGCGCCGGGGCTGGGCCGCGAGCGCCGCCGAGCGGGAGGCCGGCGTGGCGTCGGTCTCGGCCCCGGTGCGCGTCCCGGCCGGGGGCGGGGGCGGGGGCGGGCGGGTGCTCGCCGCCATCTCCGTGTCCGGACCGATCGAGCGGCTGACCCGGTCCCCCGGCCGACTCCACGCCGCCGCGGTCGTCGCGGCCGGCGAGCGCATCGGCGAGCTATTGCGCGCCGAATCCCGCCCCCGCCCCTTACCTGCCCGGATGCGCACTCGGGGGCACCCTTGACGGCCTGGACGCGCATTTGCCGTGTTCGTCCGCGTGGTCGGCGAGGGCCGTGGTAGTAGCGCGCCTCAGGCCGTGCTTGGCGCGGAGCTGGCGCCGCGCGGCAGCCGGACGCCGGGTCCGTACGGGCGCGGGCGGTCTGCCCGGCGACGGTGGGGCCGCAGGTCGGCGCTGGTTTGATCGGCCCGAGGGCCGGGCGGCGACAGATCACGGCCGGTGCCACCGGGGCGCTGGCCGGGGGGAATTCGACCGGGCTGCCTCGGTCGGGGCGGTCGCTGCCTGCGGGACCGCTTCAGCTCCACTACAGCGCCCGCCGCGAGCATGAGCGCCAGGAGCAAGGCATAGAAGGCCCAGCCGAAAAACGTGAGGCTCTTGTGGTCATCAAGGTGAACGCCCTGCCAGAAGAGCACGAAGGCTCCGATCAGGCTGCCGGCCGACGCGATGGCCGCGTTCCGCGCCCCGGGGGTCCTGGCCGGGCCGGTCCGCCGGGGCGCGGCCCGGTGCGGCGGCCGGGAGTCGGGCGGGCCGGCCGGGATGTCGGCCGTGAGCGCGGCCAGCTCGCCGTAGGTCCGCGCGGTGAATGCGCGGCCCGCCCGCGCGTCCAGCTCGTCTTTGCTCAGCTGGCCTGCCACGAACGCGGTCTTCAGCCTGTCGATAACGTGCTCGCGGTCGGCGTGGGCGGCCCTGAGGTGGCCAGCGGCCGCCGCTGCCCCCTCGTTCGGTCCTGTGACCACCAGTACCTCCCCGCCTGCCAAGCAGCGCAATGCGCACAAAGCGTACCGCCCCGCTGCCCCAAGGTTACCGCCGGCCGGCGACCAGACCATTGGCAGACCACGGCCTAGACCACGCAGAAAAACCAGCAAACTTCACGTATCGGGTAAAAGTCCTCTGATCATGGGCCGCTGGTCCCTACCGCTTCCCTATGCGGCGGCTTAGCCTCAGATAGTTGGCGCAGCCGTGCATGGAATCGAGTAGGGGTGCTGGCATGACGGGTTCACGCCCATGAAGGTGGCTGTCGTTAAGGAGGACGCGCCGGGGGAACGGCGCGTCGCCCTGGTCCCCGAGACCGTGCCCCGGCTCACCGCGGCCGGCCTTGAGGTGCTGGTGGAGGAGGGCGCCGGAGACGCCGCCTGGTTCCCCGACAGCGCCTACGAGGCGGCGGGGGCGGCCATCGCGAAAACTGACGAGCTCTACGCGACCGCGGACGTCATCCTCACGGTGACCCGCCCGGGCGAGGCCGCCCAGACGGGGCTGCGGTCCGGGCAGACGCTGTTCGGTATGCTCTCACCGCTCGTCTCACCCGAACTCGCCGTCCAGCTGGCGGAGAAGGGCGTTACCGCGGTCTCGCTCGACGGGCTGCCGCGCACGCTGTCGCGCGCCCAGGGCATGGACGCGCTGAGCTCGCAGGCCAACGTGGGGGGGTACAAGGCCGTCCTGGTCGCCGCGGAGGCCTACGGCCGGTTCTTCCCGCTGCTGATCACCGCGGCCGGCACCGCCCGGCCGGCCCGGCTGCTGGTGCTCGGCACCGGCGTGGCCGGCCTGCAGGCGATCGGCACCGCCCGGCGGCTCGGCGCCCAGGTCAGCGGTTACGACGTGCGGCCCGCTTCCAAGGGCGAGGTCGAATCGCTTGGCGCGACGTTCCTCGAGCTCACGTCGGCCGTCAACGCGGCGGGCGACGGCGGCTACGCCCGCGAGCTCACCGCCGACGAGCGGGCCGCGCAGCAGGCCGAACTGGCCGCGCACATCGGCCGCCATGACGTGGTGATCACAACCGCGCAGGTGCCCGGGCGGCGGCCGCCGCTGCTGGTCACCTCCGGCGCGATCGCGGCGATGGCGCCCGGATCGGTGATCGTCGACATGGGCGCCAGCCCGCTGGGCGGTAACGTCGCGGGCTCGGTTCCTGACCAGACCGTGGTCACCCCGAATGGCGTGACGATCATCGGGGCGACGAATCTGCCCGCGACCGTCCCGACCGCGGCCTCCAATGCCTATTCACGCAATATCAGCGCGCTGCTGCTGCACATGACCGCCGACGGCGCGCTGCAGATCGACACGACCGATGAGATCCAGGCCGGGGTCGTCATCACGCGCGACGGCGAGGTGGTCCATCCCGCCGTGCTGAAGCTGCTGCAGGACAACCTCCGACACGAGGGAGCCGGCAATGTCGACCGCTCTAGTCACTGACCTGACCATTTTTGTCCTCGCGCTGCTCATCGGCATCGAGGTCATCGGCAAGGTGCCCGCCACCCTGCACACGCCGCTGATGTCGGCGGCCAACTCGATCCACGGGATCGTGCTGGTCGGCGCGATGCTGATCGGCGTCACGGCTCACACCGTGGTCGGCTACGTACTCGCGTTCGTGGCCGCCTTCTTCGCCGCCGCGAACGTCGTCGGCGGCTACGCGGTGACCGGCCGGATGCTCAAGATGTTCCGCCGCAAGGCAGCCCCGGCCGAGCCCGCGGCCGCGGGCGGCGCGGTCAACGGCGCCGCGCAGGCCCAGCTGCCCCCGCAGCGCCAGGTCGCGGCGCCATCCGAGCCGGACCGCCGGGCGTAGGGGACGACATGGACACCTTTACCACCAATATCCAGCTCGTCTACATCCTCGCGGCCGCCTGCTTCGTCGTCGGCCTGCACCTGATGAACTCGCCCGCGACCGCGCGCCGGGGCAACCAGGTTTCCACCGCCGGCATGGTCATCGCGGTGATCATCACGGTCGTCCTGCTAATCCACGACGGCACGGTGACCGGGGTCGGCTGGACGGTGATCATCGTCGGCGCATTGCTCGGCTCGGTGGCCGGCCTGCACGCCGCCAGGACCGTCCAGATGACCGCGATGCCGCAGCTGGTGTCGATGTTCAACGCGGTCGGCGGCGGGGCGGCGGCGCTGGTCGCCGTCTACGGCTACATCCATGACGAGTCCGCGCCCGGCGGCGTGCTCGGCACCACCACCGTCTTCACCGTGCTCGACGTGCTCATCGGCTCGGTGACGTTCACCGGCTCGCTGATCGCGGCGGGCAAGCTGCAGGGGGTCATCACCGGCCAGCCGGTGATCTTCAAGGGCGGCCGGGTGCTCAACGCCGCGCTCGCGGTGATCGCGATCGGCGCGGCCGCGTTCATGCTCACCACCGCGTCGCTGCCCGCCCTGCTCATCGTGGTGCTCGCCGCGCTGGCATTCGGCGTGCTGATGGTGCTGCCGATCGGCGGCGCCGACATGCCGGTGGTGATCTCGCTGCTGAACGCGTTCACCGGCACCGCGGTGGCGATGGCCGGGTTCGTCATCGGGAACTGGGCCCTGATCGTGGCCGGCGCCCTGGTGGGCGCGTCCGGCGGCATCCTCACCAAGCTGATGGCCGACGCGATGAACCGGTCACTGGCCAACATCATCATCGGCGGCTTCGGCACCGGCGACACCCTGGTCGCCTCGGCGGTGGCGGGCGACGCGCAGATCCGCGCGATCGCGGCCGACGACGCGGCCATCCAGCTCGCCTACGCCTCGAAGGTGATCATCGTCCCCGGCTACGGGCTGGCCGCCGCGCAGGCGCAGCACGGCGTGGCCGAGCTCGCCTCGGTGCTTGAAAGCCACGGCATCGAGGTGTCCTACGCGATCCACCCGGTCGCCGGCCGGATGCCGGGCCACATGAACGTGCTGCTGGCCGAGGCCAACGTGCCCTACCCGCAGCTGAAGGAGATGGACGAGATCAACCCGGAGTTCGCCCGGGCCGACGTCGCGCTCGTCATCGGCGCCAACGACGTAACCAACCCGGCCGCCCGCCGCCCGGGCAGCGCGATATCGGGCATGCCCATCCTCGACGTCGACCAGGCCAAGTCGATCATCGTGGTCAAGCGCTCGATGGGCACCGGCTACGCGGGCATCGACAACGAGCTCTACGCCAACCCGAAAACCAGCATGTACTTCGCCGACGCCAAAAAGGCCGTCGCCGAGCTCACCGCCGCCGTCAAGACACTGGTCGGCTAGGGAATTCAAAACCATTCGCCTGAACGTACGGTGGTCGCTTCCGGACGCCGATTTCTGTTAGCAAAGCGCTCAGAGTGTCATGCGCGCTCACAGAGTCATGCGCGCTAACTGTGTCATGCGCGCTAGGGCGTACCTGAACTCCTGGTCCGGCGAAAAGATCATGGAAGAAATGCACTCGCAGAGCGACGCTAAAACCACGCTTGCGCCGGGGTCTGGGTGCGCGGGATGTTAAGGGGGCGGAGGGCGGGGTAGCGCAGGCCCCCAGATGAACGGAGGGGGAATCATGGAACATTACGCCAACGGTGCGCAGGCACCCGCAGGCCATGAGCAGCCCTCAGCGGGCGACCTCGTGAAGCGGCTGTCCGAGCAGGTCTCGGTGCTGGTGCGCGACGAGCTTAAGCTCGCGCAGCTGGAGATGGGCCGCAAGGGCAAGCAGGCGGGAGCCGGCGCCGGGATGCTCGGCGGCGGCGGCCTGTTCGCGCTCTGCGGAGTGGGCTGCCTGCTTGCGTGCGCAATCCTCGGCCTCAGCCGAGTGGTCGACCCTTGGCTGGCCGCGCTGATCGTCGGCGCGGCGCTGCTCGCGCTCAGCGGTGTTCTCGCGTTGCTGGGGAAGGCGCGGCTGTCGAAGGCCACGCCCCCGGTCCCGGAACAGGCCGCCGCGAGCGTGCAGGCCGATATCAACGAGATCAGGGAAAGGGCGCACTCATGAGTACCGAAGGGACGGCCACCTCCGGCGCCGCGCCTGGGCCGCCAGCTGATCAGCGGGCCTTGCAGGAGGAGATCGAGCGGACCCGCGAGCACCTCGGCGAGACGGTTGAGGCGCTGGTGGCCAAGGTGGACGTGAAGGCACAGGCGCAGCAGCAGGCACGTCACCTGACCGGGCTGCTCAAGAGCAGCGCGGCGCAGGGCAGGCACCGGGCGGCCAACGCGGCTACGAGCATCTCGAAGGCCACGCCGGAACCGGTCAAGGGGGCCGCTGACCACGCCGCCGCCGTCACCAGGCGGAACCGCGGGCCGGTGGCAGCGGCGGCCGGCGCGGTGGCCGTGAGCGTGCTGGCGTGGCTGCTCATCAGGCGCTTGAGGGGCCGGTCATGAAGCTGGTCAGCAAGGCGGTGGGCATGCTGGTCAGCGTGCTCGGCGGGATGCTGGCCCGCTCGCTGTTCAAGAAGATCTGGCAGACCGCCACCGGCGAGGAAGAGGCACCCAAGCCGACCGACGCCCGTCGCGGCTGGGGGGAGATCCTGCTGGCGGCGGCGCTGCAGGGCGCCATTTTCGCGGTGGTCCAGGCAGCTCTCGACCGCGGCACGGCCGAGGGCACAAGCAAGCTCACCGGCGTCTGGCCAGGCGACGGCGGCAGCGGCCAACCGGGGTCAGGCGATGACGCGGACGAGCAGCCAGGTGAGGCGGCGTTATTAATGACGGACGCCAGCCAGACCCCGGGCCGGCCTGTGCGCGGCCGGCCGGGCACGGAGACGATCCCCCCGCAGAGCCAGGTCTCCGGAGGTCCTGACACACCGCTGGAAATCGGCGCGGCCGGCTGGCGCAACACCCTCACCCGCACCGGGAAGAAGTTCGTCCGCGACCGCTGCAGCATGACCGCCGGGAGCCTGGCCTACCACTGGTTCCTTGCCCTGTTCCCGGCCCTGATCGCCCTGCTTGGGCTGGTCAGCCTGTTGCAGGTCGGCTCAAGCACGGTCAACCGGCTGGTCAACGGCCTGAACACGGCGCTGCCGCCCGGCGCGTCAGGAGTCTTCACGCAGGCGGTCGGCGCCGCTTCCACCAGGTCCACCCACGCCTCGCTGACCGCCTTGATCCTCGGTGTGGTGATCGCCCTGTGGAGCGCCTCCAGTGGCATGGCCGCGCTGGAAACCGGCCTCGACGTGGCCTACGAGGTACCGGTCGACCGCAAGTTCGTGGCCAAGCGGCTGCGGGCCTTCCCGCTACTGCTCGCCACCGTGCTCGCGGGCGGTGGCTCCGCCGCGCTGATCGTGTTCGGGGCGTCGATCGGGTCGGCCATCGACGGGCACATCGGGGTCAGCGGGACCGCGTTCGTCATCGCCTGGACGGTCGTGCGCTGGGTGGCGACGATCATCGTGGTCACGCTGCTGTTCTCTGTCTACTACTTCGCCGGGCCGAACCGGGAGACGCCCCGCTGGCAGTGGGTCAGCCCCGGCGGCATTGTCGGCACGGTGATCTTCCTGGCCGCTTCGCTCGGTTTCTCCTTCTATGTGTCCAAGTTCGGCTCGTACGGCAACACCTACGGCGCGTTCGCCGGGGTGGTGATCCTCATCTTCTGGCTCTACCTGGCCGGGATGGCGGTGCTGATCGGCGCCGAGCTGAACGCGGAAACCGAGCGCGAGGCGGCCGCCCAGGCCGGTCACCCGGACGCCCTGGCCAGCGCGGCGGAACTGAACGCGCCAGCCGGAACCGGACAAACCGCGGAACTCGGCACGCCAACCGGATACGAGCAGACAACCGAACCGCGCAAGCCGGCCGGCCCCGAGCACGCGGGCCAGCTAAACGAGAGCGTATAGGCGGATGGGCGGAAACCGGCTTGCGGGCGGCACTCCGCGGGGCCGGGGCCAATGGACCATGACCGCGAAGCACCGGTCCGTTCGGGCAACTGGTTTTGAATTTCCTTATCTGGCTGGGGGTGGGGTTTCCATACGAACGCGTGGGGAAGCACGTACCCTAGCCGTTGCCGCGGCTACCTTCTGTCCCTACAACACCAGACCCCCATGGCCTTGCTTGCCTGCACTCCGCTACAGGCACGGCTCGGCCTTCCCGAGGGAAGGCCTCATGTGCCCGCCATCCGACCCGCTGATGCCATGACCTTTGTCTACACCACCAATCTGTCGGAGCTCCGCGTCCTGGCGGAAACGCAGGCCAGGGCGGCGGGCCTGGCGGAAGACCGCGTCACTGACTTTGTGATCGCTGTTAGCGAGGTCGCCGCGAACACGGTCAGGCACGCCCGCTCGGCGGGGTCAATGGAGATCTGGTCTGACGGGGGGGAGATCGTCTGTCAGATCCGCGACAGCGGGGTGATCGCCGATCCGGCGGCGGTCGGCCGCCAGCCCCCGGCCGCCGACGCGAACGGGGGACACGGCCTCTGGCTCGTCTACCAGATTTGCGACAAGGTGGAACTGGACTCAAACTCCAGTGGCACGACTATCCGGCTGCACATGTCGCTGCCGTCGCACGGGCGCAAGGCGCGCGATTCGCCAGATCGCAGCGGTGGTACCGGAGGGCCAGATGTAGCCTTGTGATGAACCTGTCTTTACTAGACCTTTACTCATACATAGGATGCACACCCATGGACGTTGGCGGTTCCCAGCAGCGCATGGCGGCGTTTCTGCGTGACAACCACGAGAAAGTTGTCGGCACTTGGAGCGAACTGGTGGCGGCAGGCGTACGCGGCCGGACTTCGCCCCAGGAGGTACGCCGCGAGCTGGAAGATCTGTACTCCCTGATCATCAGGGAGCTGGCAGGGGCGGACGAGCACGTCGCGGGCGAGCTGACGGCGGTGCTTGACGACCTGTCCCGCAACCGCGCCAGGGACGGCTTCACGCCCAGCGAGACCGCGCTGTCGGTGTTCTCCCTCAAGGAACCCGTCTACGAGCTGGTGGCCGAGTCCGCGGAGCTGGTCCCCGAATTCCTGGCATTCTCGCGGGTGGTCGACGACCTCGGTCTGCGCACGTTCGAAACGTTCACGGCCGCCCGCGAGCAGATCATCACCGACCAGGCAACCTCCATGATGGAGCTGTCCACCCCGGTTGTGCGGCTGTGGGATGGCATCATCGCGGTGCCGCTAGTGGGCACGCTCGACTCGGCGCGGACTCAGCTGGTCATGGAGAAGCTGCTCGACACCCTGGTGGCGACCGGCGCCGACCACGCGGTGATCGACATCACCGGCGTCCCGACGGTGGACACCGAGGTCGCGCAGCATCTGCTCAAGACCGTGAGCGCGGCGCGGCTGCTCGGGGCGGAGTGCACCATCTCCGGCATCCGGCCGCAGGTCGCGCAGACGATCGTCTCGCTCGGCATCGAGTTCGGCGATATCGCCACCAAGGCCACGCTGGCCGACGCGCTCGCGCTCGCACTGCGCCAGGCCGGCCTGAAAGTCGTGCCCGCCTAATGGATCAGGTGCCGATCCTGAAGATCGGGCAGACGCTGTTCGTCTCCATCCAGATCGACCTGCAGGACGAGAGCGTCATGCTCCTGCAGGAAGACCTGGCGGCCGAGCTCGCTGCCTCCGGGGCGCGCGGGGTGATCATTGACATCACCGCGGTGGAGATCGTCGACTCGTTCATCGGCCGGATGCTGGCCACCATCGGATCGATATCGCGGCTGTTTGACGCCGAGACGGTCATCGTCGGCATGCGCCCGGCGGTGGCGATCACGCTGACCGAGCTCGGGCTGTCGCTGAACGGGGTCCGCACCGCGCTGAACGCCGAGAAAGGCCTGGAGATCCTGAACGGGCGAGCCTGATGGATGAGCTCCCCATCCAGTCGGGGGACGACGTGGTGCGCGTCCGCCAGCATGTGCGGAACGCGGCCGCGAGCAGCGGGCTTTCCCTGGTTGATCAGACCAAGCTGGTGACGGCCGCGAGCGAGCTCGCGCGCAATACGCTGATCCACGGCGGCGGCGGCGTGGCCCGGGTGGAGGTGGTCAAGTCACCCAACGGGCGGACCGGGATCAAGCTGCACTTCGCCGATGAGGGGCCTGGCATCGCCGACGTCAACCTGGCGCTGACCGACGGCTGGACCTCGGGGACCGGGCTCGGACTTGGGCTGTCCGGCTCGCGGCGGCTGGTCGATGAGTTCGAGCTGAAATCGGAACCCGGCGCCGGGACCAGCGTCGTAGTCGTTAAGTGGTCACGGTGAAACGGTCACTGATCACCCCGGCGCCAGGGGATCAGCGCTGGCTGCGGGTGGAGGATCCCAGTGCCGCGGCCGGCTGCCGCGCCGCCGCCACGGCGCTGGCCAGCCGCCTGGAGTTCCCCGCTGAGCGCAGCGACCAATTGGTGCTCGCGGTGACGGAGGCGGCGTCCAACCTGCACAAGCACGCCAGCCAGGGATCGATGCTGCTGCGCATCACGCGGGCCGGCGACACCCCAGGGATCGAGATGGTGACCATCGACGCCGGGCCCGGCCTGCGCGATGCGGGCGCGGCGATGCGCGACGGCCACTCCACCAGCGGCACCCTTGGCATCGGGCTTGGCGCCATCCGCCGGCTGGCCGACTTCTGCGACCTGTACTCGGTACCCGGCCACGGCACGGTGCTTGTGGCACGGTTCTGGCCGGGGCCCCGCCCCGATACGGGCTCCTGCGCCGGGCTCGCCCGGCCGATCGGCGGGGAAACCGAGTGCGGCGACGTCTTCGCCGTGGTGGAGTCGGACGGGACGCTGACCGGCGTCCTCTGTGACGGCCTCGGTCATGGCCCGCTGGCCGCGATCGCCGCCAATGAAGCGGTGAACGCGGTGCTCGACGGCCCGGAGGGCGATCCCGCCGCCGCGGTCGCGCGTGCGCACAGCCGGATGAGCCATACCCGCGGCGGTGCCCTGGCGGTGGTGCAGGTGACCGGCCGGCTGGTCCGCTTCTGCGGCCTCGGCAACGTCGCGGCGGTGATCCTGGCCGGCGGAACCCGCAAGAGCATGCTCTCAGTCCCGGGGATCGCGGGGCACCAGGCCCGCGCGGTCCGGCAGTTCGAGTACGACGCGCCGCCGGGCGCGGCGATCATCCTGCATTCCGACGGCCTCAGCAGCCGGTGGAGTCCGGACGCGCTTCCCGGCCTCAACGCCAGGGACCCGCTCGTCGCCGCCGCCGCGCTGCTGGCCGAGGCCGGGACGCACCGCGACGACGCGAGCGTGCTGGTGCTCAAGCCATGACCGAGGAGTTCGCCAGCCTCACCGTCCGGGACCTGCCCGGGGTCTTCGCCGCGCGCCGGCTCGGCCGCGAACTGGCCGCCGGGCTGGCACTCGAACGACAGGACCAGGTGCGGGTCGCGACCGCTCTCAGCGAGGTGTGCCGCAGCGCCGTCACCGCCGGGCAGACCGCCACCATCGTGTTCGCGGCGGACACGGCGCACCTGGTGCTGGTGGTCACGGCGGATGGCGAGCTGCGGGCGGACGGAGTCGCCGCCGCCGCGCGCCTGATGGATGCGGTCGTAGCCGATGGAAGGGTTGTCCGGATGCTCAAACGACGCCCGCCGGGTGCCCAGTCCGATATCCATGCAGTAAGGAAACAGCTCTCAGCCATGCTTCCGGAGTCCACGCTGGAAGAACTGCGGCGCAACAACGACGACCTCATCGCCGCGCTTGAGGACCTCAAGGGGCAGAAGGAGCAGCTGCTGCTGCTCAATGCCGAGCTCCAGGACACCAACCGCGGGGTGATGGCCCTCTACAGCGAGCTTTCGGAGGAGCTTGAGCAGACCAACCGGGGCGTCGTCGCGCTGTACCAGGAACTGGACGAGAAGTCCGAGCAGCTGCGCGCGGCATCGGAATCCAAGGACCGGTTCTGGGCCAACGTCAGCCACGAGCTGCGGACGCCGCTGAACTCGATCACCGGGCTGACCAGGCTGCTGGCCGACCCCGCGGGCGGCCTCGACTCCGAGCAGCTGTACCAGGTGGAGCTGATCGGCAACGCCAGCCGCACGCTGCTCACCCTGGTCAACGATCTCCTCGACGTCGCCAAGGCCGAGTCGGGTCAGCTCGTCATCGATCCGGCCGAGGTCAACCTGCCGGCGCTGCTTGCCACCCTGCGCGGGCTCAGCCGTCCGATAGCCGAGGGCAAGCCGGTGGACGTGGTGGTTTCCGCCGACGGCGCTCCCGCCACGGTGCTGACCGACGAGATCGCGCTGACCGCTATCTTGCGTAACCTGCTGTCCAACGCCATCAAGTACACCGACAAGGGCGAGGTGCGGCTGACGGTGGGTACCGCCGACGGGGGAATCGAGATCCGGGTCTCCGATACCGGCACCGGCATACCCGTCGACCAGCTAGAGCGCGTGTTCGAGGAGTTCTACCAGGTGCCCGGCGTCCGCCGGGGCGGCACCGGACTTGGACTCCCCTACGCCCGCAGGCTGGCCGGGCTGCTTGGCGGCAACCTGACGCTGACCAGCACGGCCGGCGTCGGGACGACGGCCGTGCTGCGCCTGCCGCACGGGATGCCGTTCGTCCCCGCGATCGTGGTGGCCGACGACGACGCCGGCTTCCGCCAGGTGCTGAAATCGATGCTGGCAGGCATCGCCGGCCGTTTCGTCGAGGCGGAGGACGGCGCGCAGGCACTCGCCGCGGTCGCCGCGGGGGGCGTCGACCTGGTGCTCACCGACCTGATCATGCCCGGCGTGGACGGCAGCGCCCTGCTCGAGCAACTGCCGGCCGGGCTGCCTGCCATCGTCATCACCGGCCTCGACGTGGCCGCTCCGCCGCGCGCCGCGGCCCTGCTGCACAAGGGGAACCTCACCAGGGAACGGCTGGCCTTCACGATCCGCAGTGCCCGGGAGGCCGCGCGATGACCGACGCCGCTGGCACGCTGCTCCTGGTCGATGACGATGAAGCCAAACGGTATCTGCTCGGGACCTGGCTACGGCGGGCGGGTCATACCGTGACCGAGGCCGAGACCGGGCAGGACGCGCTGCGCAAGCTGGGCGGGATCGAACTGGTCCTGCTCGACGTGAACCTGCCCGACATGAGCGGCTACGAGGTCTGCCGGCTGATCAAGGGTGACCCGAGGACGGCCGCGATCCCGGTGATCCAGGTGTCGGCCACCGCGGTCGAGGTCGCCGACCGCGCCCACGGCCTGACCCAGGGGGCCGACGCCTACCTGATAGAGCCAACCGAGCCGGCCGAGCTGCTCGCCACGGTGACGGCCGCGCTGCGCTATTACCGGGCCAGGCAGCGCGCTGAGCGGACCGCGTCCAGGCTCGCGGCGCTGGCCAGCGCGACCCTGGACATCAACGCGGCCGAGACCTTTGACGGGCTGGCGTCGTCGTCGGTAACCGGCGCGGCGCGGATCTTCTCCGCTCCCGCGATCCTGGTAGTGGAGATGCCCGACGGCCAGGACCGCCGGGTCGCGGCCACCCCGGACAGCCCGGGAACGGTACGGCGCGGCGGGAAGCCGGGGCTGGCGAGCCGGGTAGCCGATGCCGTGCTCGGCCCGAGCCAGGTCAGCGGGATCGCGAAGGTCAGCAGGGAAGACTGGCTGGGCATCGTGCCCGACAGCACGCTGCGGGTGGACGTCTGCGTGGCCGCCGCGAGGATCAAGCCAGGCAAGCCGGCGGCGGCACTGGTGGTCGACTGCGGGGGCATCGCGGGCGAGGAGGACATGCAGATCCTCAGCCAGCTGACTCAGTCGGTCGCGCTGGGCCTTGAGGCCTTGCGCTCGTTCGCAGAAGAGCACCTGGTGGCGCTCACCCTGCAACGGAGTTTCCTGCCCGCGACGCTGCCAGCGGTGCCGGGTGTCTCGATGGCGTTCCGCTATCTGCCCGCGAGCGACCAGGCCGCGGTTGGCGGTGACTTCTACGAGGCGCTGCCCTGGCGGGACGGGGTACTTGTCGCCATCGGCGACGTGCAGGGGCACTCGCTGCACGCCGCGACGGTGATGGGCGAGCTCAGGCACGCGCTGCGCGCCTTCGTCAGCGAAGGGCACCCGCCGCTGGCGATCACCGGCCTGGTCAACGAGGTCTTGCGGCGCTACCACCCGGGCATCATCGCCACCCTGTGCCTGGTGCTGCTTGACGCCACGACCGGCGGGCTGTCCATCGTGAACTGCGGGCACATGCCGCCCCTGCTGCTCGACGGCGAGGGCGCGGCCTTCGTCGGCGAGGGCGGGCTGATGCTCGGCCTCACCCGCCACCAGCCGCATACCGAGACGGCCGTGCTGCCGGCGGGCGGCACCATCCTGCTCTTCACCGACGGCCTGGTCGAGGATCGCAAGGTCATGCTCGACGTCAACCTGGAGAAGCTGCGCGCAACCGCGGAGCAGGCGGCTGACGGCGACGTCGAGGCCTTCGCCAACCAGGTGATGTCGGTGTTCGGCCCAAGCGAGGACGACGTCGCGATGATCGCCTTGCGGCGGATCGGTTAATCGGCGTCGGTTATTCGGCCTCGGTTAATCGGCCGCTATCGCCTCGGCCAGGCTTGAATAGATCGACAGGACGCGGCCGACGCCGATCAGCTGGAGCACGCGGGGCACTGAGCCCTCCGGCGACACGGCCAGCCGGAGCCGGACGCCGCGGGCGACCGCCGCCTCATGGGCGAACACCAGCGCGTGGACCCCCGAGGAGTCGCAGAAGGAGGTGGACGTCATGTCCGCGATCACGACGTCGGCGCCGGGTGCCAGCGCCGCGACTAGCTGATCGTGGACGTGCTCGGAGTTGGTGACGTCAATCTCGGCCGGCAGCACCACGACGACCGGCGCGGTCCGCGCCGTCTGATCGTTCATTCCTCAGCCACTCCCGCCTCTCCCCCCAACGTCACAAGGTTACCGTGTTTTCGCCGGTTAGATGCGGTTGCCTTGTCCGTATTCGAGCCGCGAGACCCCTGGCCTGCCGGTATCGGCGGGCATCGGCCGGTCGATCCTGATGGGCAATCGGACGCCGCGAGCGGGCCCCTCGCGGGCGCCCGGCGTGCCTGCGATCTCGGGGACAGCCGATCACCTACAAGCCGGTCACCGCGACCTGAGCCGGGTGCTCTACGGTGAAGCGGTGCCTGATGGTCGCCGACCCGTTGGGAGTCAGGTCCAGGTTCCAGGTGAGCTCGCCGAGGTCGTCCGTCTCGGCTGGGGGCGGGGCGGTCTCGCGGGTGCGGACCTTGATGTCGGCGTCGGTGGAGACCGGGATGTGATCGTGGACGCTCACGGTGGCCTGGCGCTCGCGGTGGTTGTCCACCGTTATCTCGTAGGCGATGTCGATCGTCCTGGTGCCACCGAGCAGGGCCTTGCTGGTGGTGCGGCGGCGCAGCTTCCGTTCGACCTTGATCTGGTCGTCCACGCCCAGCTGGACTTCGAACTCCTCGCCGGGCGCGACCGTGGCCAGGTTCGTCCCGCCGACGAACTGCGCGCCGTGGAAGATCCGGGCCCGGCCCGGGAGCAGCAGCAGGGCGCCGTTGGTGACGGTTGCCCGCAGGTAGGCCTCGGGGGCGAGCACGGGGACGGTCAGGTAGTCGAGCACCGCGTCCGCGTCGAACTGGGCGACCAGGGTCTTGTGCGGGCCGCCGTCGCTTGGCACCGCGAGGGGGCGGGCCACCGTGTAAGTGAACCCGGCCCCTGATTCGCTCTCGGCCGTCTCGGCTGGGAGCATCCTCGCCGTTGGCGGCCTCCGCTGCCCCCGTCCGGCCGCCGCGGCAAAGACCACCGCGCCCGGCTCCGCGGGCGCGGGCGCAACCGGCGCGGACTCGCTCGCCATGCTCACCCCGCTGGCCATCATGGCGGCCGCGGGAGCGCGTCGGGGCTGCGGGCGGCCGATGTACCAGGGGCTCAGCTCGGGCAGCGTCCGGCTCTGGCCCTGGCGGCTCGTCGACAGCTCGAGCGCGGCCTCGGGCCAGTCCTCGCCGGTCTGCTGGGTGATCTCGGCGAGGTAGGAGACGTTCAGCCGCTCACCGTCGAGCACCAGATCGTACAGCGGGCGCCAGGAGGCGCCCCGCACGTGATAGCTGAGGTCGATCTCGGCCTCGGTGTCCGCTCGGGCCTCGAGGTCGACCGTGACCTCGACGAATTCCGTCTGCTTGCCGCCGTCGCCCCGCTCGGCCGCCTGCAGGCGGGCCTGCGCCGCGGCGAGTTCCTGCTCGGCGGCGCGCTTGCGGGCCGCGATCTCGCGCCGCCGGGCGAGCGTGTTCGCGGTGGACGCGGAGAGGTGGCCGGCCATCCCGGAGAGCTCGTCGTACCCAGCCCGGCCGGAGCTGACCGCGCGGGCGAGCGAGGTGGCCGCGGCCTCGGACAGGTGCGTGAGGAACCCAAGCCCGGCCAGCTCGGCCGCGTCCTCGTCGTCGAGCCCCTGCACCGCGTCGCGCCAGCGCTCGACCTCGGCTCGCAGCCGCGCGGTCTGGTCGCGCAGCGGCCCGGCACTCACCCGGCGGTGCACCTCGACGTTGAGCAGGCTAAGGTCGTGGCCCCTGGCGCCAACCCGGACGCTCGCGGTGTCCGCGGACGCGGGGAGGCTCGCCACCATGAGGGAGCGCGGCCCCGCCGCCAGCCGGGCCAGGCCCGCGCGGAGCACGCGGGCGCCGTCGGTGAAGACGGTCACGCCGGTAATCGGCGCGTCGAGTCCTGGTTCTGGCGTCGTCTCAGTCACGACTGGGTCCCTCCGCTGTCACGACTGGGTCCCTCCGCCCGGGCGGAGTCGAGGTTGCCGGGCCGCGGCAGTCCGTGGGAGATGATCGTCGACTCAAGCGCCACCACCGGGCGGCCGGCCGCGAGCGCGGCCGCGACGGCGGGCGATAGCTGGAAGACCGTTGGCATGGACCCGACCATACCGGTCGGCACCGGGCATCGCCGCGCGGGCTGGTGACGCCGGGAGCCTGCGGCGTATGGTGCCGGAAGGGCATTCGCGGCACGGCCGACAATAGGCACCGGACCGCATCGAAAGCCGTGCCGGCAAGCGGAAACGGAAGATGGAGGAGCTCGTGACCGAGCGGACCAAGTTCATCCTGGACGAGTCGCAGATCCCGACGCAGTGGTACAACATCGCCCCCGACCTGCCCGCTCCCGCGCCACCGCCGCTGCACCCGGGGACCCTCCAGCCGGTAGGGCCCGACGACCTCGCGCCGCTGTTCCCGATGGAACTGATCCGCCAGGAGGTCACCGGCGAGAGCTACGTCGACATCCCCGGCGAGGTCATCGACGTCTACAAGCTGTGGCGGCCGACGCCGCTGTTCCGTGCCCACCGGCTGGAGAAGCTGCTGAACACCCCGGCGCGGATCTACTACAAGTACGAGGGCGTCTCCCCCGCCGGGTCGCATAAGCCGAATACCGCGGTGCCGCAGGCCTATTACAACTCCGTGGAGGGCACCAAGCGGCTCACCACCGAGACCGGCGCCGGGCAATGGGGCAGCGCGCTGGCGTTCGCGTCGGCCCAGTTCGGCCTGGACTGCGAGATCTGGATGGTCCGCGCGTCCTACGACCAGAAGCCGCACCGCCGCACGCTCATGCAGACCTGGGGCGCGACCGTCCACCCGTCGCCGTCACGGGCCACCAAGGCGGGCCTGGACGTGCTCGCGGCCGACCCGGACTCCCCCGGCAGCCTCGGCATCGCGATCAGCGAGGCGGTTGAGGCCGCGGGCGGCAGCGCCGAGACCCGCTACGCGCTCGGCTCCGTGCTCAACCACGTGCTGCTGCACCAGACGGTGATCGGCCAGGAGGCACTCAAGCAGTTCGAGATGGCCGGCGAGGCCGGTCCCGACCTGATCGTCGGCTGCACCGGCGGCGGGTCCAACTTCGCCGGGCTGGTCTTCCCGTTCCTGCGCGAGAAGCTGGCCGGCCGGATGAACCCGGTTATCCGGGCCGTAGAGCCGTCCGCCTGCCCGTCGTTCACCCGCGGCGTCTACGCCTACGACTTCGGGGACACCGCCGGGTTCACGCCGCTGATGAAGATGCACACCCTCGGCCACGAGTTCATCCCCGACCCGGTGCACGCCGGCGGACTCCGCTACCACGGCATGTCGCCGCTGCTCTCGCACATGTACGAACTCGGCCTGTTCGAGGCGGTGTCCAAGGCGCAGCGGGAGTGCTTCGCCGCGGCGATCACGTTCGCGCGGGCCGAGGGCATCCTCCCGGCGCCGGAGCCGTCGCACGCGATCGCGGCAGTGGTCGAGGAGGCCAAGCGGTGCGCCGAGACCGGCGAGGAGAAGGTGATCCTGACCGCGCTGTGCGGCCACGGCCACTTCGACATGGTCGCGTACGAGCGGTACCTGTCCGGCGAGATGACCGACTTCGATCTGCCCCAGGCCCGCATCGACGCCGCCCTGGCCAATCTTCCCGCGGTGCCCGGCGCCTGATGCGGGTTGCACAGAGGCGGCATCCGTTATGTCTTATTTATCCTATTCGACGCCGCTCTCGCCTAGCGAGCGGACTGCCATAAATCACCCATAGTCATCATTGTGTGTACTTCGGGTCGTATAGCGCCCACAAGTACACACAATGACGGAAGCTGCCTAGGGCACCGTTGACTGTGGGGTTAACAGGGAGGTGAGGTTAGCCGAGGGTGGGGTTGACGGGGGCAGAGTTAACGGGTGAAGAGGATAAAGGGGCCGGGTTAAGGGGGAGGGCGGGTTGGCTGGGGCCGGGGCTGGAGGGAGAGGCGGTGGGACGCAGGGCGGTTAGCGCGGGGCGGGGATGGTGGGGAGGAAGCTGGGGGCGCGGCGGGATTGGGTGGCCTGCTCGAAGGCATAGGCGAGGGCCAGCAGGCGGGGCTCGCTCCAGTGCGGGCCAAGGAAGGAGACGCCGACCGGCAGGCTGGCGACGTAGCCGAACGGGACGGTGATCGTCGGCCAGCCGGTCACCGCGCCCGGCCGGGAGGTGCCGAAGACATTGTGGTCGCCGAGGACGTAGTCGGTCAGCCAGGCCGGGTTGGCGGTCAGCGAGAAGATCGCGTCCAGCCGGTGCTCGACCATGGGCGCCTCGACCGCGCCGGCCGCCAGCCGGTTCGCGGCCCGGCGCAGCTCTAGGTAAACCGGGTCGGTCAGGTCGCCGGTGGTCGCCTCCGCCGCGAGGAAGATCTCCTGGCCGAACCGGGAAAGCACCTGCGCCGCGTTCAGCTCGTTGAACTCGATCAGCTCCGCGAGCGTGCCTGGCACCTCCTGGTCGGTGCCGTTCGCGAACTGCCCCAGGTATTTGAGATAGGCGTTGATCCCGTGCTTGAACTCGTAGTTCAGCGCGTCGAACTCCGGCTCGGTGACCTTGTCGATGCCGGGCAGGTCCACCGGGTCGATGACCACCGCGCCGAGCGCCCGCAGCTGGTCCACCGCCAGGCCGAGCAGCGCCGCCGTGACGGCGTCGGCGCCCGCGGAGGCGGCCCGCCAGATGCCGATCCGCGCGCCCTCGAGTGCGGCCGGGTCGAGGAACGCGGTGTAGTCGGTTCCGGCGTCGGCCGACCGCCCGGGATGATCGTCGTCAGGGATCCCGAGGACGGGCGGGTCGGCTGGGTCAGCGGCCGCCATCGCGGAGAGCAGGATCGCGGCGTCGGTAACGGAAGCGGCCATCGGGCCCGCGGTGTCCTGCACCTGGGAGAGCGGCACGATGCCGGTCCTGCTGACCAGGCCGGCGGTCGGCTTGATCCCTACCACGCCGCAGGCGCTTGACGGCGAGACGATCGAACCGTCCGTTTCCGTGCCGATCGCCAGCGGCGCGAATCCGGCGGAGACGCCGACCGCCGACCCCGAGCTCGACCCGGACGGGTTCCGGTCAAGCGCGTACGGATTCGCCGTCTGCCCGCCCACCGTCGACCAGCCGCTGCTTGACCCGGTGGAGCGGAAGTTCGCCCACTCCGACAGGTTCGCCTTGGCCAGGATGACCGCGCCCGCCGCACGCAGCCGGGAGATGATGAACGCGTCGGGCGACCGGACCGGGAGGAGCGCAGGCGAGCCGGCCGTGGTCGGCGCGCCCGCCACCTGAACGTTGTCCTTGACCAGGATCGGGATGCCCTCGAGGGCACCGCGCGGCCGGCCCGCCCGCCGCTCCGCATCGCTCGCCTCCGCCTGCTCGAGGGCGTCGGGCAGCACCGTGACGACCGCGTTAAGCAACGGGTTCAGGTCCGCGATCCGGTCCAGGTACAACTGCGTGAGGGTGACGGCGGTGATCCTCCCCTCGGCCATCGCCCGGCCCAGGTCAGCCACCGTCGATGAGGCTGGGTCGATGCTCGCGCCCGGCATCCCCGGGGACAGTTCGGGTGAACTCTGGAAATCGGGCATGCGGGCAGGATAACGGCCCAATACGGGCTATGTAACGTGCAAAGAACTCTATGAATGCCGCTGACGGATGTTAAGACGTTTCAACGGGCGGCTGGGCGGCCTCCGCCGCCCTAGCCAGCGAGATCAGCTGCGGAGACAGGTGGTAGGCGCCCCGGTCATCACCGATCAGCAGGCCGGTATCACGCAATAGGGCGATATAGCGGTACATACTGGGCAGCGGAATTGACGTAATCTCGGACAGCTCCCGAGCGGTGAGCGTGTGCCGGTGCGGCGAGAAGGCCTGCAGTGCGGCGAGCGCCCGCCGGGCACCCTCGCTCCCGGTGGCGGCCGGCGCCGACGCGCGCGGGCCTGTTCCCCCGGAAGCACTGACAGCTGAATCGGTGGCCACGGAACTCTTTCTGAGCTATTTCTTTAGAATGTGACTGGTGTGACCCGAGTTTAGGGCAACCAGGACACGTGGCCGACGAGGAGCGCGTAGCCGATGAAGGCCACCGCGTCGATCAGGGCGTGCGCGATGATCATCGGCCCCACCCGGCGCCAGCGCAGGAACAGCACGCCGAAGATCACGCCCATGATGGCGTTGCCGATGAACCCGCCAAACCCCTGGTACAGGTGGTACGAGCCGCGTAGCGTCGCACTGATCGCGACCGCCGCGATCGGGTTCATCCCGAGCTTGCGCAGCCGGGTCAGCAGGTAGCCGGTGACCAGGACCTCTTCAAGCAGGCCGTTCTGGAGCGCGGACAGGATCAGTACCGGGAACCGCCACCAGACGTCGGGCAGGCCCTCGGCCACGACGTTCACGGCAATGCCCAACTTGTAGGCGATGAGGTACAGACCCAGGCCGCTGAAGCCGATGAAGGCGGCCAGCCCCGCCCCGCGCAGGGAGTCGCGCAGCGGCTGCGTGCGGTCAAGCCCGATCGCGGCCAGCCCGTCGCCCGCGCGCGCCAGCAGGTAGAGCGCGAGTACCACCGGCGCGACGCCGCTGGCCAGCGAGTCCAGCTGCAAGAACAGGTCGAGCAGGGGACGGCCGGGAGCCTGCGAGCCGTTCAGCGTCACCGACTGCGAGTGCAGTGACACCTGCGCGGTCAGCGAGCCGATGAGCGAGATGAACGCATACAGGCCGCTGGCACCGAGCGACACCGAGAAGACGGCAATGATCTCCCAGCGGAGCAGCACACGGTCCCGCCGGGACAGCTCAGGCGCGTCGCCGGGACGGGTAAGGCGAAGCCACGCGATCGTTCGGGCGAGTCGGCTTTGATTTTGCGGGCCTTGACCTTCGTTATCCGGGTCTTGACCCTCGCCCCCTGCGGCCGGTTGGGGCCGGCTCGCGGTTTCTGCGGGCTGGTCCCCCGGGGGGATTGGGGGGTGGGAGTCCC
>JBEKEK010000096.1:0-29728 GCA_050013875.1 Trebonia sp. | reverse complement strand
GGCAACACGGTCACCATCCAGCTCCCCGCGGGCACCAGTGACCAGTACGTGGAACTCAGCTACACCGCCAACAACGTCCAGAACGGCGCCCAGGCGTCTGAGATCCTGATCTACTCGTAACGCCGTGAGGTACCGCCTCACGGCAAGCCGGGATTAGGTTTCCCCGGCTCGGGGGCGCACGCTCCGGCGTGCGCCCCCGCCTTGCCGCGCCAGCGCGCCAGCCCCGCCGTCGGACAAAGGCCGTCGTCGTGTGCACTTCGGGTCGCGGGGTGCCCCAAAGTACACACGACGACGGTTCTGACCGAGGCTTGGCCAGGGCGGAGGCGGCTGGGTCAGGGGAGGGTGGATAGATAGGGCGCCACCGTGTCGGCGAAGTTGTAGCCGTTGGCCGCGTCCCAGTTGATGGACCAGGTCATGGCGCCGCGGATCGTCGGCCAGGTCTGCGGCGGTACGAAGCTCCCGCAGTTGGACCTCGCGGCCAGGCAGTCGAGTGCGTCGTTGACGACCGACGGTGCGACGTAACCACTGCCGGCGGCCGAGGTGGAGGCGGGCAGGCCGACTCCCACCTGGGCGGGGGAGAGCCCGCCCTCGAGCTCGGTGCAGGCGAGCGCGGTGATGAAGTTCTCGGTGCCCTCGGCGTAGACGTTCCCGTCGCAGCCGTTCATCGTGCCCGAGTTGTAGTACTGGGTGTTGATCATCGTGAGGATCGACTTGATGTCGAGCGCCAGCTGGAAGTAGTCGTCTCCCGTGCTCTGGGTGTCGACGGTCTGCGGTGCGAGGGTGATGATGAGGCTCGAGCCCACATCGCTCTCCAGCTGCTCGAGCGCGGAGGCCATGTAGGTCGGGTCGACCCCGTTCTCCAGGTCGACGTCCACGCCGTTGAAGCCGTACTGCTGGATGAGCGAGTAGACGCTGCTGGCGAAGGCGCTCGCGCTCGCCGCGTCGTCCACCGAGATCGCGCCGTCCGCGCCGCCGACCGAGAGGATGACCTTCTGCCCGCGCGCTTTCAGCGTGGCGATGTCGTTGGTGAACTGCTGCTGGGTGTACCCGCCGAGATCCGACGCCAGCGTCGGGTCCAGGCTGAACGAGACCTGGCCGGGAGTACCGGTCGCGGCGCCGAAGGCCACCGCGACCAGGTTGTAGCTGGCGGGGACGTCCGCCAGGGTAAGCGGGGTGGCGCCGTTGGTGAAGTCCTGCCAGTAGCCCATCAGGACATGGGCGGGCAGCCCGCCCGAACCGCCGCCGCCCCCGCCGCCCGAGCTGGCGGCCGTGGTCGCGCTGACCTGGTTCGACGCCGGCGACTTGCCCGCGGAGTCGTAGGCGCTGACGGTGAAGGTGTACGCGGTCGAGGCGGCCAGGCCGGTGACGGTATCGGTCGTGCCGGTGACGGTCGCCACCTGGCCGCCGTCCTCCGACACGTAGTAGCCGGTGACCGTCCCCGAAGGCGCCGCCCACGACAGCGAGACCGATGAGGACGTGGTGCCGGTGACCGCCAGGTTCGCGGGTGCGGCCGGCGCGGTCGTCCCGCCGCCGCCGCCACCGCCGCCGCCGCTGCCGGCGGCCCCGGTCAGCGTCAGGCCGTCGGCGTAGAACTCCGGCTGCGCGTACCACCCGTTGACGTAGATCGTGACGCTGGTGGTGGACGAACCGGTGGTGAAGCTGGTCGACAGCTCGGTCCAGGTCGCCGCGGACGGCGTCCAGTTGTCGGTGTCGGTGCTGCCGGTTCCGCTGTCGCCGAGGAAGACGTAGTCGCCCTCGACCCAGCCACTCAGCGAGTAGGAGGAAGACGGCTGGACGCTGACGACCTGGCTGCAGCGGGCGTAGTCGCTGCCGGTCGGCGTGCCGGCCAGCGCGTAGGACGAGCCGTCGTAGGTCGGCGAGGTCACCACGGTGTCGCCGGGCGAGCAGGTCCAGCCGGACGTGCTGCCGGTCGTGAAGTCGCCGTTGGTGAGCAGGTTGGTCTGGGCCGCGGCGCTTGGCGCGGTCGCGGCGACGCCGAGGCCGAGGAGCAGCAGGCAGCAGGCGAGCAGGGCCAGCCGCCGGGGGTGGCCCTTGAGCGTGAGCAGGTGGAAGCGGAACGGTGCGGGCATTGCGGCCTCCCGGGGGCGAGGACGGCGCAGATTAATTAATAAGTAACTTTCTTATTAATTAAGGGGACTGTAACTCGCGGCCGGGATCGCCGTCAATGGTTCGGTGTTGACGTTACGACACGCCGGCGTTACGGTGTGCCTTATCTATTAAGAAACTTTCCTAAGAACGGGGTCAGGCGGAGCAGCAGGGCTGTAACGGTTGCAGATCTCGCGTTACCGGACATTCGTCCGCACATGGCAGGGGGGTGCCTGATCACCGCTCATCGAGAGGAGAACCCGCAGTGCCCCGAGCCCCACGCCCGCGCTCTGCTGCCAGCCCCCCGGTCTCCAGGCTCCTCGCCCGCGCCCTGCCGGCCGCGGTCGCCCTGGTACTAGGCGTCGCGGCGGTCTTCGCGGTCATCGGCGTCAGCGGCGCCAAATCCGCCCGGGCGGCCACCGCCTGGCCCGCGCACGTGTTCGCCCCCTACGTCGACACCGGCCTGGGCAACACCACGCTCACCACCGTCGCCGCCGGCTACGGAACCCAGTTCTTCACCCTCGCCTTCGTCAACGGCTCCGGCTGCCAGTGGTCGCTGCCCAACCAGGCGGGCTGGCAGTCCCAGGTCTCCGCACTGCAGGGCGAGGGCGGCGACGTCAGCATCTCGTTCGGCGGCTACACCGTCGACACCGACGACACCGACCTCGGCGCCCAGTGCTCGTCGGCAACGGCGATGGCCGCGCAGGTCGAGTCCGTCGTCGCCGCGTTCAACGTGACCCACCTCGACTTCGACATCGAATCCAACGAGCAGTACAACCCGGCCGACCTGGCGCTCACCGCGCAGGCGCTTGACCAGGTCCGCTCGTGGGCAAGCGCCAACGGCAAGCAGCTCACGATCTCCTACACGATCCCCGTCCTGCCGACCGGTTTCACTTCCGCCGGCGAAGGCGTGCTCACGACGGCGCTCGCCAACGGCTTCACCCCGAACATCGTCAACATCATGACGATGGACTACGGCAGCTCCGGCACCGAGATGGGCGCCGCGGCCAACCAGGCGCTCGACGCCACCGCCGGCCAGCTGGAGAGCATCTACGGCATCTCGTCGAGCGCCGCCTACGCGATGCTCGGCAACACCCCGATGATCGGCCAGAACGACAGCTCCGGCGAGACCTTCACGCTGGCCGACGCCGCCACCGTCGAGTCGTACGCGGCGCGGCAGGGCATCGCCTGGCTCTCGTTCTGGTCCGAGGGCCGGGACAACGGCGGCTGCCCGGGCGACACCTCGGCCTCGTCCACCTGCAGCGGCCTGACCCAGAACAGCGGTGCCTTCACCCAGGCGTTCCAGTCCTTTACCAGCGGCTCAAGCGGCGGCGGCGGTGGCGGCACCCCGACACCGACCCCGACTCCCACCACCCCGACACCGACCCCGACCCCGACGTCCGGCTCCTGCGCCAGCGCCTGGGTCAACAACGTCGCCTACACCTCCGGCAATGAGGTGTCCTACAGCGGCGACAACTGGACCGCCAACCAGTGGAACTACGACGAGGTTCCCGGCGGCGCCGCCGGTGCCTGGAACAACGACGGCGCCTGCTGACCCCGTTACCTCCGGGGGGATTCCCCCCATCCCCCCGGGGGGCCTGCCCGATGAGAACGCGCGCAGCGCGTCAGGGCAGGCCGGAGTAACCCACGGTCCGTTCGAGAGAATTCGAATTATCTTGAACGGACCGTGGTTTCTCCCGCTGGAACATGCGATGACGCCCAGGCCTCATGGCGGTCTCATTCGCCCAGTTCCTCCGCTTCGTGATGCGGAATACCGTAAGTCCGAATAGCTGATGTGAATAAGAGCATTGATTACATCCCACCCGAATGGGTAGTCCGGAGCCGAAAGCTCAACCGGCGAGGAGCACACGATGACCTATCCCGCATCGCCTAATGACGTGGCTCCCAACCGCGTCCGGCCTGACTCCACCCAGTTCTGGGCGGGCGGCGTGGCGACCGCGGTCGTCGCCGCGCTCATCGCGCTGGTCGGCATCCTGGTCTGCCGGTGGGCCCTCGGTATCCCGATCCTGGCCCCGGCCAGCGACGGAACCTGGGGCGATGCCCACACGGGTGAGTACGTTCTGGTGGCGGCCTGCGTCGCGCTGGTCGCGACCGGCCTGCTCTACCTGCTCGTGCTTGCCGCGCCGGAGCCGGACACGTTCTTCCGCTGGATCATGGGGCTGGCCACGCTGGCGGCGGTGGTTTACCCATTCAGCACCAGCGCACCGCTCGAGCAGAAGGCCGCGACCGCGGTCGTCAACCTCGTGCTCGGGGTCGCCATCATCTCGCTGCTGACCGGGGTCGCGTCCAGGGCCATCCGCCGTTCCGTCCCGCCGGGCCGGCCCGTTCAGACCGGCCGGGACGGCGGTTACCCACCCGGCCAGGATGGCTATGCACCCGGCCAGCGCGGGTACCAGCCCACCCAGCCACTCAGCCAAGATCCCGGCTCGCAGAGGTATCCCGGGTCCCAGCAGAATCCCGACCCGTGGCGGTGACGGCCCCGGGGGAATCCCGACCCGTGGCGGTGACGGCCCCGGGGGAGCGGTAACGGCTTCGCGGGAGCACGCACCCGTCCCGGGCTCAGCGGGTCCGGCGGTAGGTGATCTCCAGGGTGCCGTTCTTGAATGGGATGGCCGATACCAACTCGAGGCGCGGCGGCTCCGCGATGTCAGCGAACAGCCGCGTGCCGGTGCCGGCCAGGTAAGGGAAGACCGTGATGCGGTACTCGTCGATGAGGTCGCGCTCGATGAGCGACTGCCAGAAGCCGATGCCGCCGTGGGCGATGATGGTGCCATCGCCGCCCCGCTTGAGCGCGTCGATCTCGGTGTCAAGGCTGCCGCTGGCGATCGCCGAGTTCGCCCAGTCGGCGCCGGTGAGCGTGCGGCTGAAGACGACCTTGCGCGCGGCGTTCATCAGGCCGGCGTAGGGGTGGTCGGTGGCGGTCGGGAAGTACCCCGCACCGCCCAGGTAGGCGGTCCGGCCCATGACGTGCAGGTCGGCGCTCGCGTAGAGCGCCTGGTTGCGCTCCTCCAGCGCCGGGTCGTCGGGCAGTTCGCGGCAGAAGCCGAAGAAGGGGGTGTCCTCCGTGGCGATCACCCCGTCGATCGAATAGTCGAAGATCCTTGCGATAACAGTGCGCATGAAATTGCTCCTTATCAGCCGGGGTACTTGGCATCAGCCGAGGTACTTGGCGAGACCGTCGAGCATCTCGCTGGTGCCTCCCGCACGCAGCCGCGGTGCGTCCGCTCCGTCAAAGCCATCGAGGTACGCGCCCTGCTCGGTCCAGCTCAGCGCCGTGCCGTCATCCGTCTTGGCGAACTCGATGGTGGCGACGGAGACCGAGAAGCGCATCCCGTCGGCGTACATCTCATAGCTGTAGACGAGCCGCTGGCCGGGCACGATGTCGTAGTAGAAAGCGTCGTAGGTGTAATTGACGCCCTGGTAAACGAACCCGAACCGCTCGTGCCCGCTGACCCGGAAGTCGAACTCGACCGGCCCGGTGGCGGGCTCGGTCCCGGCTATGTCGCCGGTGTCACCCCAGACGTCCTTGGCCGCCTTGGACGCGAACGCCGCGAACACGCGCGACGGGGTGGCCGGATAGGTCCGCTCGATCACGAACGTGTCGTGGATGACGGAACGCTCTGTCATGAGTTTTCCTCCTGATCTCTGGCGAGGTACTCGCCGAGCCGGTCGAGGCGGCGCTCGGTGAGGGTGCGGCGCTCGGAGATCCAGTGCTCGGCCGAGCGCAGCGTGCCGTCGTTGAGGCTGCAGGTCCGGGTACGGCCGAGCTTCCGTGACCGGACAAGGCCGCTCCCCTCGAGGATCTGCACGTGCTGCAGTACGGCGGCGAGCGACATGGCCAGCGGCTTCCCGAGCTCGCTAACCGACGCCGGACCCTCGCTGAGCCGCTCGAGCATCCGCCGCCGGCCGGGGTCGGCGAGCGCGTGGAAGACACGGTCCAGGTCCAGTTCCGGGTCAAGCAAATCGTTAAGCACATGCTTGAGTATTGTCCCCCGAATGGCAATAGTCAAGTGGTCGCTTAAGTAAGGATCTTCTCGACCGTGCCCCGGACCTCAAGAAACCGGTGCTCACCGGCGGCCACCGCGGCGGGTGGGCCGCCGGGATCGCGCCCCGTCAGTTCGCGGGTTTCAGGCCCTCGATGAGGCGCTGCGTCAGCGCGGCGGTGGCGGGACCGACGGGCGCGTCTGCCCGCCAGGCGAGGGCGAGGCGGCCGCGCAACTCCGGGTCCGTGATCGGGATTTCGCGCAGGCCGGCCGGCTGGCTGCCGGGGTTCTCGTCGGCGGGCAGGATCGCGATGCCGAGTCCACGGTCGGCGAGCCGGGCCAGCACGGTGGGGTGACTGGCCTCGAAGGCGATTCGGGGCCGTTGGCCCACGGCGGCGAAGCCGGCGTCGAGTGCGGTGCGGACGCCGGACCCGGCCGGAAGTGTGATGAGCGGGAGCCCGGCTAGGTCTTTGAGCTTGACGGTGCGCCGGTTGGCGAGGGAGTGGCCGTCGCCGACGATAGCGACGAGCGGCACGTCGACGATGACCTCGATGACGAGTCCCGGCGGGTCGGCGTCGGCCAGGCCGATGAGCGCGAGGTCGAGTTGGCCGGCCGCCAGGCTGGCGACGAGCCGGTCCGAGGCGTCCTCGGTCAGGGTGATCTCGACGCCGGGATGGTCCTGGTGGAAGTCGGCCAGGCGGCCCGCGAGGTCGATGGGGCCGCCAGCGGCGACGCTCCCCACCGAGACGTGGCCGCGCAGCAAGCCGGCCAGCTCATCGACGGCGGCGCGGGCGCCCGCGACCGCCCGCAGCGCGGCGCGCGCGTGCGGCAGCACCGCGGCGCCTGCTTCTGTGGGCCGCACCGTGCGCGTGGAGCGGTCAAGCAGGGTGTGACCCAGCTCCCGCTCTAGCTGGCGAATCTGCGCGCTGACGCCGGGCTGGGCGACGTGCAGCCGGGCCGCGGCGCGAGTGAAGTTCGCTTCTTCAACGACGGCGACGAAGTACTCCAGCTGGCGAATCTCCATAACGAATGATTCTAGTACCTAGTCATAATAGTTCTTTGACTTCTAGTTCAGGAGACCACAGACTAAGGGGCGAAGGGATAGCCAGAGTCGTCTGAACGAAGGGTCGGAGCAATGACTGAGCGTGCACGGGCGACCGAGCCCGAGGAACTGGCCAGGCTGTTCGTTGAGCGTGCGAACGCGGGTGACACCGAGGGACTGGCGGAGCTGTACGAGCCCGACGCGGTGCTCGGGTTCCCGCCTGGTCAGCAGACGGTCGGCCGGGACGCGATCCGCGCCCTATGCGAGAAGCTAGTGGCGAGCGGGCAGCACTTCGAGATCGAAGAGCCGTTGCCGACGCTGCGCGCCGGTGACCTGGCGCTGACGTCCACCCGGCCGGCCGACAACACCGGCGGGCGGGTGCAGATCGTGCGCCGGCAGCCCGACGGCAGCTGGCTGCGGGTCATCGACCGCCCCGAACTCCCCGGTGCCCGGCCCGGCGCGGCGGGCGGTAGCTGACCGCCAGCCCACCGGGTACCCCAAACGCCTCCGCCCCAAGGCCGCAAAGGACATGAAGTCGTAAAACGGATAAAAGCACAATAAGTAAGCGGACCCAAGCAGACTTAACGATTGAGGCTGATGAGAGCCGTTGGGGCACCTGGTGATATCGACCGTGCCTGCGGACTTTACCCCGGTGACCACCCGATTCTTGTCACGGACGCGGCCGGCCGACTGGCCCATCTTCCGCACGGTGCACCTGCCCGCATGAAACAGCCCCGTAAGCGCCCGCTATTTGGTGATAATGTGCCGTCCGTGCACCCGGATAAGCCTTGCTTGCGCACCGCTGCTTGCGATGTCTGAACGCAAGAAAATCCACCGAAGCCGGGGTTGGAAAGGAAAACTGATGGCGGGTAGGCGTCCTGGCGTCCAGGCGGCTGCGGACGAACCGGTCATGGACAGGCAGGATCGGCTGAAGCCCGATGCGATCGGGATCGCGCAGGCCACCGTGATCGGCATGGCCACGTCCGCCCCGGCCGCGACGGTCGCGATTTCGCTGGCCGCGATCGCGGCGACGACGGCTTACAGCAGCGGCCTCATTCTGCTGATCTCGGCGATCCCGATGCTGATCATCGCGAACGCGTACCGCCGGCTGAATCTGTGGAGCGCCAATTGCGGAGCGTCGTTCGAGTGGGTCGGCCGGGCGATCAACCCTTACCTCGGGTTCCTCACCGGGTGGCTGATGGTAGTCACCTATATTGTCGGCACCGTCGCCGGAGTGATAATCCTCGGCCCGTCGGTCCTGGCGGTTACCGGTGCCGCGTCGGCGGGCACCGGGGCCTCGGTCGGCATCGCCTGCGCCGTCGTCCTGGTGATGCTCGTCCTCGCGGTGGTCGGCATCCGGATCTCTGCCCGGGCCCAGATCGGCATGGCCGTGGTCGAGTACCTGCTCCTCCTCGGGATAGCCATCACCGGCCTGGTATTCGTGCTGAGCCACCATGCGGGGACTTACCCGATAACTTCGGGCTGGTTTACGCTCTCCGGGGTCGGCGGCCACAGTAATATCGCGGACGGCTTCCTGCTCGTCATCTTCGTTTACGGCGGCTGGGACGGCACCTTGTACGTCAACGAGGAGGTCGAGCACCGGCGGGTCTACCCGGGCCGGGCGGCCGTGATCGCGGTGGCGCTGCTGGCCGTGATCTACACCGTGGTCCAGGTTGGCCTGCAGGGCGTCGTCTCGCCGGCCAAGCTGCAGGCGAATGGCGGTTCCGCGCTGGTCTACCTCGCCCAGGTCATGGGCGGCACCAGCCTGGCCCGGGTCATGGCCGTGGCCATCGCGCTGTCGGTGATCGCGACGACCGGTGCCGGCATTATCCTCGGCGCCCGCATCGTCTACGGCATGGCCACCTACCGGGCGCTGCCGGGATTTCTCGCGGGTGTCTCCCCGAGATTTGCCACCCCGGTTGCCTCCAGCGTCGTCGTTGGCGTGCTGATCGCCGCGCTCAGCGCGGTCTACCTGCTCGCCACCTCCGTGCAGAATGCGTTCGATGACATCATCGCGATTCTCGGGCAACTCCTCGCGATCCTCTATATCCTCACCACGCTGGCCGCGCTGACGTATTACCGGCGCCGGATCATAGCCTCGTTGCGGGACGCGATTGTCGTAGGTGTCCTGCCGCTCGGCGCCGCCGGCTTCCTTGGCTGGGTCCTGTACAGGTCGATTTCGAGCGCTTGGGACTCGGCGCGGCCACAGGTCTGGACACTCCTCGGGGTCGTCGCCTCCGGCCTGGTCATGCTGCTTGTCGCGCGATTTGTGCTGCGGTCGGTCTTCTTCCGGCTGCCGCGGGAAAGCGAGTCCCTCCGGCCGGAGTGACCTTAAATCGCGTCTGTCTAACGGAGCCTGCGGGCGGGCCTGACCTCCCAGGTGGACCACAGGGGCCGGTATCCCTGGCCTCCCCAGAACGGGACGGACAGCGGATTGACCTGCTCATACTGGAGCAGGATGACGGAGACCCGGGCCGCTGCGGCGCTGCCGTGCAGCTGCCGGGTGAGGGCCGCCCCCACGCCGGCGCCACGCTCGGCGGGCACCACGAACAGCGCCAGCAGGTAGGCCACCGGTGACCCGGATGTCCGCGGCGCGATCCAGTCAGCGATCTCCGGTCGCTCCGCGATCAGCAGCCCGACCGGATCGCCGTCGCGTTCGGCCAGCCACGCCCAGGGGTGATGCTCAAGCAGCCCGGCGACCGCTGCCCGCACCGCTTCGGCGGCTCCGGGCCGCTCTATCACGCCGCCGAACTGCGCATCGAACCGGACGACCTCCATGGCCATCCGTGCGACCACATCGAGATCGGCTGGGGTTGCCCGCCTGATCCGCACACCCGGCGGGCAGTCAGCGGCTACCGCGGGGCGCCGGCCCGCGGACCAGACGGCGATCACGCCGAGCGGCGTTAGCCCGTGGGCCACCAGAGCCCGTACCCCGGCCACATCACGGCTCGGCCAGCAGATCACCGCGGCGGTGTCCTGGCGGGCGGCTTCCGGCACCGCGGCGAGGTGATCACGCCACTGCGACAGCAATGTGTCCAGTGCGGCCGGGACATCAGAGCCGGTGATATACGGCGTTAGCAGGAACCGCTGCGCGGCACCCTCGATCAGGTCAAGCGAACCGGGTTCAGCGGTCCAGTGGCTGCATGACCCCGCTGCCAGCAGGCCCCGGCCCGGCCCGTCGACGGCCAGGTCGGCACCACAGCCCGGCGTCCAACCAGGAATGGCCGGCAGCAGCGGGTCGATCGCCTGCCATCGTCGGCTGGCACGTTCCGCCGTCAAGTCCAGGTCCGGCCGGCTCGCTTTCAGGTCGGGCTCAGGCTTCGCTGAGTATCGCCTGGAGTCTCTTCATGCTGTCCGCCGGGGTCGCGGCCTCGAGCCGAAGGCGCTCTATCACGGCCAGGTACTTGGCGACCATGTCCGGCTTTTCCAGATACTGGGCGGTCGCCAGCTGCTCAAGGTAGACGATGTCAGACAGGTCGCTCTCAGCGAAGTGCAGCACGCTGAACGGGCCGCCAGCGGCAGCGTGGCCGCCCACCTTGAACGGGAGGATCTGGATCGTCACATTGGGCCGCTGTGACATCTCGATCAGATGCTTCAGCTGGGCCCGCATCACGGATGGACCGCCGATCGGGCGGCTCAGCGCAGCTTCGTCAAGCACCATCCCCAGGCTGACCGGCTCCGCTCCGGACAGCCTGGCCTGGCGGGCCATCCGCAGGCTGACCCGGCGGTTGATCTCCCCGGGATTCGAGTAGGCGAGCAGCGTGACGGCGCGGGCGTATTCTTCCGTCTGCAGCAGCCCGGGTACGAACTGCACCTCGTACCCGCGGATCTGGACAGCCGCCTCCTCGAGGCTGATGTACTCCTCGAACCAGGTAGGCAGGATATCGGAGTAGTCATGCCACCAGCCGCGCGAGTTGGCGCGGGTGGCGATCCCGCGCAGCGTCTCAATCTGCGTCTTGTCGGTCACGCCGTAGTGGATGAACAGGTCGACGACGTCGCGGTCCTTGAAGGCCACCCGGCCGGACTCAAGCCGGCTCATCTTCGAGTGGGAGGCGCGGATGACGTTCCCCGCCTCTTCCAGCGTGATCCGCTTAGCCTCGCGCAGCCGCCGTAGTTGTGCTCCGAGGAGGATGCGCAGCACCGCGGGGTTGCCGGCGCCGGTCAGCGAGGTCATGTTCAGGACTGGGCCCTCACTGGGCGCGGCCGTAGTGATCATTGCACCCCCTGCGCAACGCCGGCGGAAAATAAATAACGTGAGAAGTCTCCCATGTCACATGATCTTTGCGCCATAGCTTGGGCACAAGAGGGCGGCAGAGGCTGAAGTCCGGGTCCGGTCAGCCGAGGTCGCTGCCTTTCGCACCGCGGACAAACGCGTCCCACGTCGCGCTGGCGAAGACCAGCGCCGGGCCGTCGGGAAACCGGGAGTCCCGTAGCGCGACGCCGCCCACCAGTCCGGCCGCCTCCACGCAGTTACCACTGGGGTTACTGTATCTGCTCTTTCGCCAAGCGGCGGTGTAGGGGAGCGTTGCCCGCACACCGTTGACGCCATCGTTCATTCGCGGTCCTTCGCCAGCTAGCCAGACCCCTGCTAGCACAGATAATTGTGCAGAAGCACGTGCATATGCACATCCGACTGTCATGTTAGCGGAGGAACGGCCCCGGGCGGGCTGATTTCCCCGGCGCGGCAACGACCTCATGGCGGGCCCCGCGCGTGCGCGGGTGACGTCAGGAAACCGTAATGACATCGACGTCTCCCTGTCCGGTTCGCCCGGATGGTCGCAAATAGGCTGGTAGTCGACCCGATACGCCGCCTGCATTCACATCGTCGTAACCGAAGGTGAGCACTGGCGTTATTCGAGCTGCTCATATTGACTGCTGTCATAGCCCGTTGACTGTGTCATGGCCCGCGATCCCCGCGCCGGCCAGTGACAAGGTCAGCAAGGAGAACTGCTCGTGTCCTCAGCCGCCCTGCGCGACGGCATCCTCGCCGTCCCCAAGATCGACATCTCCAGCTTCCGCATGCCGTACGCCGACGCCGCCGCGCGCTCGCGGGTCGTCCGCCAGGTCGATGAGGCGGCCAGAACGGTCGGCTTCATGCAGATCACCGGGCACGGTATCGCCGCGGCCACCCGCCTTGAGCTCACCACCGCCACGGACGCGTTCTTCGCGCTCGATCCCGCGGCGAAGAAGAAGTACCGCTGCCCGCCCGGCATCAACCGGGGCTACACCCCGCCCAAGGCGGAGTCGCTGGCCAACAGCCTGGGCCTGCTGAGCGCGGCGGACTTGTTCGAAGCGCTCAATGTCGGCACCAGCGCCGCTGACTACCCCGGCCTCGACCTGCCGGAAGATGTCTACGCGGCCAACGTGTACCCGTCGGCCGAGGTCCCGGGTTTCGAGCCGGCGGTCACCGGTTGGTTCCGGGCGGCCGGCACCGTCGCCCGGACCATGGTCAGGATCTTCGGTGTCGCCCTCGGCGGCCGCGAGGATTACTTCGCCGATGTCACTGATCACTCGATTGACGTCCTCCGCCTGAACAACTACCGGCTGCCGGCCCCGGGCACGCCGGTCGAGCCCGATCAGCTCGGCATGGGGGCGCATACGGACTACGGCATCGTGACGGTGCTCTGGGCGGATCAGGTGCCGGGCCTTGAGATCCATGGCGTTGACGGCGAGTGGCACCCGGTCATGCCGGCCGACGGAGCCCTGCTCGTCAACCTCGGCGACGCGATCGCCCGCTGGACGAACGAAGAGTGGATCTCCACCATGCATCGCGTCGCCGCGCCGAGGATCAAGGGGACGCTGGTTCCCAGAAGGTCCGCCGCTTACTTCCACGACGGCAACGCCGACGCGCTCATCGAATGCCTGCCGAGCTGCGTGAGCGCGGAGAATCCGGCCAGGTACGCGCCCGTGACGGTCGGCCAGCACCTGGCCGCCAAGCTGGCCGGCTCGCGCGGCGGCCAGCTTAACCCGTACGCGACCCGGGAGGTCGCGCGCCTGCGGACGGCGTGATCGCCCGCCAAACGATGCCATGAGCCCGCCACCGGGCGCCAGAAGGCCATAGCCTGAGGCAAGTTCGGAGCCTGAGGCAAGTTCGGGGCCATCGTCATCGCTGGGAGGGCTGGGGGGACGGGTTGCAGACCGACAATACTGGCCGGGCGGAGGGCGACAGGTCCGGCCCGGGCGCGGGCACCGTGCTTGACGAGCCCGGCGGCCTCGCGGGCGCGGGCAAGATCGCGGTCGGCATCACCCGCGGTGCCGCCCTCATCGCGGCCCTGACCGCCGTCTCCCGGGTGTTCGGCCTGGTCCGGACGCTCGTCTTCGCGCAGAGCGTGGGCGCGGGCTGCATGGGCACGGCGTACGTGACCGCGAATCAGGTACCGAACCTCATCTACGAGCTGGCGGTCGGCGGCGCGCTGACCAGCGCCATGGTCCCAGTGCTGGCCCGCTCGGCGGCGCGGTCGGCGGCGGATCCGGAGGAGAAGCAGCGGGTCGCCCAGATCACCTCGGCCCTGATCACCTGGTGCGTCGTCATCTTGCTGCCGCTGACTCTGATCATCATGGCGGCTTCCGGCCCGATCGCGGACCTGCTCATCCCCACCAACCCGAACGCCGCCTGCGCCCGCCCCGCGATGATCAGCGCGACCTCGACGATGGTCCTTATATTCGCGCCGCAGATCCTGCTGTACGGCATCTCGGTCGTGCTTTCCGGGCTGCTGCAGGCCTACCGGAGGTTCACCGGGCCGACGCTCGCACCGGTCATCGCCAACTTCGTGATGATCGGCTCCTACCTCGGCTTCGCGGCCCTCGACCACGGGGACTCGCTGGCCAGCACGCCGCTGGCAGCGGAGCTTGTGCTCTCCATCGGGACCACGATGAACATCGGCATGCTGGTGCTGGTGGCGCTGCCGCCTGCCCTGCGGCTGCGGCTGCGGGTGCGGCCGACCTTCGCGTTCCCGGCCGGCGTGACCGGGCGGGTCGGCGGCCTGGCGCTGGTCGGGGTGCTCGAGTTCCTGGCGGGCGATGTTGGCAGCGTGATAACCATCGACCTCGCCAACGGGCACGGCGAGACCGGCGCCCTGGTACTGGTGAACTACGCGACGCTGGTCTTCAACTCGGTGACCGGCGTGCTCGCGCTGTCCATCGTCACCAGCACGTTCCCGGTGCTCGCGGCCTCCGACGACGCCTCATTCAACCGGATATGCGCGGGGTCGACCAGGGCGCTGCTGATGATGTCCTGGCTCGGCACGGCGGTAATCGCCGCGGTCGCGATACCCGCCGCGCACATCCTGGTCAAGCAGCCATCCCAGGTCACCCAGCTGATTGAGGCCTTCATCCTGTACGCGCCGGCCGTCGTGGGGCAGGCGCTGATCGCCAACGCGGCGCGCGTGATGTTCACCTTGGGGAAGCTCAAGATAGCGGCGGCCTGCCTGGTCGGTGGCCAGTTGCTCGGCGCGGTCATCAGCGTGCCGCTGGTGCTGGCCGCGCCGCCGCGGCTGACCGTGGCGGCGGTGGCGCTCGGCGCCACGATCGGCCAGCTCGTGGTGGCTATCCCGCTGGTACTGGTGATGCGCCGGGTCAGGGGCAGCTCATCGGTCCAGGGAGTCGGTCGCGCGTCGTTCGCGAGCATCGTCGCCGGGATAGCCGGGGGCGTCGCCGGCCTGTCCGTCGCGCTGGTCGCCCCGACCAGCGGGAAACTGCAGGACGCCGGGACCGGTGCGCTGGCGGCGGTCGTCGCATTGGCCGTCTTCGGGGTGGTGGCCTACGCGCTGGACCGGGGCGACCTGCGGATGGTGGCGGGGCGGCTGCGCCGGTTCGCCAGAGCCCGCGCATAGCTCTGTGCTCTCCGGGCAGATTATGGTGGTTCGGGTGGAATCACGAATGCGTTCTGGATAATGGTGGGCGTGTATCAGCGGGACGTGACGGTCAGGCCGGTCGAGGAGAGTGACCGGCCGACGGTTGAGTGGCTGACGACCCAACTGTGGGGCGCGGCCGAGGTGGCCGTCCATGACGGGGTGTTCTGCCCGGCTGACCTGCCGGGCTTCATCGCCGAGCGCGCGGGGCGCATCGCCGGCCTGGTCACCTTCGAGGTCCGCCCGCCGATCCTCGAGATCGTCACCATCAACGCCCTTGACCTGTATCAGGGCATCGGCACAATGCTGATCGAGGCCGTCAGGTCCGAGGCCAAGCGGCTGGGCTGCTTCCAGGTCACGCTGACCACCACCAACGACAACATCGGCGCGCTCCGCTTCTACCAGCGGCGTGGCTTCCGGCTCGCGGCCCTCCGCCCGGGGGCGGTGGACCGGTCACGGCAGCGTAAGCCGGAGATCCCGAGAACCGGTGATTTCGGCATTCCGCTGCGCGACGAAATAGACCTCACCTGTCCCATCTGAAAGGAAACAACTCAGGTTACTGCTCGCGTCCTGTCGCGAGCCCGGTGTGATGCGCTATACAGGGACATACCACTGTCCGAGGGAGCACGATGTTGCCACCAGATAGGGTCCAAGCAACGGCAGGGGGCGAACCAGTGCCGGTGGTTGATGGCGTCCACCGGGCGATCGCCCGGAGTCCGCTGCTGCTCCGGCCCGTGCTCGCGCTTTTCGCGGTGGCATTCCTGCCTTGGCTGCTCGCGCCGATTTCGGTTTATCGCGGAGTTCGCTCCAAGATGGCCTCCCTCTACGTGGCCGCGTTCGGCGCATGGACCCTTTTTCTCATTAACCTCAATCGGGTCTCCTCTGTCTCGGCCGGCCAGCCGAAGGACTCGGTGCCCTCGGCGTGGCTGTTCGCGCTGCTGGTGACGCCGTTCGCGATCGCCGCACTCGCCCACCTGCCACCGCTTCCCCGCTGGTTCGTGCCCTGCCGGACGGTTGCCTGGGCGCTGCTCTGGTCGGTCCCGGTCGCCTTCCTGGTCGTGCAGGCCTCGCCGCAGAACGCCATGTTCGCGGTCATCGCCGTCTGGGTGCTGGCCGCCGCCGTCATCGGCTGGCGCGCGGCCAAGGGCTCGCAGGAGGCGCGGATGTTCGGCCCGGACGGCGTGCTCGCGGCGTACTCAGGCGCCGACGGCGCGCAGCCCCCGCCGCCCGCCCCCGCCAGCCCGCAGGGCCCGCGTCCGGGCGCGGGCCGGCGCCCGACCGGTCCCATCCCGCGCGGCGCCCCCGGCGGTTCCGCGGGCCCGTCCGGTCCCGCTGGGCACTCCCCGGCCCAGTACGGCACGCGCGCGCAGGGCGTGGCCCAGGTGTTCGCGGACCGCTCGGCCCGCAAGCGCCAGCCCGCCGCCGAGGCAGAGCGGTCCGAGCCGCCGATCACGCCCGAGGACGCTTTGGCCGAGCTCGACGCGATGGTCGGGCTCGGGCCGGTCAAGGAGCAGGTCCACTCGATCGCGGTGTCGATCGAGGCGGCCCGCCGCCGGGCCGAGGCCGGGTTCGGCGCCGATAAGCCGATGCGGCACTTCGTCTTCCTCGGGCCGCCCGGCACCGGCAAGACCACCGTCGCGCGGGTAATCGGCAAGATCTTCTACTCCTTCGGGCTGCTCGAGAGCCCCGACGTGGTGGAGGCGCAGCGCTCCGACCTCGTGGGCGAGTACCTGGGCGCGACCGCGATCAAGACCAACGAGCTGATCGACTCGGCGCTCGGCCGGGTGCTGTTCATCGACGAGGCCTACAGCCTGGTGAACGAGGGCGACGGGCAGAGCGACCGGTTCGGCGCCGAGGCCGTGCAGACGCTGCTCAAGCGGGCGGAGGACGACCGGGAGAACCTGATCATCATCCTGGCCGGATACCAGAAGCAGACGGAGTCGTTTCTCGCCACCAACCCGGGCCTGGCATCCCGGTTCGCGACGCGCATCCGCTTCCCCACCTACTCCACCGATGAACTGTTCGCCCTGGCCGAACTGCAGCTGCGCGGCAAGCAGGAGCTGCTGGCGGCGGACGCGCGGCCGGCCCTGTGGCGGATGCTTGAGGAGGTGGGCCGCCGCCGGACCACCGACGAGCTCGGCAACGGCCGGTTCGTCCGCACGCTGCTTGAGAAGGCCGGCCAGGCGCGGGACGTGCGCGTGATGGGCGAGGGCGACCCGCGCGCGGAGGACCTGCTCACGATCGCCGCGGCCGACCTCAACAAGGCCTTCGTGGAGCTGACCTCGCGGCTGCGCGGTTACGAGGAGACCCCCACGCTTGAGTCCGCGATCGCCGAGCTGGATGAGCTGGTCGGGCTTGAACCGGTCAAGCAGCAGGTGCGCGCGATCGCCGCGCAGCTCCGGGTGGCGCGGCTGCGCGACCGGCAGGGGCTGGCCAGCCAGCCGCCGGTCAGGCACTTCGTGTTCACCGGACCGCCGGGCACCGGGAAGACCACGGTGGCGCGGATCCTCGGCCACATCTTCGCCGCCCTCGGCCTGCTCGTCCGCCCCGAGGTGGTCGAGGCGCACCGCGCCGACCTGGTCGGCGACCACCTGGGCTCCACCGCGATCAAGACCAACCGGCTGGTCGATTCCGCGCTCGGCGGGGTGCTGTTCATCGACGAGGCGTACTCGCTGCACAACGAGGGCTACTCAGGCGGCGACGCCTTCGGCTCGGAGGCCGTGCAGACGCTGCTCAAGCGGGCCGAGGACGACCGGGAACGGCTCGTCATCGTGCTCGCGGGCTACACCGCCGACATGGACCGGTTCCTCCGCTCCAATCCCGGCCTGGCCTCCCGGTTTGGCACCCGGGTGACGTTCCCCAGCTACACCGCGCGCGACCTGTCGCGGATCGCGGTCCTGCTGGCCGAGCAGGCGGGCGACGCCTTCGAGCTCGAGGCGCTGCACGCGCTCGACCAGATCTTCGCCCACGCGGAGCGGGCGGGCCGGATCGACGAGCTCGGCAACGGCCGCTTCGCCCGCTCGCTGTTCGAGCGCGCCTGCGCCTGCCGAGACGTCCGCGTCGTCCGCCTGGGCGAAGGCGCGACCGCCGCCGACCTGACCACGCTCACCGACGACGACGTCCGCGGCGCCTACGCCGAGCTCGCCGTCTGAGCCGGAACGCGGGCGCGGCATAGGCTTGGCTGGTGGGCGAGCGCTGGGAATTCTGGGTTGACCGGGGCGGCACGTTTACCGACATCGTGGGGCGGCGGCCGGACGGGTCGCTCGCCGCGCACAAGCTGCTCTCGGTCAGCCCGGCCTACCGCGACGCCGCGGTGGCCGGGATCAGGCACCTGCTGGGCGTCGCGCCGGGGGCACCGCTGCCCGCTGAGCAGATCGCGGCCGTCCGGCTCGGCACCACGGTGGCCACCAACGCGCTGCTCGAGCGGAAGGGCGAGCCGACCGTCCTGGTGATCACCGCGGGTTTCGGCGACGCGCTGCGCATCGCCTACCAGAACCGCCCGCGCATCTTCGACCGGCACATCGTCCTCCCCGAGCAGCTTTACGACCGGGTGATCGAGGTGCCCGAGCGGGTCGGCGCGCACGGCGAGGTGGTACGCCCGCTCGCGGCCGGCCCGGTAGAGCGGGAGCTGCGGGCGGCCTTCGCCGCCGGGTTCCGGGCCGCCGCGGTGGTCTGCCTGCACGGCTACCGGTACCCGGCGCACGAGGAACGGATCGGCGCGATCGCCCGCCGGATCGGTTTCACTCAGGTCAGCGAGTCGCACGAGGTCAGCCCGCTGATGCGGCTGGTCTCCAGGGGCGACACCACCGTGGTGGACGCCTATCTCTCGCCGGTGCTGCGGCGCTACGTCGAAGAGGTGGCGGGCGAGCTGGCCGGGGTGCCGCTGCTGTTCATGCAGTCCAACGGCGGCCTGGCCGACGGAGCATCCTTCCGGGGCAAGGACTCCATCCTCTCCGGGCCGGCCGGCGGCATCGTCGGCATGGCGCGCACCGCCGCCGCGGCCGGCTTTGACCGCGTGATCGGCTTCGACATGGGCGGCACGTCCACCGACGTGTCGCACTACGCGGGCGAGTTCGAGCGGCGCTACGAAACCGAGGTCGCCGGGGTCAGGATGCGCGCGCCGATGCTGTCCATCCATACGGTCGCGGCCGGCGGCGGGTCGATCCTGCACTTCGACGACGGCCGGTACCGGGTGGGCCCGGACTCGGCGGGCGCCGAACCCGGCCCGGCCTGCTACGGCCGCGGCGGGCCGCTGACCGTGACCGACGCCAACGTGCTGCTCGGCCGGGTGCAGCCGGGCCATTTCCCGCGCGTCTTCGGGGCCGACGGCGGCCAGCCGCTCGACCTCGGGATCACCCGCGACCGGTTCGCCCGCCTGGCCGCGCAAATCACCGCCGCCACCGGCGACCGGCGTGTCCCCGAGCAGGTCGCCGCGGGCTTCCTCGAGATCGCGGTGGCCAACATGGCGAACGCGATCAAGAAGATCTCCGTGCAGCGCGGCTACGACGTGACCAGGTACGCGCTGTCCACCTTCGGCGGGGCGGGCGGCCAGCACGCCTGCGCGGTGGCCGACGCCCTCGGCATGACCAGTGTGCTCATCCACCCGCTGGCGGGGGCGCTGTCCGCCTACGGCATCGGCCTGGCCGACGTGATCGCGATGCGCGAGTCCGCCGTCGAGGTGCCGCTGGCCGGCGAAGCCGCCGCTGGGCTCCTCGCCCGGGCATTCCGCTCCCTGGAGGAGTCGGCGCGGGCCGGCCTGGCTGCCCAGGGGGTGCTTGCGCCCGCCCCGGCGAGCCAGCCGCCCGAGCCGGGCAGGCAGTCGCCCGAGCCGGGCAGGCAGTCGCCAGACCGTGCCGCGGCGTCGCCGCGGGTCCAGGTCACCCGCCGCGTGCACCTGCGCTACGACGGCACCGACACCCCGCTGCCGGTTCCCTACGGCAGCGCCGGGGAGATGACCGCCGCCTTCGAGCGGGCCTACCGCGGCCGGTTCTCCTTCTTGATGCCCGGCCGGCCCGTCATCATCGAGGCCGTCTCGGTCGAGGCCGCCTGCACTGCCCCCGACCAAGCCGCCACCGCCGCCGTAGATCCCCCCGCCGCCGGCGGGCAAGCCGGGCAACCGGGCGTGCACGAGCACGTGCGGTTGTTCGCGGCGGGAGAGTGGTCATCAGTGCCGCTGTACCGGCGGCCCTCGCTCGCACCAGGTCAGGTCGTGCACGGCCCGGCGATCATCGCCGAGGACCTGGCGACGACGGTCGTCGAGCCCGGCTGGCAGGCGTCGGTCACGGGCCGGCTTGACCTGCTGCTCACCCGCACCGCGGCCGATCAGGGCACCGCCAGGGCGACCACCGAGGCTGACCCGGTGCTGCTCGAGGTCTTCAGCAACCTGTTCATGGCGATCGCCGAGCAGATGGGGGAGCGCCTGCGGGCCACCGCGCACTCGGTCAACATCAAGGAGCGGCTGGACTTCTCCTGCGCGATCTTCGACGCCGACGGCGGCCTCATCGCCAACGCGCCGCACATCCCGGTCCACCTGGGCTCGATGGGTGAGTCCATAAAGATGGTCATAGCGCGCAACAAGGGATCCATGCGGCCGGGCAGCGTCTACGCCCTCAACGACCCCTATCACGGCGGCACCCACCTGCCCGACGTCACGGTGATCACCCCGGTCTTCGCCGCCCGCCGTCCCGGCCCCGGGCCGGCCGGCCCGCCCTGCGACAGCGACAGCGACAGCGACAGCGACGAAATCTGGTTCTACGTCGCGTCCCGTGGTCATCACGCGGAGATAGGCGGCATAACCCCCGGCTCGATGCCCGCGACAAGCACCCGGATCGAGGAAGAGGGCGTCCTCATCGACAATTGGCTGCTGGTCACCGACGGCCGGCTGCGGGAACAGGAGACCGAGCGCCTGCTGGCTGGCGCCGAGTACCCGTCAAGAAACCCGGGCACGAACCTGGCCGACCTGAGAGCCCAGGTGGCGGCGAACGAGAAGGGCGCCGGGGAGCTCTACCGCATGGTCGGGCAGTACGGCCTCGATGTGGTCCACGCGTACATGCGCCACGTCCAGCAGAACGCGGCCGAGTCGGTGCGCAGCGCCATCGCCAAGCTGACCGACGGCGAGTACACCTACGAACTCGACAACGGGGCGAAAATCAGGGTCAAGGTGACCGTCGACCGGCAAACCAGGACCGCCACCATCGACTTCACCGGCACCAGCGCCCAGCTAGGCGACAACTTCAACGCCCCCTCGAGCGTGGCGATGGCCGCGGTGCTTTACGTGTTCCGCACGCTCGTCGACAAGGACATCCCGCTGAACGCCGGCTGCCTGCAGCCGCTTAAGGTGATCATTCCCGCCGGGACCATGCTGAGCCCCGCCTACCCCGCCGCCGTCGCGGCCGGCAACGTCGAGACCAGCCAGGCGGTCACCGGCGCACTCTACGCCGCCCTCGACGTCATGGCCGAGGGGTCCGGCACGATGAACAACGTGACGTTCGGCAACGACCGTTACCAGTACTACGAGACGGTCGCCAGCGGCTCAGGCGCGGGGGAGGGGTTCGACGGCGCCGATGTCGTGCAGACCAAGATGACCAACTCCCGGCTCACCGACCCCGAGGTGCTCGAATGGCGTTACCCGGTCCGCCTCGAGTCTTATGCGATCAGAAGGGGCAGCGGCGGCGCGGGCCGCTGGCGCGGCGGCGACGGCGGCACCCGCCGGATCAGGTTCCTCGAGCCGATGACCGTCACCACCCTCAGCGGCCACCGGCGCATCCCCGCCTTCGGCCGCCAGGGCGGTGCGCCGGGCGATCTGGGTCGGCACTGGGTGGAACGGGCCGACGGCGCCATCACCGCGATGCGCGGCTGCGACACCGCCAACCTCGCCGCGGGAGAGGTTTTCGTGATCGAGACCCCCGGCGGCGGGGGATTCCAGACCCCGTAATCCGGAACGTACGGTGGCTCTACGCCCCCGGCCCATCCTCCGTCAGTCGCGGGGTCGCGTGGGGTCGCGGGGTCGCGGGGTCGCGGTGGTGCGGGGTCGCGGTGGTGCGGGGTCGCGGTGGTGCGGGGTCGCGGTGGTGCTTCCCGCGCTGTCAGCACCGCCCGAGAAATCCGCTCTGGCGGAGCTGAACGCGCGGTGGCGCACCACTCGCGCCCCCGCTCTCCCAGGTCTGCAGGGCAGACCACAAAGCCCAGCTCAGCCGTCTCTCCAGGGCTGAGGCTCGCGCATCTGCTCAGGCGTCTGTTCAGGGCTGACGTTCGCGTATCCGGTTCAGGCGTCTGTTTCGGGGCTGACGCTCGCGTACCCGGTTCAGGTGTCTGTTTCGGGGCTGACGCTCGCGTACCCGGCTCAGGTGTCTGTTGCTGGGCTGACGCTCGCGCGTCAGGGCGCGGCACTGTTGCCGTCAGCGTGTGTAGTTTGGGGCGATATACGACCCGAACTACACACAATCAGCATCATTGTGCGTTATGTCCGGTCATCAGTCCATGTCCCGCCGCTCCATGGGCTCATCGCAGCGTCCGCCGCCCGCACATGGTGCCTTGGGGCCAAACTTGTACGCTTTCAGCGGCCAGAATGCCCTATTTGTCGGTTAATGTCCGTACAAGAAGTGCCCTAAGAGCCTGTATCGGAATAACCCGTAGCCTTTACGCACCCGTTGGCCTGCGTGCTGGCAGTCCGAGCCGACGGGTTATTTGCTCGCAGGCCTTCAGCTGCGGCAGGCATCTGAGGGTGACGCCGCGTCCTGGTGAAATGTCTTAAATGTCTGGTTCGGAGTTCGGGGATCGGTCACGGGTCCATGTTGCCGAGGCCGTTGATGTCGTCGTCGGTCAGGCCGGTGGCGAGCTCGCGCAGCGCTACCTCGAGGGCGGCCTCGTCACCGCCCGCCGCGTCGAGGACGTCCATCAGGGCGTGCAGCACCATGTGCCGGTCCTCGCCGGTGTCGAGCAGCCGCTGCGCGGCGTCCCAGAGGGCCGGCGGGGAGCCGCGCCAGAGCCGGTCCGCCAGGGCGAGGTGGCGGTCGATGTGTCGGCCGACGCCGGCCGAGCTCGGTGACCCGGTTTTAGTGTCGTGGTCGGCGGCGAGTAGCAGCCGCCGGTCGGACGGGTCGGCCGGGTCGAGCTTGGACAGGTCCACTCCGCCGTGCTTGCCCACCAGCAGCGGGAAGGCGAAAACGCGGCGCGGCAGCGCCTCCAGGTCGGAGTCCGGCAGCAGCCGGGCCGCGAGTTCCTCGTCGATGCCGAGCTCGGCCGGGTCCCGGTAGATCCGGGTGAACGTGGACATCGAGTCGAACAGCGTGTCGAGCGTCTGCGCGATGGCGCTCTCGGCCAGCCCGCGCTTCCGGCCGGACCAGCGGATCCAGGCGTTGAGCACGTGCGGCATCGCGTTCTGGTCGGCGGCCGAGAGTACCACCTTGCGCGGCAGCCAGGTCAGCATGAAGCTCTGCACCTTGAACGGTGACATCCGCAGCGGCCGGCCACTGTCCTGGTCACACCCGAAGTCGATGATCCGGTCCGCGCAGCGGCTGGCGGCCCTGCGGTCGGAGAGCTCCTCGGCCTCGTCGGAGGCGAGGAACTCGGCGGCGAGCAGCGCCCGGCGCTCCGTTGTCCAGAACCGCTTGGCCCGGGCGCCGCGGACGGACGTCGGCGGCAGCGCGCGGATGCGGGACCTGATGAACGCGTGCTTGGCGGCGAAGGTGTCGCTGACCAGGGGATCCTCGGCGTCGTCGGTGGCCGCCAGCGCGGCCTCCAGCATCTTCCTGGCCTGTGGCGGGTCGATCTCGCGGAAGCCGTCCTCCGGCCGGGCGCCCTCGCGGGCGGCCGACACCCGCTGGCAGTGGTCGAGCAGCTTGTCGACCTGCGAGCTGACCCAGCCGTCCTTGATCATTCCTGACGAGTTGTAGTCGATCACGCAGATGAGCGCGTGCGGCTCCTCGCCGTCATAGCTGTAGACGCAGATCAGCTCGTCCTGATCACCCCATTCGTCGGGGTTCACGTAGCAGTTGGCGGCGGTGACCATGCCGAGGTGATCGGCCCAGCGCGGGGTCCTGACCCCCGCGTCGATCAGCGTGATCGCCGCCTGCTCGGCTGCCGCCGCCTGCCGCGAGGTGCCCAGGCAGGCGATGCCTGAGAGCAGCGCGAGCGCGGCCGGGGAGCGCTGGCCCGCGGCGTACTCGACCAAGCCTTCGCCGACGAGCTGCTCGACGCCGGCCCCGCCGATGGTGTGATGGCGCTGCGGCCACCAGGTTCCGAGCAGGTCACTGACGAGCAGCTCGGCATCGAGCGGACTGCGCACCGCCAGCAACTCCCGCGCCGCATGCAAAAACTCGTCGAACAGCGCGTTGGGGGGCGCCACGTTACCTGCCTCGCCGTGACGTCGGCTCTGCGGGCTCACCCTGATAGCCTCTCAGATCTGGACATGTGAAACAACGCTCGCCCCGTCGCCCGCATCGGGTTGCGGTCGGCCGAGGGAAGCACATCATCCGCTGTAGGAGAATTTACCCATGCTGTCATCATTGTGCCTTGCGATGGCAGCGATCCTGTCCGTGTCGCGTTTTTGGGTGCCGTCAGGTGCCTAAAGCCCCGGCGCAGCCGGGGCTGATAGAAACGGGCGGCGATTCACGCTTGGCTTCCGTACCGGTAGCTGGCAGCATCGCTTCCTGGATTGTGGCACGCTTATTCTGTATGAGCGCTGTGCGGGCGGCACCTAGCCGGCTCGTAGGCGCAACTGCAGCCAGGCGCCAGGCAGCATGTTAGTGGCGCGGCTGGCAGGGCAGCGCAGGAAGGAGCCGCCAGTGGCAGGCGCCTGCACGGTAGGCGAGGTGCTCGTTGAGCGCTGATACCTCTGTGCCGAAGCAGCGGGAGGCCGGATTGAGCGAGTTCGAATCCTGGCTTCCGGCTGCCGTGTTGCGTGACGCGCCCGCCGGGATGGCTTTTCTGGGCCCGGACCGGCGTTTCCTATGGGCCAACGCCGCCTTGGCCGGGATGTACGGCCGTCCGATCGCGGACTTTGTTGGCAACTCGGTCACGGCTGTCTTGCCCTCGGTGGACGCCGCCCGCGCCGAGGCCGCGCTCCAGCAGGTGCTCGCGCAGGGCCGTCCGGCGATGGAGACGTTCGCGCCGGGCGCGACGGGCACGGGCGCGCAGCTCGGCCAGCGGATCTTCCACTGGTTCGGCGTGAACGGCCCCGATGGCGCGCTGTGCGGGGCCGGCCTGGTTGTCATCGTCGGCGGCACCGGCCCGGCTACCGAGGAGGCGCTGCGGCGCAGCGAGGAGCGCTACCGGGCGCTGGTGCAGGGCGGCGCCCAGATTACCTGGGTGGCGTCGCCGGACGGGGAGATGCTCGAGGATTCCACCGAGTGGCGGTGGATCACCGGGCAGACCGTGGCCGAGTTTCTCGGCAACGGGTGGCTGGAGTCGATCCATTCCGAGGACCGCGAGCGCGTCGAGCGCGACTGGCGGGAATCGCTGCGGACCGGCCGGATCTTCGAAGAGCGGTTCCGGATGCGGACCAGGAGCGGCGGTTACCGGCATTACGACGTGCGCGCGGTGCCGATCGAGCGGGACGGGAAGATCGCCGAGTGGGTCGGCGCCTGCACCGATGTGACCAGCCAGCGTGAGGCCGAGGAGATGCGGCACCGGCTGACCGATCAGCTCTCCGCCGCGGCGCTGCGCACGGCGCGGCTGCAGCAGGCGACCGCGATGCTGGCCGAGGCGCTCGACGTCGAGCAGGTGGTCGAGGTGATCACCGAAGTGGGCCGGACCGCGATCGGCGCCCTGCGCTCGGCGGTCGCCCTGCTCGAGGACGACAAGCTCGGCCTGCGGGTGGTGAACCCGAGCGGGCTCGCGCCGAGCGGCGCGGACGGGGCCGGGGTGCGGCTCACCCTGGACACCCCGAGCGTGATGACCCGCGCGATCGCGACCCGCCGGCCGGTGCTCATCGCCGACCCGGAGGAGCTGCGCAAGCAATTCGAACCTGACGCCGGTGACACCGCCGGGAACGGCGATCCTGGGCGCCTGGACACCAGCGACGAACAGGCCTGGGTCGGACTCCCGCTGCTCGCGGCGGGGATGCCGCTTGGCGCGCTGCGGTTCTCGTTCCGGACCCCGCGCACCATTCTGGAGGAGGAGCGGGTCTTCCTCGAGGCGCTGGCCGGCCAGTGCGCGCTGGCGGTGGAGCGGGCCGAGATGTACGAGAAGGAGCACACGGCCGCGGTCACACTGCAGCGCAGCCTGCTCCCCGACGAACTTCCGAGCGTTCGCGGCTTGGTCCTTGACGCGAGGTACCTGCCGAGGTCCACTGAGGTGGGCGGTGACTGGTATGACGTTTTCCGGCTGCCGGACCGGCGGCTGGCGGTCACCGTTGGCGACGTCATGGGGAAAGGGCTGCTGGCCGCGGCGGGCATGGGCCGGGTACGGAACGCGCTGCGCGCCCTGGCGCTGACGGACCCAAGGCCGGCGGCGGTGCTGGCCGGCCTTGACCGCCTGTTTACCGCGACCGAACGGGAGGAGCAGGTCACTACGATTACCTACCTGGTGATCGATCCGGAGACCGGCGAGGGGCAGGCCGGGAACGCCGGCCATCCGCCCACGCTGCTGCTCACCCCCGGTGCGCTGCCGGTGCTTGACGGGGCCGAGGCGGGTACTCCGCTCGGCTGGGCCAGCCCGCGCCGCCAGCACGCCTTCCGGCTGCCGCCCGGCTCAACCGCCGTGTTCTACTCCGATGGCCTGGTGGAGAACCGCAGGCGCGGCCTCGACGCCGGCCTCGACGAACTGGTCCGGGTGGCCGCGAGCGCCCCGGAGGAGCTGGCCGACGCCCCCGGACGATTGCTGCAGTACCTGCTAGACCACATGCTGGCTGGGTATGAGCAAGATGATGACGTAACCGTGCTTGTGATGCATGTGCCCAACGATGCGAGCATTCCGCAGGTCGTGGGGACGGAGCGCACGTGGGCGTCGCGGTGACCCGGGCAGCCGCGGTCAGCGCGGACCACGCTATGCGCCCGGAGAAGGTGTACAAGGCACTCCCGGGTGCCACCTATGGTGGTGGAGAGGAGGCGGGTGGGTTGCTGTCGAAATCCCCTAGGCTAGCGGGAAGCCTGCTTCCCGGCACGGTCCAAGCGTCAAGACCCTCTCGGGAGGGCACGATTATCGCTGTTGTCATCCGGGGGGAAGTCCCCCTGTATCCCCCAGCTGCGGGCCCGATGGCGGGAGTAGCCGTCGTGGCGGGCACGCAGGTCCCCGGGGGGACGCGATGCGTACGCAGCTCAGCCATGCTACCCAGCGAAGGAAGAGGTGACCGTGGTAGTGAGCGCTCCCAACTCCGCGGCGCGCAAGCGCACCCGGCCGTCTAGTTCCGCGGCCCGGGATTCGCGGGTGCCGGACGGTGTGCCGGAGGCCGCGCAGGTCACTGCGACCGCGGCGGGCAACGGCGCGGCGAGCAACGGCCGGGCGGCCAAGGCCCGCGAAGAGCTTGCGGCGGTGCCCGCCCAGGACCCGTCAGCCAAGGCGGCGGGCACTGACGACCTTGACGGGGACTCCGACCTCGACGGGGACGACCTCGCGGTCGACGTCGATCTCGAGGACTTCGAAGATCTTGACGATGAGGCGCTGGCCGCCGACTTGGAGATCGTCGACACGCCCGACGCCGACTTGGCGGAAGCCGACCTGCCCGAGGATGCGGACGCGGAGGCTGACCAGGCTGACGACGCCGATCCCGCGGCCGCCAAGGTGGCCAGCGAGGGCGCCGGGCAGGCCGAGGGCAAGGCCAGCGGCGGAGACGGCGCCGAGGACGAGATCTTCGTCTTCGGTGACGACGACGACGATCTTCCGGCCGCGCAGGTGGCGGTGGCGGGCGCGACGGCGGACCCGGTCAAGGACTACCTCAAGCAGATCGGCAAGGTACCGCTGCTCAACGCCGAGCAGGAGGTCGAGCTGGCCAAGCGGATCGAGGCCGGCCTGTTCGCCGAGGAGAAGCTCGCCGAGATCCAGGGGATGACCCCGGACCAGCGCATCGACCTCGACTGGATCGCCGAGGACGGCCGCCGGGCCAAGAACCACCTGCTGGAGGCGAACCTGCGGCTGGTGGTGAGCCTGGCCAAGCGCTACACCGGGCGCGGGATGCTGTTCCTGGACCTGATCCAGGAGGGCAACCTGGGCCTGATCCGGGCGGTGGAGAAGTTCGACTACACCAAGGGCTATAAGTTCTCCACCTACGCGACCTGGTGGATCAGGCAGGCGATCACCCGGGCGATGGCCGACCAGGCCCGGACGATCCGCATCCCGGTGCACATGGTCGAGGTCATCAACAAGCTGGCCCGCGTGCAGCGGCAGATGCTCCAGGACCTGGGCCGCGAGCCGACGCCGGAGGAGCTGGCGGCCGAGCTCGACATGACCCCCGAAAAGGTCATCGAGGTCCAGAAGTACGGCCGGGAGCCGATCTCGCTGCACACGCCGCTCGGTGAGGACGGCGACAGTGAGTTCGGGGACCTGATCGAGGACTCCGAGGCCATCCAGCCGGGCGAAGCGGTGAGCTTCACCCTGCTCCAGGAGCAGCTGCATTCGGTGCTCGACACGCTGTCGGAACGGGAGGCCGGCGTGGTCTCCATGCGCTTCGGGCTCACCGACGGCCAGCCCAAGACCCTGGACGAGATCGGCAAGGTCTACGGGGTGACGCGGGAGCGAATCCGCCAGATCGAGTCGAAGACCATGTCCAAGCTGCGGCACCCGTCGCGGTCCCAGGTCCTGCGGGACTATCTGGACTGACGTCCCGCGGCGCGCCCCCCGGCACACACCGGGGGCGCGCGCCGCACCCGGGCAACGGCCAGGGGCCGGATTGAGCTTCTCGCTCAATCCGGCCCCTGGCCTCTTTTAACCTTGCTTATAACCGCGCCGCGGCGAGTCTCCCGGCTCGGGCGGGCGTGCGTTCCCGCTGCCCGGGCTTACGGTCCGCCGGGCAGGCACGGGTGCTGACGGCTCCGGCAGCAGCCCTTTAGTTGGAGGGTTCTGATAGCCGCTGTGTCTCATCCTGAATTTCGCTGGCCACCTTCGCGAGCGCTTCGGCGTGCTCGCGACCGTGGTGGGCGCAAAAAAGCAGTTCCCGCGCACTGGGGAGCATGACGCGGACGTACGCCTGGGCGCCGCAGCGGTCGCACACGTCCGCAGCCGTGAGCGGCTGGGTGGGGGCTAGAGCTCCGGTCAACGTCGCCTTCCTCGCTGTGCTTCGTGCCTCCGGCTTCCGTATCCGGCTGGCTTAGTGATCTGCGCTGTACCTACAGCACAGCACAACACTTACCCATGCGTCAGCCTTCCCCTCCTGGCGGCGCGTACGCCGACAGCGAAAGATCCGGTCCGAAATCATATTGAAGTGCTCCCGCCGGGACGTGCGGCGTGCCAGGGGACAGCATCCAGCGCGGCGGGCTACCCTGCGAGGGAGCGCCGCAATCCCCGCGGTGCCCAGTGAAGGAGATTTGCCGCCCGTGACCACCCTTGCCGCCGCTGCACAGGCTAATTCAACGGCTACTTCACCGGCCGCGGCGACTGCTGCCCCTGACGCCTATACCGCCCGGCATCTTTCCGTTCTCGAGGGCCTGGACGCGGTCCGCAAACGGCCCGGAATGTACATCGGCTCGACCGACGGCCGCGGGCTCCAGCACTGCCTGTGGGAGATCTTCGACAACTCTGTAGATGAGGCGCTGGCCGGGCACTGCTCCCGGATCGAGGTCGTGCTGCACGCC
>JBEKEK010000095.1:0-29839 GCA_050013875.1 Trebonia sp. | reverse complement strand
CAGCCCGCACGCCATCGGGCTCATCCCGGCGCACCCGTAGCCCTTGATGTCCTCGCCGACGATGCCGAGCTCGGGCAGCCGCTTGACCAGCGGCCAGCAGATCTCGGCCCGTTCCCAGTACGCGCCGGCGACCGGCACCACCTCCTCGTCAACGAACCGCCGGACGGTGATGAAGTGCGACCATTCCTCGTCGGTGAACTGCTCGCGGACGGAGAAGAAGTCCGTCCCGAGGGATTCCCCCAGGTGTGTCGGGCTCGTCGGCTGCGTCATTGCTAGCTCCGGTCGTCGGTGGTGACCTCGGTGGTAGTGGCGGGTTCGGCGTCGAGGAACGCCTCCACGACGGCGCCCAGGCGCTCGGCGTCGGCGGCCAGCTCGAGGTGGCCGCCGCGGTAGATGTGCAGCTGGCTGCGCGGTATCAGGCGATGCATGATCCTGGCGTTGGAAACCGGGATGATCGGGTCGTCGTCGCCGGCCAGGATCAGGGTGGGCGGCCGCAGCTTGGGCAGGAACGGCAGGCTGGTCCAGCCCGCGGTGGCCAGCAGCTGGTAGTAGTAGCCCCAGGCCGGGCCGAGGCGGGTGGTGGCGTGCAGCAGGTCACGGGCCACGATCGGGTTTTCCCTGGCGCTGCCGCCGTAGAGCTCGCCGGCGATGCGGGCCGCGTAGTCCGGGTCTCGGTGACGTCGCGGTGAGAGCATCCGCAGCAGGATGCTCGGGCTGGCGGGGACCATGATCACGCCCGGCGCGGTCGAGACCAGGACCAGGCGCCGGACCCGCTCCGGCCGGCCGAGCGCGAACTGCTGCGCGAGCGCGCCGCCCCAGGAGATGCCGAGCACGTCGGCCTGCTCATAGCCGAGCTCGTCGAGCAGGCCGGCCAGCAGAGACGGCAGCGTGATCAGGTGGTAGGGCAGCACGGCGGCGGGCGAGCCGCCGACGCCCGGCATGTCGAACCGGATAACCGGCCGCCGGGGATCAAGCACGTCGACGAACGGCTGCAGCAGCTCCAGGCTCACGCCGATGCCGTTGCACAGCAGCAGCGGCGGCCAGCCCGGGGTCCCTCCCCGGACCGAGACGCGCAGCGACCGGCCGCCGACGGTGAGGATCCTCATCCGCTGGGACGCCGCTGCCTTCCGTGACCGGCTGGGGATCCAGCTCCGGCCGGCTCGCGAGCGGTCTTTCCCGGCCGGCTCCTGGCTGGGCTGGTCAGCGGTCATAGACGTAGGTTCCCGGCGCTTCGCCGATCGGCGGCAGCCCGCTGCCGCCCAGTTCGGTAGGCGCGGCATTCTCCTCCCCGCAGCGCTCGGCCAGCCAGTTCGCGTAGTCCGACCACCAGCTCCCCTGCCGGCTCTCGGCCTGGTGCAGAAACTCCTTGGGGTCGTCCGGGCACTCCTCCGCCACCTGGTACCTGGCCTTGGCGTTGCCCGGTGGGTTGACCATCGCGGCGATGTGCCCGCTGGTCGACAGCACGAACCGGGGTTTGCCGCCCAGCAGCTGGGTCGAGCGGTAGCAGCTCTGCCAGGGGCAGATGTGGTCGGTGATGCCGGCGACGATGTAGCTGTCCCGGTTGACCGCGGATAGGTCGACCGGCGAGCCGAGCATGGTCGCGGCGCCTGGCTGGACCAGCGTGTTGCCCGCGCCCAGCTCGAGGAAGTCCCGGTGCAGTCCCGCGGTCATCCGGGTGGTGTCCGCGTTCCAGAACAGGATGTCGAACGCCGGCGGCTTCTTGCCGAGCAGGTAGTTGTTGACCCAGTAGTTCCAGATCAGGTCGTTCGGCCGCAGCCAGGCGAACACCTCCGCCAGCGACCGCCCGTCCAGGTAGCCGCGGGCGCGGGACGCGGCCGCGGCCAGCCGCACGGTCCGCTCATCGATGACGGCGCTGGCCAGGCCGGCGTGCGCCTGGTCGAGCACGGTGACCATGAGGGTCAGCGCGGCGATCCGGTCCTGCTGGCCGAGGTGTGCCAGGTGGGCGGCCACCATCGCCGCGATGATGCCGCCGGAGCAGGTCGCGGCCAGCGCGGTCTGCTCGCTGCCGGTAATCCGCGCGGTCGCGTCCATCGCGTCAAGGATCGCCTGGCCGTAGGTGTCGAGGTCCCACTTGGCGTGCCGGGCGTCCGGGTTGCGCCAGGAGATCATGAACACCTGCAGACCGGTGCTGACCAGGTACTCCGCCATGCTCCGGCCGGAGGCCAGGTCCAGCACGTAGTACTTGTTGATCACCGGCGGGACGATCAGCAGCGGGACCTGCCGCACCGTCTCGGTGGCCGGGCGGTACTGGATCAGCTCGAAGACCGGGGTGCGCAGCACCACAGAACCGGGCGTGACCGCCAGGTCCACTCCGACCTCGAAAGCGTCCGGCTCGACCATGGACGGCACGCGGGGCGGGACCGCCATGTCGGACAGGAAATTCCGCAGGCCGGCCACGGTGCTGCCGCCGCCGGTGTCGAGGGCGGCCTTGACCGCGGCCGGGTTCAGCAGCGGGTTGTTGCTCGGGGCGAGCGCGTCGATCAGGTTGGTCAGCACGAAGTTGACCCGTTCGGCGTCGCGCTCGTCGAGCCCGGCCTCGGCCACCAGGCCGGCCACGGACTCCGCGGCCGCCAGGTAGGCCTGCATGGTGCGGCGCAGCAGCGGGTTGCCCGCCCACGCCGGGTCGCTGAACCGGCGGTCGCGCCGGGAGGGCTGAATCTGAGACCGGCCGGCGCCGATGCGGGCCAGCTCGCCCGCCAGCTGCCGTCCACGGCCGGCGACCAGCCGGGGCCGGACCGCCAGGGCGGCGGCCAGCCGCAGGCCCGAGCCTCCCAGGTTCACACGGCGGAGCATGCCGGTGGCGGCATCCCCGAGTAGCAGGTCGAGGGGCACCGCAGCGGCATCCTCAGCTGCTGACCTGTCCGAATCGGTGTTAGCGCTCATTATCAGCTGAGCGTAAGCCCGCAGCGGGCGAACTTCCATTGGTCGCCGGTCACGAACCCCGGCCCGGGCGTGGTTCCGCGGGCACAGGCATTACTCGCGCTCTCGGCACATTCGCCCGAATGTGCAAGAATCCGCAGGTGGACCTGGATCGTCCCGTGGCCGAGCTGATGGCCGGCGTCGCGGCGTCAGTGAGCCGCCGCGCCGCCGCGGTCTCCGATAACGTCTACGAGGTCGCCCTCCGGGAGATCCCGGAACTGCATGACGACCAGTCGGTGCTCGCGCTGTTCGCCTCGAGCATCCACAGCAACATCGGCACCTGCCTGCAGATCATGCAGCATCAGATCGATCTGGCCGACGTGCACGCCCCCGCCGCGTCCCTGCAGGAGGCACGCCGGCGGGCGCAGCGCGGCACTCCGCTGACCGCGCTGCTGCGCGCCTACCGGCTCGGGCACACCGTTTTCCTTGACTGCGTCTTCCAGGAACTGGCCCGGCAGTCACGGGACGCCCGGACGATAACCGCGGTCACGATGGACATGTCCAAGATCGTGGCCGGATACGTTGACCAGACCTCCGAGGAAATCGTCGCGGCCTATGCGCGCGAGCGGGAGAACTGGCTGCGGAACCGGAGCGCCGCCCGGGCCGCCCGGATTGGCGACCTGCTGTCGGGCCAGCGGGTCAACGTCAGCGCGGCCGAGGCCACCCTCGGCTACCGGCTGCGCCAGTACCACCTGGGCGTGGTGTGCTGGACTGGGGACAAGGCGGTCCCGCTGGACAACATCACCCGCCTTGAGCGCGCGATCGGCCAGGTGGCGGCGCAGACCGCCTGCGGCGCCGACCCCCTGTTCCTCCCCCGCGACGAATCCAGCGCCTGGGCCTGGCTGCCGCTGGGGATCCGCGACCGGTTCGACGCCGCCGCGGCCGGCACGGCCGACCTGGACGGCGGCCTGCACATCGCGTTCGGTGACGCGGTCAAGGGCACCGCCGGGTTCCGTCTCACCCACCAGCAGGCCGTCGCCGCCCAAGCGGTCGCCCTGGCCGGCGGGTCCCCGCCGCGCGTGGTGGCCTACACCGAGGTCGCGCCGGTGGCGATGATGCTCAGCTCGGCCGGCCTGCTGCGCCCCTGGGTGCTGAGCACGCTGGGGCCGCTGGCCACCGACGACGAGCACCACACAAGGCTGCGCGACACCCTGCTGGCGTTCCTGGACACCGGGGGGAGCTACAAGGCGACGGCCGAACGGCTGGTGCTGCACAAGAACACCGTCCAGTACCGGATCCGCAAGGCCGAGGAGAGCCTCGGCCGCCCGGTCGGCAGCGGCCGGCACGACGTTGAACTCGCCCTGCGGGCCGCCCACTGGCTCGGCCCGTCGGTGCTCCGATCACCGGGCACCGACGGCCCGGCGGAGTTACCAGGCAGGCCCGACAGCAGAACCTTCTTCGCATCCCCCGAGCTGGATGATCTTCGTCCCACCCGAAAATTTTGAATGCGCTAAGAGTTTGTTCGAAGCGTGACGGGTTAGACGAAACGCCCAGACGGGCACCAGAACGGGTGCTTGAAGCTGCAAGTCGCGCCAACGGCGGCGCGGTGAGGGGCGTTGTCATGATGCTGATGGCGAGGAAGGCGACTCCCGCGCAGAAGGTGCGCAGGCACGTCGCGCTCAGCGCGGCCGTCACGGCGCTCGGCGGGCTGCTGTTCGGCTATGACACCGGGGTAGTGTCGGGGGCGCTGCTGTTCCTCCAGAAGGACTTCGGCGGGCTCTCATCCTTCCAGGAAGAGCTGGTCACCAGCCTGCTGCTGGTCGGCGCGGTGGTGGGGGCGCTGCTGGCCGGGCGGGTGGCCGACCTGATCGGCAGGCGGTTCACCGTCTTGATCACCGCGGCCATCTTCGTCGCGGGCGTGCTGCTCGCGGCGTTCACCCCGACGTTCCCCGTGCTGCTGGTCGCGCGTATCGTCATCGGCCTCGCGGTCGGGTCCGCCTCCATGGTGGTGCCGCTGTACATCGGCGAGGTCGTCCCGCCCCGGGTCCGCGGCGGCCTCGTCAGCCTGAACCAGCTGGCGATCACCAGCGGGATCCTGGTGTCCTACCTCATCGACTACGGGCTCTCGGGCACGGGGAACTGGCGGCTGATGTTCGGCCTCGCCGCGATCCCCGCGGCGGCGCTGTTCACCGGGATGCTCTTCCAGCGGGAGAGCCCGCACTGGCTGATCCGGCAGGACCGGATCGACGAGGCGCGGGACGTACTGAAGCGGGTCAGGGACTCCGACGACATCGAGGACGAGATCAACGATGTCAAGGAGGTCAGCCGCAAGCAGGCGGGCACCCGGGAGCTGCTGTCGCCGCGGGTCCGGCCGCTGGTGATGGTGGGCGTGCTGCTCGCGGTATTCCAGCAGATCACCGGCATCAACACGGTCATCTACTACGCACCGACCCTGCTGCAGGGGGCCGGATTCGGCAACTCGGCCGCGCTGCTTGCCAACGTGGTGAACGGCGCGGTCAACGTCGGGATGACGATCGTCGCGATCTGGCTGCTCGACCGGGCGGGGCGCCGCCCGCTGCTGCTGTCCGGCACGGCGGGCATGGCGGTCGGCATGGCGATCACCGCGTGCAGCTTCCTGGGCGGTGAGCACCTGCACGGGGCGCTGGCGATCGTCGCGATAGCCGGCCTGCTCATCTACACCGGATCGTTCGCGATCGGGCTCGGCCCGGTGTTCTGGCTGCTGATCGCGGAGATCTACCCGCTGCGGATCCGCGGCGCGGCGATGAGCGTCGCGACCATGGCCAACTGGGGCGCCAACTTCGTCGTCACGGTCTCGTTCCTGACGCTGCTGAACGCGATCGACGGCGTCGGCGTGTTCTTCCTGTTCGGCTTCCTCACGCTGGTCGCGCTCGCTTACTTCTGGCGCAAGGTCCCGGAGACCAAGGGACGCAGCCTGCAGGAGATCGAGCACCAGCTCACCGGCAGCAAGGCCTAACCCCGGCCCCTCGCCGCCCGCGGCCAGCGCGGCCTCGACCGCGGCGCCGATGTCCGCGCTCGCCCCGAGCCTGCGCAGCGCGTGGCCGAGCGCGGCCAGCGCGATCACCGGGCTCATCGGGTACGCGGCCGGCCCCATGTGGCCAATCTGCAGCACCCGTCCCCGCAGTTCGCCCTGCCCGCCGGCCAGCATCACCCCGGATTCCGCCCGGGCCAGTGCCCGCACCGCCGCCTCGTCGACGCCGGCTGGCAGCTCGATCGCGGTCACGGTGTCGGCCAGGATGGCGCCCTCGTCCGCCCACAGGCGCAGCCCGAGCGCGCGCACGCCGGCCCGCACGGCGCGGGCCGCCCGCTGGTGGCGGCGCTCGACGTTCCCCGGCCCTTCCGCCAGGTACTGCAGCAGCACCGAGCGGAGGGCGTAGATGTCAGAGACCGGCGGCGTGAACGGGAACGCCCGGTCCGGGCGGTGCGCGTCGCGCCAGTCGAGGATGGACAGCGCCGACCCGCGCGGTGCGTTCTGGTTGGCCGCGATGTGCCGCCAGGCGTCCTCACTGACGTGCAGCAGCGAGAGGCCGGGGGTGCCGCCGAGTGCCTTCTGGGGGGCGGCGATGGCGACGCCGGCCGGCCAGTGCTCGAAGTCGGTGGGGATGCCGCCGAAGCTGGAGACGGCGTCGACGATGAGCAGTGCCCGGTGCCTTGCCGCTATCTCGCCGATGGCGTCCAGATCGTTCATGGTCCCTGACGGCGTCTCGCAGTGCACGGCGGACACCAGGGTGACGTCGTGGCGCGAGGCCAGCGCCTCGTTCACCGCCGCGGCCGGAATCGAGCCGCGGTTGGTGGTCTCGACCTCGACGACCTCGCGGGCGAACCGCCGGGCGAGCTGCCCGAACACCCGGCCGTAGATCCCGGAGACCACATTCAGCACCACGTCGTCCGGCCCGATCATCGCCGCGGCGGCCGCCTCGATCCCGACAACGGCCTCGCCGGGGAAGATGACCGGATCGGTGGAGGTTCCGAACGCCTCCCGCAGCAGCCCCACGGTGTCCGCGTACAGCTGGCGGAAGGCCGGGTCGGTGTGGTGCAGCACCGGCTGGGTGAGCGCCGCCTGGGTCGCGGGGGTGCTGCCCACCGGACCGGTCGCCAGCGTGAACACCGGCCAGGCACCGTCACCGGCACCCGCGCCGGCAGCACTCATGGCTCACTCCCCTCGGCCGTCACGATAGGGTTCCACGCTATCCCGCCAGGCCTTTCCCGCGCTGTGCCGGCGGCGACCGGCGTAGCATCGCCGTTGGAGGATGAGGGTTGGAGGATGAGGGTTAACAGCTACGGAAGCAACGTGAGGCCGTCGTGAGCACCGTCCTTCGGTACGTCCTGTTCTACGAAAGCGGCGACCTCACCCTGGCGGCGGAGAACTTCCCCGCCCACCAGGCCCGTTACACCGAGTTCATGCGCCGCGGCGTGCTTAATGCGCTTGGCCCGTTCACCGACCGGGGCGGTGCCATGGCCGTCTTCACCAGCCAGGAGGCGGCCGAGGAGTTCGCCGCCGCCGACCCGTTCGTGCTCAACGGCGTGGTCAGCAAGTGGCACGTTCGCGAGTGGCACGAGGCGACACTGGGCTAAGCCGCCCGCTGGCAGGCAGCAAGGCTCATACTCCAATGACCTTCGATCTAGCAGATCAAAAATCAATCATAAAGATCAAGGCCATGAAGATATGGAACGCACGCGTCGCTTCGCCTGTGCCGCCGCGTCGTTTCCTGATCGCTTCTTCTGCCTTTTCCACATTGGCACTCTTAACGGACGGCTAAATCAGCGGACTGGTTGTGACCCGCTGCGACTGGGTGCCAGAATGTAGCCAGTCCGCTGGCGGCTCCAACGGGCATTAGGGGGATTGCCGTATGGGTGCGCGCGCGACGATGACGTTGGGGAAGATTAACGGAAAGCTGCGCAGACGGCTGGCGGCCGGCGATATCCCGGGGATAATTGCCCAGATTGAGGAGCTCGCGCAGGCAGCGGGGCAGATCCGGGCCGAGGATTTTGGCTTGCAGCAGGTAATGGCCAACGTCCAGCAGGGAACGCAGCTCATCGGCCGGAGCGGTTCGGTGAGCCAAATCGACGCCACCTGCGCGGCATTGCGGCAAGCGGCCGACCGGACGCCAAGCCCGCTGTTGGCGGCGCCATTCCACGCCTTGCGCGGCATGACGCTGGCGGCCAGGCTGGGCAAGACCGCCGAGATCTCCGACTTGGCGGCGGCGGCAAGCGCCTTCGAGCAGGCAGTGGACGCCGCGCCGGAGTCGGACCCGATCAGGGCCGTCTACCAACAGCAGCTGGCGAAGCTGCGGAGCGGGCTGGCCGCGCTGGCGAGCGCGACCACGGACACTGCCGAGGAAGACGAGCGGACGGAGCGGGTGCGGCGGATCTCGCTCGACGGGAGCGAACGCATCGACGCGGCTCTGCGGGCACGCGACCCGGTGGCGCTTACCTCCGGCCTCGAACTGCTGCGGCAGGCGCTCGGCCTCGTCTCGGCCCAGGATGAAGTGCGCCCGGCGATTCTCACCGATATCGGCGTGACGCTGCGGCACCGGTTCGAGCTGACCGGATCGGCGGCTGACCTGGACGCCGCGGTCGAGACTCAGCAGCAGGCGGTGGACGCGATCGCCCCCGGCAACAGCCGGCGCCCTTTTTACCTCCATAATCTGGCCACCGCGAGGCGCGTGCGGTTCGAGCACGGCGGGGCGCCGGCCGACCTGGACGCGGCCGACGAGGCCGGCCGGCAGGCCATTGCCCTGTGCGCGGCCGATGACCCGGGGCGCGCGTCGATCTTGTCCGAGCGCGGGCTGGTGCTGCTGGACATGCACCGGCACACCGGGAGCCGCGAGCGCCTTGACGAGTCAGTCGCCGTCAGCCGGCAGGCGGCGGACGCGGCGGCGGACAAGCCCACCCGGGTGAAGTGCCTGGCGAATCTGGGCACGGTGACGGAATTCCGCTTTGAGCGGCTCGGGGACACCGCTGATGCCGATGCGGCCGTCGAGGCCACCAGGCAGGCCCTGGACGTGGCCGGAGCCGATGATCCCGACCGCGCCGGGTACCTGACCGTGTATGCCAGCGCGTTGCGCCTGCGCGGCGAGCGGACCGGGAGCCTGGCCGACATCGACGCCGCCGTCGATCATGACCAGCAGGCAGTGGCGGCCGGCGGCGGAGATTACCTCCGCGCGATGCGGATGTCTCAGCTGGGCATCTCGCTGCTGCGCAGGCATGATCTGACCGGCGCGGCAGCTGATCTGGGCGCCGCCGTGGAAGCCGGGTACGGCTCCGTCGCGGCGGCGGCCGATGACGACCCGTTCCGCCCGCTCTGCTTCAGCAACCTGAGCCTGTCGCTGCTGCGCAGGTTCCAGCGGGACGGGGCGCTGACCGATCTGAACGCCGCCGTGCGCGCCTGCGAGCAGGCCTGCGCCGCCGCCCCCGGCACCGACCCGCAGCGGCCGCGGTACCTGGGCAATCTGGCAAACGCGCTGCAGGCACGGTTCGGCCGGCGCGGCGCCCTCGACGATCTGGACCGGGCCATCGACACCGCGCGGCAGGCGGTGGCGGCCTGCCCGGCCGATGATGCTAACCGCGCCAGCTACCTCAACAGCCTGGCGAATGCCCTGCGGCAGCGGTTCAGCCGGACCGCGCAGGGCGCCGGCCTGGCGGAAGCCGCCGATCTCAGCCGCCAGGCGCTCGCGGCACTGCCGGCCGGCCATCCCATGCGCGCGATCGTCCTGCTCGGCCTTTCGCAGGGCCTGCTGCTTACGTTCACCCAGACGCAGGAGATCGCTGACCTGACGGCCGCGATCGACGCGGCCAGGACGGGGCTGACGACGGTCGCGGAGAACGACCCGAACCGGGCCAGGTTTCTCAGTCAGATCCTCCTCGGGTTGCTGTACCGGTTCGCGGCGACCGGGGCCGCCCAAGACCTGGCTGACGGGCTTGAGATCGGCGAACTGGCCGCGGCGTTCCCGACCGCCGCGCCCAGCGTGCGGGCGGGTGCCGCGATCGCCTGGGGTCACCTCGCGGCCCGGGCTGAGCACTGGACGGAAGCGGTCCGCGCCTACCGGACGGCCATCGACCTGCTCGAGAAGGTCGCGCCGCGCGGCCTGGACCGGAGCGACCAGGAGCACGAGCTCATCGGTATCACCGGGGCGGGTTCGCGGGCGGCGGCGTGCTGCCTGCAGCTCGGCGACACCGAGCTGGCCGTCGAGCTGCTCGAGCACGGGCGCGGCGTGCTGCTCAGCCAGGCAATCGCCACCCGGACCGACCTGACGGCGCTGGCCGAGCGGTACCCGGACGTCGCCGAGCGCTTCATCAGTCTCAGGGACGCCCTGGACACCGACCCCGGGCTGCCCGTCTCTGATGCGCTCCGCGATCTGGCGGCCGAACGGCGACGGCGGCTCGCCGAGGACCTCGACCGGGTGATCGGGCAGGCGCGCGCCCGGCCGGGTTTCGGCAAGTTCCTGCTGCCGCTCACGGCCGGCGAATTGCGGCCGGCCGCGGGCGAAGGGCCGGTGGTGCTCATCAACGTGGACGAGATCCGGTCAGACGCACTGGTGCTCACCCCGGACCGGGTGCGCCACGTCGCGCTGCCCGCCCTGTCGGCCGCGAACGTCCGCGAACAGGTCGCCGAGTTCCTCCGTGCGCTCGGCGAGCTTCCCGACTCGGCTGGGTCCGCGCTCGCGGTGCCCTCCGAGGAGCGGCTGTCGGCCGTGCTCGGCTGGCTCTGGGACACCGTGGCGGACCCGGTACTTGACGAGCTCGGGCTGACGGGCAAGCCGACCGCGGATCAGCCGTGGCCGCGGGTCTGGTGGTGCCCGACCGGGCTGCTCTCGCTGCTCCCGCTGCACGCCGCCGGCTACCACGGCACTCACCGCGACGCGACGCCGCGGACGGTGATCGACCGGGTGGTCTCTTCCTATACGCCCACGGTGCGCGCGCTCATGCACAGCCGTCGCCCGACCGGTCCCGCGACCGCGGACGCGGGCCGGCTGATGGTGGTCGCCGCCTGGCAGGCCGGGGGCGCACCTGAACTGACGTACGCCGCCAAGGAGGTCGATTTCCTGCGGAACCGGTTCGGGACCGACGCGACCGTGCTCGAAGGCCAGGACGGCGCCGCCGCCGCCAGCTATGAGCACGTGCACGACGCCCTGCCGCGGTTCCCGTGGGCGCACTTCGCCTGTCACGCGATGAGCCGCCTCGATGACCCGTCGGCCAGCCGCCTGGTGCTGCCGCCGGATCAAGGCGGCAGGGAACTGAGCGTCACCGACATCGGCCGGCTCAACCTCGAACGCGCGGAGCTGGCATTCCTCTCCGCCTGCTCGACCGCGCAGACCGGGCTCACACTGCCCGACGAGGCGATCAACCTTGCCGCCGGCTTCCAGCTGGCCGGCTACCGGCGGGTGGTGGCGACCATGTGGCCGGTTGATGACAAGATCGCCCAGCGCATAGCCGAGGGCTGCTATGAGAGCCTGGCCAGCACCGGGACGGCCGAGGCGGCGGCGCGGCTACTGCACGACGCGATGCGCACGGTCCGCCTGACGCGGACCGACCAGCCGTCGATGTGGGCGGCCCACATCCACAGCGGCAGCTGACCTGAGCAAGCACAGACGATGGAGGCGGGAATGGAAGACCCAGTGCTCGAGGCCGCCCGGCAGATCAGGCCGTTCCTCACCGGGCTGGTCGGATCGGCGGCCGCCGGCCCGCTCGATGAGCAGATAGCGGAGCTTCTGGTGGCAGCCCAGGCCGGCCAGGGCACCGCCGGCCGGTTGCGCGACCTGCTGCGCGGTGACGAAGCGACCAGCGCCTTCCTCGAAGAGGTACTCGCTGACGCCCCGGAGTACCGGCCGTCGCGGTGGCAGCGGCGCGCGCCGACGCGGGGCATCTACGAGACGCTCCCCGGTGACCTGCTGCCGATGCACGCGGGGAAGTACACCTGCCTGACCGGCAGGGACTACACCTGGTACCGCCCGGACGTCGGCGTCCCGGTCCCAAACTGCCCCACCCACCATGTCGTGCTGGTCAAGGTGGGTTAGGGTCACCCGTGCTGACCACGTTCTTCAGCGCGATCGGCGGCAAACTCAGCGATCGGCTGGCCGCCATCTCCGCGCCGGCCCTCATCTTCTGGCTCGGCGGGCTGCTGGCCTGGAGTTGCGCGCACGGCGGCAGCCATGCCCTGGCGCGCCCGGCGACCTGGCTCAGCCGGCAGGCAACATTCGCCCAGGTGGTGATCGTCGCCGTGGTCCTGGTCGGGATCGCCGCCTCGGCGGTGCTCGTCAGCCTGCTCACCACCCCCGCGCTGCGGCTGCTCGAGGGCTACTGGCCCGGCTGGGCCAGCCCGCTGCGGCGCCGGCTCATTCAACGGGTGATACTCCGCGGCGCCGACGCCGACGAGCAGTGGCAGCAGGTGGCCGGCCAGCTCTTCGAGGCCAACGCGGGCGCCGACACCGAGGCCGGGGCCGACCTGGACAAGACGGCCAGCGCCAAGCGGGTGGCGATGCGCGCGGAGCTGCTGGCAAAGTACGGCCGCCTGGAGCGGGCACGGGATCGGCGTCCCAGTCGGCCGGTGCACTATCTGCCCACCAAGACCGGCAATATCCTGCGGGCGGCCGAGACCCGGCCACGGGACAGGTACGGCCTGGACGCCGTCGCCGTCTGGCCCCGGCTCTGGCTGGTTCTCCCCGATTCGACTAAGCAGGAGATCAGCGGCGCGCGAACCGCTCTGAATAGCGCCGTCGCGGCCAGCATCTGGGGCATCTTGTTCCTCGTCTTCATCCCCTGGACGATCCTGGCGCTGCCGATCGGGCTGGCGGTCTGCGCCGCGGCGGTCCTGGTCTGGGTTCCGGCCCGGGCCTGGGTTTTCTGCCAGTTGGTGGTGGCGGCCTTCGACGTCCACCGGACCCTGCTCTACCAGCAGCTTCGCTGGCCACTGCCGGTCACGCCGTACGACGAGCAGCTGCGCGGCAAAGAGGTGAGCAGCTACCTGCAGAAAGGCTCCGACGACACGGCGCCGACGTTCACGCCCCCGCGGTGAGGCCCGGTTATTCCGCGCCTTTCCCGCTGTCCGTTGGCGGCACCGGCGGCGTCCACCGCGCCGGCGCGCTGGTAGAACAGGAACAGGCAGGATCGAAAAACAGCGATGCGGAGGACCCATGACAGCCGGAACCCAGACCGCTTCCCCTGGTGTCGTCGGCGCGATGTACATCGCCGGCGAGGCCGTCTTCGGTGCCGCCGGGTCCTTCCGCGCGGTCGATCCGAGCGACGGCGCCGCGCTTGACCCCCCCTACCAGTTCGGCGGCGGCCAGCTCATCGCCCGCGCGGCCGAGCTGGCCGAGGCCGCGTTCGAGCCCTTCCGGGCCGCCCCCATCGAGCAGCGCGCCCGCCTGCTCGAGCTCGCGGCCGACGAGATCGACGCGGTGGGCGACGCCGCCGCCGAGCGCGCCCACCACGAGACCGGCCTGCCGATGGCCCGGCTCACCGGCGAGGTGGCGCGGACCACCGGGCAGCTGCGGCTGTTCGCGGCCGCGTTGCGCGAGGGGAGCTGGAACGGGGCGCGGATCGACCACGCGCTGCCCGACCGGAAGCCCGCCCGGCGCCCGGACGTGCGGCAGCGCCGCGTTCCTGTCGGGCCGGTGGCGGTCTTCGCCGCCAGCAACTTCCCGCTCGCCTTCTCCGTGGCCGGGGGCGACACCGCCTCGGCGCTGGCGGCCGGCTGCCCGGTGGTCGTCAAGGCGCACGAGGCCCACCCGGGCACCTCGGAGATCGTCGGCGCCGCGGTCACCCGCGCGGTCGCCGCCAGCGGGCTCCCGGCCGGGGTCTTCTCCATGGTCTACGCCGACGGCCCGACCGTCGGCATCGAGCTGGTCACCCACCCGGCCATCGCCGCCGTCGCGTTCACCGGGTCGCGCCGGGCCGGGCTCGCCCTGGTCGCCGCCGCGGCCGGGCGGCCGGTGCCGATCCCCGTCTTCGCGGAGATGAGCGCCGTCAACCCGGTGTTCCTGCTGCCCGGGCGGCTGTCGGAGGCGGCCCCTGACCTCGGCGCGGCGTTCGTCGGCTCGCTGACGCTCGGCGCGGGCCAGTTCTGCACCAACCCGGGGATCGTCATCGGGATCGACGGCCCCGACCTCGACCAGTTCACCGCGGCCGCCCGCGGCGCGGTCACCGCCAGCTCCCCCGCCCCGATGCTCACCAGCCGCATCGCCGCCTCCTACGCCGACGGCGTGGCCCGGCTGGCCGCGCACCCCGGCACCGAGGTCATCGCCCGCCCGGACGGCGCCGACCGGGCCGGCTGGGGCTGCGCGGCGCTGGTCACCACCACCGCGGGCGAGTTCCTGGCCGCCCGCGAGCTGCACGACGAGGTGTTCGGGGCCGCGTCCATCATCGTCCGGGTGGCCGACCGCGACCAGCTCCTCGACGTCGCCAGGTCGCTGGAAGGCCAGCTCACCGCGACCGTCCACGCGGCCGCAGCGGACGCGTCGCTGGCGGCCGAGCTGCTGCCGGTGCTCGAGGGCAAGGCCGGCCGGATCCTGTTCAACGGCTGGCCGACCGGCGTCGAGGTCGTGCCCGCCATGGTGCACGGCGGCCCCTACCCCGCCACCTCCGACAGCCGCACCACCTCGGTCGGCACCCTGGCGATGGACCGGTTCCTGCGCCCGGTGGCCTACCAGGACGTGCCCGACGACCTGCTGCCCGCCGCGGTCCGCGAAGCCAACCCCGACGGGCTGCTGCGCATGGTCGACGGCGCCTACAGCCGCGACTGACCGGCCCTGGCCGCGGCTCCCGCGCCGACGGTTCGCGTGCTGCTGAGAGGCGAAGCAACGGTACGTTCAATCGAGGGATCTTAAAGATCTGGGTTAGGTTCGCGGTTATGATCCCGATCGCGCCCGTGCCCCGTCTTGAGCCCGCGTTCGACGTGACGGCGACGCTGGGGCCACTCGAAGACCACGGCACCACCCGGGCGGGCCACCGCCGGGTCGTGCCGATCACCGGCGGCCTGGTCAGCGGCCTGCTCAGCGGCCTGCTGGAGGCGGAGATCCTCCCTGGCGGGGCGGACTGGCAGCTCATCCGCCCCGACGGCACCACCGAGATCGACACCCGTTACTCGGCGCGGAGCCCGGCCGGGGAGTACGTCCACTTCCGCACGTCCGGCGTCCGCAGCGGCCCGCCCGAGGTCCTCGCCGCGCTGCTGCGCGGCGAGCCGGTCGACCCGTCGCGGTACTACTTCCGGGTCACGGTCTACCTGGAGACCTCCGCGCCGCGACTGGCGGAACTGCAGCGGTCGGTCTTCGTCGCCGCCGCGATCCGCGGGGCGGACAGCGTGCGTTACACCGCCTACCGGGTCACCTAGCAGCTGCCCGGGCCGGCCAGCCCGCGTCGGCTGTCGCACCGGTCATTAGCGTGTGCACTTGGGGGCTCCCCGCGACCCGAAGTGCGCACGATGACGGGAAGACGCGGTTTTGGGCGCTGTCATTGCGCGGGGGGCCGCCCACGGGCAGCATGGGGGGGTGGATGCGGATGCGGGAAGTGCCGGGCGCCCTGAGGCCGTCCAGGTCGTGGTGCCCAACCTGGTCGGGATGACCGTTCCCGCCGCGCGGAAGGCCGGCCACGACGCTGGCCTGGTCGTCGCCTCGGCCGATCCGGACGGGACGCCGCTCGGCACGCTCACCTGGCCCGGGGTCTGGGTGGTGACCGCGCAGCGGCCGGCCCCCGCCACCCGCGCTGGCCGCCGGGACTTCCTGATCATCGAATTCAAGGAAGTGCCCGGCGGCGCGGCCGCGGGTCAGGCCGGCTGATAGCCAGCGGCGGCGAGCATGTGACGCAGGTCGACGACGGTCTGAGCGTCGATGTCCTTGCCCTTGGGCTCCTCGATGAACGCCTTCTCGGCTCCGACGGTGACGTCGAGCTTGCCGTCGCGGATGGCCGAGACGGTGCCGACGGCCTCGAGGAGCGACACGACCGCGTGCCACTCGATGTTGTGGCTCACCGGGTGATCGAAGATCTGCCGCAGGGTGTCGCGGTGGCGGCCGCTCAGGTGCTCTGATTCGGGCGTGGGTGGCATATGCGCTCCTATCTGTTACTGCCACCCTAGCCACGGCCATCCGGGCCTAGCGGCGGGCCTGCCACTCACGGGTGCCTACAGATGAACGTGCGCCGTGCCGGTGATGGTCTGGTGCCAGGCGATCGGGTTGGCGTCCTCCGAGCAGTGGCCGTGTGAACGGGCGAGAAGGGCGATGATGCTGATCACGGCCTTTCCCGAGCCGGCCAGCCCCTTGTACTTACCGGTCCCGCCGCTCACGGAGAACGGAACGGTGGCCGTGAGCGTGGTGAAACAGGTCGCCGCATTGACCTTCGGAACGCCGGTGTTCCCGCCCGGGTGGTGGATCTTGAAGGTGCCGCCCGGCAGGCGCTTCAAGACCAGCAATTGGCGCATAATCAGGCCCGCAGGCACGGAGTTCGATTGAGCTTCGGTCATATCATGGGCCGGGAATGGCTGATACGAGCAGCGCGGCCGCTTCCCGCTGGGTGAGCGCGCGGCCGGCGGCCAGTTCGGCGTCCCAGGCGCCGGGTGCGGTGGTCGCGCGGGCCGGACCAAGGAACCGCTCGAGGAGGGCCGCATCCGCCTCGGTGCCAGGCATCCCCGCCAGCTGCCTGACCGCCTGCGCGGCGCCGTTGAGGCGGGCCGCCCGCGGGCAGTCGCCAAGCTCCGCGGCGATGGCGGCCGATACCTCCAACGCGTCGATCAGCCACTCGGTGTCGCCGGAGCTGACAATGTAGCCGAGTATGCCGGATAGCACGTCGCGGGCTTCCCGCGCACGGCCGGCCAGCAGACAGTTCATCGCCACCGATTGCTGCCCGAGGGCCGCGCCCAGCGTGTTCCCGTGCTTGCGGTTGATCAAGAGCGACTCCTGGAGCATCTGCGTGGCGCGGTCGAAGTTGCCCGCGGAGCTCTCCACCCCGCCCAGGACGGTGAGGGCATTCGCAAGCCAGATCTCGCTGCCGGCCTCGCGGCAGAGAGCGACGCCCTCCTCCAGCAGGGATCGTGCGGTGTCCAGGTCGCCCCTGAGGCGGTAGGTGCCGCCGAGACTGGTGAGTTCCCGCGCCTGCTGGGTCCGGTCGCCCAGGTCGCGCCAGATGGCCAGGCTGCGCTCGAAGAGCCCAAGCCCGGCCTCCATCTCGCCCTGCTGCACCAGCAGCATCCCCAGCCAGTGCCCCAACTTGGCCAAGGGCGCTCCGCCATCATCAGCGGCGAGATCGATCGCCCGCCCCAGCCACCGCCGCCCTTCGGTCGCATGCCCATGGCGGTACCAGAACCAGGCCAGCGCCTGGGCCAACCGCAGGCCGATGACCGCCCGCTCGGGGTCGCCCGCCGGGTCTGCCGCCTGGGTTTCCAGCGACCAGCCCAGCGCGGCGCGCAGGTTGTCGTGCTCGGTCTCCAGACGGTCCAGTGCCGCCAGCTCCGCCGGGCCAGTCAGCTGCTCGTTCGCTCGCTCGGCGAGCACGGCATAGTGCTGAGCGTGCCGGCGCCTGGTGCCGTCCAGTTCACCGGCCTGCCCCAGGCGCTCAAGCGCGTACCGGCGGATCGTTTCGAGCAGACCCACCCGGGGCTCGCCGTCCGCGCCCTCGGTCACGGTGATCAGGCTGACATCGAGCAGCTCGGCTGCCACCTGGAGCGGATCGGATTCGGTCTCATGGTCGCGGCCTTTCATGGCGACCGCCGCCAGCGCCGCCAGATCGCAGCCGCCGGCGAACACCCCCGCGCGGCACAGGACATCAGCCGATTCGCTGGTCAACAGGTCATAGCTCCAGGCGATGGTGTGCCGCAGGGTCTGCTGCCGCAACGGCTGCCCGACGTTGGCGGCGGCGAGGTCGAGGCTATCCCGCAGACGGGCAAGCAGGGCCCGCGGTGCGAGCAGCCTGACCCGGGATGCGGCCAGCTCGATAGCCAGCGGCAGCCCGTCCAAGCGCCGGCAGATGGCCGCGATGTCGGCCGCGTTGTCCTGAGTAAGCGTGAAGCCCGGCGCGACCATGGCCGCATGCTGAAGAAACAGCCGCGGCGCGCCGCAGGCCGCCACCTGCCCCACGTTGGCGTCGCGCGGTATCTCAAGCGGCGGCACCGGCTGTTCGTGCTCGCCCCGCAGGTGCAGTGGCCGCCGCGACGTCGCCAGCACTACCAGGCCCGGGGCCGCCGCGAGCAGCTCCGCCACCACTTGGGCGGCTCCTTCCAACTGCTCGAGGTTGTCAAGCACCAGAAGCGCCCGGCGGTCGCCCAAATACCCGGTCACCGCGTCGGCGGCGGGGCCGTCGCCGACGTCCAGGCTGTTGGCGATGGTCTTCCACATCACCCCGGCATCGCGGACGGGCGCCAGAGCGATGAAGAAAACGCCATGCGGGAACGCCTGACTCAGCGCTGCGGCGGCCGCCAGCGCCAGCCGCGTCTTGCCGACGCCGCCAGTGCCGGTCAGCGTCACCAGCCGGACCTCCGGCGCGCTGAGCGCGGCGCAGACCTGGCCCAGGTTCGCGTCCCGGCCGACCAGCGGCGTCAGCGGTACCGGCAGGCTGGTCCGGGCCCCCAGGCTCTTCAGCGGTGGGAACCGATCCGGCAGGCCAGGTACGACCAGCTGGTAGACATGTTCCGCCGCCTCGATGTCCTTCAGCCGGTGAAAACCCAGGTCACGGACGGACACCCGGGCGGGCAGCCGGGAGGCCGCCAGCAGCCTTGCCGCATCCGACATCACTACCTGACCGCCGTGCGCGGCCGCCGCGATCCGCGCCGCCCGGTGCACATCCATGCCGATGTAACCGTCCTCGTAGCGGGCCGGCTCGCCCGAATGCAGGCCCATCCGAACCCGGACCACGTCGCCGCCGGGCCAGTCATGGCCGGCCAGTGCGAGCTGGGCCTCCACACAGCAACCGACCGCATCACCAGCCGACTCGAACACCACGAAGAAACTGTCACCCTCGGTCCCCAGCTCCCGGCCGCGGTACTTGCCGAAGGCGTCGCGCAGCAGGGCGCGGTGCGCCGACAGTGCGGCCCCGTAACGGTCACCAAGACGGCTCAAGAGCGCCGTCGACCCCGCGATATCGCTGAAGAGCATCGTCACGGTTCCCGAGGGAAGATGCTCAGGCACATCACCGGGCACGAGGCCTCCCAAACAGCGAGCCCGTCAAGCGCTCGCCGCCCCGGACCGGGCCCGGCGCGAACGCGCAACGGGACTACCCGATGGCCAGCATGCCCGCCATCCGGACACTGCAAGTATCCGGCGTGACAACGCCCGCCGCAATACGACGCGGCACTAACCAGAAATGACCAGCCACGGATATGGATTGGCCTGCGGCACCTATCTCGAGGCTGTCCGCTTGCGCCTGGCAATAGGTCGATTACGGCATGGCGCCCGCCTCGGCCTTGTGCCCGTAGTACTCCTTGGCCGCGTCGAGAAACTCGTCCAGGATGTACAAGCTGATTCCGGCGCTAATGACCGCGCCGGCCAGCGGGACCAAGCCGACGAGAGCCTTGGCGCCGACCTTGGCCGACACCTTGGCCGACACCTTCGCTGAGATCTTGGTGAGCATCGGCTGAAGCAAATTGCCGGCCAGACCGCCGCCATTGGCAATGGCCACCCCGGCCGGCCCGCCAACACCGGCGGCGACGGCGTGGATGCCCACATCCAGACCCAGGGCCAAGACCTTGGCCCCGAACGGCGTGTAGGCCGCGATGTTCAGGTCAACGTAGGCGCCCGCCGCGGTGGCCAGCGCTCCCTTGTCGATGGCGCCGCTCCACAGAGCGAAGATCGCCAGCAGATCAGCCTCGGCTTCGGTCCTGGCGCCTGCCAGCTGACCGGTTCCGATAGCCCCATAGCTCATGAGACGGAACAGGTAGGGAAGTTCCGCCAGCATGCCCAGCCCGTGTATCCCGGGGATGGCCGCCGCGCCGAGCGCCGCCACGCCGATGCGGGTTTCCAGGTGCCCGCGCCACTGCTCGACCGTCTGGTACCGGTGCACCTCCGCGGCCGCGGATTCGACGTCGCTGACAGCCCAGTCGACCGCGGAGCGCAAGATCTCCGCGATCCGCTCTTCCGTGATACGGCGAAACTCTGCCCGGTCGTGGCGAAGAACCAATGACGATGTATTCATCGGAGTTCCTTTCCCTGGTACGTCGCTGCTTGCAAGCGTGCCGGATCGGGCGGTGGCTGCCTGTCACGCGGCCGACATGGCCGCTGTCCGTTTGCCGACACAGCGGGGCGCCGGTGACCGGCGTACCGGGCCGGAAGGCTTGACGTAGCCGACGGGCCCGGGTATGAGAGGTCGTGAGATGAGAGTCTGGTGACGGCCTCCGATGACGACCTCTGAGCTGGCCCGCATCCTGCGCGCGACCGATCTGTTCGCTTCGGTGCCGTCCGAGGATCTCGAGGCGGTGGCCGCGGCATCCCGGTTGCGGGTTTTCCGCCGCGGACAGATCGTGTGCGCCGCCGGCCAGCCGGGCGACACCGTGATGGTGGTGGTCTCCGGACGGCTGCGGGTGGTGGTCCGCTCGGCGGACGGCGGTGAACTGACCCTGACGGTCGTCCAGCCGGGTGGCGTGGTCGGCGAGCTGGCCGCCGTCGATGGCGGCCCCCGGTCCGCCGACGCGGAAACCCTGGAGGAATGCCGCCTCCTCTTGATCCCGGGCGGGATGGTCCGTGACATCTGCGCCCGCGTGCCAGCCGCGTCCCTGGCCCTGGCGAGGTCCCTCGCGGTCACCCTCCGGCGGCTCACCGAGGGGGCCTCGGATCTGGTGTTCCTTGACCTGCCCCGCCGGGTGGCGAAGGTGCTGCTCAGCCAGCCCCGTGACGAGGACGGCGTCATCCTGCTGAGGATGAGCCAGCAGCAGCTCGCGCATCAGGCCGCGGGCACCCGGCAGAGCATCAACGCCACGCTGCGCGGCTTCGAGCGACGCGGCTGGGTCGAGGTACACGACCGGACCGTGACGGTCAAGCAGGCCGCGGCGCTCAGCCGGTTCGCCGGAGACTAGGTGTCAGCTTCAGCGCCGCCGTACACACAGCCCGCGGACGGTTAACTTGGCCAGTATGAGGGATCACTGGTGGTGGCGGCCGGGCTGGAGGCCCGGGCGGCGAATGTACACCTGGCATGTCACCTTCGCGGACGTGCCCGCCGTGCAGGAGCTCGCCGCCGCTGCGCAAGCCCGGCTGGCCGGCGTTGACGGCATCGATCTGGTGCCCGGACGTTGGCTGCATCTCAGCACGCAGGACGTCGGGTTCACCGACGAGGTCACCGACGCCGATCTAGCCACGATCGCTGCCGCGGCCCGCGCCCGGCTTGCCGCCGTCGAACCCATCGCTGTGACGATCGGTCCTATCCGGGTCGTATCCGAGGGGATCTTGTGCTGGGCCGCCCCCGACGGGGCGCTGACGCCGCTGCGTGACGCCATCCGCGCGGCGATCGCCGGCGTCTGGGGGGCGTCGCGGGTACCGGACGGACCAGCCTGGGCTCCGCACGTGAGCATTGCCTACAGTTGCGCTGACGGCCCGGCCGACCCGTTCGAGGCCGCCGTCGACGGCGAGGACGCCGTCGCCGCCATGGCGGTCGGCGAGGTAAAGCTGATCCGGCTCGGCCGCGACAAGCACGTATACGAATGGGAGACGCTCGCAAGCGTCCCGCTCGGTACACCGCTGTAGGGCAGTGGCGGCCGTTTTTCACAGCTCGCTATCGAGGAATGCAGGCGTGATGCTCGCAGTCGCGGAGGGCCGGCCGCAACCCCCATATCCCTGTCGACCATCACGGCCGGCGGCGCTGCCGGACGGCGACGTCACTCGTGCATCGACTCCGGCAGCAGGTAGCGCCCGCGCCAGTAGATCAGCGGTGCGGCGTCGTCGGTGGTGGTCTCCACTTCCCTGACCCGCCCCACGATGATTTCGTGGTCGCCGCCGTCGAGGCGGTGCTCGACGGTGCATTCCAGGGTGGCGATCACCCCGTCAATCCGCGGGCTGCCGGTACGGCCCCGGCGGTGCCGGACCTCGTCCCAGGCCGCGGCGAGGCCACGGCGGGCGAAGTTGGCCGACAGGTGCTGCTGCCGCGCGCCGAGGACGTTCACCGCGAACGCACCGTGCCCGGCCAGCGCCTCGAGCGTGCGGCTGGACCGGTCGAAGCAGACCAGGATCAGCGGTGGGTCGAGGGACAACGAGGTGACCGCGCTTGCGGTGGTGCCGACGGGCTGGCCGTCAGCGTCCACCGTGGTGATCACGGTGACGCCGGTGGCGAAATGGCCGATCGCGTTCCGGAAGTCGGCGGCCGACACGTCGCCGCCGTCCAGCTGGGAGTTGTCGGTAACGGTCACCTTAGAGCTGCCCGTGGTTGGGTGGGAGGGCGTCGTTGAGCAAATAGTTGCCGACATGGTGATACTTCCAATCGACGGGGTCGTGGCTGGCGTGCGTGCGGGCGTTCCGCCAGTGCCTGGACAGGTCGTATTTCTCATCGGCGGCGCTCGCTCCGGCCAGCGAGAACAGGCCGCTGGCCACCTCGACCGCGGTCTCGCTGGCGAACGCCTTGGCCTGCGCGACCGCGATCGAGCCGCGGGCCGCCGCCTCGGGACTCCGGGGGTAGCGGGTCACCTCTTCCAGCGTGGCGGCGGCCGAGGCGAGCAGGGCCTCGGCCGCCGCCACCTGGGTGGCGAGCCGGCCAAAGCGGTGCATGCTGTGCGGGTCGGCCGCGGCGGTCTCCGTCCAGCCGAACCTGGTGGCCTCGAAGAAGGGGCGCGCCTTGGTCCTGAGGAACTCGCGGGCGTCGCGCAGCGCACCGCCCGCGATCCCCACCTGGATCGCGGTATGCACCAGTTGCGACCGGGCGCCGAATTGCTGTGGCAGCTCGAACGCGCTGGCGTAGGGGACGACCAGGGCGGGGTCGACCGGAACCTGGTCGAAGGTCGAGGTGCCGCTGACCGTGGCGCGCTGGCCCATCACGTCCCAGTCCTCGTCGATCGTCACACCCGGGGCGTGCCGGTTAACAAAGGCCAGGACCAGGCGTTCCTGCTCGTCCAGGGCGGTGACCCCGATCCAGCGGGCCGAGATCGCGCCGGTGCAGTAGTACTTCTTCCCGTCCAGCCGCAGTTCCAGCCCGGAAGGCCCGGGGCGCAGCCTGGTCTTCAGGTCCTGGGCGTGCTTGCCGCCCCGCTCCGCCACTCCGTTGCCCAGCCGGGCGCCGGCCAGCACCTCGGCGAACAGCAGCCGCTGCTGCGCGGGGGTCCCGTGCACGGCGACCACGTCGACGAACAGGAAGTGGGCCTGCGGGATCTGGGCGATCGCCGGGTCCACGGCGGCGATGGTCCTGATCACCTCCGCCAGCACCACCGGGGACAGCTCGGGCCCGCCGTAGGCGGCCGGCACCGTGATCCCGAGCAGCCCGCTGGCGTCCAGCGCGGCCAGCTCCGGGTACGGCACCTTGCCCGCCCGGTCGCGCGCGATCGCGCCGTCGGCTATCGACGCCGCGTAGGCGCGGGCTGCCGTGATCGCATCCGCCGCCGAAGACAGGACCGGGGCGCGCACGGCCGTGGCAGTCGGGGTGCCGTTCACCGCGCGCCCGCCCGGTCGGGGCAGCGGGGCGGCGCGGTGGTCGGCGGTGTGATCATGGCAAGCCTCCGGTTACTAGTCGGTTAGCCTCCGCGGCGCCATCAGGCCTCGGCGTCGCAGTACGGGGATCAGGCCCTCGCCAACCTGGTAGGCCTCTTCCAGGTGCGGGTAGCCGGACAGGATGAATTCGTCGATGCCGAGCTCGTAGTACTCGGCGATCCGGTCCGCCACTTCCTCGTGACTGCCGACTAGCGCGGTGCCCGCACCGCCGCGGACCAGGCCCACCCCGGCCCACAGGTTCGGTGACACCTCCAGGGAATCGGTGCGCCCGCCGTGCAGCGCGGACATCCGTCGCTGTCCCTCGGACTGCGAGGCCGCCTGAATCGCCTGGGCACGCTCGATCGCGGCCGGGTCGAGGCCGTCGAGCAGCCGCTGGGCCTGGTCCCAAGCCTGCGCCGCGGTCTCTCTGGTGATCACGTGCAGCCGGATGCCGAAGCGCAGCTCGCGGCCGGTCCCCTTGGCGCGCGTTCGCACCGCGTCCAGCTTTTCCGCGACCGCCTGCGGCGGCTCGCCCCAGGTCAGGTACACGTCGGCGTACTTGGCGGCCACGTCGAGGGCGGGCGCAGACGACCCGCCGAGGTAGATCTCCGGCCAGACTGGGGCGGGCACGATCTGCGCGCCGCGCACGTCGTAGTGGCGGCCGGCGAAGGTCACCGGGTCGCCGCTCCACAGCTCGCGGACGATGTGCAGGAACTCGCCGGCCCGCTCGTACCTGGCTTCCTTGCTGAGGTGGTCGCCGAACCGCTGCTGCTCCACGTCGTCGCCACCGGTGACGACGTTCAGCAGCAGCCGGCCGCCGGAGACGCGCTGGTAGGTCGCGGCCATGTGGGCCGCGAGAGTCGGCGACATCAGGCCAGGGCGGAACGCGACCAGGTACTTGAACCGCGTGGTGACCTGGGTTAGCGCGGCGGTCATGACCCACGCGTCCTCACACCAGGAGCTGGTCGGGGTCAGCGCGCCGGTAAAGCCGAGCTGCTCAGCCGACCGGGCGATCTGGCCCATGTAGCCGATGTCCGGCACCCGCTCGCTGCCGCCCTCGACGGCACGGCTGCCGGCCCCGCCGACCGCGTTGCCCAGGCTCAGATCGGTCCTTGAGTCACCGTTGGTGGGCAGGAACCAGTGCAGCACCACGCCCATCACGTTCTCCTGCCAGTAAACATCCGCATTTCCATGATTCCCGATCGATTTTATATGAAGTTACGCCAGCTGACTAGGCCCGCACCCGCGGCGGCCTACCGCTGCCCTGGCCGGAGCCACCAGGAGCGGCGGCTCTGCCTCCAGCTTGCGGCTACCCCCAGCCGCGCGTCCAATACCGGTTGGCAGGGGGGTGATAGGTTTTTCCTATCAAACCAATCGATATCTAGTCATCGCTCTACTGCACGGGAGAGGCGGTCAGATGCGGCTGGAGCAGCTTGAGTACGTGGCCGCAGTCGCCCGGCTCGGCTCGTTCCGCCGGGCGGCCGACGAGCTGCACATCTCACAGCCCGCGCTGAGTGGCTCCATTCGCAGCCTGGAGCGGGAGCTGGGCGTGGACCTGCTCGACCGGGGCAGGCACGGCGCGCGGATGAGCGACTCCGGCCGCGAGCTCTTCCCGTACGTCCTCACCCTGCTCGACGCGTTCGACCGACTCAAGCTCGCGGCCAACGAGCAGCACAGGAATGTCCGGCTGGTCCGCCTTGGCACGGTCAACAGCGCGACCGCCCCGCTGCTGGCCCCCGCTATCAGGCAGTTCCGGCAGAGCCACCCGCAGACCCAGGTTGAGGTGATCGCCGCCCAGCAGACCGAGATCCACCGCGGCGTCCTGGAAGGGAGCCTCGACCTTGGCCTGGTGAACTTCCTCGACGGCGACGACGTACCACCCGATCTTGAGAGCACCCCGCTGCTGCGCGGCCGCCCCGTCGTGGTGCTGCGGGCGGACAGCCCGCTCGCCCAGCTCACGGCCGTGCGAACCGCGGACCTGCTGGCCGAGCCGCTGATCGTGATGCGGTCCGGCTACCTTATGCACCGCTACCTGCATCGCTTGCTAAGCGGTGAGCCGCCGGCCATCTCCTTCTCCTCCGACGGCGCCGACATGGGCAAGCTGATGGTGGCCGAGGGTCTCGGCCTCACCGTGCTCCCGGACTACAGCGTGATCGGCGACCCGCTCGAACAGCACGGGGTGATCACCTGGCGGCCGCTGGCCGACGACCACACCGGCGTCCAGCTGGTCATCCAGCGGACCAGGTCCGGCTCTCCCCCGGTGGCCGCCCGGGATCTGCACCGGATCTTCGTCGAGCGCGCGCAGGTCTACTCGGCCGGGCGCGCCTGACCCGCCCGCGTGCGGTCTTACAGGACGTTGATCGCGCGGGCGATGACGAGCGCGGCCAAGACGATCGAGCAGCTCGCCTCGAGCATCATCAGCAGCTTGGCCCACGGCTTGATCGCTGAGATGTCGGTGGGGCTGATCGCGGTCGCGGTCCAGAAGGCCAGCGACAGGTAGTCGACGAACCGGGGTACCCAGGCGGCGGGGACGTACTCCGAGTGCTGCATCTCCGGGAAGACGAACGCCGGGTCCCGGTCCGGATGGTGGGCCCGGGACGCGGCACCACCGCGATCGAGGTCCCAGTACCAGAGCCCGAAGGCGATCACGTTGGTCGCCCAGACCATGCCGCCAGCGGCGAGCAGACCGCCGGGGTGAGCGGCGAAGAGCTTGTTGTTGGTCAGGATCGCCACGACGAGCCGGGCCGCGGCGACCATGTTCGCCAGGGTCAGCAGCGCGATCACGGCGCCGGTGACAACCCGCAGCCAGGTTCGCTGCCTGTCGATGCGGCCTGGGTCCCCGGCTATCAGCACGGAGAGCAGCCCGAGCAGCAGGACCGGGACCACCCAGGACGGCTGGATCCGGTACTGGGCCGGCAGCGCCACATGCAGGCCGGCCGCGACAATGATCGCCAGCGCGACCGGCCACCAGTGCTCGCCCCGCTCGGCCGGCCCGGCCGGCCCGGCCGGCCGGGCTGGCGCGGGTTCAACCGCGGGCTCCCGGGGCGGTCTCTGCCCTGTGCTCATATTCGATGATCGAGCAGCGATGTTGCGGTGTACTCATCCTTGCGGGGTGATGTCCGGGGCGCTAGGAGTTCGAGTCGTACCGGAAGCCGTCGATGAAGCGGCGGAACAGACCGCCCTCGCGCATCAGCGGACGCTCGGGCGGAGGCGCCTCGGCCCGCTCATGACCGATCGGCTCGTCGTAGTCAGCCCGGGCGATGGCGTCGGCGACCTGCGCGTCATCGAAGTCGGACGAGCCGGGGATTTCCGGGATGAAACCGACCAGATCCCCGTCGAGCATCACCTCGGCCTCCAGGGAGGTCGTGCCCTCGGTGCCCCAGATCGCCTCGCGCCCGCCGCCGATCACGACGCGGACACCGTAGATGTCGATGCCCTCATTGTGCAGATGCGCATTGATGCCACGGTCCCGCAATGCGTCCGTGACCTTCCGTGCCCTGTTCTCCTGCATGCGCCTAACCTACCTTCCCAGCCGTCGGGGCCGCTGGCGGGAGAAAGGAGGGGTCGATGCCGGGGACCGACTGGCCGGTGGCATACCGGAACAGGATCGTGTCAAGGTAGGCCGCCAGCCCCGCGCCGGTCATCGCGACGAAGAAGAAGCCCAGGGCGCCCAGGGCGGCCATCGCGGCGCCGACAAGCACGCCCGGCGCGTGACCGCCGCTCACCATGAGCACGATGCTCCCGATAAGCGCTTCGAGCACCGCGCCGATCCCCGCCACCGTCCACGGCGCGGCCAGCCGGATCTGGCTGCGCGCCACTGTGCCGAAATTGGCCCGTACCAGGCCGGCCGACGCCCGCAAGGTGGCCGCGGGCATCGTGCCCTGGCTGATGACCAGCGGGACGGCGAACATCGTCGCCGCCGCCCAGCCGAGCGCCACGGCGAAGCGTGCCAGCACCCCGGCGATACCGAACCGGTCGAGGAGGCTCGCGAGCATCCCGATGATGGCGGAGAAGATCGCCCAGGCCGCCAGCGGGCGCCGGCGGTACCAGGCGACCGCCAGCGCGGCGCCCGCGGTCGGGACACCACCGTCCGCGCGGATCATCGCCGCGGCCACCACTGTCCCGCTCACCAGCACCATCACGGATGTCGCGGCCCATACGGCGACCGCCGTCGCGACGACGCTCGGCCACAGTCCGGCCGGGCCGCCCGTGAACGTGAAGGCACCAAGCAGTGCGGCGGGCACCATGACCAGCGCGACCGCCGCCGCCGTGGCGAGGCCGCCGACAAGCAGCAGGCCGATCATCCACTTGTCGGCGAAGAGGAGCCGGTAGGCACCATTGACAAGCTCGCGCGATGGGTCGAATCGCCGCGGCCGCGACCGCTGACGCCCCCATGAAGATGGCAACTCACGTCCCCCAGGCGTCCGGTGGCCCCGACAGTGGCACGTAGGTGTATCGGCGCAAAGCTAGCATTCGGTCAATCGTTCGCGCAGGAACGTAGCCGGAATCCACCCGCCGCTGATGTGGACGGCCAGGCGCTAGCCGCGCGGCGCGGGCCCGTCGTCGTAGTAGTCCGCGTAACGGTCGCGGAGGACGTTCTTCTGGATCTTGCCGGTGGACGTCCGCGGCAGCTCTTCGACGGCGATGACGGCCTTGGGCAGCTTGTACGGGGCGAGCGCGGAACGCATCCGGCTGAGCAGCTCCTCCGCGGAGACGGAAGTCCCCGCCGCGGGCACCACGATCGCCGTGATCGCCTCCGTCCAGTGCGCGTGCGGGAGCCCGACCACGACCGCCTCGGCAATGTCGTCGGGGGCGCAGGCATAGATCGCCTTCTCGACCTCGATCGACGCGACGTTCTCGCCGCCGGTCTTGATGACGTCCTTGCGCCGGTCGGTGAACCACAGCAGCCCGTCGGCGTCGAGCCGTCCGATGTCCCCCGAGTGGAACCAGCCGTGCTCGAAGGCCGCGTCGGTCGCCTCCTCGTTCGACAGATACTCGGTCAGCGTGTGCGGACCCCGGTAAACGATCTCGCCTTCCTCGCCTTGCGGCAGCAGCGCGCCGGTCTCCCCCATGATCGCGACCTGCACGTTGACCACCGGCGTGCCAACCGCCCCGGCGTGCGAGAGCTGGTGCTCGGGCCGGAACAGGGTCGCCGTCGGGCTCATCTCCGTCTGACCGAACAGCAGGTAGAAGTCGCACCCGAACCGTTCAAGGCACCGTTCGAGCTGCGCCTGCGGCATCGTCGCCATCGCGTAGAGCGCGCGCCGCAGGCTCGACAGGTCGCGCTGGCCGATGGCGGGATGCTCAAGCATCAGCCGGTACATCATCGGCAGCCCGAAGATCTGGGTGATCCGCTCCGACTCGATCAGCGACAGCAGCGTCCCTGCCTCGAACCCGCGCATGATGTAGATCGCCGCCCCGACCATCACCGCGGGCGTGCAGTGGCAGTTGAGCTGCGCCGTGTGGAACATCGGCATCATCGCCGCGAACCGGTCGGTCTCGTTGAACCGTGCCTCGACCGCCATCGACATCGACTCAAGGTAGATGGAGGTGTGATTGCCGACGACGCCCTTGGGGAACGAGGTGGTGCCGCTGGTGTAGAGGTAGCTGATCGGGTCCCGGTCGGCCACGAAGCACTCCGGCTCGGTGTCGCTGCCCTGGCAAAGATCAGAGAACGCAAGCACCGCATCCGAACGGACGGTGGTTTCTCCCTCAGTCCCCGGTGCCACGATGACATCGGCGACGCCTTCAGCCTTGGCGATGGTCTCCGCCAGGGCCGGGAACAGCTGCGCCTCAACGACGATGCCGCGCGAGCCGCTGTGCCCGAGGACGTAGCCGACCTCGTCGCCGCGCCAGCCGAGGTTGAGCGGCACGCAGACCACGCCGAGCTTGGCGCACGCGTAGTAGGTGACGAGGAACTCGATGCTGTTGCCGGAGGCAAGCGCGAGCGCGTCACCGCGCCGGTAGCCGCGGGCCGCGAGCCCGTTGGCGAACCGGTTGACCAGGCGGTTGAACTCGCGGTAGCTGAGCCGCCGGCCGGGCTCGATCAGCGCCGGCGCGTCCGGGTAGCGCGCGGCGGTCCTGGTCAGGCTGTCGCCGACGTTGACCCGCTGGATGCGGTTGCGCTGTATTTCGGCTGATGACGGCATTGTCGGCTCCCTCGGTAGTTCCGATTCTTCTTGCTGTTATCTCGGCTACCCGGCCTTGTACTCGCGGAGCAGGCCGCGGCTGATGATGGTCTTCTGGATCTCGCTGGTGCCCTCGCCGATGAGCAGGAACGGGGCCTCCCGCATCAGCCGCTCGATCTCGTACTCCTTGGAGTAGCCGTAGCCGCCGTGGAT